>JAFDVS010000109.1 GCA_018268935.1 Acidobacteriota bacterium | reverse complement strand
CCGCGCTAATATCTACCAATGAAAGTCTTCAGCTTGGTTGGTCTCTTAGCTGTGGCGTCATTCTCGTGCGTCACGCTCTTCGCTCAGAACACTGGGCGCATGTCGGGCACCATCGTCGATCAGCAAAGCGCTGCTATCCCTGGCGCGAAGATCGAACTACGCTTGCCGAACGGCGGTGCGGCGGTGGCAGTTACGGCATCCTCCCAAGCCGGGTTATTCTTCTTTGCAAGTGTAAATCCGGGCACCTATGACCTGTCCGTTGAAGTCACCGGCTTCCAGAAGGGTATCTTCCGGAATCTCAAAGTGGACTCAGGCCGCGAACTCTCTCTCGGAAATCTGACCATGGAAGTGGGCGCGGTGACCGAGGTGGTGGAGGTCAGCGAAGCGGTCTTGAAGGTGCAGACCACCAACGCTGAGGTTACCACCAACATCACGAATGAGCAGTTTCGCTTGCTGCCGCAATTGAATCGCAGCCCCCAAGCCCTGCTTCTGACGCAAGCCGGCGTGGCGAATAACGGACGCCAGGTGACCACCATCAACGGACTTCGCCCTTCGATGGTGAATATTACGATTGACGGTATTAATATTCAGGATAATTTCATCCGGCAGAACACTGTGGACTTCCAGCCGAATCTCCTGTTGAGCGATCAGGTTTCGGAAGTCACGTTGAGCACCGCCAACGCCAACACCTCCAACGGAGCGGGCGCAGCACAGATTAACTACGTAACTCCTTCGGGCTCGAACGAATACCATGGCGCCGGATACTGGTTCAACCGGAACAATAAGTTCGCGGCGAATAGCTGGTTCAATAACCGTGACGGGATCGGGTTGCCGTTCCTCAACCAAAACCAGATTGGCGGTCGCTTCGGCGGCCCTATCATCAAGAACAAGCTGATGTTCTATGCCAACTATGAAGCATTCCGGAATCACCAGCAAAGCGCGGGCAACCGCACCATTTTGACGAACGATGCACGCAACGGCATTTTTACTTACGAAGATACGTCGAACAACGTGCGCAAGGTCAACCTTCTTACGGCCACCGGCCGAACCATTGATCCAGTGATCCGCGATTTGATCGGCAAGATGCCGGATGGTTCGGCCATCAACAATTTCCGCCTGGGAGACAGCCGCGAGAACCTGTTAAGGAATACCGCAGGGTATTCCCTTCGTGTGCGTGACAATCGCATTCGTGACAACTTCACGGGGAAAGTGGATTACATTCTGTCTTCGTCAAATACGATTACTGGAACATACCTGTGGAATCGCGATTTTGATGATCGGGCCGACATCGATACAACATTTAACGCTGTTCCGACGGCGACCTTGAAGGCTCCGAACTCGTTCATCTCTGTGGCATGGCGCAGCAATCCGCGGCCGTCCATCACCAACGAGGCGCGGTTTGGATTCAACATCAGCCGTCCGAAGTTCGCCGTAGACCGCCAGGATCCCCAGTTCTTCGTGGCTGGGTTGCTGTTCACGAATCCGATTGTGACCTTCATGAACCAGGGACGCGACGTCGATACCTACAATATCAACGACAACGTTGGCTGGATGAGAGGCAAACACAATCTGCAGTTTGGCTTCCAGGGCATGCTGCAGAGGGTCGCCCCCTTCAACGATGCCGGAATCATCCCAACCTACACCTTAGGCATTGGAACGGGGCAGACCGGGGTGCCTTCCGAGGCGCTTCCTGGTGTCCGCGCCGCGGACGTGACAGCAGCAAACAACATGCTTGCGACACTAGCCGGACTGGTGAACAGCTACAGCCAGACCTTCAACGTCAAGGACCGCAACTCAGGATTCGTCTCTGGTCAAACGGATCGCCGCCGGTTCCCGTTGGATACGTATGCATTTTATGTGAGCGATACCTGGAAAGTGAACCGCCGGTTGACCCTGAACCTGGGTGTCCGTTACGAATACCTCACGGTGCTGACGGAGAAGGATTCGCTCTTCCTGCTGCCGCAATTGGTTAACGGTGACCCCATCCAGAGCTTGTTCATCAACAACACGCTGGACTTCGCGGGCAAGTCAGCGGGCCGGCCCTGGTATGGCGCCGACCGCAACAATTTCGGGCCGAACATCGGCTTGGCATGGGATGTGTTTGGCACCGGGAAGCTGGCGATTCGCGCCGGTTTCAGCACCAACTTCGTGAACGACAGCCACATTACGGCCATTCGCAACAACGTCACGACGAATGCGGGTCTCTCGCAAACGGCGTCGAACGTGGGCCTGAGCGGCTCACTGAGCAACAATCGCCCGCCGATTCCAACTCCTGCCTACAAGGTTCCGCGCACGTTCGAGGATAACTTCCGCATCAACCCCACTTCCGCCTTCGGTATCCCCGATCCCGGTCTGGTAACGCCGTACGTGCAGCAGTGGAACATGAGCGTGCAGTATGAGTTGTTCGGTGGTGTCCTCGATACCCGCTACGTGGCCAACAAGGTCACCAAGGCACTACGCGCATTTGACTACAACCAGGTGATCATCAACTCCAACGGGTTCCTGACCGATTTCAAGCGTGCGCAAAACAACGGCAACCTCGCCCTGGCTGCGACCGGAGTCTTTAATCCGGCCTACAACGCCGCCATTCCGGGGAGCCAGCAACTGCCTGTCTTCAACCAACTCGCTTCGGGCGGTCTGCTTACGAATGCAACTGTGCGTAACTTGATCCAGACCGGAGAAGTCGGTTCGCTCGGTGAGACCTATCACACCAGTCAGTTCAATTGCGGTACCGATGCCAGTTGCCGCACCCGCAACGTCCCGTTCTTTACGAATCCGCTGGCGTTGGGCCTGAACATGATGACCAACTACAGCAACCAGAGCTATCATTCGGCTCAGTTTGACTGGACGAAGCGTTTTCGCGGCGGTTGGGGCGGCCAGTTCAACTACACATTCGCCAAGGTCATGAGCGACACCGCCGGAACCGAGCAAGCGCAATTCGAGCCTTTCCTCGATATCAACTCGGGGAAACTGGAGCGGGCTCGCACGCCGTTTGATGTGACCCACGCCTTGAAGGGCAACTTCACCTATGAACTGCCCTTTGGTTCCGGGAAGCGTCTCAGCGCCGGCCGCGTCGGCAACAAGATCATTGGCGGATGGGGTGTCTCCGGCATCCTGACGTACCAGTCAGGTAGCCCGTTCTCGATCCAGTCGCTGCGTGGCACGCTCAATCGCGGCGGCCGCTCCACTGGGCAGAATGGTTCCACCGCCGTAACCAATGTAACGAAGGATCAGCTCGACAATCTGATCCAGTTCCGAATGACTGGAAATGGACCGTATTTCATCGATCCTTCCGCTCTCAACACCGATGGCCGTGGCGTAGCCCCCGACGGGCGCGCTCCCTTCTCCGGGCAGGTGTTCTTCAATCCGAACGCCGGCGAATGGGGCGGTCTGCAACGCCGTATGTTCTCCGGTCCGTGGTGGTTCAACTTTGACTTCGGCCTGATCAAGAATACGAAGGTGACGGAGCGTCAGTCGGTGGAATTCCGTATGGAGTCCACCAACTTCTTCAACACTCCGACGTTCTTCATCGGCGATCAGAACATCAACTCCACACAGTTCATGAGAATCACCGCGGCGAATACCACGGCGCGGCGTATTCAGTTCGGTCTCTACTACCGCTTCTAGTTTGAGGCTGGGGGGCCAGGGGATGACTCCGGCCCCTCTTCACACCACCCGCACCGCTAATCCCTCCGACCGTACTCCCGACAATTCCACCACCAGTTCATAGCGCCCTCGCGGGAACCCATCCGGCATTCGGACGTTCACTTGCATCAGGGAGGGATCCTTGGCATCCGCGGCGCATCCTTCCACGGCCAGCCGTTTTCCCCCCAGCGTGACTCGCAGGTTCCCCCGATCCGCATTCACAGGCAATCCCTGGGCCCAGAAGGAGAGGAAGCGGTTCGTCCCGGAAGCGACCTCTCCCGGCCGCCACGTTTCGCTGTCGCATGCGCCGTCAATGTGGATTGCCTCAGCGGTTGCCGGCACGTCTATCGCGATGCGCACGGGCCCGCTGCAGCGGCTGCCAGCCGTGCGGATGCGTACCGGATGCCAGCCGGCGTCCAGCCCAGGTGGGATACGAAAGCTCGCTTGCCACCCATCACCGCCGGTGTGTTGCACGCCCACCGGATACACGCCGAAACCGCCCACTTCCGGGAAAACATTTTCGCAGGTCAATGTTGTTTCGCTGCTTTTGAAAAACGCAGTGATGTAATCGTCCTTGGATCGCGAGACATTGATCCCGTAGTTGCTCGAATGCGTGCACGCGAGCAGGTGCGGCGGCTCCGCGGACGGCTGCTCGGGTTCCGGCTCCCAATGCCGGTAGCAGGCGATCAGCGCCCTCTGGCCCGTGATGCGAATCAGTTTCTGGCGCGCGAATCCGGCCACGCGGCAAAAGGACAGCAGGCATTCCGCATTGGGCCCGCACCAGTTGTCGAACTGCCCCAGTAGCTCGTTGGTCTCGTAAAACTCCAGCACCGGCAGCGCGCCGGTGACCTGCTCCGTGGTGACGAACGATTCCACAATCGCCATGTCCCGCGTCACGGCGCAGACCCGCTCCAAGCCGAGCAGTGGATGCTTCAGGTGGTAGAGAACCCCCATGAACAGGACGAGATCGAACTGGCCATTCCGCTCAGGGGCAAGTTCGTACACATCCTGAACCAAGTATTCGGCCTGTGAGCCAAGCAACTCGCGCGCCACACGAAACGTTTCCTGCTCCGTGTTGTCGATAGCCACCACCTTGGCCCCACGCCGCTCCATGGCGAAAGCGAAGTAGCCGTCCCAGGTGCCAATGTCGAGCACACGCTTGCCGTCCAGACGCTCCGGAATGGGGAACTCGCTCTCCCGTGCCTGCAATGCGCCGAGCGGAATGATCCCCTCCAGCACCGAACCATCGGGCAGGGGGATGCTGTGATAAAAGCCCTTGCGGAGGAAATCTTCCTTCAGCAGGTTGTTCCAGGCTTCACACGTCGCGTCTTTGGCGCGAATGGGTGGCATAAGCATCATTGTCGCTGATGAGCCGCGTTACAATCAGCCTTTGTGACACAGGCACCCAACATCGCCGACCCGCGCATGCGCGAAGACTGGAATCGCCGTGCGCGGGAAGACGCGCATTACTACGTCGCCTTCGGCCGCCATGGGCAGGATGAGGCCGAGTTCTACGCCACCGCTCACGAGATGGTCTACGGACTCGAGTATGAACTGAAACGTCTCCCGCCAGGGAATCCCCGCGCTCGGCGCGCACTCGAGATCGGTTGTGGGCCAGGCAGGCTCCTGAAACCGCTGAGCCGCCATTTCGGTGAGATTCATGGCGTGGATGTCTCAGATGAGATGGTTTCGTTAGCGCGTCAACGGCTACGCGACATCCCGCATGCGCATGTCCACGTGAGCCCCGGCGCCGATTTGCGCCAGTTTGCCGACGAATCGTTCGACTTCGTCTATTCCTATGCCGTGTTCCAGCATATCCCCAGCCGTGAGGTTGTCGACTCCTACTTGCGCGAAGCCCGTCGCGTATTGCGGACCGGCGGGCTGTTCTGGTTTCAGGTGAACGGTCTTCCTGATAGCGATGCGCCGGCCGATACCTGGAGCGGCGTCCGGTTCACCGCTGAAGATATCGTTGAGTTCGCCAATGAGAACGACTTCCAGATGTACACACTGGAGGGCGTCCGCACGCAGTACATGTGGACCAGCCTGCGGAAACGGCCCGACGGATGGTTTCGAGACCTGCCTTTGCATCCGCCGCAAACCGGCGCGCACATCCGGAGAATTTCCAATCCGCACGGAACCGAGCCGGGGGTGCCGCGCAGTGGGCGCTTTGCCTGCGCTTCGCTTTGGATCACGGACCTGCACCCGGAATGCGGATTGAACCACGTTCGCGTAAGGATCGGCGATGCCTGGGGCACAGCGAATTACATCGCCGCTCCGCTCGCCAGTGGTGAGCAGCAACTGAATGTGCTGCTTCCTGACGATGTGCCCACGGGGTTAGTGCCCGTGCGGCTGGAGTGGCTTGGCACAGAGGCTGGCCGCGAGGCGGTGATGCGCGTTGTGCCTCCCAGTCCCCAGGTGCCCCGGTTGCTCGCCGTGACTGACGCCACTGACCTCCTCTCCGGAACCCGCATCACGCACGGCAACATCAAGGCGATCCTCGAGGAGGTCTCAAACCCGCAGGATGTGTCTTTCCGCCTGGACGGGCAACCTTTGCAGCCGAACCTGATCCATTGGGCCGATCGCCGCACTCCACGCCTGGAACTCGTCATCCCGGTTCCAGAGGGGACGGCGCCCGGTTGGCACAGCCTGGAAGTTCAGGCTCGCAAACAACGCTTCGCTCCTGTCGGCATCGAAATCTACCCCCACTGAAGCCTGATAAAATAAAGGTGCGCGTGAAACCGATCGCCTTAGTCCTTATCGCTTTGCTGGCCGCCTGGACTCTCTCCTCTGCCCCAACCGGGGCGAAGAAGAAGTCCGTTCCGACTGCCTCCGCGAAAGCTCCCGCGAAAAACACTTCCGGGAAGAAAACGGTGGGCAAGCAGTACACCGGCAAAGCCTCCAATCGGAAAGCACCCACGTCAACCAAATCGTCTTCGCGTTACGCCCGGGGCCGCTACACGGCTCCCCCGCGCCCGCGTGGACAGACCGAACCGACGCAGGATCGTTACCGCGAAATCCAGCAGGCTCTTCAGCAAAAAGGATATTTGCAGGGCGAACCGACCGGACGATGGGATGCCGGATCGATGGATGCCTTGAAGCGTTTTCAACAGGATCAGAACCTGAACGCCAGCGGCAAGCTTGACTCGCTCAGTTTGATCGCCTTGGGATTAGGACCCCAGCGAAATAACAACAGCGCGCAAGCGAGGCCTCAATGATTATTGGCGTACCCAAAGAAATCAAAGATCATGAAACACGAGTCGCCCTGGTTCCCAGCGGTGTAACCGCACTCCGGGAACATGGCCATGAGGTGCTGGTGCAAACCGGCGCCGGCTTGGGGAGCACTATTCCCGATTCTGAATATATTGCCGCCGGCGCGATGATGATTGATCGCGCTTCCGATGTCTGGTCGAAGTCCGATCTCGTCGTGAAGGTGAAGGAGCCGCAGCCCGTTGAGGCTGCCTTTTTCCGTCCCGGCTTGACGCTGTTCACCTACCTGCATCTGGCGCCCCTGCCCGATCTGACCGCTGAGTTGATGAAAGCGCGCGTCAACGCGGTGGCCTATGAAACCATCCGCGAGGAAGACGGCTCTTTGCCGCTGCTCACTCCAATGAGTGAAGTGGCAGGACGCATGTCCGTGCAAGTGGGTGCCCAGTATCTCGAAGCTCCCAACGGCGGCCGTGGCATTCTGCTCGGCGGTATCCCCGGTGTAGCCCCGGCGAATGTCGTGATCATCGGCGGTGGAGTGGTTGGACACAACGCAGCCAAGATCGCCACTGGCCTTGGCGCGGATGTGACCTTGATCGACAGGAACCTCAACCGCCTCCGCCAGATCGATGACATCTTCAACGGCCACGTGATGACACTGGCTTCGAATAGCTGGACGATCAGCGAAGCGGTGCGCAACGCCGACCTCGTGGTTGGCGCGGTGCTGGTTCCCGGCGCCGCTGCTCCGCGCCTCGTCAAGCACGAGATGATCCGCCGCATGAAGAAGGGTGCGGTTGTTGTCGACGTCGCCATCGATCAGGGCGGATGCTTTGAAACATCGAGGGCCACCACCCATTCGAACCCGACCTACGTCGTCGATGATGTGGTGCACTATTGTGTCTCCAACATGCCGGCCGCTGTTCCGCACACTTCTACCTTCGGGTTGACCAATGCCACCTTCCCCTATCTGCTGGAGATTGTGGAGAAGGGCCTGGAGCGGGCGAGCATGGAAAGCAACGCGATCCGCGAAGGCATCAATACCTACCAGGGTGAAATCGTCTATCCGGCCGTGGCCGAATCCCAGGGCCGCAAATGGAAGGACCTGACCGCGGTTATGTAGTGGCTTGGGGCGGGCCCGGGTTCGGAAAATCCAGGGCCCGCTCTAATGTCTCGGCATCCAGTGCCCGATCGAAGGCGCTCTCCAGAGTTTCCGGAGACGCAGCGCGAAGTTTGTCTTTGGCCCAATCCGGCAATGGGCCGAACCTTCGCTCCAGCAAGTGAGACATGAAGCGATACGCTTCCTCTGCCCGGCCTTTGGCTTCTCCTCTGGCCTCTCCTCTAGCTTCTCCTGTGGCCTCACCCGCTTTGAACCAATCCTGAAGGAACGGATTCTCCAGAACGTCGCTTAGTAATGGCATTCGTGAAACCTCATCGTGCAGATCGGTGTGCAGCCGTCTCAATCCTGATGTTACCAGAAGCTTTGCGAGTGCCGCCCCGCGCTCGGGTTGCTCCATCCTGCTGATTTCATGCAGGACTTCCAGCGCAACAGGCTTCGCGCTTCCATATCCAAACAGGATCGACAAGATCCGGTCCTCGATGCGCCTGCTGCCTCGAATCATCTCCGCGTCCAAGTCGCGAATATCCACCATCCGGTAGTGGAATTGCAGGTTGGGACGAAGCAAAGCGGATTCCATCCGTAGCCTCTCCCAGCCGATATACAGCACCATTTGTTCCGGTACGCGATCCAAGGCCTCTTCGATCAACAGACGGTAATGGAGTAGCCGCCGTCCGATCTGCGGGTCATTCCGAGTCTGCAATTCCAAGTGGAAGAGCGTCCCGTTCTCCAGATCCGCAAGTAGGTCGATTCGCCGCATCTGCGTCTGCGGCAACTCCCCCGTTGAGCCAGTTGCGCACCGTCGAGCCCGAGAGATACTCCAGCAGCCGTAGATGTGTCGATTGCAGGATTTCTTTGATGGCCTCGTCGTAGCGCACTCAGAAGTGTAGTAGAACCAAAGGCGCGGAATTCTCCGTAATTTGGCGGCCGCAGTGTAGTGGGTCCGTGCCGGCGCATGGTCTTAATGAGTGCACGCACATTACACGTGCGTTGAATTTCATGTTTCCCATTCTGGTTGTAGTGTATTTCTGCGTCCTCGCGGGCGATGCGCTGCTCGTGTCCTTCGCCGCCGACGACATGATGAATCTCGCCTGCTACCATGGCCGCACAGCGTGGGAACTGGCGCTCGCGAATCTACGGTTCTACAGTACCTTCTACCGGCCATTGGGCGGAGTTTTTTATTCCACGCTCTATTCGTTCGCCGGGTTGAACCCTTTGCCCTACCGCGCCGCCATCTTCTTCTTGTTGTTGGTCAATATAAGATTATGTTACCGATTTTTCCGTTTATGTTCGGCATCCCTACAGCAGGCTCGCTTCGCCACCGTATTCTCCTGCTATCACGGCGCCATGGTGGTCGTCTATTACTTCAACTCCCAGATCTATGACGTGCTTTGCGCCACCTTTTACTATCTGGCGTTCAACGCCTATCTGTCGGCGAGGGAAAAGGGGGGGCTCTCCTTGTCGCGCCTTTCCGCCGTTTGCGGCCTCTATATTCTCGCGCTCAACGCCAAGGAGATAGCGGTTACTCTCCCGGTTTTCCTCCTGGTGCACGAGGGCATCTTTCATCGTTTCCGCCACCTGCGCCCGGTGTTCGCGACAGGCGCACTAACGTCTGTCTATGTGCTGGGGAAATGCCTTGGCCCGCAGTCGCTCACGAGTATGGAGGCATATCATCCCCGTTTTTCGCTCGACATGTTTCTCGCCGGCCATGCCAGCTATCTGCAGACCATGTTCTACCTTCCCGCAGGATCGGTGGACCAATGGGACACCATACTCTTCTGGGCCGTCTTGCTTGTCTACGCACTGGCCCGGCAAAACCAACTCATCCTGTTCTGCTGGTTCTGGATTCTTCTCAGTTCGTTGCCCATCGTCTTCATCGGACGCATGGGTGGTCCGGCGATGTACGTACCTCTGGCCGGGTACGCAATGCTGGTCACCGCTGTTTGTGCTGATGTGTTGAGGCGATTTCCCGCGATAGCCCTTCGCTGGCAACATGCCGCACTGATCCTGACCACGCTTGCAATAGGCGCCTACCATTACAAGGAGAAGCATCACTACCTGCCGGCCATTCATAGTGGACAGGCACTCACCTGGCGCACGATTCAGCAACTCAACAACGCCGGCCTGCAATTGCCCAAAGGAGCACGTGTGCTGTTTCTGAACGATCCGTTCACCGACTGGGACATGGTGTTCATTACCCAGCTCTACTACAATGACCCGTCACTGCATGTGGATCTGGCGCGCAAGATGGAGCCAAAGCCTACCGCGGAGCAGTTACGAGACTATGACGCAGTCCTGCAGTTTGAGGCGGGCCGCATCGTCCAAGCGCCTACTCGTACCGTAACGCGCGGATTGGATCCACGCGCGTGGCTCGAAGCGCTGGAAGAAAGCATGCCAGCACCACCACCGCTGTAAGTGCCCCGGCCATGGCCGCGAATGTCGTTGGGTCGAGCGCATCCGTGCCATACAGCAAGCCCTTCAGGTATCGCGTCAAGCCGGCTGCGCCCACGGCGCCAAGGGCGACTCCCACCGTTCCCAGGATCAACCCCTGACGAATAACGAGCCAGAGAACATCTGTTTGCTGCGCTCCAATCGCCATGCGAATTCCGAATTCGTTCGTGCGCTGCGCCACCAGATACGACATTACCCCATAGATTCCAAGGGCAGCCAGCACCAGCGCTACACCGGAAAAAATGCTCAACAACGCCGTGAGAAAGCGAGGCCGAGCATTGGCAAGCGCCATGATATCGTCCATCGTGCGCACCTGCGATACGGGAAGCGATGCATCGAGCGCCGCGATTTCCGCCCTTGCCGCGCGGGCCATGTCTCTGGGATCACCATTGGTGCGAATCACCAGAAACCCGTTGCGGATGCCGAGCCCTTGGGTTTGGCGGAAAGGAAGGAATAGTTCCGTCCCCGATGGCTTGTCGACGCCCGCGTTCTTGATGTCTCCGATGACTCCCACAACAGTGCGCCACGGATCGCGGAAATTGGGCCGCACGCGCTTCCCAACAGCGCTTTGACCAGGCCAATACATGCGCGCCATCGTTTGGTTGATCACCAGCACCGGCGGAGCGTTCTCTCCGTCGCGTTCGTCGAACACCCGGCCTTCGACCAGGCGTGCGCCCGTCGCTTCCAGGAACCGGTCGCCTGCGGTTTGGTAATAGTCGATGTTCTGCCCAGGGCCGCCTTCCTGCTTGACCCATCCTTCGATTTCCGTATCGCTGGCGTTGAGCGGCCGGATAGGTGGCATTCCGCTGAACATGGATGCCGCCGCGACACCGGGCAACCCATTCACTCGTTTCAATAACTGATCCCAGAACTGGACTACGCGCTGGTTTTCCGGATACACCGGTGGTGGAAGCGCGATACGCATAGTGAGAACGCGATCGGACCGAATGCCGGTCTCTACCGCCTGCAGTTTCCGGAACGCACGAATCATCAGGCCAGCGCCAATCAACAGCATCAACGCAAGCGCCAACTCACTCACCACCATCGCTCGCCGAAAGTGGCCTGCCTCCACCGATGCCGTGGTGCGCCCACCCGCGGCCTTCAACGACTCGGCTACGGTCTTGCCGAAGCGGTGCAGCAAAGGGGCCAGCCCGAAGAACACACCCGTGGCGATCGACACAGCCAGCGTAAAAAGCAGCACACGCCAATCCATACCGATTTCCAGCGCGCGTGGGATACTTCCCGCATTCAACGCCACGATGGTCCGCAAGCCGGCAAAGGCGAACAGCAATCCCAACACCGCGCCAAGCAGCGATAGCAGCACACCCTCCACCAGAAACTGTCCTAACAGCGCCCGCAGGTCAGCCCCCATGGCCGTGCGAATGCTGATCTCACGCTGTCGTCCCTCCGCCCGGGCGAGCAGCAGATTCGCCACATTGCCGCAGGCAATCAGTAATACAAACATGACTGCGGCCAGCATGGTGAGCATGGCCGGCTTCACGTTCCCCACCACTTCTTCATGCAGGGGGAAGGCAATAAGCGGATGATTCTTCGGATGGAACCGGTGGCCTGAGTCTTTCTCGTGCTCATTGGCAATACGCGTCAGGTCCTGCCGCGCCTGTTCCACCGAAACTCCGTTCTTCAACCGCCCGATGAGGTACAGGAAATGGCTGCTCCGGGGGCCGGGGCTTGCGGGATTGATCTGCAGTGGCGCCCATACCTCCGGCGCGTCTACCTCTCCTGGAGGAAACTGGAAGCCATCCGGCATCACGCCAACAATGTGGCATGGCCGGCCGTTCAGCTTAACGTCACGACTGAGAATGTTGGGGTCGCCTCCAAAGACTCGTTGCCATACCCCGTGCGAAATGACGGCCGTCAGCACGGCCTCCGGCGCATCGTCCTGAGGGGTGAGTAATCTCCCTTTCACCGGCGATACACCCAACATCGGTAGCAGCCCGCCGGTGAGGAACGACGCCGTCACTCGCACGGGCTCCGTGCCGCCGCCGATATTCACTCCGTTGGTAGTGAATGCCTCCAGCGATTCCCAGGCCTTTGTCTCCCGGCGCAGATCCAGCCACTCCGGCGGCGATGTCCAGAAGCGCCGCAAACCGCCGTTGGGAAAGGTCGGGAACTCGGTATACGTGCGCATCAGCCGTTCCGGTTCCTGATAGGGCAGCGGCCGCAACACCACGGCGTTCACCACGCTGAAAATCGCCGTCGTCGCCCCGATACCCAGTCCCAGGCACAGCACCGCCGCAAATGTAAACCCGGGGCTCCGCAGCAGCATCCGGACAGCGTAGGAGAAGTTGCGCATGTTCTCTATACGCAGCCAGCGTGGCTTCGTTCCGCAAAAATCAACGAGTTAACTCTTCCAGCAGGATTCCAGTCAGTTCGGAGATAACCAAATGCCCGGCGTTATCCGCTGACCAATCGATGTTCTTCATATCATCTACGGTTATCGCCAGCGCCACGCGGCCTTTCGGGTGATAGACGATCCCCACATCACTCCGCAGTGCATCCAAAGCGCCGGATTTGCTGGCCACCGGCGTATTTCCCAGCCGCCGCCCGATCCCCTCGGTGTACCGCTGGCGTTTCAACACGGCGATCATCTCTTTCGATTTTTCCTTGCTCACCACCTCACCCTTGTCGATCATCTCCAGCAGTAATACCATCTCCCGCGGTGTGGTCACCCCTAGGCCGAAACGTTTGTTCTCCTCCAGTTTTCCCGCTTCACTGTATCCGCTCGGCGCCTTGAGCTGATTCCCGTCGCCTCGTACTTTGCGGAGCGACCGCGTCTGCTTCAGTCCAAGCTGATCCATGTAGCGATTCACCGTCTCCGCCGTGATCCGGTCGAGAATCACATTCGTGGCCGTGTTGTCGCTCACGACGATCATCAGATGCATCAGGTCTTGAATAGGGAACCGCATGCCATCGGTAAACTCACTCAAAATACCTGAGCCTGAAACTTTGTCGTCCTTGGCCACAGTGAGCAATTCAGTCCATTTCGCCCGCCCCCGCTGCACTTCCTGAAACAGCGCCGCCATGATCGGGAGTTTGATCGTGCTCGCCGTGCGCACCCGTTCATCGGGCCGTACGCCGAAGGTCCGGCCAGTCTCCAGGTTCTTCGCGAACAGGGAGACCGTGCCAGGCGCGCGCTCGATGACGGCTTCCACGCGGGAAGAAAGGTTCTGTGCGGACACCACACTTAGCAGGCTGGCAGCTATCAACAGCATGTCTATCAGGTTGCCAAATCGAAGCTGCGTCTGCCAAACTCAATGAGTCCGATGCCTAAGCTCTCGTTTCAGCGGTGGGCTCTCTGCGCGGCTTGCTTCGCGTTCGCCCTTCCCGTGTCTCCGCAGGCCATCGTCGATGCTCCCAAGCCAGTGGAAGTGCTGCAGTTCGGCATCGAATGGCGCCTGGTGCGAGCAGGCATGGCGCGGTTGAGCCGCACGCCACAAGCCAATTCCGCCTGGGCTGGGGATTTGCATCTCGAGTCCGCCGGTCTTGTTTCCAAGTTGTACACCGTCAATGACGACTATCGTGTCCTTTTTGACTCCGGCTACTGTGTATCCAGCATCCACCTCGCATCGCAGGAGGGTAGCCGGCGCCGTGATACCGCAGTACGGTTCAATCGCCAGACGAAGAAATCGCACTACCTCGAACGCGACCTGATCAAGAACAACATCGTCCTGGAAAAGGATCTCGACACGGCGGACTGCGTGCAGGACATCATCGCCGCTCTGTTGCGGCTTCGCGCGCAGAAACTTGCCCCCGGGCAGAGCATCACGTTCCCGATGAGCGACGGCAAAAAGATGGTGAGCGCCAAAATCGAAGCGCAGGAAAAAGAAAAGGTCAAGACGCCCACTGGCGAATACCAGACTTTGCGCTACGAAGCGTTCCTGTTCAACGATGTACTCTTCCGGCGCAAAGCGCGCCTCTATGTTTGGCTCACCGACGACGACCGCAAACTGCCGGTCCAGATTCGTGTGCGTCTCGGCTTCCCTGTAGGAACCATCACCCTGCAACTGGAAAAAATCGGACCGTCCTAGCGCACTCGCTCGCTACAATAGTGAGTTTATGTCCATTGATGAACGGAAGTACCGGATCGGGTTGGTGCAGATGTCCTGCAGTACGGATCCCGAGCAGAACCTCGCCAAAGCCGAGCAGAAGATCCGCGAGGCAGCCGCCCAATCCGCACAGGTGATCTGCCTCCAGGAGCTGTTCCGCTCGCAGTATTTCTGTCGCGAAGAGAACGCGGAGTTGTTCGCTCTCGCCGAAACCATTCCCGGCCCCAGCACTTATCGCATGAGCCAACTCGCCAAGGAACTGGGCGTGGTCATCGTCGCCTCCCTATTCGAAAAGCGCGCCGCCGGGCTTTATCACAACACCGCCGCTGTGCTGGGCGCGGATGGCGAGTTGCAGGGCGTCTACCGCAAGATGCACATTCCCGACGACCCGCTCTACTACGAAAAGTTCTACTTCACCCCCGGCGATCTCGGGTTCCTCAACTTCGATACACGCTATGGGCGCATCGGCGTGCAGGTCTGCTGGGATCAGTGGTATCCGGAAGGCGCCCGCGCCACCAGTATGCTCGGGGCGAGCGTTTTGTTCTATCCCACGGCCATCGGCTGGCATCCTCACGAAAAGGCCCAATACGGCGAGTCGCAACGCGATGCCTGGCGCACCATCCAGCGTGCCCATGCCATTGCCAACGGTGTTTACGTGGCCGCCGTCAATCGCATCGGCTTTGAAGGCACGCCGGATAACGGGCTCGAGTTCTGGGGTTCGTCCTTCGTGGCCGATCCATCCGGTCAGATCATCGCCGATGCATCCGTCGACGAAGAAGAGATCCTCATCGCCGAGATCGATCCCAAACGTTGTGACGAAGTACGCCGCAACTGGCCCTTCTTCCGCGACCGGCGCATCGATGCCTACGCCCCCATCCTGCAGCGGTGGCGCGACTGATGCCGCAATATCGAATGCCCGCGGAATGGGAGCCGCACGAGGCAACCTGGCTCGCCTGGCCGCATGAGAAAACGGATTGGCCGGGAAAGTTCGCCCCCGTGCCCTGGGTGTACGGAGAAATGGTTCGCTATCTCTCACGCGTCGAGAAAGTGCGCATCCTCATCGGCGGCGAGAAAGCGGAACGCGCCGCGCGCATTGTGCTGGAGAAATCCGGCGCCACCATGGCTGCCGTCGAGTTTTATCGCTTCCCAACGGACCGCAGTTGGACTCGCGACTTCTGTTCCATCTTCGTGCGCGATGACAACGGCGCCGTTGCCATGACCCATTGGCGCTTCAACGGCTGGGCCAAGTATCCCAATCACACGCTCGACGCCGCCATCCCGCCGCTCCTGAAGCGCAAGCTCCGAATGCCGTATCTCAAGCCCATCGACGGCAAACGCCATGTGGTGCTCGAAGGAGGCAGCATCGACGTCAATGGCGCCGGAACGCTGCTCACCACCGAAGAGTGCCTGCTCAGCCCGATTCAAGCCCGCAATCCCGGTATCAGCCGCGAGCGCATGGAGCAACTTCTGAACGAATACCTCGGCGCGTGTCATGTGCTCTGGCTGAAGGACGGCATCGAAGGCGATGACACCCACGGGCATGTGGACGATCTGGCGCGTTTCATCAATCCCACCACCGTCGTCATAGCCAGCGAATCCGATCGCAACGAGAAGAATCATGCCATCCTCGCCGAGAACTACCGCCTGCTACGCACCTTCCGCGATCAGGATGGCCGCAAGCTCGACGTCGTGAAGTTGCCCATGCCTCGTCCAGTGGTCTTCGATGGCCAGCGCCTTCCGGCCAGTTACGCCAATTTCTACATCGCCAACAGGCTTGTGCTGGTTCCCGTCTTTAACGATCCCGCCGACCGTGTGGCGTCCAACACACTGGCGAAGCTCTTTCCCGGCAGAGAGGTTGTTCCCATTTACTGCGGCGATCTCGTGCTCGGCCTTGGCACGCTACACTGCGCCACCCAACAGCAACCTGCTTCGGCGTGATGGAATACGCCTCCGGTTTCCGCGTTCCTCTGTGAGGGGGGAGTCTATGTACCTCAATGAGGATCTTTCCGACGATCAGATCTTGATTACGCCCCGTTACCGCCGTGTTGCGCCCAGCGGCGTGGCCGCGGCATTCCACGGCAAACCGGAGAGGAAGCGCCTCGATCCGCCTTCTCGCCTGTTCCGCATCAGCACACTGCCCGATGACCGCATTTTTCACGGCGTCTGGTGGTTCTCTCATGATGTCTTTCAGTGGCTGATGCAGGAATCGAAAGGTGATCGCAAAACCTTCGTGAAACTCGCCCGCATGCATCTCGCCGTCAAGTTCGGCTGGAGTTCCGGCATGCGCCACATCTACGTCATCGAACTGACGCGGCCTGTCTTTGCCTGGGTCGGGCCGGCACGAGCACAGAAAGAAACCACAGCGCACCTCAAACATGTGCAATGGCCCGGTGGCGCGGAGCAGATCTTCCTTCCGAACCTGGCATCGAAGGAGTACCGCCTGGCCAGCGATCATGCGCGGCTCATCGAGACTTACTCGGTGCTGGTGGATTACGATCCTCGAGAAGATCCCTTGCCGCTTGAAACGTAGCCAGCAGCATGGCGTGCGTCAGCTTGCCTGTCGACGTATTCTGTTGGCTCGGGTGATAGGAACTGATCAGCACCGGCAGTTCGCCGCCGAGCGTATGCACCGCGCCATGCGCAAACACATACGCCGATTTGCGCCTGCCCACAATGCTGAGGTAAGTGTCAAAGGCAACGCGTCCCAGCGCCACGACAACCTTGACGCTTCGCAGCAACTGCAACTCCCGCTCCAGGTACGGCCGGCAGTTCGCCAACTCCTCCTTCGACGGCTTGTTATCCGGCGGAGCGCAATGCGCCGACGCCGTGATGTAGGCATCTACAAGCGAAAGTCCATCGCCGGAGGAAACGCTGGTAGGCTGCGTGGCAAACCCCGTCTCATACAACACACGGTAGAGGAAATCGCCCGACGAATCGCCGGTGAACATGCGCCCGGTGCGATTTGCTCCATGTGCCCCTGGCGCCAAGCCCAGGATCAGCAGCCGCGCCTCAGAATCACCGAACGATGGCACCGGCTTGCCCCAATAATCCCAGTCGAGATAGGCGCGGCGCTTTGTGACGGCGACATTGCGGCAATGCTCGCGCAGACGCGGGCATCGCTCACACGACGTGATCTCTTTTTGCAGAACCGCTAGTTGACGCATTCAAACAAGCCGGCTGCCCCTTGCCCGCCGCCGACGCACATTGTCACCACGCCATACCGTGATTTGCGGCGCCGCATCTCATTGGCAAGCGTGCCCACCAATCGCGAGCCAGTCATGCCGAACGGATGGCCGATGGCGATGGAGCCGCCATTCACGTTCAGCTTTTCCGGATCGAGTCCCAGCCGGTCGCGGCAGTAGACCACCTGCACGGCAAAAGCCTCATTCAGCTCCCACAGATCAATGTCATCGATTTTCAGCCCCTGCCGCTTGAGCAGCTTCGGCACTGCGTACACCGGTCCGATTCCCATCTCATCCGGCTCAAGTCCCGCCACGGCGAATCCGCGATAGATCATCTTGTAAGGAATTTTCAGTTCATCGGCTCTCTGCCGCGACATCACCAGCGTGGCGCTGGCCCCGTCGGAGAGCTGCGAGGAGTTTCCCGCAGTCACTGACCCTTCTCCGCTATCCGGATCGAAATACGGTTTCAATTTAAGCAACCCTTCAAGCGTCGTATCCGGACGGTTGCATTCATCACCAGAGACTAACGCCTGTTCCTCACCGATGGCCTCTCCGGTCTTCTTGTCCAGAATCGCGCGAGTCACTTCCATCGGCGCGATCTCTTCGCGGAAGAATCCTTCCTGTTGCGCCCGGCCAGTGCGTTGCTGGCTGAGCAGCGAGTATTCGTCCTGCAACTGCCGGCTCACCTTGTAGCGCTTGGCCACTACTTCCGCAGTGACACCCATCACCATGTAGATCCCTGGTTTGTTCTCCTTCACCACCGGGTGCGCCTGTGAATCGCGCGGGCTCATCGTGATGCTCTCCAACCCCCCGCCAATGGCTGCCTCCGCGCCTTCATGGATGATCTGGTGCGCGGCCATCGCCACCGACTGCAAGCCCGATGAACAGAACCGGTTCACCGTGGTAGCCGCGACGGTGACAGGCAGCCCTGCCAGCACCGACGAAACACGAGCCACATTCACGCCTTGCGGTCCATGCGGCTGGCCGCATCCCACGATGACATCCTCTACTTCCGCCGGATCCAATTCCGGATGCCGCTTCAGCACCTCCCGCAGGCAATGCGCCATCAAGTCCGCCGGGTGCGTCCTGTTAAACGAGCCGCGAAACGACTTTGCCAGCGGCGTCCGCACGCTATCCACGATTACTGCTTCACGCATGAGTACTCTCCTGATAAGGGAAGCCGGCGAAGGTCCTTCCTTCCCGGGCGAGCCGCTCGATGAGCGGGGCAGGGGTCCACAGCGGACCATGCTGCTGATGAAATTCCTGAATCCGTTCGTAAACCTTCCCGATGCCGGTTATGTCGGCATGGAACATCGGGCCTCCGCGATGCGGAGGAAAGCCGTAGCCGTTGAGGTAAATGATATCGATGTCCACGGATCGCAGCGCCATGCCCTCTTCCAGGATGCGCGCGCCTTCATTCACCAGCGCGTACAACAGACGATCACGGATCTCGTCTTCCGAGATGGCCCGCGGAGTAATCCCTGCTTGCTCTCTTACCTTGACGATCAATTCCTCCACCATCGGGTCGCGCTTCGGGCGGCGGTTCTCATCGTAGGCATACCACCCACCCAAAGTCTTCTGCCCGTAACGTCCCATTTCACAAAGCCTGTCTTCGAGCAGCGGCTTGCGTACACCCGGCACTTCCAGATGCCGAAACTCCTTGCGAATCCGCCAGCCGACATCGAGTCCCGCCAGGTCTCCCACCTGCAAGGGACCCATCGCCATGCCGAAGTCGTACATCACCCGATCCACCGCCTCGATATCCGCGCCTTCCTCAACAAGAAACTGCGCTTCCCGTCGATAAGGCCCGAACATGCGATTCCCCACAAACCCCCGGCAATTGCCCACCAGTACGCCAATCTTGCCCAGCGTCTTCGCCAGCGCCATCGAGGTCGCAATCACCTCTTTGCTCGTCGATTTGCCGCGCACGATTTCGAGCAGCCGCATCACATTCGCGGGGCTGAAAAAGTGATGGCCTATCACCATGTGTGGCCGCTTCGTCGCCGATGCGATTTCATCGATGCTGAGCGTCGAGGTATTCGATGCCAGAATGCAATCCGACTTCGCGATGGCGTCCACCTCAGCGAAGATCTCCTTCTTCAGCGCCATCCCTTCGAACACTGCTTCGACAATGATGTCGGCATCGGCGAAGCCATCATAGGAGAGAGTGGGTGTAATCAGCGCCATGCGCCGGTCCATCGTCTCCTGGGAGAAGCGGCCCTTCGCCACCGAGTTGGCATAGTTCTTCCGAATCGTCGCCACACCCTTGTCCAGCGCGGCTTGCGAGGTCTCTTTCAACACTACGGGAATGCCCGCGTTCGCGTAGTTCATGGCGATACCTCCACCCATCGTCCCGGCGCCGATAATGGCTGCCGAGCGAATCGGAAACACCGCCGTCTCCTTAGGCACATCCGGAATCTTTGCCACCGTGCGTTCGCCGAAGAACACATGAATCATCGCCTTGGACTGCGAAGAGAAGAGGCACTCCTGGAACAGGCGGCCCTCTTCTTTGATGCCGTCCTCGAAGGGCAATGTTGTAGCGGCTTCCACAGCCTGGATCGCGGCTAGTGGAGCCATCAGCGCGCGCTGCCGTTTGGCGGCGGCGTCACGCGCGGCCGCGAATATGGCAGCATTCTCCGCCGCAGTGCCCAGTTTCTCGTTACGATCACGCACGCGCCTCACCGGCTTACCAGCGATGCCCTGTGCAAATGCGATCGCACCTTCCAGCAGGCCGCCTTCCAACACGGCGTCAATCAGCCCCAGTGCATGCGCCGCGGGCACCTTCACCGGATCGCCGAACTGGCACATCGCCACTGCCTTCTCCACGCCCACCAGGCGAGGCAGCCGCTGCGTGCCGCCTGCACCGGGAATGATGCCGAGTTTCACTTCCGGCTGCCCCACGTTCGCCGCGTCTATGGCCACGCGATAGGCGCAGGCCATTGCCACTTCCAGCCCGCCTCCAAACGCCTGGCCGTGGATTGCCGCCACCACAGGTTTCGGCGAATCCTCCAGCGCCGCCAGCAGCGGCGCTAACCCAACTCCGCGTTTCTTCTCTCCGGAAGTGATTTTTCCGAATTCCTTGATATCGGCGCCGGCGATGAAACTGCGGCCTCCTCCGATGAGCACAACGGCGCCCACGCTGGGGTCTTGCGCTGCCTTTTGCAGCCCATCCAGAATGCCTTCCGGCACGCCTGGGCTCAGTGCATTCACTGGCGGATTGTTTACGGTGAGAACAGCCACTCCGTTGGCGGAGGAGTAGATCACGAGATCGCTCATGGATTGTCCAGGGCTCCTATACAAGCTAGATAGCGGGGATCAACGAGTGAGCGTAGCACGGAACACCCCGTGCGGGCAGTGCAGGCTAACTGGCTACTGTGGATGAGGCGTGCCGATAGACGAGGCAGTTCCGGCCGTTACGCTTGGCTTCGTAGAGGGCATCATCCGCGGCGCGAATGAGCTCCGCCGTTTCCACGCCATTAGGGGGGACAAACACCGTGGCGCCAAAGCTGGCGGATACTTTCAAACTCAAGCCTTGTGCCAGGACCGGGTCGTCGCTGATCGCGGCGCGCATCGCTTCGCCCCGCGACTGAATGCTGGCTTCATCGCAACCGGGCAGCACGATGATGAATTCCTCGCCGCCATAGCGCCCCACTCCATCATACGGACGCACGCTGGCCAGCAGCCGCCGCGCCACTTCTTTCAGAACGTCGTCTCCAGCCAAATGCCCGTGTGTGTCGTTGACGCGCTTGAAGTGATCGATATCCATCATCAGCACACCAACGGGAGCGGATTCGCGGGTCGATCGGGATTGCTCCCGGATCAGAATCTCAATGATAGAGCGGCGATTCCACAGTCCGGTAAGCGCGTCACGCATCGCCTGCTCGCGCAATGCTTCACGTGCCGCCACCAGTTCTGCCTGCAGATTGAGAATCCGCATACCGGTGCGCAGACGCACCCGCAACTCCTGTTGGTCGAAAGGCTTCGTGATGTAATCGTCCGCGCCCGCTTCTAACCCTTCAATCAGATCCGCCCGCTCATTTTTTGAGGTGAGAAGAAGGATGTACGTGTAAGCGGCTTTGCGCTCCTCCGCTTGGGCGCGAACCATCCGGACTATTTCCGGTCCCGAATAACCTGGCATCATCCAGTCGAGAATGGCAAGCCGCGGCGAATCGTCTTGCTGCAACGCCTCCCATGCCGCATTTCCGTCTTTGCATGAAATGACTTCGTATCCCCACTTGGCCAGTGTTCTCTCCAATGCGAGGCGAGAAGGTCCGCTATCTTCGGCTATTACGACCCGCATTGTTTCCTGAATCGTCTCCAACATCGTGCCTAATCTCGCTTATCGGCGGAGCTGCCAGTTACGATAGCGTAGTCCGCCTGGGGCCGAATCCCAGATCGATTCATTCCAAACCCCAACAACACTATTGGTCCTATCGTACAAAGGGGCAACGATCCTGTAAACCGCCTGCCCAAACTTCCCTGTCGGTTTCTGCCATCGCATCCGATCCTGCTATGGCTGGGCGCCGGATAAATCACCTCAAGGTTGCCGTCGTGAGCAGCCGCCCGAACGCATCGCGCCCTTCACGGAACTTGCCCACCGCCATCGCCCGTTGCGCATCGTTGTCGAATCGATACGTCTTCGCAATCAGCCTCATTGATCGTTCCACTTCATCCAGACAAGCCCCAATCGCCTCTGCCTTCCGATACGCTGTTCCGTCCACACGCAGATACACCGGGCTGGAGTGGGCGAACACCGGATACCCCGCGTAGGTCTTCGCGCTCCCCGTCACCCGCGCCGCAATCCAACCTCCCTCTTCCACCTCCAGCTCCCGTTCCAATCGCACCTGCGTCCCGCCCACGGATGGCTGGTCCGCCACTACCCGGCCGTCCTGCACAATTTCGATTCGCTCGAACGGAATCCGTGAAACAGCTTCGGCCGATACCCGGATCTTGCCGCGCGGCGCCACTGTACTGCCGGGCCCTTTGCCGTCCACCGTCAAGAGCAGCAGCGGTCCGTTACTGACGAACGTGCGCCCAGCCCTTAGCCCGGCGATCCAGCTGTCATAAGTAAACGAGCCTTCCACCTGCACGAAAACACGGTTGTGATCGTAAATCCACCAGTCGGTCCCCGTCGACGCCGTAATCGGCAATCCGCAATTGAGCAGCCGGTAATACCTCTCGTAATCCGCCGCCAGACCATCGGCGACATTGTAGGCGTTCACCAATCCCAGCGCGGCCGCCACCGGAATCTCGATGCCGCTTCCGTTGTGGCACCAAACCGTAGTGCCTCCCAGTTGCCGCGCCTGCGCGCAAAGCGTGGAAAGCGTCGGATAATCCGGCGCCTTGCCATCCTTGCTCAGCAAGCCTGTAGAAACCGGTTCAATCGGCCGAGGAATATTCAGAAACAGAACATGCCCATAGCCGAAGTCACCAAAGCGGATGTTGTTCCTCGCCTCTTCACCCATGTCCATGATCGTGCCGTCACGCGAAAACTGCGGCAGTCTGCCCACGGGATAGCGATTCGTAATGTAAGGCGAATCGTTGCGGATCAGATAGCTCAACACGCTCACATCCAGATCCTCGGCCGGAGGCACCATGCGAATCCGGTCATCCGGGTTCTCGTCGATCGACAGATGGTAGTGGGTGTGTGTATTACCCGAATACCAACCCGCGGGTTTCAAGTCGCGCAAAGGCTGAATCGCCAGATCCACGTTGTGCGCGATGCCGCTACCCACTTCCGTATACTCCACCGCCGGCTGATGACAGATGCCTCGCACCGCTTCGATGCGATAGCGCCCCGCCGGTACTGCAATTTCGTAGTTGCCGCGGGCGTAGAAATAATGACGCCGGTCCGGCATCGTCTTAATCGCCTCGCGGGGCATGAACACTTCCCCGGTGTTGGCTTCCGTTACGCGAATCTTCGCGGCCACCGCTTTTCCGCCGGCATCGGTGAGCCGCCCGCGAATCACCGCCGGAGCCGACGTGTCCGGCTTCTGTCCTCTCAGCGGCCCCAGCATGGTCCCCGAAGTGAGTACAGGGATTGAGGACAAGATCTGCCGGCGCGTCAATTTCGGGGTGTAGCCCATGGGGGTATGAAATCCTAAGGCCCCTGGTGATGTCAACCCGGCTCGGCTTTTTTCGTCAGGGAATTAAGTCAAACGCCCAGCGAAACTATCCCCCACTCGCCGGGTTAGGATGAACAGTAAGGACCGAAACGGGGAATCGAAATTACCATGAAGTTTCCATTCACAAACAAGAGAACCATACCCCTGCTCGCCGGGACAGCCATCCTGGTATCGGGCTATTTCCTTTCGGCGCAGGAACCTTCGGAGGAACTTGACGTCGAGCATGCCAACTGCTCCTTCTTTGGACCGAAGCAAGCCTTCTACACGAAGAGCGGCCTCGCTGCCGCCAGTCACAAGGAGTTTGCATTCAGCCGTATCGCCAATGAGGTGGCCTCGCGCCTGCCGGCCATGGCATACAAGGATAGCGGCGGGAGACCCGCTGAATCCAATAACGTCATTGACAAACACCTGTTCGATGTCTGGCGGCAGAACAACGTCACACCAGCCAACCGCACCAACGACTTCGAGTTCATTCGCCGCGTCACCATCGACCTCACGGGTCGGATTCCCACTGCCGCGCGCGTGCAGGCATTCGTCGCCGATGGCGATCCCAACAAGCGCAACAAACTGATCGACGAACTGCTGGCTTCGCCCGACTGGGTGGACAAATGGTCGATGTTCTTCGGCGACATGTTCAAGAACACCGTCCGAACGACCCAGGTGGTGCGCTACGCCGACGGCCGCAACGCGTTCCACACATGGATTCGCGAGGCAATGACGCAGAACAAGCCATACGACAAAATCGCCACCGAACTGCTTACCGCGCAAGGTACGAACAGCTATGAGCAGGGCAATCTGAACTGGATCGTAGGCGGATTCGTCACCGGCGGCCCCACGCAGGATATCTGGGATCAGATGGCGGTCAACACCGCGGAGACGTTTCTTGGCATTGGACACATGAACTGCGTGCTGTGCCACGATGGCCGCCGTCACCTCGATACCCTCTCGCTATGGGGCAAGACCGCGACGCGCTATCAGGGCTACCAGATGGCCGCGTTCTTTTCCCAGACCGCCCTGGCGCGCACCCGGGTCAATGCCAACTCAGGTACTCCCTATTACTGGAATGTTTCGGAGAACCTGCGCACCAGCTACGGACTGAACACAACCACAGGCAACCGCCCGTCGCGCAACCCCGTCGGCACCTTGCGCGTCGTCACCCCCGAATACCCCTTCAGCGGCGGTAAGCCGCGGCAAGGAGAAAACTACCGTGCCGCCATCGCCCGCGAAGTGACTGCGGACTTCCAGTTTTCCCGCGCGGCCGTGAACTACATCTGGAAGGAGTTCATGACGAAGGCGTTCGTCGAACCCGCAAACCAGTTCGACCCTGCCAGGCTCGATCCCGATAATCCACCCGAGGCGCCCTGGACCCTTCAGCCCAATCAACCCCGTTTGTTGAACGCCCTGGCCCAGCATTTCATCGACAACAAATACGATCTCAAGGCGCTCATGCGGACCATCGTCACCAGTGACTCCTATCAGCTCTCCAGCCGCTACAGCGGCGAGTGGAAAGCGGTCTACGAAGACATGTACGCCCGCCACATCCCGCGCCGCATGTGGGCCGAAGAGATTCACGATTCGATCACCCTTTCCACCAACCTTCCCCAAACCTACAACGTCGCCGGTCTGGGTACGCTGACCAAGGCGATGCAACTCCCCGATGTCGTCAACGTCGGGCTCAGCCAGTGGCTTGACACCTTCTATCGTGGCAATCGCGACACCGAGGATCGCCGTGACGAGGGGTCCACCCTGCAAGCCCTCAACCTGATGAACGATGCCTTCGTGATGAACCGAACCCGAGCCTCGGGTACGGGCGCAGCGGCCAGCCTTCTGCGGCAGGCCATCACCAACACCACCGACGAGCAACTGGTGAGCATGCTCTACATCAATGTGCTCTCCCGCTATCCCACCGAAGAAGAGAAGCAGACTGCCTATGCCGCCCTCAAAGACGGCACCCGCCAGCAGCGCGCCGAAGATCTTCTCTGGGCGCTGCTCAACAAAGTGGATTTCTTCTTCAATTACTAAACGGAGGAACGTCATGAAGGGTAAAGACAAATTCAATCAATTCATCCGCAAGCATCCGCATCCGCACACGATTCTCACCGGACGGAGCTATCTCTCGCGGCGGGCGTTCTTTCAACTCGCCGGCGCCGGCGTAGGTGGTTACGTCCTGCAGGGCAACGCCTTCTCGCAGAACTCCGGAGTCGTGGCGCGCGGCAATCCGCAACTGCTCAATAAAGCGCAGAATGTGATCTTCATTCTGCTCACCGGGGCCATTTCCCACACCGATACCTTCGATTTCAAGCAATCCCCGGATACGCCCGCAAGCCTCGCACCCGAGAAGATCAGCGGCATCGACTGGCCTACCGGCATCATGCCCAACCTGGCCAAGCAAGTCCCTGATATGGCGATCGTGCGCTCCGTGCGGTCGTGGGCCTTGCAGCACAACCTCGGCCAGGCCTGGACGCAGATCGCCCGCTCCCCCGCCGCCGCGCTCGGCGACATCGCGCCGAACATCGGCTCCGTCATCGCCGCCGATAAACAGACCGAGCGCCGGCCTACCGATACCTTCCCCTTCTTCCTGGGGCTTAATGCCAACGACATGATCGGTTCCGGATACATGAACGCGAAGTACGCGCCGGTCAAGTTCACCCCCGCCACTTCCGGCTTCCCGGATACGAATAACGCCGATGGCTCGGCCCGCTTCGACAAGAAATGGGAACTGCTCAACAAGCTCGATGGCGTGAACCGTGTCAATTCGCCCTACCACCAGGACATGGAGGATTTCGACGGCTTCTACAAGTCCGGCAGGGGCATGATGTTCAATCCCAAAGTGGACGCAGCCTTCCGCTACACGGCCCAGGAATCGCAACGCTACGGCAACTCGGGCTTCGGCAACGCCTGCCTCACCGCATCGAAGGTGTTGGCCTCCGATCAAGGCACACGCTACGTGCAGATTAACTTCGGAAGCTGGGATCACCACCAGAACATCTACGATGCGATCAACCTGCCACGCATGGCGGGCCAACTCGACAACGGGTTGTCCACACTCATCACGGATCTCAAGGCCAACGGCCTCTTCGACAAGACGCTGATCGTCATGATGGGCGAGTTCGGCCGCACCACCGGCAAGCTCACGGCGCAAGGGGGCCGCGACCATTTCCTGCAGCAGTTCGCCATGTTCGCCGGCGCCGGCGTGAAGGGCGGCCGTGCCCTTGGCGCCACCGACCCCACCGGATCCGTGATGAATGAATCCGGCTGGTATCGCGACCGTGAAGTGCGCGTCGAAGACATCGATGCCACCATCTATTCGGCCATGGGGATCAACTACACCAACACCCGTTACGACGATCCGTTCCAGCGCGGGCTGGAATACATCCCCTACGCGGACCAGGACCTCTACGGGCCGATCCAAGAACTCTGGAGCGCTTGAAACAAGAGGGGCTGAAGTTCAGCCCCTTTTCTGCCGATACGTCTAGTTCTGCCGATGCGTGGGCTGTTCCTCATAGCGTTGACTGTGTGTGCCGTTGAGGGAGCTACCGTATCGCAGGCCCAACTAGGGTCTTCCGCCAGTGAGGAGACCTGTGCTCTCACTAAGACGGATACATCGTTCCCCTCTACCACTCGTCAGGTGTTCCTCCGCTTCGTCGCCGAACACCTCCGCTCCAATGACTCGCTCGAGGTGGAATGGATCGATCCTTCGGGTTCCGTCTACGCTTCCACTCCCTACGACCAGCTACCCGCCGAACGTTCGCTTTGCCTGCTGAGCCAACTGCCCATCGGCGGATTTGCCGCTGCTTCGAAGCCGGGCAAGTGGACCGTGCGTGTGCGCTCGGGCGGCAAAGATCTCGCCGTGCGCACTTTCGATCTTACAGGCGCCCCAGGCGCCGCCCCGGGAATTCGCATCTCCAATGTCGCTGCGCGCGATGCCGGGGCGGGGAAGAACGAAGTCACCATTGAGGGCTCCGGCTTCAACGACGAATCGCTGGTGCACATCGCCCAGTACACGAACGAAGGCGGCTGGCGCTACATCTATCACCTCTTCCCGCGCACAGTGGCTGCCGGACGCCTGTCGGTGCTGGTGGATGTGCTGGCGCCCGCCGAATATGTCGTCTTTGTGAAGAATGCCACCGGCCTCAGCGCCCCGGCCCGATTGCTCATCGCCACCGCCGGCTACCGGCTGCCGTTTCCGCCGCAGGAACAATGGATGATCAGCCAGCCTCCCTATGGCGGCTATTCTCATTGGGGCCGCACCTTGCATGCCTACGACATCGCGCCGCGCTCAGGCGGCTGTGTCGTCGCCATGCGTCCCGGCGTCGTGCTTGCCCGCGACATGGGTTACGGGCAGACTCCACGTCAACGGATCTTCGGCAACTACATCACCATCCGCCACGATGACGGTGAGTATTCGCACTATGCCCACCTCAAGAGCGGCACGTTCCGTGTCCAGACAGGCGATCGTGTGGAAGCAGGGCAGGCGCTCGCCATTGCCGGCAACTCCGGCTACTCTTTCGGCACCCACGTGCATGTGCAGGTCACTCGCGACCCCAACATCTCATCGCAGAGCATTCCCTTTCACATTGAAGACGCCAAGCCCGCACGCGGCAACGTTCTGTCCACGAATTACTCGCCTTACGGCAGTTGCAGCGGTCCCAAACCCGCGCCTGCCGCGAGTTTCCTCAGCACCGCGGCCACTCCGCGCAGCGCACCTCCGTCTCTTCCCCCGACTTGGGAAGCGTCTGTCCCTGTGGCCAGTTGGTGGAGTGAGCTCACCACCGTTCCGGCTCGCACTGCCAGCCTTGAAGTAAAGCTCGGCTGGGACACCGCGGAGCGCGATTTCGATCTGCACCTGGTCAGCCCATCCGGCCGGCATTACGGTTCCTATGGCGATCGCACCGGGTACAACACCGCGGCCACCGAAGAATCCTTCCGCATCGACAGCCCCGAACCGGGCACTTGGCGCGTTTCTGTCCAGGGCATGAAAGGCACGGGCGGCGCCATGCCGTTCCGTGTCTATCGCAACCTCGCCACACCCAACGCCGGACGTGGCGGCGCGCCGAATCATTAACAATTCTTTACGCCAGCCGCGCATCCGTGCTGAGTAACATAAGACATGGGGATCGTGTGGCTCGCCCTCCTCTTCCTTGCGCCGGCCTTCGCGCAGCAGAACTGTACCTTCACGTTGAGTCCAACATCACGGAGCGTACCGGCGAGTCCGGATACCATCGGCACGCTCACCGTCAACGCATCGGCCTCGTCCTGCGCGCGCACCGCGGTCACCGATAGCCCCGATTGGCTCACCATCTCCTTCGGTACCACCGGAACGGGAAATGGCACCATCGGCTACCGCATCGACGAGAATCGCACTGCTTCCGTGCGCAACGGATCAATCACTGTCGGCAATGCACGATTCACCGTATCCCAGGCCGCTGCCAGTTGCTCGTTTTCCCTCAGTGTCACCAGCGCCCAGGTGCCACGCACCGCGGGCCGCGGAACCATCCGCGTGACGACGAACTGCGTTTGGACCGCCAGCAGTAATGCCGACTGGGTGCGCATTACATCGGGAGCAACGGGCAACGGGGACGGAACCATCGAATACTCCTACGACGACAACCCCTCCGTTTCCCAACGCACCGCTACCATCACCGCCGGAGGCCGCGCTTTCACGCTGACGCAGGAAGGTGTTCCTTGCACCGTCACAGTGAATCCCACCTCGGCTGATTTCCCCGGCGACGGCGGCAACGGCGCCATCGCCGTGACCAGCGCCTGCAACTGGCAGGTGAGCGCTTCGCAGAACTGGATCACCATCACCTCGCCGGCATCCGGTTCGGGCAACGCCGCGGTCACCTATCGTGTTGCAGCGAACACCAGCACGGCGGCGCGCCAGGCGGCGATCGTCATCGCCAATCAAACCATCGTGATTCGACAAGCTGCCACCGAGTTGCCTGTTATTACCTCCATCACCAATGCCGCCAGTTTTGCCCGCGACTCCGCGGCTCCGGGGACGGTATTAGCGATCTTTGGCCAGCGCCTCGGTCCACTGCAGATTGCCACCGCGCAACTGACCGCCGACGGGCTCGCTCTTATGACGACACTCGCCGGCACGCGCGTTTTATTCGACGATACTCCCGCACCTCTCATCTACACGCTCGAAAGCGTCGTCAGCGCAGTGGTCCCCTACAACACCGAAGGCAAGCGCACGGCGAAAGTAGTGGTGGAGTATCAGGGCCGCCGTTCCGCCGAGTCCACCCTGAACCTCACCGCGACCGCACCAGGCATCTTCACCGCCAACTCATCGGGAACCGGCCAAGCCGCGGCGCTCAATCAAGACCTGAGCTATAACGGACCCTCGAATCCCGTGCCGCGCGGCCAGACAATCGTCCTTTACCTCACCGGCGAAGGCGTCACCGATCCCCCAGGTGTCGATGGACGTTTGAACGGACTTACCCCCGCGCAGCCTATTGCGCCTGTGGTCGTGTCCATCGGCGGTGCACTGGCGCAGGTTACATACAAAGGTGGGGTCTACGGAGTCACCCCCGGCCTGATGCAGATCAATGCCGTTGTTCCCCTGGCTGCACCGGCAGGCAGCGCCATCCCACTCACGGTGAACATCGGCGGAGTGCTCGCTCAGCGCGACGTTACCCTTGCTGTTCAATAAGCCACACGGACAACATCGGTGGCCGCAAGAACGTCTCCCTTGAACAGCAACGGTTCGCCGCTCCATTCCGCCAGAGCGTAGGCAGCGCAATCACCGAAGTTCAGGCCCGCCCGATGACGCCCCTTGCCAAATCGCAGGAAAGCGCTTCTCGCAATCGACAACTGCTCCTCATCGAATGAGATGATCTCTACTTCCGCGCGTCGCAGGAATTGGTCCATGTCCGATCCAGCGTCTTCTCCATGCCGGCCCACAAGCACCATCGCGCACTTTAGGACAGAAACCGCTGACATGATGCGTCGCGCCGCCTCATCGATCAGTGTGGCAAACGTCGCCTGCTCAGGTTCCTTCCGCAATATAGCGAGAATTGCCGATGTGTCGATGGTCACCGCGTAGGCGCCCCTATCTCGTCATATCCCAATATTTCCTCATCTTGAAGAGTGGAGATGATGGGCCGGTTCGCACATCGGTTCCCGATTGCGATTAATTCGTCGGCAAGAGTGCCACGCCCCTGCTTGCCGCGCTGAATCCTGGCGTAGCGCTCAGCCAAAGCGACCCGAATGACAGTCGTCAGGGATTCACCAGTTAGCGCTGCCAGCCGGCGAGCTGGAGCCTCAGTCTCTTCATGTTTGATGCTGATTGGCATGTTTTCTCCCCATCATGAAGTTCATCATGAATTCTATAGTCGGCCGGAGATCGAATGGAGATACTCCTCCAGGTTCGAATACCCATCCCCGTCCCGGTCCTTCTTCCCATCCGCCGTACTGTGCGGATTCAGTTTATGCGCCACTTCCCACTCATCCGGAATCCCGTCGCGGTCGCTATCCCTCGGCGGCCGTGCCTGCTCATACACCGGCCATCCGCCCACTTCCCACTGCGAGTCAATGATGGACCCGCCCCCGCTGCGCACATCGGCCACGATCCTCGTATCCACCGAGTCGCGCTTCGGCAATATCGCCCCTGCGCGAGCCAGCACCAGTTCGAAAGCCTGCTGCGCCGTCTGCTCCTCCACTGCCGGGGCCTTCGCCGGCGAACTCAAGAGTTCCACCGCCCGGGCAAACAGCCGCCTTGCATCTGCCATCAGATCCGGCATTCCCTCCACCACATTGCCCTGTACAAAGAATCGCGGCTTCGCCTTCTCCGCCGGTCCGAACAGGCCATTGCGGATCCGTGTATCCGGGCCGGGCTTGAAATAGTTGCCCACGTAGTTCACCGTCAACTCATCCCCCACCACGTTCGATCCGCCGGCGTTATAAACAACGTTGTTGCGCACATCGAAAACCGGAAACGGCGGCTTGCCGTAGTTATCCCCCAACCTCGGATTCCGGCCCTGATTGTGGGCCCAGAGATTATGGTGAAACGTGACTCCTCCCACCGCCCGTGCCAGCGTGCCGTAGCCGTGCGCGCCCTTGTGATGCACGCTGCGATTCAACCCCTCGGCAATGATCGACCATTGCACGGTGACATCGGCAATCGCCCCGCTCGGCGAAAGATTCTCATCCACGCCCCAGCTCACCGAACAGTGGTCGATGATCACATTGCGGCTCTCTCCGCCGATCGCCAACCCATCGCGCTCACGTCCCGCGATGTCTCCCGGACGCACCCGTAGATAGCGCACAACCACGTCGTGCGTCTCGATGCGCACATCGGCGCCACGCAGACAGATGCCGCCGCCAGGCGCGCTTTGCCCCGCGATGGTAACAAACGGCTCACTCACCACCAGCGTCGATTTCAGGTCGATAATCCCCGCCACGCGGAATACAATGATGCGCGGGCCCTTTGTTTCCACCGCCGCCCGCAGGCTCCCCGGCCCTGCGTCGTTCAGATTGTGGACGAACACCACCGCTCCGCCGCGGCCACCGGGAGTCTGAGCCCCGAATCCCTCCGCACCGGGAAATGCCGGAGCACCCATCAGCCGCATCGCAACCAACGCCAGAAGCACTCGCATCAGTCAACTCCTTTCCGACTCCGCCACGGCCATCGCCACGCGCAGCGCCTCATCCCTGTTGGAAGCTCGGCCTTCCAACTGCGCATCCTCCACAGCGCGCAGCATGTGCGAAAACAATGGTCCCGGTTCGTACCCGGCCGTAATCAGATCCTCTCCGGTCAACAGGCGCGGCGGTCGCAACGCCTCTTCCGGCATCGACTCCCACATCCGCCGCGCATACTCGTAATTCTCCAATTGCCGGTTGCTCGAAAGACAATCCAGCCGGTGCAGCGCCAAGTGCTCCTCAAACCCGTCCATGCGCAGGAAGCGTTTCAACGTGCTCGCCTTCATCCGATGGACATCCTTGAAGCGCATATGGTTCTCCACTAGAGCACACACTCGTGAAGTCAGCTCCTTTGAGCAGCGCAATCGCGCCAGAATTCCACGGGCCATCTCCACGCCCACTTCCACATGCCCATCGAACCGGATGCGCTCCGCCACGCGAAATGTCGGCGGCTTACCCACATCGTGCAGCAGCACACCCAAGGCCAGCGAAGGCGTCGCCTCACCCATCTGCTCCAGCATCATCATGACGTGCGTCCACACATCCCCTTCCGGATGAAACTCCGGAGGTTGCTCCACGCCATGAAACGCATGTACCTCGGGGAGCACTTCCTTCAACAGGCCGCATCCATCCAGTAATTCGCATCCTGCCCGCGCGTTGCCTTCGGTGAGAATCCGCAACAACTCATCGCGTACCCGCTCGGCGGAGACACGGTGAATCAGCGGTGCTAGTTCTCGCATCGCGGAATAGGTCCCGGCTTCGATCGGATAACGGAACCGCGCCGCAAACCGCACCGCCCGCAGCATGCGCAGATGGTCTTCCTCAAAACGCTCCCTCGGGTCGCCGATGGCTCGCACCACGCCCTCGTGCAGATCCTTCTGGCCCCCCACGAAATCGAGCACCTCACCACTCAATGGATCCAGAAACAGGGCGTTGATCGTGAAGTCCCGCCGCAGTGCATCTCGCTTCGGCTCCGTCTCGAACGTAACCGCCTCCGGATGCCGCCCGTCTTCATAAACGCCATCGGAGCGGTAAGTGGCCACTTCCACCTGTTCGCCGCCCCCGCGCACCAGCATCACGCCAAAATGCGCTCCCACTAACTCCGCGTGAGGAAAAAGCTGCAACACCTGTTCCGGCTGGGCGCTAGTGGCTACATCGTAATCCTTTGGTGTGAGGCCCAACAGTTCGTCACGGACGCATCCTCCCACCAGGTAGGCGCTCTGGCCCGCCGCGCGCAGGTCGCTCACGATCTGCCGCGCTAGCCTGCCACTGGTTGAGCCCATAGACTTATGGGTAACATAAGAGAATGCCTTCCGAAAGCGATGAACCTGGCAGTACAGGATCTTCACTAACCTCGTCCACAAAGGTTGTTGTTGCCACCACCGTAGCACTCAGTTTCATTTCCTTTTGGCGCGGCGCCGCGATTGTACTCAGTGATCTGGCCTCGACGATGTTCTACGTCGGCGGCATCACGGAGCAGGCAATCGGCAAGTCTGCCCCCTGGTTTGTGCTCGCGGTCATGCTGTTCAGTTTCGCCGTCCGCTCCATTTATATGGAGAGTTGCAGCATGTTTGTTCGCGGCGGCGTTTACGTCGTCGTGCGCGATGCCATCGGACCCACCATGGCGAAACTGTCCGTCTCTGCGTTGGTCGTCGACTACGTGCTCACCGGCCCAATCTCCGTCGTCAGCGCGGGGCAGTACCTCGGCCACCTGTTCAACGAAATATCGGAACTCATCCAACAGCCCTACCACATCGATCCCAACGCATTCGCCGTCTTCTTCGGAGTGATCGTAACCAGCTATTTCTGGTGGACGAACGTGAAGGGCATTCACGAATCCTCAGGCAAAGCGCTGCGCATCATGCAAATCACCACCGTAATGGTGGTCGTTCTGTTGGCCTGGTGCATGCTGACCCTGTTGCTTCGGGGCAACGTGGCGCTGCCTCCCCTCCCCACACCGGAGAACCTTCATTTCACCGACGAAGCACTGGGTTGGCTCAAGGGTACGTTTTGGGAGCAGATTGCTTCCGCCATGCTCATCGTTGCCTTCGGCCATTCCCTCCTCGCCATGAGCGGCTTTGAGACGCTGGCCCAGGTCTACCGCGAAATCGCCTATCCCAAGCTGCGAAACCTCCGCATCACTGCCAACATCGTCTGCTTCTACGCGTTGTTCTCCACCGGGCTGATCAGCCTCTTCGCCGTGATGATCATCCCTGACGCGATCCGGCCCAAGTATTACGACAACCTCATCGGCGGCTTGTCGATGAGCCTCGCCGGACCCGCCCTGCTCAAACTGGCCTTTCACATCTTCGTCGTGATCGTCGGCGTGCTGATCCTTTCCGGCGCGGTGAACACGTCCATCATCGGCGCAAACGGCGTCCTCAATCGTGTGGCCGAAGACGGCGTGCTGCTCAATCTCTTCCGCCGCCCCCATCGCCGCTTCGGAACCACCTACCGCATCATCGGCATCATTGCCCTCCTGCAGATCGCCACCATCGTGGCCAGCCGCGGGAACGTGATTCTACTTGGTGAAGCCTACGCCTTCGGCGTCGTCTGGAGCTTCTTCCTCAAAGGCCTCGGCGTGCTCGCCCTCCGATTCCAACGCCACGATCAGGAATACAAGACGCCATTCAACCTCCAACTCGGCGGCCGCGAAATCCCCATCGGGCTTTCCGCCACGGTGCTGATGCTCTTCTTCGTCGCCATCGCCAATCTGTTCACCAAACAGATCGCCACCTACGCCGGCCTCTCCCTCACCAGCTTCCTATTCATCGTCTTCCTCATCTCCGAACGCGTCAACGCGAGGATGAAGCAAGTGGCGCAAAAAGGCATGGAGGAGTTCAATCTCGAACACGAAGAGGAGGTGGCATCCGACACGCTGCGCGCCCGCCCCGGCTGCGTTCTCGTCGCCGTTCGCGACTACCAGCGCATGACGCACCTCAAGAAGGTGTTGGAGAAGACGAATCTCCGCCGTCACGACATTGTCGTCATGACCGTGCGCCAACTCTCCACCGGCGCCGGTGAATACGGCCTCCGTGACGAACAGCTCTTCAGCGATTACGAAAAGAACCTCTTCAGCCGTGTCGTCGAGATTGCCGAAAAGATGGGCAAGCCCGTCGACTTGCTAGTGGTCCCCGGTGTCGACCCCTTCGATGCCATGGTGCAGACAGCGCAGAAACTCCAGGCTTCCCGCCTCGTCACTGGCGTTTCCACTCGCATGTCTTCCGATGAATTGGCTCGCCGCATCGGCCTCGCCTGGGAGCGCCTCCCCGAACCGAAACATCCTTTCTCCCTCGAAGTCACCAGCCCGGGAAGACCCTCCATCTACGTCAACCTCGGGCCGCATCCCCCGCGTCTCTGGCCGGAAGACATCGACAAGCTCCATGAGATCTGGCTCAAGCTCTCGGAAAAAGAAGGACTCGGCTCCAATCTCCATCATCGCGACGTAGTCGGCGTTGCCTTACGCCGGCTCGAGCGCGATCTCGACGGCCAAACGAAATCCGATGTCGTCGCCGACGTACGCAAAGAAATGCGCACTCCTGAGTAATGCCCGTTGCACCGCTATTTGCACCCTCGCCTGACACTGCGGCGCAACTGGGCCATCGTCTGCGTGAACTGGAACTGACGCCGCGTTTCGTCCACGAAAACACCGCCCCATACAGCGACCTGCGCACTCCACTTCAGCCCACGCGCCGCGCCGCGTTGCTCGACGAACCGCCCCTGATGGCCTTACGGCTCTTCTTCTGCGACATGGCGCTTTCCCCCATGGATGCAACGGATCTGCTCGGCACGAGGCTGTGCGCAGATCTGCTGCGGCATGGCTATCTCCAGCAAACAGACGAAGGCATTGCATTCCCGTTCCAACTCCGCCATGCGGGCCCGCTGCTCATTCTTGCCGATTACCTCGGCTCCGATGCAGACGCCGTCATGGGCGCCGGCGAAACCACGGCCATCCTCTACCGCGCCGGCAAGCCGCAAAACATCGGCTCCGCACTCGATCTCGGCTGCGGCGCGGGCACCATCGCCTTGCTGCTCGCTGCTGACGTGGAACACGTGGTGGGCACCGATATCAACCCCCGCGCCGTCGCCATCTCTCAAGCCAACGCCGCGCTCAACGGAATCACGAACACCGAGTTCCTCACCGGGGACATGTACGCCCCTGTCGCCGGCCGCAGCTTCGATCTCATCCTCTCCCAGCCACCCTACTATCCCGTGAAGGACACCACGCTCACCTTCCTGCACTCCGGCATCCGTGGCGACGAACTCGCGCGGGCCGTCGTCGAAGGGCTGCCCGCTCACTTAACCGAAGGCGGTCAGGCGCTGCTGTTCACTTCCTGGCCCGAGGGTGCGGCTCGCCCTGCCCTGCCGGCGTTTCAGTCTCTTGAACTGCACACCAACCGCCGCGAGTTGTCGGGGACACGGCAAAGCGTCAATGTTCTCCGTCATGCCCCGGGCATGGAAAGCTGGTCCGCTGACTTCGAAGTTCCGGCAGACCAGTGGGGCAATCTGCATCCCTCACGCATCGGCGAACTGTACGCCGCGCAGAATCTGCTCCGCATGTCCGACGACGCCATCCTTCGCACGCCACTCAGCCCCTACCCGCCGTCACACACGTTCGCGGAAGCCGGCGTTGTCTACGCGCACTACCCGCCGCAGTCCCTGTTAGGAGTGCAGCCGGTTCCTCCGGCGCCCCTCGACCCTGTTGAGATCCGGCGCCAATTGCGTAAGGGGCTCCTCCGCGTTGTAACCTTTCCCTCAGAAACTGGTTCCTAACAAGTAGGAATTTCCATGAGCACAGAACATTGGGAGAGCGTCTGCCGCCGCTACAAACAGTTGTACGCCGGCGCCATCTCCGACATTCTGGACAAGAACGGCTACCGGAATCAGGCTCTGCCGTTCTCCATTCGTCCCTTCACCAACGAGAACCGCGTCGCCGGGCCGGCTTTCACTGGCCAGGGATATCCTTGCGCCGATGCGTTGAATAACGACACGGAATCCCGCCTCTCGATGCTCGAAGCCATTGAGCCCGGCACTGTTTCCGTATGGGCCTGTGGCGGCAGCACCGAATGCGCCCATTGGGGCGAAATGATGTCCATGGCCGCCAGCCAGCGCGGTTGCACTGGAGCCGTCATCGATGGCGGAGTGCGTGACCTCGACTTCGTCAACCGCATGGGCTATCCGGTCTTCGCCAGATTCCAATCCGCCGCCAGTTCCATCGGCCGTTGGGCCATCCGGGAGTGGCAAGTCACCATCCGCATCGGCAACACCGTCATCCATCCCGGCGATTTCGTCTTCGGCGACACCGACGGCGTCGTCATCGTGCCCCGCGCCCTTACCTTGGAAGTGCTGCAGGCGGCCGAGGATATCTACAAGCGCGAGGGCGGCATGCGTGAGGAACTGCGCCGCGGCGTGTCCGTCAAAGATGCCTATGCCCGATACGGCTCCCTTTAGGGTGGGTATCATGTTCGGATGACACGCCGTACGTTGCTTCTGTCCCTCGCCGCCTCCGCCGCAGCGCAAAGCAAGCCGGCCATCCCGTTCCGCGCCCTCAACCACGTCACCATGACGGTGAAAGACGTGCAGCGCTCCGTCGATTTCTACCAGTCGCTATTCGGCCTGCCCGTACAGGCTCGCCAGGGCCCAACGGTGCTCCTGCGGATCGGCCAGGGACCGCAGTTTCTCGCCCTCAATCCTGCTCCGAACAACGCCCGCACCGGCATCCATCACTTCTGCGTCACCACCGACACCTTCAGCCTCGATACCATGTTCACGATCCTCGCCTCGCATGGCATCGATCGAGCCAAGGTTCGTGTCCGGATGCGGCCAGCCGAACTGGGCGGCGCAAAGGACGGCACCCCGGAACTGTACTTCATAGATCCGGATGGACTCACCGTGCAGATCCAACATTCCTCCTACTGCGGAGGCGCTGGCGCCTTGGGCGAAGCCTGCACGGATCCAATCGAACCACCTAAGCATAGAGGCTTTCTCGCCTTGCGGGACCTGCACCACGTTCTGCTTCACGTCCCGAACGCCGAACGAGCGCGCGCCTTTTACCGCGAGCTCTTTAGTAATCAACGCGCCACTATCGCCATTGCCCAGGCGCCTCAAACAGCCATCGCGCACGCTTCGTTTTCTATGGATTCTTTCCGTCCCAAACAGATCCTCGCCGCGATGTCCGCGCTTGGCATCCACGATGTGCAGGCAGAGAAAGACTCGGTCACTTTCTCAGACCTGGACGGAATCCGCATCCAGCTTTGCTAGAACTCAGAAGCGCCAGTCCCACCCACTCACATCGCCGAGCCGCCCCTTTTCCCGCAACGACAGCCGCAGCAATCCCGCCACAAAATCCCCTGCCCCTGTCTTCGATTCATAGTAGCGGTCACCGGCCTCGCGAACGATCAGCCCGTACTGCCCGGACTGCACCCAGAACCTCGCCATCCCCACCTTGGCGTACTCCTGCGCTTGCGAAAGATGCCGTTTGTCACGCGTCAGATCGTACAAGTCCAGGCTCAGATTCAATGCAAAGGCCACATTGGCGATCGACGCCTTTTCCGGAACTCGCACCCGCGCCGCCTCCACCGCAATCCGCTCCGCCGCCTCGCGATACCGGGGCTCCTTCAAATCCTTCGCGAAGAAAGCGACAATCCGGCCCAATTCGAAGCTGCTCGATGACCCGTATTCGTAATGCCACGGCTCCAGCATTCCATTGCCCGCGCGTTTGCCGTCGATCTGCATCCCCGCGCGGTACGCCTTTCTCTCTGCGTCGTAGTGATGCCTGAGGAGTGCATCGAGCAACGCCACTGCATGGTCGCGCAATTCCGTCTCCTCCGGCATCAGCCGCCACGCCTGCAGCAGCCAATAGGCGAGATACACCGTGCCCACGGAACTATGCCGCGACGTGGGCCGCGCATCGCCGATACAGCCCTCTGTCAGATGAGTGGCCTTGTTGCGATGTCGCCAATACAGTGATCCCGTGCCCAGTGCCCAATCGCGCCACGTCCTCTCCCGAGTCTTGCTGTACAGAAAGGCGAAGGAGTAGGCATACAGACCGGTGTGCTTGATCCACGGCTGCCCTCCGGGCGGTTGCATCTCTGCCCGCTCCCAGGAGGCATGCCGATTGAACAGCGCCTGCGGATTGTTCTCGTAGTAGTGATACCGGATTCCGGCAATCGCCTTCGCCGTCGCCTCGGCGTTCTCCCGCCACAGCAGATCCCACGGAGGCGTCCATTCGATCAACTCATGCCACCGCCGATCCGCCGCCACTTTGTCCCGGTAGAAATCGTAGAAGAGATGCTCTCCCCAACCCAATAATCCGCTGGCCGGGCTTTGCGTCAAATCCACAAATGCCGCCGCATAATCCCGTGCCGAACGCGCGTACCTCGCATCGCCCGTCAATTCACTCAACGCATGGAATACCCGCAGGCTCACCGCATCATGATAGAGATTGCATCCGCCCAACGCCCGATCACTCGGCCGCACGCCCGAAGGCGCCGCAACTCCATTCCGTGGAACGCTAAAGTCCTTGGTGTCGATTACCCCGGCCCACAGCGGACTCGTTTTCGGGCCATAGCGATCGAGCCCGCGCTCCAGGAGCGTGTCCGCAAAAGTCCGGACTGAGGGTGGAATAGTCTGCGATGGAAGCGCTCCCGCCACTACGGCCAGGAGCGCCAGAGTCTTCACGAACGCTATTATGCTCCCGCTGTTTGCGGCGCGCAATGCTGCTGGAAAGCTTCCACCAGCCGCTGCGCAATCTGTGGAGCTTCACTCGATTCAATATCGCGGCGGTGCAACACGAACACCAATTCCCCGTTGCGGAACAGTGCCATCGACGGCGAAGAGGGAGGAATTGCTGCCAGCTTCCCGCTCCGCAAATGGGCCACGGCTTCGACATCGGCGCCGGCAAACACCGTAACGGCCTTGTCCGGCCGGACCGCATTCCGCATCGCCAGGCCAACCGCCGGGCGAGCCTTTCCCGCCGCGCATCCGCATACGGAGTTCACTACCAGAAGGACATTGCCGCTATCCGGTCCTAGTGCGGCATCTACTTCTTCCGGCGTACGGGCTTCTTCTACGCCGTACTGCGTCAGATCACGGCGCATAGGAATAACGAGTTGTTCTGGGTATCGGTGCATAGTGAATCTGTACTGATTATTACGGATTATCTGATTCCCCGTCAAACACGCGCCGCCCTGTTCCCCACAAAATCGATTCTTTCTCAGCATTGCTGATCTCGAGCCCTAGAATCTTGTACAGTTCCGTCTCCAGCGATTCCGGCAGATCAGCCCCCGCCATCAAACGCGATGCAGGCACATGCTGCAGAATCTCCAACACATGATGCGGCATCAGGCTCGACAGCTCGATGCAGATATTCGGACACACCCCCGCCGCGACGATCGTTTCCAGCATGTACACGCTCCCGCCCGCATGCCCCAGCACAATCGTCAAATCAGGAAACTTGCGTGCCGGCACAATGAACAACGATGGCAGCGAGAACGGGACGCCAGTTCCCGTATGCGCGATGACCGGCAGACGGAACTCAGCGGCCAGCCCGAAAAAGAATTCGGCCCGGCTCGACAATGGATTCAGCGCCTGATACTGCGGCTGCAGTTTCAACGCGCGCAACCCCAATACTTCGACACAACGCCGTAACTCGTCGCGGAACTCCGCTTCCGGTAGAAACGGATCGATGCACGCCGCGCCGCTGAATCGATCGGGATAGGAACGGAGTGCCGCTCCGATCAGGTCGTGCTCGCGTCTCAAATCCGCCACCACAGGGAAGGGAATCAGCATCGCCCGGTCAACCCCCGCGCGATCCATGGCGTGCAGAAGCCGGCTGGTATCATGTACCCGGCCCGAATGCAGCGCCGCGCCTAAGTGCGCGTGTGTATCGTAGAGCCGGAAGCCGTCCTTCATGTCGGCAGTTCCTCCAGCGCTCGCAGCACCAGAGCGCTAATCTCGCCCGTCGACTTGCTTCCACCGATATCCGGAGTGGCGTTGGCTGGGTCTGCCATCACGTGGCGCACCGCCGCGCGAATGTCGCCGGCCGCGGCCGTCTGCGCCTCCCCGCCCAGCCAGTCGAGCATCATCGCCGCCGACAGGATCGTCGCGATCGGGTTGGCGATGCCTTTCCCCGCAATGTCCGGCGCCGAGCCATGCGATGGCTGAAACACGGCGTGCTTCCCGCCGATATCCGCCGAGGGGGCCATCCCCATTCCACCCACCAGTCCCGCCGCCAGGTCGCTCAATATATCGCCAAACAGGTTCTCCATCACCAGTACATCGAAGCGGTGCGGATTCTTCACCAGAAATAGCGCCGCCGCATCGACATAAACCTTATCTGTCTGAACATCCGGGAATTCCTCGGCCACGGTCTGAAACACCGACCGGAAGAACGCCATCGTCGGCAACACGTTCGCCTTGTCCACCAGCGTCACATGCTTGCGCCGCTTCCGCGCCAGAAGAAAGGCTTCGCGGCAAATCCGCTCCGTCGCAAAGCGAGTCACCAGCAGCGTGTCGCGGACTTCACTTGCCGACAGGTCTGCCGGGATCTTGCGGCTGGCGAACATCCCTTCCGTGTTCTCCCGGAACAAGACAAAGTCAATCTCCCCTTCTCCGTAACGCTTCAACGGAGAGTGGGCCGCATTGTACAGATAGATGGGTCGAACTCCCGAAAACAAATCCAGTTGTTCCCGCAAGTCGATCTGCGGAGCCATTTCCGTACCCGAGGGCCACCGCACGCTCGGCAAACCCATCGCCCCCAGCAGCGTCGCGTCGGCGGCGGCGCACCCTTCTAGCGTTGCGTCAGGCAGTGGAGTGCCGCTGCGCAAATACTCTGCGGCCCCCGCTGAGTAGGGGAGAAATTCGAATTGGAACTCGCCGCGCCTGCGCGCCGCTGTCTCCAAAGCCTGGACTGCCGGCGCCACGACCTCGGGGCCGATACCGTCGCCGCCAAGCAGTGCGATTTGGTAAGTCTGCATGTTGTGGGGGATGCCTTAAGCGTTCTTCCGCTGCCTCGGCGGACACGTTGATTCTCCCGCATCATACCATCTGCGACCCGTCTGCTGGTACACCTCCATGAGCCCCATCCGGCAGGTGGGATCGACACGGAATCGCTCCTGGAAACCACGCTTGGAACCTGCTCCAACGTGTCTGCGCGCGATGTGGCTCCCGCCGCTGGCCGCGCCCTTCGCGCTTTACTTGCAACTACATAAGATGTTACGCTAAGTAACTTAAAATGCGAACAGTAGACCTCATCTACCGCAAGCGCGAGGGTGAAGAACTCTCGCCCGAGGAGATCGTTTTTCTCGTCAATGGCTATACGCGCGGGGAGATTCCGGATTATCAGATCTCAGCGTTCTTGATGGCTGTGTGCTGGCAAGGCATGACCGACCGTGAAGTCTCTGCTTTGACCGAATGCATGCTCCAATCCGGTGAAACGGTGGACCTGTCCGCTGTGCCAGGTGTCAAAGTGGACAAGCATTCCACCGGTGGCGTTGGCGACAAAACCAGCCTCATTGCGGCGCCATTGGCTGCTTCCGCCGGCGTCATCGTCCCCATGATCTCCGGCCGCGGCTTGGGTCACACCGGTGGCACACTCGACAAACTCGAGTCCATCCCCGGCTTCCGCACTTCACTTTCCGTCAGCGAATTCCAGTCGCAATTGCAAAAGCATGGATTGGCTTTCATCGGCCAGAGCGAACAGATCGCTCCTGCCGACGGCCGCCTCTATTCTCTGCGCGACGCCACGGCTACCGTCGAATCCATCCCGCTCATCGCTTCTTCCATCATGTCGAAGAAGCTGGCCGCAGGGCTCGATTCCATCGTGCTCGACGTCAAAGTCGGTTCCGGCGCGTTCATGAAGAAACAGATCGACGCCCGCCGCCTGGCCCAGATGATGGTCGGCATCGGCCGCCGCATGGATAAGCGTGTCATGGCGCTCATCACCGATATGAATCAGCCGCTTGGTTTCGCCATCGGCAATGCCCTCGAAATCATGGAAGTGTCGCAGACCCTGCAAAACGCCGGCCCGGTTGACCTCACTCGTCTCTCGCTCGAACTCGCCGCGCGCATGATTCACCTCGGCCGCATGGCCAACTCCATCGATGAAGCCCGTGAGATCGCACAGGCCCGGCTGCTCGATGGTTCGGGTTATCGCAAATTCAAGGACGTGATCACCGCGCAGGGTGGCAACGCCTCCGTCCTCGACCGCTTCGAATTGCTGCCGAACGCCACTGGGATGAGGGAAATCTACTCCCCCCGTGCCGGCTTCGTCAGCGCCGTGGACGCCGCCTTGATCGGCCAGGCCAGCCAGATGATTGGCGCAGGCCGCGATACCAAGGAAGACTCCATCGACCCCGCCGTCGGTGTCATCCTCGAAGTCAAAGTCGGCCAGAAAGTGGACGCCGGTGGCGTGCTCTGCCGCATCTACCACACTCGCGAAGAGCGCGTGGATGAAGCGGCCGACCTCGTTGAAGACGCTTTCCGTATCTCGAAAGACGCGCCCGAGGAGCGCGAACTCATCCTCGAAGTCGTCGGCTAAACGCATTTCACATTCAGCCCGATCGGGGAGGGGCCGTGGAACGATTCACGGGACTGCTTGGTATTGCCGCGGTACTGGCTTCGGCCTGGATTTTCTCCAGTAACAGGAAGGCCATCCAGCCGAAACTACTCGCCTGGGGACTCGGCCTGCAGTTCCTCTTCGCGTTCCTTGTCCTCAAAACGGATCTTGGTCAGGCCTTTCAGGCCGCCAGCTATGCGGTTAACGCATTGCTCGAATATGCCGAGTCGGGCAGCCAGTTCCTCTTTGGCCCGCTGGGGGCGAAGAACGCCGCAGTCCCAGTCAGCGGCGCCACCGGCGCGGAAGTAAAATTCGGAGTCATCTTCGCCTTCCAGGTTCTGCCCATCGTCATTTTCATCGCCGCCCTGTTTTCCATCCTCTACTACTTCGGGATCATGCAGTATGTGATCAAGGGGATGGCCTGGGTGATGCTCCGCATCATGGGCGCCAGCGGCGCGGAGAGCACCAACGTCGCAGCCAGCATCTTCATGGGGCAAACCGAAGCGCCGCTCACCATTCGCCCGTTCCTCCCCAAACTCACCGAATCCGAACTGTTTACCATCATGGTCAGCGGCATGGCGCACGTTTCCGGCGCGGTGATGGCTGCCTATGTGAAGATCGCCGATGTCGAGATCAAGCACCTGCTTACCGCGGTGATCATGACCGCTCCTGCCACCATCATGCTGGCCAAGATGTTCGTGCCCGAAACCGAAGAGCCTGAAACACGCGGCAGCGTCAAGATTGACATCGAAAAGCCCGGCATCAATATCATCGATGCAGCCGCCAGAGGCGCGGGCGAAGGCCTTCATCTGGCCCTCAATATCGGCGGAATGCTCATCGCGTTTCTCGCCCTCATCGCGCTGGTCAACGGGATCTTCGGCTGGGCGCATTCTCTCGCGGGCTGGTTTCCCGATTCATTGCAGAAGCTGTTCGGATATGTCTTCGCTCCCGTAGCTTGGCTCATGGGCGTGAGTTGGAAAGACGCCCAGGCCATCGGCAACCTGCTGGGGACGCGGCTTGTGCTCAACGAATTTGTCGCCTTCCTTCAACTCGCCCCCATCCGCGAAACACTCGATCCCAAATCGTTTGTCATCGCTACCTACGCCCTCTGCGGTTTTGCTAACTTCAGTTCCATCGCCATCCAGATTGGCGGCATCGGGGCGCTCGCGCCTACCCGTAAGTCCGATCTGGCGCGATTGGGCATGAAGGCCGTTGCCGCCGGAACACTGGCCAATTTCATGTCTGCCTGTATTGCCGGGATGTTGCTATGACTCCGCTTGATGAAGCCGTTTCTTACCTGCAGCAAAGGCTGCATCGCACGCCAAAAATCGCTGTTGTGCTCGGCAGCGGCTTAGGCGTTTTTGCTGAAGCTCTCGCCGATCGTGTGGAAGTGCCCTACAATGAGATTCCTCATTGGCCGCGCTCCACGGCCATAGGGCACGCCGGTAAACTCATCATCGGCAAGCTCGGCTCGCTCGAAGTGATCTGTCTTTCCGGCCGCGCCCATCTCTACGAGGGATACTCCCCGCAACAAGTCACCTTCTCTGTTCGTGTGATGAAGAAGCTCGGCGTCGCTTCCATGGTTTTCACCAACGCCGCCGGCGGCATCAATCTGGCCTACGAACAGGGTGCCCTCGTCCTCATCAGCGACCACATCAATCTGCAAGGCATAAATCCTCTTGCCGGACCCAACGACGATTCGCTCGGGCCGCGCTTCCCCGATATGTCGGAGGCCTACAGCACACATTTCCGCTACCTCGCGAAACTCGTCGCCGCCGAACTCCACATCCCGCTCGCCGAAGGCGTCTATGCCGGCTTGCTGGGCCCGTCCTATGAAACGCCGGCCGAGATTCGCTACCTGCGCGCCATCGGTGCGGATCTTGTTGGTATGTCTACCGTCCCGGAAGTCATCGTCGCCAGTCACATGGGAATGAACGTGCTGGCCATCAGTTGCGTCACCAACATGGCTGCGGGAATCCTGCCACAAAAGATTCATCACGAAGAAGTGCTCGAGACCGGAGCCCGTGTCCGTGATACCCTCGTCCGCCTGCTCCGTGAAGTGTTGCCGCGCCTGGAGAGCAAATCGTGAGCACTGCCCTCCTCGATGCGGCCTGGAAAGCCCGGCAGAATGCCTGTTGCGAGTATTCGGGCTTTGCCGTGGGTGCGGCAGTGGAAGCTTCCGACGGACGCATCTATTCCGGCTGTAACATTGAGAACGCCAGCTATGGACTCACCGTCTGCGCCGAGCGCGTTGCCATCTGGAAGGCACTCAGCGAAGGGGTCCGCGAGTTCCGCCGGATCGCCGTCGTTACGGCCGCGGAATCCGTGACGCCTCCCTGCGGCGCCTGCCGCCAAATCATCTGGGAATACTGTGGCGATATTCCCGTGACCGCGTCGAATGCAACCGGGGACCGCCAGTCGTGGGAGATGCACGATCTGCTCCCCGATGCCTTCGATTGCGCCAAGCTCAAACGATGACCGCGCCTTGTGCCGCGGCGCTTTGTTTGCTGCTCTTCCAGCCTGACCCGGCTGCGCTCATCCCTCTGTACCAGCAGGCGCTCGCCGAACGCGAGAAGGAACTCGGCCCACAACATCCCAAGCTTGCCCGCCTCGCCAGCGACTTCGGTCTCTTTCATCGCAAATACGGACGCCCCGACTCCGCCCGCCCCTTACTCCTCCGCGCCCTTCAAATCGATGAACGTCACTACGGCCCCACCAATCGAATCACCGCGGAGGATATGGAGAATCTTGCCGCTGTCTCCTCACCGGAGGAGGCGATCGCCCTCCGGCGCCGTGCCGCTCTTTGTGACGACGCCGGTGTCGCCGCTCGCAATCTCGCCGCTCTTGGCGCTTGGGAGGATTCGCATGGCAACCGCGATCGGGCTTTGGCCTTCTACCAGCAGGCGCTCGCCAAGGAGCAGGCGGCCTCCGGCGAAGCTCACCCCCGCTATGCCGTGCGTCTCAATGATCTCGCTCTTCTCCTCGATCCGGCCCAGGCCGAACCGCTCCTGCGCCGCGCCCTCACCATCCAGGAATCGGCCCTCGGCCCTGCTCATCCTGAGGTTGCCGTCACCTTGAACAACCTCGCCAATATCCTTCTCGCAAAAGGTCAGCCCGCCGAAGCCGAGCGCGCCGCCCGCCGGTCTCTTACTATCCTGGAGCAAGGGCTTGGCGCGACGCATCCGCGCGTTGCTACAGCGGCTAGCAACCTCGCCGACATTCTCCAGGCCCGCAAGGATCTCGCCGGCGCCCGCCTGCTCTACGAACGCGCCCTTCGCATCGATGAGAAAGCCTACGGTCTTTCGCACCCCGAGGTGGCAGTGGATCTCGATAACCTGGCTGCGTTGCTCGACCGCTTAGGACGAAAAGCGGAAGCGGCTCAGCATCGCACGCGCGCCGCGCGCATTAAGGCTTCCGCGCGATAGGCTGCAGCGGCTTTCCCGCCTCATACACACCGATCCAGTGATTGGCGAATCTAAGATTCGCCTGCGGTTTCACTTCAGGCATATGGCACCCGACACAAGTCCCTCGCGCGGCCGCCGTCGCTGCCTGATGGCGCGGCCGGGCATGACAACTGGAGCACACCTTACCGTAATATGCCGCCTCCCGCGACATTGCCTGGTGCGGTGCGTGGCAGTTGAAACACGATAGCTTCCCCTTGCTCTTGCGGAAACATGCGCTCTCGGCCAGATACAGCGGCTGGTGCCGCGCGTTCCAAGGGTTGCTCCAATCCGTGTCGTCGCCGGTTGCCGCGGGTTTGCGATGGCAGCCGCCGCAAAGCTGATTCACCCCGTCGGCCGTCAGTCTGTTCGGGTTTCGGATTGGCGTCTGTCGCGTAGCATGTTCCCGCCCTGCTCCGTGGCACGTTTCACATTGGACCCCCGGCTCCGAAGGCTGAATACTGTATCCGCCGCCCAGTTGCAGCGGGCCCGTCGAGTGGCACTGAAAACAGCGCAGAATCGAGGCTTCGGGATCGAAGGTCCGGTAAATCTCCCCTCGCTCCTGCCGGTGCCCGGGAGTCAACTCCAGCCTCCCTGTAGAGGCGTACCAACTCAACCCCTGTTCCACGTAATGCTCCTCATCGCGGCGGCTGACGAAAGTCACAGCCTGTGCTCCCGCGCCGAATGCCCAATCCGCTTTTACATCGCGAAATTGCTCATAACGCAGATGAGCGGACGGAACAGCGAGCGATCTCGCGTGTCCTGTCCGCTCATGTCCCTCTGTTTCCTTTGGGTGGCATGCCCGGCATGCCTCTCTTCCCGCATACTGGCCCCATAACTCCGGGACCAGCAGCAGAAAGAGAAACGTACGAACTACCAAATGAAGCGTCCGCTGAACTGGATCTGGCGTCCGAAGATGCCAGCCCGCTGACTCGTGATACGGCCAAACGTCGCCGCCGTCACGGCCGTGCTCGGGTTGGCGCCTGTGAATGCGTTCGCCAGATTGTAGGCCTCGGCGCGCAGCTCAAACTTCAGCCGCTCGCCGATCACCGGGAATTCCTTCGCCAGGGTTGCATCAATGTTCACAAACCGCGGACCTTTGACGTTGCTGTACTGCAGTGGATTGGCGCGGCGGGTGAACGCCGGAATCACTTTGAACACCGCTGTGTTGAACCACTGGTTGCTGGTCGGTTCGCTCACGCCGGGGTCGCCTTCGACCACTGCGCTGCCAAAGCGCAGATACTCGCCGCTGTTGTAGGTGAACAGTGTGCTGGTGGACCAGCCACCCAGAATCCCCTGTACCACCGGGTTCGCACCGTTCATGAACGCCCGCCCCTTGCCGAATGGCAACTCGTAAACCGCGGCGCCGGTGAAGCGGTGACGCGACTGCGGAGCAGGCTGCCAGGTGAAGTTCCTCAGGTAGCCGTCCAACTCATCGTAGAATTCATCGTTCTTCGAATTGTTGTAGTTGTAACCCATCACCAGGTTGAACCCGCTGACGAATGGGCGCTGCAACTGCAACTGCAGCGAGCGGTACCGGTTGCGTGTTCCGCCAATCAGGGTCTCCACCAGCGATCCGTTGTATTGCGGATAGGGCCGCAGCAATTCACGCACCGCCACTGTCCGTTGCGTCCGCAACTGCCCCGGCATCTTCGAGGCCGAAAGCAGGTTGAAGAACGGATTGTCTACCGGTGTGGTGATCTGGTTCCCCACGCGGTATCCGATCCGCGGATCCACCTGGTTCACATCGAACGAGTACGGATGGTTGCGTCCGATGTTCATGAAGTAAGTAACGTCGGCCAGCATCCGGCCCGGCAACTGCCGTTGGAAGGTCACATTGAAGCGATCGTTAACACCTGGATTGAAATTCTGCTGGTACCAGGTGGTGCTGCCGCCAAGTCCCGTGTACCGGCCGAGCGACTTCCCAGACACGGGAACCAGCCCGCCGGGGAACGGGTTCGAAATGCGTTGCTGCGCAATTCCCTGCAGCGGCGCCAGTGTGTTGGTCGTGGCATCAAAACCCGGGTATGGAACGCTACCCAGAATATTCAGGCCGTCGGTCAAAGTCGCCGGCACAATGTACCGCGCGAATCCGATTCGCAGCGCGGTGATGTTGTTTACGCGCCAGGCGAGTCCCACGCGCGGCAGAAACAGGTTCTTCGGCGCATTCCAGGAATTGCGGTTGTTGCTATCCGTAAAGAGCCACTCACCGTTGTAGATGGGCGCCGCTTGCCGCAGAGCATTCGCCTGTGCCCCCAGGTTCGGTGCGTTGGCGCCCTGGAAATCCGGAATCGGGCTGTTCAAATCCAAGAAACGCGAAATGCGATCTTCCGGATCCCGCATCGCCGTGAAGTATTCGTAGCGGATGCCCAGGTTCAGCGTCAGGCGGGAGGACAGCTTGAAGTCATCGTGGAAGAAAAAGCCGTTGTAGCGGTTGCGCGGCTTCTGGATCGGAATGGAACTGATCGTGGAATTGCCTTCCAGTACACCCAGCATCATGCTCGCCCAGGCATCGCCGCTCAACGCTGTGTTCGGATTGAGATAGGTGTTCGACGTCAGCGCCGGACCGAACACAAAGCTCATCGGCCGTGGCCGCGAGGCGTTCACATTCTCAATCCGGTACTCACCGCCCATCTTCAGATAGTGGCGTCCCACGTTCTTCGACATCTTGCCTTCGATGTTGTAGGAACTCGGCTCCTGATACCAGTAGCCGGTCTTGCCCAGGACGGTTTGCGTCGCCGAGTTTACCGTGATGCCGGGATAGTAGATGTCCGGCAGATCGTTGAGGTAAGACGAATACCACGGATTGCCCGGCCAGAATTTCTCCAGATCCGCGGGCTTCAATGTCGATTCCGGAACGCCGAAGGAGTCCACGATGGAGTTGTAGGCGCCGCGGAAGTTGAGCACCGTGCTCGAATCCAGGGTGTATACCGCGTCTCCGGAGAAGCTCAGCGAGTGGCGCTTTGAGCCGTCCACCTGTTGTGCTACCGACCCGCCCGTGTAGTCGTCCCACTTCGTGAAGGTATTGAACTGGTTGTAGCGTCCGAACACTTTCAGCTTGTCGCTGATGTTGTAATCCACCCGGTCCATCACGTTCCAATAGCGGAAGCGGTTGGCGTAACCGATCTGGAAATTGTTGGCCGTGGTGAATCCGCTGCCCGGCCCGTTAGGCTTCCACATGTCATCCAGAATCTTCTTTGACGTCGGATCAAACCGGCTCGCCGGAATTACGTTGCCCGCAAACGGGGTGCGCGTCACCGTGCTGCCGTTGGTCTGTGTCGTGGATGGATCGTAGATGGTGCGCAGTGCGCCTTGTGTGTTCAACGAACGCGAAAAGTCGCCCGTCCGTTCCAGGTCCGTGGGCAGAGTGTTCTGGATGGCCTTCGGCTCGATCGTCCGCCATCCTTCATAAGCCACATAGTTGAACAGCCGGTTCTTCTTGATCGGCGTCCCGCCCGTTATTCCCCACACATTCTGCCGCGTCAGGTTCTTGCCGCCCGTGATGCGGTCCGCCAGCGCGTTCAGCTTGGGATTGCGTCCCAGGTAGTAGGCCGTTCCGTGCAGTTCGTTCGTTCCCGACTTCATCTGCATGCTGATCACGCCGCCCGCGGAATGGCCGAACTCGGCATCCACCGCGTTCTGCTGCAGGTTCACTTCCTGCACCGCATCCATCGGAGGCGTGTAGCTGGACTTCTGCGCCGTCATCGACGGTGCGCCATCCAGAATAATGTCGTTCTTCGTGTTCGTATTCCCGCCGACGTCAAACTGATTCGCCGCCCAGTGGTGATAGGGGCTCTGTTCATTCGAGGAGCGCACTACTACGGCCGGGTTCAACGCCACCAGCAGAAACGGATTGCGGTTGATCACCGGCAGGGAATTCGTCATCTTCGTGTCCAGCGTGAGCGACATGGTAGTGGTGTTGAACTGCACCGCCACCGGCGAAGATTCAATCGTCACTGTCTCACGCGTCGCGCCCACTTCCAGCGTCGCGTTTACCGTCACGTCACCGCGTGCCTGCACTAGAATATTGCGTTGCTGGTATTGCTTGAAACCCGACATCTCCACCGTCACGGTGTAATTACCGGGAAGAACGAAGTCGAAAAGATAGACTCCGCTTTGACTGGTTTGTTGTGTGGCAGTCACGCCGGTGTTGTCATTCTTTAGTGTGACGTTGGCGCCGGCAATCACTGCCTGCGTGGTGTCTGTGATCAGACCCTGGACTCTTGCGCGCGTATCCTGCGCAAAACCTGCTCCAACGGTCAGGACAAACCCCAGAAATAGAAATCTGGCGAGATGCTGAGACATGGAAAGTCGCCCCTTACGAACAAGCTACGGCCACAAGGGTTGCGGCCAAGTGTCTGCCATCGTACCACCGCGCCCCGCCGTTCGCAACGGTTGATATAGCACTATATACAGATCTTTCGGCAGGTACGTGGCATCTTACGGTAAGACGATTCGGAGTCTTACTGCCTCTTACTGAATCCCGATCGGGTTTGGCCTCATTCTCGATCCATGTCCCTCATTTCCATTTCCCTGGTTTCCCTCCTCGCCGCCGCGTCGTGGCAGGACGATCATCGTAATGGCCTCGCAGCTCTCCGGGATGGCCAATATGCCCGAGCCGCTGCTTTGCTCGAAAGTGCGGTTGCAGGGGCGGAACGAGACCATGCATCGTTACTGTGGCTAGGACGTGTGCGCAACAACTACGCCTCTGCGTTGTACCAGTCAGGCCGCTATCGGGATGCCGAGGACGGATTCAATGGCGCACTACGCGAGTGGGCCAAAACACCGGAGTCTACACCCCAGGAGCGAGCCCGGACTCACAATAACCTCGCCGTCCTCTACCGTCAATGGTGGCGGCTGGACGACGCATCGGTTCATGCACGCAAAGCGCTGGATCTCGATCATGCCGCACTGTTCTGGCATACCCTTGGGGAGATCCTGCGCTTCCAGGGCCGCTATGACGAGTCCATCAAGGCGCTGGATGAGGCAGAGGGCGCCGGACCGGATCCGGTCGAACGGGGAACCATCCTTCAGGCGCGGGCAGGTGTCGCCATGGAACGCGATGACCCGGCTCAGGCCGAAGCTCTGTATCGCCGCGCCATCACCGAACTCGGAAAATCGTATGCGGAGAATCATCCCGCGGTCTTAGCCGCGAAAGGCAACCTCGGAGTCGCTCTCATTGCCTTGCGCAAATGGGAGGAAGCCGAACCGCTGCTTTCGGCCGTCTATCGTGACGCCCGCGCTTCGCTCGGCGACGCCCACCCCCGTGTAGCTGCCGCGGCCAACAACATAGCGCAGTTGTATCGGGCGCAAAAACGCTATCGCGAAGCGGACGACTTCTACCGCCAGGCACTTTCTATTTGGAAGCTCGCCTTCGGTGAGAAGCATCCCGAGTATGCCAAAGGCCTGCACAATCTCGGTTCCCTGTTTGTCGAACAGGGGAAACTGCAAGGCGCGGAGAAGCTCTATGGCGAAGCACTGCGCATTGCCGAAGCAAGCTTGGGACACAATCACGCGCAAACCCGCATGCATGCCAGTGGGCTCGAACAGGTCTACCGGTTCCAGAAACGTGTTGCCGAATTGGATCGGTTGCGTCGTTCCTTCCAGTAGTCCTCATCAATCAGGACGAGAGCCCCAATTGCCGGACCACGGACTGGAATCGGGGCTCTCCTCGAAGCGCATCGTATGCCGGATGAAGACCCGCCGAGATGATCCAGCCTTCCCTGCGTTGAAATGCCGCTTCCAGGTAGTGGAGCGCTTCGTCGATCTCTCCTAATCCGAGATGCACCAGTGCGAAGCGCTGCGTTGCCACGTAGCGGCGTTGCGCTTCCTGCTGGAAAAAGGAGAGAATCCCTCGCGCATCTTCGCGTCTTCCGCACATCCCGTAGACCTGACCGAGTACGGCAAGGACACTGTGCTCATCCCCGGTAAGAAACCGTGCCTTCTCCAGCATCTCAATCGCCTGGTCATAGCGCCCCATCGAAGCATAAAGCCGCCCTAGCCCTGACCAGCCTTTTTGGAAATCAGGAGCGTCCCGTAACAGTTGTTGATAGCGGACTTCCGCCTTACCGTAATCCCGCTTGAGGAAGTCAACATAGGCTGCGCTCGTCGACACAATCGGGTCGAGTGGGTTGAGATCCAGCGCAATGCAGATCTCTTGTTCCGCCTCAGCCATCCGGTTCAACAGCGCCAGAAAATCCACCCCATACCAATGGTGTGCCGCCGCGTATCCAGGATTCAGTTGGATCGCTCTCCGGAAATGCCATTCGGCGCGCTCAAATGCCCAGTCGTATGAGGTGAGGATCGAGGCAATCGAAACATGCGCTTCCGCCAGCAGCGGGTCCAGTTCCAGCGCCCGCTCCACCGCATTGCGGGCCTTCAAGAAACCGCAGTCTCCACGCTCAAAGCCGTAGTCGCACAGCAGCAGGTGGCAATCGGCGAGCCCCGCGTAGGCGAGTGCGAAGTCCGGCGTCTCCTCAATCGCCCGTTCAAAAAACAGAATCCCCTGCCGCATCCCTTCTTCCGTGCGCCGCGCCAGCACGTGCCGGCCTTTCAGATAAAGGGTGTAGGCATCGCTTCGAGGTTGCGTCTTGCGCAATCCTGGAGGCCCATCGGCAAGCCTTACGTGGAGCGCCTGGCCGATCGCTTGCGCGATTTCTTCTTGCGTTGCCAGCAAGTCCCGTGCCTGTCGTTCGTACGTCCCGGCCCAGATGTAGAGCCCCGTTGCCGCATCGACGAGCTGCGCGCCAATCCGCACCCGGCTGCCCGACCTACGCAGTGTCCCTTCCAGCACCAGGTCCACGGGAATGCGCGTATGGGCCACGTCTTCCCGTTGCCGCAATCGCTGTGTCGAGTTCCACGCCATCACGCGCAGCCCTGGTAACCGTGTGAGGGAGTGAATTAGTTCCTGCGTCAACCCCGCGCTGAAGAAATCATCTCCGGGTTCGCTGCTCAGATTCTCAAAGGGCAATACCGCGATTGTGGGAGGCTCCAGGCTCAGCGGTACCGGTTTCGTTCCTTGGAAAACCGGAACGTAGCTCCCTCGCGGCAGATCAATCCGGATTGCGTCGGCCTTGCCTTCCTGCTGATAGTACTGTTCCAATTTTGCGCGAAGGCGTCTTGCCTCAACACGGACAATCGGGTCGATGCGCGGATCGTAGTCTGGCTGCCGGTCGAACACGGCAATCCCGATCAGCGACTCCTTCAGATCTCCGCTGTGTCCGGATAGCGCTTCCGCCACCGTGAACTGGAGGAAACGGCGCATTCGTTCTGAGTTCGAGAACGCACGGCTCGATAGAACGCGGCTGAGATGGTTTCGAATCTCCTCTTCGTTGAGGTTTGACAGCCCACCCATCTATCTAGTCTACCTGGGTCACCTCCCTGCTGCGCTCCGATTCTTGTGTTTTAAAGTGTTTCCATCTGAACCGGCTCGCTATAAGTGCGGAACCTAACACCAGCACCCAGAACAGGACCCCAAGACGCTGCAGTGGATAGTCCACCATGCCGTGTACGAAGACCAAAGGCACGCCGATGCCCCAAGGATTGCCGGCAACCGACACCAGCACGCAAACCACGAATACCCCGAGAAGGACGATCGCGACGACGCCACCTTCTGCTCCGAGTTCAGCCCAGTCGTTATGGGCATGGTTGACGTAATGTCCACTATCGAATTCCGCAAATGCTGGATAGACCGCGGGGAACGTGCCTAGCCCGTGGCCGGTGACTGGCTTTTCCCTGAGCATCTGCACCGCTGATCCAAGCATCTCCCGCCGGTAGCGAAATGGATCCGAATCGAACAGTTTGTGTTCCAATTGGCTCCATCCTGAAATCAGGATCGCCGCCGTCAACAACACTCCCGCACCTGCCACGGCCCAGCGTTCTTTCCGGTACAGCCAGAAGAGGACAACCAGTTCCACAGCGAAGAGCAGTACGCCCGCTCGTGACCCGGATGCCACGATCGACCCGCCGATGATCGCACCGGCTGCCAGAAAGTGCCAGCGGGGTCTACCTTGAAGCCCTTTCCAGATGACAAGAGGAAACATGAGGAGCGCGAAGCTCGCATAGTTGTTGCGGCTCTGGAACGGTCCGAACACCTGCGGTTCCGCCGCCTGCCATATCCAGAAGATCCTTCCTTCCGAGGTGTAGAACTGTAGTGTAGCCAGGACACAGACAACCACTCCCAGCAAGACGGTGACGTTCAACACATATGATCGTACGTCGTTCTGTCGACACAGAGTCCACATCGCCCAGAGCGTGGCCGAGGCCGCTGTCCAATCCAGGGCAGACCGAAAACTCCGATACGGCACCTCACTGGTGCTGCACCCTTGCCAAAAACCCAGGCAGGCGAGCAATCCGACTGCGCTCACGGCCAGCCAGCCTCGCCAATCACGACCTGTCCCAAGGCCGTATTCACGGATCGTCATTATCGAGCACAGCGCGAGCAGCATCGCGTTCGCAACCAAGGTTTCCCATTCCGACTGCCGCCAGATCACCAATGTCGCCGCGGCTCCCACCGCCATGATCAGCGTCGCCTGTCTCCGCTCACTTCGGTTCTCCTGCAAGTTCCGGCAGAACATTCTGGTAATTCTCCAAAGTCGCAGCAAACGCAGCCATCACCTGCGAATCGGTCTCTTCTTTTGAGATGAGCCTCCCCGCAGCCTTCAGGAATCGCTGATTGTGGTACTGCGAGTCGGTATAATCTTCGATCCGCCGGCTGTGCAGTGCCTCCTGCAAGTCGCGTATGCCTTCCTGAAGGTGGGTCATGCAGGAAAACCCTAGTTCGCCGTGGATCTTCTCAAAACTGACGCGGTAATTGCGGCGGTCCGGGTTTTCCACATTCTCAACCTTCGTTCCTGGCACAAGCCTTTGGATTGCCTCCGCGACTTGTCCCAAGGTGTAGTTGAGGCGGCTATCTCCCAGGTTGTAGATTTCTCCACTCACCAGGTGGAGTGGCGCTTCAAGCACCCGGATGAATCCTTCCGCCACGTCGCTGACATGCAGAAACGGCCTCCACTGCTCGCCGTTGTAGATCGTTATCACATGGTCTCGCATGGCCTTCGCTGTCAGAAGATTCACCACCAGATCGAACCGCGGCCGATAAGAGTTGCCGAATACTGTCGCCAGGCGCAGCACCGTTGGGTGGAAATCGGTGGTCCGCCCTCGCAGCAATGCCTGCTCGCTATCCAGTTTTGTCTGTGCGTAGAGCGAAATCGGATTGGTCGCCGAGCGTTCATCCACAACTTCGTCCGTCTCACCGTAAACGCTGCAGGACGAGGCAAACAAGAACCTCTCCACGCCGTAACCCTTGGCCACCTCCATCATCATTCGCGTGGCGGCATAGTTGATCTCGAGCGCCGCTTTTCGATCCTGCTCGCAAGCTGGATCCCCGACGATCGCCGCCAGATGGACCACCGATTTCACTCCTTTCATCGCGGAGACGACACTTTGGATATTCCGGCAATCGCCGATGCAGAGCTCGAATCGCTCATGACCAAATAATTCCCTTACAGCGGCATCCCCGTAGACGAAGCTGTCGAGCAACCGTACCCTGCGCCCCTGTGCGAGCAACTTGCGGCATAGGATAGAGCCGATGTAGCCGGCGCCGCCTACAACCAGCACCGGGGCCAAATCTGTGTCCGACGCTATGCGGTCTGCCGGGTTGCTTCTCGGTGTACTCGCCGCCGTTGTCTTGCTGATCCAGTTCTTCACCACTCGCGCGCCAATGGTCAGAACATTAACCAGGATAGGAAAGGTGACTGCAGCGCTTCTGGGAAACGAATTCGCCCTTGTAAGCAAGAACGCCGCGAATAAGAACGCGAGAGAGGCAACGGTCGCCCCTCGAGCGACCACCGCCCATTTGTACTGAGTGGCGTAAGCACGGGAACGCGTGTAGAACCCGTTCAGGAAGAATATGAACGGGAAGAGTGGTGAGAGCGGTGTGAATGTGGCCAGATAGAAATGCCGCAGTTGGACCGCCATCTCGGTCAGATTTTCTGAGGAGCCCGTCAACATCACCGCAGCGAGCGATGACAGTGCAGCCAGATGCACCAGCGCAAGATCCGCCAGTATCCGTGGTGCTGCCTCCGTCCAAAACTCCTGTTTCTTGGTTTTCATAGCGCAGACTCCTTAACCTCTAGCCCCGAATTCACTCCCAACCGTCTCCCTGGCCCACTCTCCCCTTCGACAATACTCTGCACGGCATCCACAACGTCGGAGGCGTCCTCATCCGTCATACGAGGGTACAGGGGCAGGGAAACGAATCCACGGTACAGGTGCTCCGCCATGGGGAACTGCTCTGGCCGGTACCCGAATGCCTCCCGATAATAGGGGTGGCGGTGCAAGGGAATGAAGTGAACGCTTGCTCCGATGTTTCGCTCGCGGAGTTGCTCAATGAACTCGGCCCGGTTTCGATTTCGCAACCGTATCGGGTAGAGGTGATAAACATGGCGCCCTGTCGGCAACTCCGTGGGTAAATCCAGTCCCGGGCATCCTCCTAATCTCTGGTTGTAGAAAGCCGCGATTTCACGCCGTCTAGCAATGAACAACTCCAGTTTTCTAAGTTGGTGGAGCCCCAGCGATGCTTGCAGGTCGGTCATGTTGTCCTTATACCCGGGTTCCAGCACTTCGTAATACCAGGAACCGGTCTCCGTATAGCGTTTCCAGGCATCGCGGCTCATCCCGTGCAGTGCCAGTCGCCGCATCGTGGCCGCCATCCGATCGTCCGACGTCGTGATCATTCCTCCTTCGCCCGTCGTCATGTTCTTAGTGGCGTAGAAGCTGAATGCTGTAGCCTGGCCATGCGTTCCGATCTGTTGCCCTTGGTAGGTTGTTCCCACAGCGTGGGCGGCGTCCTCGATCAGCGGCAGTCCGTGCTGCGCTGCAAGAGATTGGAGCGCATGCAAATCACAGGATTGCCCGGCAAAGTGAACTGGTATGATCGCTTTTGTCCGCTTTGAGATCGCCCGCTCCACCAGGGGTGCCTCCATGAGCCCGTGCTCGTTCACATCTACCAATACGGGACGCGCGCCAAGATGGACTACTACGTTCGCCGTGGCGCAGAAAGTCAAAGTCGGCACGATGACTTCATGGCCGGGGCCCACACCAGAGGCCGCCAAAGCCAGATGGAGTGCTGCGGTGCACGAGTTCACAGCAATGGCATGGGGCGCTCCCGTGTAGGCTGCGAAATTCTCTTCAAACCTCTTCACTTTCGGCCCCGTCGTGACCCAACCGGAGCGGAGGCTATCAACGACTTCGCTGATCTCCTCCTCACCGATGAGTGGAAGACAATAGGGGAGAAACTGACTGCGCATAATCAAACTCCTCGAACAATCCCTTGTACAAATTGTGATATTCGTTCAGCATGCGATCGAGTGTGTATTCCTCCAGGTAGATTGCTCTCGCCCGGCCGCCCAACGCGTTGCGTAGTTGCTTGTCCATAGCAAGCCGCGTGATCTCCGCCGCCAGTTGCTTTGGTGCGCCTGGCGCGACCAGGCTGGCGCCTTCGCCGTTTCGGGTCACTTCCAGATTCGAGCCAATGGTTGTTGTGACGATTGCGCACCCCTGTGCCATCGCTTCCAATAATGCGATGGACAGGCCTTCGCGCCAGGTGGGTAACACGACCATGTCCGCCGCGCACAACAGACTGGGAATGTCGTTCTGGAATCCCAAGAGCCGGATGCAGCTGTTGAGTTTGAGTCTTGCCACCCGCCCCGCCAGAGCGTCATGGAGGGCTCCATCTCCCGCAATCAGGATAATCAGTTTCGAGCGGACATCAGCATCCAGTAATGCCACGGCATCGACCAGATCTTCAAGCCCCTTTTCCGGCGCCAGACGCCCCGGCGTGAGAATCGCCACCTGACCTGGGTTCACTCCCCACTCGGCCCGGATACGGGCCATTTCCGATGACTCACATCTGGCTGGTTCAGGGATTCCATTTGGGATGGCGATAATCTTCCTGGCAGCAGCGATGCCCAACGCTGCTCCCCATTGCCGATGAAAATGGCTGACTGCAATCACCTTCTTGCATCCGATGGACGCGATCCGGTCGAGCAGGGTGCAGGCAAGCTTCTTCCACCACGGCGAACCCTCGTGAAAGGCAAAGCCGTGCGCCGTGTGAATGATGATCGGGACGCCCGCCAGTGCGGCGGCAATCCTGCCAATGAAGCCAGCCTTTGTGGTGTGAGTATGGACCAGCGTGTACGCGGACGACCGCAGAAAGCGGTAGAGCTTCCACAGCCCCCATAGGTCTTTGAGCGGGCGAGTTGCTCGCCAAATCACATCGAGCGGTAGAACCTCGACGCCTTCGCATTGAGCCAGACGCTGGAGATCCGTATCTGTGGAGAGAATCTGTACTCCCCAACTCTGGGACTTCCAGTGGCGCGCCAGTCGTAGTATTCCATATGAGGCGCCGCCAAACTTCGAATCACCCACAACATGCAGTATCTTTATCCGCATTACCTGTAGCGCTCCTCCGCGAGCAGGGTCCGAAACGTGAATGTGGATCCGGCCAGCCGGAATCCGCAGCTTTCGTAGAGGCGTCCCGCTGCGATGTTCGACAACTGTGTGCCCACTTGTACTGCCGCAGCGCGATCTTCCCTCAGGCGTGCCAGCGTCGCAAGCGTAGTGGCTTTCGCAATGCCTTTGCCACGCCCATTCGCCGCTGTAGCTACAAGCACGATAGTGGCCAATCGCCCGCCGGCGCGCGCTAGGACCGAGGAATCGTACTTGACGGTAACAAAACTCAGTACTTCTTCTTCGCGCGCAGCCACCATTACCAGGTCGGCGGCCTGTCCCGTGCACGAGTTTCTCAGCCAATCCTCGTGAAGACGGTCGGCCGCACCATCTGGAAGTGCCGGATCGGCATGAAACCGGTCGAAATGGTACGCCGATTTGGCGATCTCCAGCACTCCGTTCAATTGCCACCTCTCAAATTCACCGATACGCACCCCAGCCGGGCTTTCAGGTACAGCGTCTGGGAATTCCTCCTCCGGCAGTGTGAACGTCTGGATTCCATCCACCAGCTCAAAGCCGCAATGCTCCAGCGCGTGAATCGATGTGAGATCCGGCGCCTGCACTCTCGCTGAAAGATGTGCCACCCCAGCCCTGCGGCAGTTCTGCCGGACTGCGTCCAGAAGTCTCCGCTTGCGTTCCACTCGATCCTGGTAGCTGCCAACCGCGATCAGTACATCGATCCGTGCGGCACAAAAGCCAAAGTGTCTCGAATCCCACGGAAGTGGGCTCCACGAAGCGGCTCCTGCCAATTGGTGGCCTTCCCAAGCGAACACCACGCGGTCTTGCGGTAGGCTGAGCATCGTCCGCGCCTGTTCTGCCCTGTACTGGCGAAGCGACTCAGAGGAGACGCGCCCTCGGTGAACGCCGTAGCCATCGGCCGGATATTCGTCCAGCAGATACACGAGCGCTTTCTCATCAAGCTGCTGCTGTGGAATTGTGGCTGGCATTGTTCCCCCTGGTGTTGATATCGCGCCGCAGCAGGACGTATGGCACAGTCTTGAGAAGAATCACGATGTCCCGCCCGAACGTCCATTGGTTGACATACGCGCTATCGAGTTGCCGTCGCACCTCCCAACTAATACGGTTACGCCCGCTGATCTGAGCCAACCCCGTAATCCCGGGACGCATCCTCAATTTGGCCCTGTCCTCCGGTGTGTAGTAGCGCAGTTGGTCCATCTGGTCCGGCCGTGGCCCAACCAAGCTCATGTCTCCTCGCAAAACGTTCCAAAACTGCGGCAATTCATCGAGGCTTGTCTTTCGTAACCACTTCCCGAGGGGCGTAACCCGAGGATCGTCATCTGCGCAATAGGCTGATCCATCTGCGTTGCGAATGTCTCTCGCCCGATGCTGCATCGTGCGGAATTTGAGTATCCAGAATGGAATTCCTGCCAAGCCAAGACGTTGCTGCCGGAATATGATCGGTCCCCTTGATGTGGCTCGGACCGCGGCTGCGATCATGACGAGCAAAGGCAACAGCAGTAACAACGCCGTGAGACTGCCGGTGATATCCAGAATCCGCTTCAACCTTGTCGCCATTGGCGCACTCCTTCCGGGAGTGAACAGACGCCGGTCCAGCGAGTCCTGCGCCTTGGCGCATTCACCTGGAGCAACTGGTCGTAGATGTTCTCCCACTTGCTAAGTACCGACTCGATACCGTAATACTGCTCGGCTCTCTGAAGCCCCGCTACACCCATCTCCTTACGGCGCGAGACGTCCAGCGCAATCATTCGGTCCATGCCGGAGGCCAGTGCTGCTGAGTCCTTGGGGGGGACGAGGAAACCAGTTTGCCCGCCCGCCACGATTTCACCATTTCCTCCAACGTTCGTTGCCACAATCGGCAAGCCAGAGGCAGAGGCCTCGATCAACACCAGCGGCAGCCCTTCCCATGCCGAGGACATGACAAAACCGTCCGCAGCTAACATCAGTTCGCGAACGTCGCCTCTTGCGCCCAAGAGTTCGACACAGTGATCCAACTGCAGTTGGCGGATCTGTTCTTTGAGCGTTGCTTGAAGCTCCCCATATCCGGCAATTGCCAATCGGACACCTTTCTGTTTGCATCGATGCTGACCGAAGGCCGCGATGAGATTGGGATAGTCCTTCTGCACCCGGAGATTTCCTACTGCCAGCCAAACGAAGTTGCTTCCCCAACCAAGTTCATGCCGTTTACTCTTCCTCAAGTCTTCATTCGGGGCGAAGCGGCTGGTTTCAATCCCATTTGGCATGTAGACTGCCTTTTCCCGCCGCACCAGCTTATCCTTGACATAGCGATCAAGCGCTGCCTGACTCACATTGGTCGTCAGATCGCCGAGCCCATCGGTCAGTCGATAGGCCCAATCCCGCCACTTTGGGCCTTCCCAAATGTTGTGTGCTGTCGCGATCAACACCCGTGGTGGTGCGAATATCCTTGTGATCCGTCCCAGTAGATTCGCATGCACCATGTGGCAATGCACGACATCCGGCTGAATCTTCCGCCACCTGCGCGTCAGGCGCCAAATGGCCAGTGGATTGGGTACGCCGCGCTCCATTCCCAAAGAGGTGACAGGGATTCCGTGTGCGGTTAGCTCTTCCACGAAGTCTTGCGGCGGCAACATGCTTTCCACCGACACATCCCATCCTCTTTGTTTGAATCCTCTCGCCAGCAATACCACTTGGATCTCAGCGCCTCCACGGGCTAACCCCGTGGTGAGAAAGCAAATTCTATGCCGTTGCGCTTGTCTGTGCATGAGACCTCCAAATCACAATTCTTGGATGCCGTGTGCCGGTCTGTTTCGGCTGCGCCGCACAAAGGCCCCATAGTAGCCAGGTCATTTCTCTGTTCTCCCAACTCAGGCTCATGGCCGCGATCGCCCAGGCCGCAAGCAGGAATACCCAAAAACGTCTTTCCCCCCATTCGTTTCGCCATGCCCTTCGTATCAAGGATCCCAACGCCCCCACAAACAAAAACAGACCGACGGTGCCATGTTCGACCGCCACCCCCAGCAAGGCGTTGTGTGCTGCCATCCCATTACCACGAGCCGCGCCGATTGCATTCTCGAACCCGCCGGCCCCAACCCCCGTTAACGGGTGATCCATGAAGGCCGCGTATCCCTTGAGCCAGATGTCAATCCTGCCGTTCAGATCTCTCGACGAGACCTGATCTCCAATAGTGGATAGGCGCCGGAATGCCGCTTCTTCGGATAGACTGCTCAACAGGAAGATGCAAAGTCCGGCAACTGCCGCAACTCCTGCGATTCCCTTTGCCGTAGCCTTCGCCATCCCCGAAAGTGGCAGAAGCAGTACCACTGCCAACGTGAGCGCGGCGCCTCGTGAGGCGGTCAAAAGTGTCCCCGCCACCGCGGCGGGGATGTACATTAGGAACAGCCAACGCCGCGCTTTCTCCTGCAATGAAACCTGCCATGCCGCGGGAATACCCAGTACTAGGGTGACAGCAAGGTCATTGGGGTCGAAGCCGGGCGCAGTGCAGCGGCCATCACCCTGGCGGATATCCAGCATGAAGTTGTACATCTGTCCCGCCAAACAGACGCAGCATCCCAATACCCAAGCGACCAAGAGCTTGTGATACCGCTCTCTACTTTGCACACTCTGATGAAGGAGCCATGCATTGAGAAACAACTGAGTAAACGAGAGCACGCGCCTCAACGCCCGATCCGGTTCCGCCGTCTCAATGACAGTAACTCCAACCCACAGCACAAATAGAAGCATCCAGTAATGTGGTGACTCGAGTGGGCGTAACGATCGGCGCCGCCATAGCAGAGGTATCCATGCCGCCGCCGCGACTATCGTGAATACCCTGCTGAACTGCACTTGAACAGGCAACAACAGCATGTCCCCCCACGGGATGAGAAACACCAGCACCCAGGACAGGAGAAATCCAATTCGATCCCACTGTGCGCGGTTTCTTTGCAATAGCGTCATTGAAATCTCCTCGCGCAGGAATAGATCAAGAGCAGTGCGCTCAAAGCAGTCTGCACCGCATACCCCGCGAACTGAGCCTTTGCGGCGCCCGCCACTCCACCCTGCGGAACCAGAAGGTGGCAGCAAAGCGCCGTTGTGAGGGATGTCAGGATGAGTGTCGGCAGTTGCATGTGGAAGCATCGGGCTGACGCCAACATGTATCCCATTGCCGAAGCCACATAGCTTAGTGCGCCGGCTATCATCAGCCAGTTCAACGGTTCACTCTCTCGAGAAAAGAAAGGTCCGTACAGAAGCTCCAGCAATTCTGGGCCTTTCCACAGCGACGCCCCGACGCCAGCGATTCCGAGTGCAAGTGCCAATGCGAGCAACCTTGCTGCCTGGCCCGCAAACGCAAACCCATCCCGTGCCCAGAAACTGCGTGCCATGCTTGTTCCCCCGGCTTGGCCGGAGGCTATTACTAGAGTGTTCAGCGCGATGGACACATACGAGAGGGCCGCGAAAACACCAACAGCGCTTTGTGATGAAAGTCCAGCGAGGTAATACCTGGGAATCGAAGCATTGAGTGAAACCATCAGCATGAGCAACCCGAGTGGCGCTGCCGAGACAGCAAGCTGTTTCATTTCCCCGAATGAACTCCTCCACCTGCTGGCCCTGACAGTCCGCAAATCCCAGAATGCTACTGCGGCGGACACCAAACCGATCGAAATGAGCGATGCCAGCAGGCTGCGGCTCCAGTTCATGGCCGCCGCCGTAACAAGCAATGCGCCTCCCCACCTTGCGGCCATCGATTTTCCAATCCGGTCCATCTGTTCCGTTCGCTGCATCTCTCCGTAAAGCACCTCACTGATGGCCTCAAATGCCTTTGCGGCTGTCAATCCGGCAAGAACCAGACCCTGCTGAGGGCCGCGGAACACGGCGGCCACCAGCAGCGCCAGCGCTGCCAACGAACTCGACGCAAGACGCAGTGAGAAGTACGTGCCGGCTCTCGTCTCGAGTGCGACGTCGGTAGCCAGAATCGCCCGCAAGTGCATGTTCGAGAACAGAAAGACCGGGCTCACTATTGCCAGTGCCAGCGCATAGCCGCCGACGTCTTCGGGGCTGCCCAGCCTGGCGAGTACGACAACGACTCCCCACTGAGCCCCGGCCTGGATGATATTCCCGATCAGCATCCAGGCGAAGTTCACGCGCAACGGCAATGCCGATGTGGACACTGTGGAGATAGGGGCCGCTTGCATGTTCAGCCTTTTCTATTCGCGTGGTAGTACTTTCCGTAGTGGCTGTAGTAGTAGTAGCTGTCACTCATTTCCTGATGGACCTGGTTGAGAACCAGCCCCATCACATTCGCGCGCAACCGTTGTAGCGTTGCGATCACCGCGCCTACCGCTTTGCGGTTGGTTTCACCCGCGCGTGTCACCACAACGACTCCGTCCACTGCCGTTGCCATTTGCAGTGGCTCAGCGAATCCGAGGAGCGGTGGCGCATCCAGGATGACCAGATCATAGTGAGTACCCGCTTCTTCCAGTAGCTCCATCAATCCGCGCCCAATAAGGTCCGCCGCTCGGCGCGACGGTGGTCCCGCCGGAAGCACATCCAGGTCAGGGAGGCCCGCCGGTTGAATGAGTGCCTCCTTCCACGCAACCTCACCTACCAGGACATTCGAAAGCCCGACTGCGGAGGAGATCCCGAAGCGCTTATGCACGCTGGGCCGACGCAAGTCTCCGTCGATCAACAAGGTCCGATGATGCTGTTCGGCGTGGGTGGCTGCCAGATGGGCCGCAATCGTCGATTTGCCCTCGCCTGGCGATGCACTGGTCACCAGCAGTGATCGAAGACGTCGATCGAAGTCACTGAGCAGAATGGAGTTTCGCAAGGTTCGGATTGCTTCGGCGTAGCTGTTGGCATGGTCGTTCGAATCATGCAGGGCGACCAGCGCCTTGGTGGCGCCGTTCTGGGCCACAGGCCCCAACTGGCTGCGCCAGTTTTTCACCACCGGGAGTGACCCAATGACTTCCGTTTTGAGTGTCCGCGCCACTTGCTCCGGATCCCGGATCGTGTTGTCCAGCGTATCGCTCAGGACTGCGGCGCCAAACGCGAGCATCGTGGAAAACACAAATGCGAGCGCCAGGTTCAGTTTCAGATTCGGAAACACAGGCTTCGCCGGTGGACGTGCCGGATCGGCGATTCGGATCGAGCTGTTCTGGAAACTGGCATTGATGCCGGCTTCCTTGATCTTGCGGACCAACTCCTCATAGAGCTTCTTGTCTGCCTCGGCCTCTCTTTTGACCGCCTGGTATTCAAAAGACCTCGCATTGAGCCGGTCGAACTCCGCTTTCGTTTCCTGCACGGCTTTTTGCAGCATCGCCTCGCGGTTGACGGACTCCTGGTATTCGATTTCTACCCGCTGCACGATATTTTGCCGGGTACGATCGTGCTGCCGCTGCACTTCCGTAAACTGAGCTGCGGCTTTGCGATACTCAGGGTGCGCCGTACCGTACTGTGCCTTGACTTGGCTAAACCGCTCCTGCGCTTCATTCATCTTTTCCGTCAGTTTTCTCAGCGGTTCTCCTTGCCCTGACACCTGCGCCGCCTCAAGTGAGCCGTTCTTCACGGATTGAAACGCCGCCTCCTTCCGCACCCGATCGGATTGAGCATTTGTGTACTCTGTGTTCAACTGCAGAAGCCTTGCCGAAAGGATATTCGTCTTCTCTTCCGGGCTGATCATGTTCAATTCGCGCTCGAATTGGATCAAAGCGGCCGAGGATTGCTCCATCTTCGCCCGCAGTTCCTCCAATTGCTTCTCCATGAACGTCGTCAAGCTTGCCGAGGCCCGGAAACGGATGTTGTAGGTGTGCTCCAGGTAGGATTGGGCGATTGCGTTGGCAATGTCGGCGGACATCTGCGGATCCGTGGACCGGTAGCTGATCAGCAGGAGGTACGTATTCGTCGGCCGATTCACTTTCAAATTCTTCTGGAAAACGTTCGACTGAGAGACATTCGACTCGGGCGCCTGCTCCCTGCTCGTCAGCCGGTAGCGCTGCGCCACAGGCCGCAGCACGCTGTCGGACTGTACCAGCTTGATCTGAGTTGCCAGGAATTGATCAGAATCGTTGATCAGGCTCGAACGCATGGACTCCTGGCCCACAACGCCTGTCGGAGTTTGCCGGTCGATGTCGACGGTCGCCGTGGACTCGTACACAGGGGTGATGCGATTGGAAATCACCGCGGTGGCGAATACGGAGATGGCGACAAACAGCAGAATCTTCCAGCGATGCCGTTTCACTACCCACGCATAATGAGAGATCGGGACTCCAGCATCCTCCGCTTCGCTCTCAGCAAACGCACTTCCCGGCGATTGCGGAATCAACTGGGCGATCCGATACGTTTCACCAGCGAGAACAATTTCTTTGTCAGACTTCTCTTGGGGCATGGGGAAAAAATGTTCCCTTTCTGTGGAATATGAGTAGGTGGGTTACCGCCGCCAGATGATCATTCCGCTGGCAGTGGCCGATCCGAATCCGGCCAGCTTCTCCAGTGTGGAAATGGTCATCCGCTTCCCTTTGTTGTCGGGAATATAGAGGATGTCGTTCGCCTGAAGTGGCACATCGGGGCTTTTCCGGTCGATGATCTTTGAGATCTCGATGGAAATCTCGTTCTTCGATCCGGAGGAGGATTCCTTGCGATAGATGTATCCCTGCTTAGCCGTGTAAGGCAGCAGCCCCTCACTGAGGGCGAGCAGTTTGAGCACGCTCGTTCCGGCACTGTCCTGGACGGGATAGGCGCCCGGACGGCGTACATTGCCGACAACGAAGATCTTTCCCACCTCCGGTACGCGAATCTCTTCGCCTCCATAGAGGCGCACATTCAACTCAGGGTCGGCTTCATCGATCAAACCCTTCACCGGGATTCGTTGAATTATCGTGGCAGGTGTTCCGTTCTCGCCAGGCTGGGTGCGGCTGACCAGAATTTCCGGACCGGCATCCGGTGAGAGGCCTTCTGCCCGGGTAATAGCGTCCAGTAGCGTCGCCCCTCCAACAGCCTGGAACGTCAATGGCCGTTTGACGGAGCCGACCACATTGATGGGACGGCTGTGATACTCCACCATTGTCACGGTCACCACCGGAGCAATCAGAATGTTGTCCTGAATGAGAGCATCCGCTATTGCGGTTTCCAACTCCGAGGGCATACGTCCCCCCGCCTGAATAGGCGCCTTCAGCATAGGGAGACGGACAAACCCATCCGCGCTCACGCGGACGGTTCGAGTGAGTTCCGGCGAATCGTAGACCGACACCGCCACCAGATCGTTGGCTCCGATCTTTTGGGCGGGAAGATTTGCCCCCCCTACCTCATACAATGGCGGCAAACCACGGTTCTGCGCGGACAAACTGAAGCCAAGCAACATGACCAAGACCATTAGCGGGTACATGGTGGGCTATTCTCCTTGACCGGCAGCGACAGGGGCGGTGGTTGCGGTAAGCAGGCTCTCCACCAGGCGGCTCAATTCTCCAACCCGGCTTTCCAGATCGGTTACCTTGCTGTCTAGTGTCGGATCCGTGCTTTCGCCGGTGACACCATTTGCTCCACCTACCGAACGCATGACAGCGGCTCGAGCAAAATCGGAGAGACTACGTGCTCCATACAAAGAACAACTGGCGCGGAGCTTCTCAAACTCCTCTTCACTCAGTCGAAAGTTGACCAGGCGGTTACGCGGCTTGAATACTGGCATAGCTTTTTCACACCTCCAAATGTGATGAAAAGTGATGAACCTTGTCGAATAACCCCGGGCGGCGCCGGAGTACGTTTTCAGGGAAATAGAATGCAACGCCTTTGCCAAAGCCACAGGGAAGGCAAAGACATTGAAAATACAAGTGATGGCGGAATCGGCGAGGCCTGCCTCGTGCCGGAACGGGTTTCGGAGTGGAACGGAGTGTATGTTTTGGAAAAAACAGTCAGCTCGCCTACGAACATGAAGAGCGTATCGGCGAACCGTGCGGGAGTTTACAAAAAGGTTGCGGGAGTCTTGGGTTCGTTTTGCAAGCGACTCAAAGCAAAAGGCCTGGGATCTCTCCCAGGCCCTGACAAAAATCTGTCAATCTGTAAAAACTGTAAAGTGGGGAAATCTAGATGACGTCCACGCCCATGGAGCGCGCCGTCCCTTTGACGCTTCGCACGGCGGCGGAGACATCGAAGCAGTTCAGATCGGGCATTTTCAGCTTCGCGATCTCTTCCACCTGCTTTTCCGTGATCTTGCCAACCTTCGACTTGTTCGGTTCCGCAGAGCCCTTAGCCAGGTTAACGGCTCGCTTGATCAGAACCGGCACCGGCGGCGTCTTCGTAATAAAGGTAAAGGTACGGTCGGAGAAAATGGTGATGACAACGGGGATGATCAGGCCTTCCTGATCCTTGGCCGACGTCTTGGCGTTGAACGCCTTGCANNGCAGAACTCCATAATGTTCACGCCCTGCGGACCGAGCGCCGTACCCACGGGAGGAGCGGGGGTTGCCTTCCCAGCCGGGATCTGAAGTTTCACCATTCCGGTTACTTTTTTAGCCATGACAAATCCTTACAAAGAAACTTTTAAACGATCTTTTCCACCTGAAGGAATTCCAACTCGACCGGGGTGGCGCGGCCGAAGATGGTGACAAGGACGCGCAGGGTGTTGCGCTCGGAGTTGACCTCGTCGACTTTCCCTGAAAAATTGGCGAAGGGGCCGTCGATAATCCGGACGGTCTCTCCCTTTTCGAAATTGAGCTTGGGACGCGGGCGCTCGGCGGAAGAAGCCTGCCGAAACAAAATAGAGTGCACTTCTTGCGGAGTGAGCGGGACTGGAGTATTGCCGCCACCGACGAATCCCGTGACGCGCGGCGTGTTCTTGATCTCGTGCCAGAGCTGATCGTCCATTGCCATCTGGACCAGCACATAACCCGGGTAAAGCAAACGTTTGCTGGTGACCTTCTTCCCGTTACGCAGCTCAACGACCTCTTCCGTCGGAATCAGGATCTGTCCGATCTTCTCAGCGAATCCAAACGCTTCGGCCCGGCTGCGGAGCGAATCGGCTACCTTCTGCTCAAACCCGGAATAGGAATGGATGATGTACCACTGCTTGCTCTCATCGAGCAAGGAGTCATCCACAGGGACGGCAGACTCCCCGGCTGCGCCGCCCTGTTCGGGTTCCGATGATGCTCCGTTGGTAAATTCGAGGTCGTCCGCCATGAGGCCGCCTTACTTGGTAAAGGTATCGAAGATTTTCGTGATGAGCCGGGTGATCGCGATATCGACCACGAAGAAATAGGCCGCGAAACCGAAGACCGCCACGATCACAACAGTAGTGGTGGCGCGGACCTGTTTCCAGCTTGGCCAGGTGACCCGGCGCATCTCCGCCTTGAGGTCATCCACATAGTCCTTGACCTTCGCGGGCCAAGAACTTACATTTTGGCCGAGCGATGCCTTTTCGACTCGAGTTTCGGTTTCCATAGTAGCCACAACCACTCTCTCAACTTTTGAGATTGTTTACGAACGAAGTTTCCGTGCGGATCCGGAAGCAAAGAGCTGGCAGGGGCGGAGGGATTCGAACCCCCANNGTCTGCCGTTAAACCTACGCCCCTAAATCCAAGAGATCATCTGAGCCTTACCATTGTAGCGGATTTTCGTCCGGTACAACAGGGAGGGAAGGCAAAACAGCCTCCCCTCCTCGAAACAACTTTAACTGAGGATCTCGGTCACCGT
>JAFDVS010000108.1 GCA_018268935.1 Acidobacteriota bacterium | reverse complement strand
GGAATTCTCCCGCGCTCTACCTCTCATCCGCTTCCAACTCCAACCCGGACTCGGCGTCTCCGCCATGAAACACAACATGGTCAAGCGCGGCATTCTCGCCTCCGCCCGTGTGCGCCATCCTACCTCCGCGCTCACCGGCGAAGGGCTCACTGAACTCGAAGTGCTCCGCCGTCTCATCGAATCATGAAGATCGTAAAAATCGAAGCGCGGCCCTTCCGCATGCCTCGCAACATGCAGGCCGCCACAGGCACGGCGGGCACGCCCACGCTGCTCGCGCACGGCACCGGCGATTACCGCTGGTCCGATGTTTATCCCGTTCTCTACTCCGTCAACTTGGAAACCGCGCTCATCAAAGTCACTCTCGACAACGGCATGTACGGATGGGGCGAAGCCCAAGCCCCGCTCGCGCCTGAAATCGCCTGTGACATCGTGCGCCTGCTGCTCGCCCCCGCACTCGAAGGAACGCCGTTCGAAGGCACTCGCGAAGAAATCGAAACCATCTGGGATCGCATGTATTCCACCATGCGCGTGCGCGGCCAGACCGGCGGCTTCATGCTCGATGCCATCAGCGGCGTCGATACCGCGCTCTGGGATCTCGCCGGCAAGATCGCGAATCAGCCCGTCTATGCGCTGCTCGGAGCATCGAAGCGCAGCGTCCCCGCCTACGTCAGCGGGCTTCCCGCCGCCACTCGCCGCGCCTCCGCCGAACATTACTTAAGCGAAGGCTTTACCAAATTCAAGCTCTTCTTCGACGTGCGCGATAGCGACGATTTCCTTCGCGCCCTCGACGAACTGCCCGCACAAGCGCAGATCGCAGTCGATGCCCTCTGGCGTCTCACCCCCGAAACAGCCGTCCCCTTCGGCCACGAACTTGACGCGCGCAACGCCCTTTGGCTCGAAGCCCCGCTCCTTCCCGAAGACCCATCCGCGCACGCCACATTGGCTGCGCAGATCCATACCCCGGTTGCCATAGGCGAATCCTATCGCACGCGCTTTGAGATGGCGCCCTTCTTTGAGCGCAATGCCCTCCGCGTCTATCAGCCCGATCTCGGCCGCTGCGGCATCACCGAAGGTCTCCGCATCGCCGCCATGGCCGCCGCGCAAGGGGCCGCCGTCGTCCCGCACATCTCCATCGCCATGGGCCCGCAGATCGCCGCCGCCATTCACTTCGGCGCCGCTGTCGAAGCCTGTTCCCTCACCGAATACAACCCCCAGGTGCTCGAAGTAGCGAATCGCTATCTCCACGAGCCAATCAAAATGGAAGCCAACGCTTACGTCCTTCCCAACCGCCCCGGCCTGGGAATCGACCTTGACCAGTCGCAAATCTACTGAGCCGCGCGCGTGAGCAAGCGGTAAATTTCGGCTATGCTATTGGTTTCTCATGAAACCGATTCCAGCCCAAGAACAGATCCCCCTCGTCGACCGTCTGAACAAAGCCTGCGGCGGTTCCTACACTCCAGACCAGCGTCGCAAATACTTCATCACCGGCCCCCAATGGGCCGGAGCCTACGAAGGCCACGCCCTCTTCCACGCGCCCACGCGCACCCCCGTCACCTTCGAGGAGGTCATCCGGCACTTCGCTGAAATCGGCATCGGCTACTGGACCACCCACGACACCGACGTCATCCCAGCCAACGATCTCTTCACCAGCAAACAGGAAGACATCGTCGGCCGCATCGGCGACACACTCAAATCGAACGGCCTCGCCTGTTCCATGGTCACCACGGAGACCTTCCACCACGCGGTATTCTCCGCCGGCCCCGCCGCCGAATCCCCCATCGTCCGTGAATACGCCGCCGAACGCCTCAAAAACACCGTGAAAATCGGCCATCAGTTGGGCGCACAGTTCGCCGTCTACTGGCCCGGTTCCTTCGGTTATCAAATCCAGGGCGCAGTGGAAGAAACGCAGGCCCTCAAGTGGTACGCCGACGGCCTCAACGCCGCCTGTGAAGCCGACATCGCCATCGCCGCCCAGCACAACCGGCCCACATTGAAGCACTGCATGGAAGCAAAGCCCTTCGAGCCACAAGCTGAAATCCTGCTTCCCACTTCCGATGCCATGCTCGCCTTCATTTCCAGCGGCCTGCTGAAACATCCGGAAATGGTCGGCCTCAACCCCGAATATCTCCACGAACTGATGTGGGGAGCCGCCCCGCGCGCCGCCCTCGCCCGCGCCCTCACTTCAGGCAAGCTCTGGCACTTCGACATCAACGACGGCTATCGCCTCAAACACGATGTCGACATCGCCGTCGGACTCGTCAACCCCCTCGATTGGCTCAACGTCCTCGTCCTGCTCCGCAGCCACGGCTACAACGGCCCGTTCAATCTCGACTACAAGCCGCCCCGCACCACCAGCAACTGGGGTGTCTTCGCCGTCAGTTTCCCCACCGCCGTCGATCGTTTCATCGCCCTTTGGGAAATGGCCGGCGAAGCACTCGAAGATCCCATCATTCGCGAGGCCACCGATGCGCTCAAGGCTGGCGGCATCGTCACAAACCCGCGCGATGTCAACGCCATCACCGAAGCACACAAGGAACTACTCACGCTTCACGAACTGATCGGCCATCGCCTTTTCCAGATTCTGCTCGGCCTCCACAAAGGCCGTACCTACAGCGTCTAATCCATGGCGGGAATAGGCCGGACGCTTCTCATTGCGGGTCTCGTGCTCGCCGCCTTCGGCCTTCTCCTCATCCTCGGAGACAAACTCCCGTTCCGCATCGGGCGCCTCCCCGGCGACATCATCTTTAAAGGGAAAAACACAACATTCTACTTCCCGCTGATGACGTGCATCATCCTCAGCGTTCTTCTCAGCCTCGTCATGTACCTGATTGGCAAACGTTGAAATGCTAACGCAGAATACCCATCTTCTCGATGGGCCAGTACACAAACACCGCCTTGCCGTAAATGTACTGCCGTTCCACCGGCCCCCAGGAGCGGCTGTCGTTCGACGAAGTCCGGTGGTCACCCAACACATAATAGTGATCCGAAGGCACCTTGGTCAGCGGCAATGTCTGCCGGTCCCGATACTCCTCCGGCACGTAGCCCTCATCCAGCCTGCGCCCGTTCACAAACACCATTCCGTCCTCAATCGCCACCGTATCGCCCGGCAGTCCGATCACCCGCTTGATATACGATTTGCTTGGATCGGTGGGGTAGTGAAACACCACCATGTCCCCACGCTGAATATCCCCCAGCCCGAAGCGATACACAAACTTGTTGATGAAAATGCGTTCCTGATCCACCAGCGACGGCATCATGCTGGTGCCTTCCACTTTCACCGGCTGATACAAAAACAGGATCACGACAATCGCAATCACTACGGACAGCAACAGGTCCCGCAGCCAGTACAACGTCATCGCCAGCGGCGATCGTTCGTGAGGAAGAGTCTGCGCCGGTGCGGCACTCATGCCCGCAATCGGAACGCCGGATTCTTCGTTCATCGGTACAACTCCTGTGGTGTGGCCCTTCTGTGCACGATTACATCATGAGCGCCAGTCCAGGTTCAACCGTACTCATCATCCCCGCGCTCAATGAAGAAGACGTGATAGGAACCATGTTGTCACATCTTCCGCTACGCGTGTTTGACCTCGTCATCGTCGCCGACAACGGCTCCACCGACCGGACAGCCGAAATCGCCCGTGCCCACGGCGCAACCGTCGTCATCGAACCCGAACGCGGCTACGGCGCCGCCTGCCTCCGCGCCATTCAGGCACTGCCGCCCAACGCTGGAACCGTCGTGTTCCTGCAGGCCGACAGGAGTGAGGATGCCGAAGAAACGCACCGTCTCCTCGCCCCCCTTCACGATGGACGCGCCGACCTCGTCATCGGTTCCCGCACATTGGGCAACGCCGAACCCGGCGCCCTCCTCCCCCACCAGCAATTCGGTAATACCCTCGCCTGCACCCTCATCCGCTGGATCTACGGCTTTCGCTACACCGACCTCGGCCCCTTCCGCGCCATTCGCGCCGATGCCCTCCGCTCGCTCGATATGCGCGACCGCAACTACGGCTGGACCGTCGAAATGCAAGTCCGCGCGTTGCAACGAGGCCTCAAAATCATGGAAGTCCCCGTCACCTACCGCCGCCGCTTCGCCGGCGAAAACAAAGTCTCCGGCAATCTCCGCGCCTCGCTCGCCGCCGGTTGGAAAATCATCTTCACCATCGCCCGCCTCACGCTGAAAGGATCCCGATGAAACGCGAAGCTCTCCACATCGCCCCGCACATCGCCGCGGCGCTTCTCAATCGCCGCCCCGTCGTCGCGCTCGAATCCACCATCATCGCCCACGGCATGCCCTACCCCGCCAATCGCGATACGGCCCTCGCCGTCGAACAGATCATCCGCGATCGTGGGGCCCTCCCCGCCACGCTCGGCATGCTCCGCGGAAGGATTATCGTCGGGCTCACCACGGAAGAGATCGAACTCATGGCGACCGCTAAAGGCGTCGAAAAGGCTGGCGAGCGTGATCTACCCATCTTCGCCGCACAACGCAGGAACGCCGCCGTTACAGCCGGCGCCAGCATCGCCATCGCCGCCGCCGCGGGCATCGATGTCTTCGTCACCGGCGGCATTGGTGGAGTCGGCCCCCTCGCCTCCCGCGACTTCGATATCTCCGCCGACCTCCCTGCCATCGCCCAATATTCTGTGATCACAGTTTGCGCCGGAACAAAAGCCTTCATGGATGTTCCGGCCACGCTCGAATACCTCGAAACCGCCCGCGTCCCCGTGGCCACTTACCAGGCCGATGATTTCCCCCTCTTCTATTCCATTTCAAGCGGAGTCCGCAGCCCCTGGCGCGTGGAAACCGCGGAAGAAATCGCCGCCGCATTCCAAGCTCAAAAACACCTCGGCCGCACGGGCGGCTTCCTCATCGGCATCCCTGTGCCCAATGAATCCGCGCTTCCAGTCGAGCAAACCCGTGCAGCCATCGCCGCTGCGATGCGCCAGATCGAACAAACCGGCATCACCGGCAAAGCCGTCACTCCATTTCTCCTCGCCGCAATCAAAGAGGCAACAGCAGGAGAAAGCCTCGCCGCCAACATCGCCCTCATCCGCAATAACGCCGCCCTGGGCGCCGACATAGCCGCCGCACTGCTACGCTAGAGAGCGATCTATCATGACCATCCAACTTCTCGCCGACACTCCGCCTTGGGATTGGCCCCGCACCGCTGGAGACACGATCTCCGCCTGTCTGCAGAATCCGAAGAGCCCGCTCGAAGATCGCCAGATCGCCGCCGAACTCGCCGGCGACTTGATCGTCATGAACGACAGCATCGCGGAACTTCTGTTGTCCATCATCGGGAACGCGAGCGAGCCGGAGGAACTTCGCGCCACCGCCGCCATCGCTCTTGGCCCCGCGCTCGAAGAGGCTGATACCGCCGACTACGAAGACGAATTCGAGGACCCCGTCATTTCGGAGCCTGTCTTTGAAAAAATTCGCCAGACGCTTCAGGCCGTTCACGACGACAGGAACGCACCCAAATTCCTACGCCGCCGCGCCCTCGAAGCTGCCGTCCGCTCGCCACAACCGTGGCACAACGACGCCATCCAATCCGCATGGTCCAGCGGCGATAGCGATTGGAAACTCACATCCGTCTTTGCGATGCGCCACGTTCCAGGCTCTTACGATGCGCCCATCCTCGAGGCCCTGAAGAGTAAGGACGAAGACATGCATTTCGAGGCCGTCAGTGCCGCAGGCGCCAAGGAACTCGACAAGGCCTGGCCTCACGTGAGCGCTCTGCTCTCCGCGGACACCGACAAGGATCTGCTGCTCGCCGCCATCGAAGCAGCGTCTTCCATCCGCCCCAAGGAAGCGATTAGCCTCCTCTATGATCTTTCCGATTCCATCGAGGACGAGGAAGTTCAGGAAGCCATCGACGAGGCAATCATGATGGCCCGAGGCCAGTTGGGCGAGTTCGATGAGGACGAATTCGATGAGGACGAGTTCGATGAAGACGGCGATGACGATGGCGAAAACCAGGAGCCCATCACCAAACGGCCAAAGTGACGTGCAATCCTACGACATCCACCAGACCTACGACTGGAACTACGAACACGCACCACAGGTCCCGCCGGTGCTCGACATACCGCCGTGTCCCGGCCCCTGGACCTTCTGCGGCTATAAAGTAAACTCGCCCCTCGGCATCCCCGCGGGGCCTTTACTCAACAGCCGATGGATCCTCTATTACGCCGCCCTCGGCTTCGACGTTCTCACCTACAAAACCGTACGCTCCGGCTATCGCGCCTGCTACGATCTTCCCAACCTGCTCCCGGTCGAAGACGCGGCACTCAACGAAGAAGGCCGCACACTCGAAGCCGCGCCAGATGCCGCGCGCTATCACTCCTGGGCCATCTCCTTCGGCATGCCCTCGCGCTCGCCGGAGGAGTGGTCCGCCGACATCGCCCGCGCGCGCAACGGCATGCACGAAGGCCAAGTCCTCACAGTCTCCGTAGTCGCGTCCCCCAAGCCCGGCTGGTCTCTCCAAGACCTCGCCAACGACTTCGCCACCTGCGCCACGCGTGCCGCCACCGCCGGCGCGCACGTCATCGAAGCCAATCTCTCCTGCCCCAACGTCTGCACTCAGGAAGCCGATCTGTATCTCTCCCCCGAAGCCGCGCGCGTCGTTGCAGCCACGGTGCGCGCCGCTGTTCCGCATCTCCCGCTCGCGCTCAAAGTCGGCCTCTTCCCCAATCGCCGCATCATGGAAGAAATTGTCGAAGCCGTCTCTCCGCACGCCACCGCCATCTGCGCCACCAACTCCATCACCGCCAAAGTCTCGCACCACGGCAACCTGCTCTTTGATGGCCTCCGCCGCGGCATCGGTGGATCGGCCACCACTGCACGCTGCCTCGAAGAGACCGTGCTCCTCCGCCGCGTGCTCAATGCCGCCGGCTCACCGCTCGAACTCGTCAGTGTCGGCGGAGTCACCACCGCCCAGGACGTTCGCGATCGTCTCCACGCCGGAGCCACCCACGTCCAAATCGCCACCGCCGCAATGATCGATCCGCTCACCGCCATCCGCATTCGCCAGGAGGGCCTCTCATGAAATTCGCAATCCTGTTCGCCGCGCTCGCCGCCGCCCAAACAAATCCGGTCGGTTTTGTTTTTGACAATCCTCACTACACCGCCGACCTCACACCCCGCACCGTCAACGGCAAACTCGAAGACAGCGGCCAGGTGCGCGGCCTCCTCTACAAAAAGTTCAACGTTCGCCTGCAACGCACCCAGAACCGCATGCACTGGGCCCCTAGCTTCCAGCGCGTTGGAGTAAAGGGCTACTCCAGCATCGCCATGTGGACTCCCGTCCAGCAGCACCAGCGCCAGGACACCAAAGAAGCCGTCATCCTCACCCGCAGCGGCCATCACGCCGATTACCCCGAAATCCGGCTCGATGCGCAATACATCTTCCCCCGCAACGCGCCCTACTTCCTCTTCCGCTCCACTATGTCCATCGTGAAGCCCATGGAAATGTACTGGCTCCGCAATCAGGAAATGACCATGGACGATCAATTCACTCACGTCGCCTGGCCCGCCAAAAACGGCACGCCCGTCATCGTCGATTTCGAAGCCCGCAAGCCCATCCTCGATAAAGATCCGCTCCCCGTCGACATCCCCTGGGTCGCTTTCTTCCACCGCGAAAAAGGCTACGGCTTCGGAGCAGTCGTCCTCCAGTACAAAGCCACCAAAACCGCCAACGCGAAAACCAGCATCAACGACGGAGCCAACAACGGAAAATATTGGGATCGCCGTATCATTGATCAGACGCCCACACACCTCGACAAAGGCGATCGCTTCGACGAAGAAACCGCCTTCGTCCTTTTCGAAGCCCGTAAAGACGCGCCCATCGCCAATTTCCTCGAATGGGAGCGTAAACTCCGAGCCCTACCGTCCCCGCTGTTCCCATAACGCTCGCCGCGCATCGTATTGCGCATTCTGCCCAGGCGTCACCGCGCCACAAGAAGCGATCCACGCCCGCAACCGCCGCTGCATCGCCAGCGCCCGCTCCGGCATCTCCGCCGCGAGATTCTTCTTCTCCCCTGGATCCTTCCGCAGATCAAACAACTCCACTCGCGCCCCGATCACATACTCCGCTCCGCGATCCAAATCCACATAATCCCCGAACGATTCGATCAGCTTGTAGTCGCCCTCCCGCATCACCGCCGACGGCACTGCAGGCCAACGCAAATCATAAAACGGCATGTACCAATACAACGCCCGCTGCGCCATCGCGCGCCCGCGCAGCACCGGCATCAAACTCACGCCGTCCATCACGTAACCCTGCGGCGCGCGCCCGCCGGCCATCTCCAGCAGCGTCGGCATCAGATCCACCACATGCACCGGAGTTCCATTCACCACGCCACGAGGTACAACTCCCGGCCATCGCACAATCCACGGCACACGAATCCCACCTTCATACGCCACGCCCTTCCCTGCCCGCAACGGCTCAGAGGAAAATGTCCGGTCCATCAACTCCAGATTCTTCGGTGACGGCTTCCCATCCGCCGCCAGCACCGGCCGGAATCGTTCCCACACCCCGCCGTTATCCGCAATGAAAAACACCGCCGTCCGGTCCGCGATCTTCATCTCATCGAGCGCCGTCATCAATCGCCCCACACTGCGATCCAGGTGCTCCAGGCACGCCATCAACACCGCCGGATTCTCACCGTCTTCCGGATGCCCCTTCGCCTTGTATTTCTCCACCAACTCGCGCGGCGCCGTCAGCGGGCCATGCGTCGTGTGATGCGCCAAATAGCAGAAGAACGGCTTCTCCGTATCCATCCGCATGAAGCGGATCGCCTCTGCCGTCAGACGGTCCACGCCCTTGTCCCCCGTGGCCTGCTCACGCGCGGGTGGCGCTTCGCCTACGAAATCAAACCCGTAATACCCCGCCGCGGCAGCCTTCAACGAACTGTAATCCCCATCGGCATTCGTCGTCAGATGCCATTTGCCGATACAGGCCGTCCGGTACCCCGCGGCCTTCATTCCCTTCGCCACGTTGAACGCGCTGCGCTCCAGATTCTCCGCAAACCGCGGCTCTTCCATCCGCGCCCAAGGCAAGCCGTACCCCGGGATCACATGCCACATCTTGTTCCGAGCCGTATACTGCCCCGTCAACAACGTCGCCCGCGTCGGTGTGCACTGCGGCGTCGCATATGCATCCGTAAATCGCATGCCGTCAGCCGCCAGCCGGTCGATATTCTCCGTCCGCACATACGGATTCCCGTAACAAGACAGCGCCCGCTGCCCCATGTCATCCACCAGAATCAATAAAACATTTGGCCGCCGGTTTGTTTGCGCCGAAGCCGCAACCGCCGCGCCCACCCAACCCAACAAAGTCCGTCGTGTCATGACATTCAATACAATATCCTGTCAGCAACATGAACCGCCGCCAATTCCTCGCTCTCACAGCCACTGCAACCGCGCTGAAGGCCCAAACCCAGCGCCCCAATGTCCTCATGATCGCCGTCGATGATTGGAACGATTGGATCGGCGCCCTCGGTGGCCATCCGCAAGTCCGCACGCCCAACGTCGATCGCCTCGCCGCCCGAGGCGTCCTTTTCACCGACGCCCACACTGCCTGCCCCTTGTGCAATCCATCACGCTCCGCGCTCATGACCGGACGCCGCCCTTCCACCTCCGGCGTCTACGACAACGATCAACCCTGGCGCGCCGCCATGCCCAACGCCGTCACGCTTCCCCAGCACTTCCGCAACAACGGGTACAAAGCATACGGCGGAGGAAAGCTCTTCCATCACGGCAAGGGCTACAACGATCCGCGCTCCTGGGACGAATATTTCCACTGGAACCCCAACGCCCGCGCCGGAGGCATGACCGACGGCTACAGCTTTCCTCCCGATCCCGAACCTGCGCGCCCCGTTACACCCATGCCTTCGGTGAGTTGGCGCAACTTCGATTGGGCCCCGCTCGACGTCGCCGATGAGCAAATGCCCGACTACAAAGTCTCCGCCTGGGCCTCCGGCGTCCTAAAACAAAAACACGACAAACCGTTTTTTCTCGCCGCCGGCATGTTCCGCCCGCACATTCCCTGGTTCGTCCCCAGGCGCTTCTATGATATGTACCCGCTCGAGGAAATCATCGTCCCGCAAGTCAAAGAAGACGACCTCGCTGACCTTCCGCCCATCGCCCGTCAATTCGCCCTCAACGAACACTCGCGCCACGATCTCCTCGTCAGCACCGGCAACTGGAAGCGAGCCGTACAAGCCTACCTCGCCTGCATCTCTTTCTCCGATGCCATGATCGGCCGCCTCCTTGACGCGCTCGACGCGAGTCCTTACCGCGACAACACCATCGTCTGCCTCTGGTCCGATCACGGCTATCACCTCGGCGAAAAGTGGCACTGGCACAAACAGGCCCTCTGGCAGCGCGCCACGCACATCCCCTTCATCGTGCAAGCCCCCGGCGTCACCAAGCCCAACACCCGCTGCCATCGCCCCGTCGATCTCATCAACGTCTACCCCACCCTCGCCGATCTCGCCGGTCTCCCCGCGCCTCAACAAATCGACGGCGTCTCCCTTCGCCCGCTGCTCAAAGATCCGCAAGCCCCCTGGGATCGCCCCGCCATCAACACTTACCTCAAAGGCAATCACGGCATCTACACCGAGCGCTATCACTACATCCGCTACCATGACGGTGCGGAAGAACTATATGATCGCCGCCAGGATCCGAACGAATGGGTCAACCTCGCATCGCGCCCCAACATGGCCGAAGTCAAACGCGAAATGCAACAGTGGCTCCCGCAAAACGCCCCCGACTCCCCACGCGCCAACACGATGAGATTCGATCCAGCCACCGTCACCTGGAAGCCGAAGGCATGACCCCGAAGAGTCCCCACATCGCTGCCGTCTTGTCTCTGTTGTTTGGCCCACTCGGCTTCCTCTACATCGGCTGGAAGTTCGCCGTCTGCGGATTTTCCGCCATCGTGTTATTCGTAGCCGCGGATTGGCTCATCGGCCTGCCAATCGCCACGCCGGGTCGCTACATCATACTCCCGGTCTTCGCCTGGAAAGGCGCGACCATCACAGCCCTACTCAACAAATGCAAAGGAGATGCCCCTCGCCAGTTCCACACATTCCCCATGGCAATCCTCGCCTCCACCGATCTCCTCGTTGGACTCGCCATGTGCTTTGCCGGAGCGGTTGCCGTCTACGAAGGAGCGAGCCGGATTCGCAACGGAGAAACAGGTGAAGGGTTGGCCGTCCTCGCGCTCGGCGCACCCATCGCCATCCAGATCGCAGGCCTGATCTTCGACATCATCGCCTCCACCATTGATTCCTGGGTCATGTCTCACTTTCCAGGAACCAAAAACATCTTCCGCCACAAAAGCCGGCCCTTGACGGGGCGCAACGCTGGCAAAGCATAGCGCTGTCAAGCAGCTGAACGTCGAAGTCCGCGATGCCACGTGAACCCTATAACTGGTACAGCATCCAGTAAATCACCACCCCCGTCACACTCACGTACAACCAGATCGGCAACGTCCACTTCGCAATCTTCCGGTGCTTGTCGAACTTCGCCGCAAACCCGCGCCGCAGCGTCACCACCGCCAGAAACGGCACCGCCGCCGCCAGCACCGTATGCGTCAGCAAAATCCCCAGATACACCGTACGAATCAGCCCTTCCTTCTGAAACCGCACCGACCCCACCTGCGCGTGATACACCAGGTAGCACACCAGAAACAGAATCGAAGTCCCGAACGCCGTCAACATCACCTTCTTATGCGCATCGCGCTTCCCATTCCGGATCAGCCAGTATCCCAACACCAGAAGCACCGCCGCCGTCGCATTCAGCGCCGCATTCACCGCAGGTAAGTCGCGCACGTCCATCTCAGGTTTCCTTCTCTAATCTTCCGATGTCGGCAATCAACTGCCGGATGCTCGAAGGCTCCGACGTATCGTAAAATCCCCGGATCCGCGATTGCTTGTCCACCAGCACAAACCGCGTCGAATGGTTCAACTCCCCATCCACATTGCCCAACAGAAACACGTTCCGCTTCAAATGATGCAGCGATTCCATCGTCCCCGTGAGAAACGTCCACCGCTCCCCGGCCTTGTGCCGCTGCGCATAGGCCGCCAGCACCTCCGGAGTATCGCGCTTGGGGTCCACCGTGAAGCTCACCATCCGCACGCCAGGCAAATCAGCGGTCCCATCCTGCACCTGCCGCATCTGCGAACTCATCCGCGGACACGGCCCGGCGCAATTCGTGAAGATGAAGTTCGCCACCCAGATGTGCCCGCGCAGTTCCTTCTCCGCATCGAAGGCAGTTCCGCGATGCGACGTCAATGCAAAACCCGGCACTTCTCCAAACACTTCCAGCGGAGGTTGTTTCCGGCCACAACCTGCCGCCAGTAGCAATAGCAGCGGTAGCGCGAGTTTCAAGGAATCAGGAACGGTCGATCAGCATCAGCCCGTACAGCACAGGCAGATACACAACGGAGGCCAGCAGCACGCCCCGAGCATTCAGAATCGTTCGCTCCTTGGCCACGCGGAATCCCGCGCGCAGGAAGAACAATCCCATTGCCACCGCGCCGATGCTGTACCAGGTGCCCGCCATCGACAAATATGCCGGCAGCAGGCTCACCGGAATCAGCACGATCGATGCGATCAGAATCTGTCGCGCCGTCGATGCCCCATCCGGCTCCACCACCGGCAACATCCGGATGCCGGCTCTCTGGTAATCTTCGCGGTACATCCACGCAATCGCGTAGAAGTGCGGGAATTGCCACAAAAACAGAATCGCGTACAACGCCCACGCGTCCCAGGTCAGCGCGTTCGCCGCCGCCGCGAATCCAATCAGCGGAGGCATCGCCCCCGGTATTGCCCCAACCGTCGTCGAATGCCAGGAACGTTGCTTCAATGGAGTGTATAAGAGCAGATAGCTGGCTTCCGTAAACAGTCCGAGCCATGCGGTTAACGGATTCGCCCCGTAGTAAAGTTCCACGAACCCTACCACCGAGAGAATCATTCCGAACACAATCGCCGCCACGGGTGTGATTCTTCCCGTCGGCAGCGGCCGTTGCTTGGTGCGGTTCATGCGCGAGTCGGCGTCGCGCTCATACCATTGATTGAGGGTGAAGGTGCCGCTTGCCAGCAGCCCAGTGCCGATAATGGCGTGCAGAAGTACCAACCACTCAACTCCGTGGCTGGTCCCAAACCAATAGCCGATGGCCGTGCTCATCAGGATGAGCCAAGTCACACGCGGCTTGGTGAGTGCAATGTAGTCCTTCATGTATTGGGAAAAAACGGAACTCTTTCTATTCTACCCCTTGTAGGTGAAGTCCGCAGTCACCGCCTGCTTCGGTTCCACCTTGATCTTGATCTCCTGAACCCCGTAACGCTCCTGCCATACTTCCAGCGTGTATTCCCCGGCCGGAACATCCTTGATCGTAAATGTTCCGTCCTCGCCGGTCACCGCGAAAAACGGATGAGACGACACCCCCACCCAAGCCCGCATCCACGGATGGATGTTGCACTTGAACAGGATCGGCGGCAGTTCTTCCTTCGGGAACGTCTTCACCTTCAGGTCACCCTTCGGCGGCTGCGATTCGTTCCACTCCCGGTTCACTTTCGGCATCGGGTGGATGTTGTGATTCGTATCGTCGGAATTGGAAATCTCCACCGGTTGGTTCACCATCACGCCGATCACATGTGGCGCGTACACACAGCCCTTCTGATCCAGCTTCACTCCCGTCGTTGGCGTGGGATACTCCCGCGCGGCCAATCCCGACTTGATATACACGAACGCGTTCTTCAATGTTCCATTCGCGTTAATCACGACGTCTTCGGCATATACCGGACCGCTGTGCATCCGCGCGCAAGCTGGCGTCGCGTCCATGCTCAACACCTTTGGAGCCGGCTTCTCACCTGTGAACGCCACCTTGCCCTGAATCGTTCCCAGCGTCGCCGGATCCGCTGCCGGCGCAGGCGTCGCCTCTACCACCTTCTTCTCTGTCTTCTCCGTGCCACCGCCTCCGCCGCAGGAGATGAGCACAGCCGCGGCCAGCGGCACAAAAAACATTTTGCCAGTCATTTGTTTGGAGCCTCGGTTTACTACTTGAGAGTTGTCTGACGGGGGTTGAATCTACCAGGGTAACAAAACCGAATCCCCCTTGGCAGCACTTTTTCCCTCGCCGTCCATCCGCTAAGCTAGAAAAGATGCGTGTACTGATCTTCCTCTGCCTCACCACCGCCCTCAACGCGCAAGTCCTGCGCGTGGAACAGGCCTTCGGCGGCATGGAATGCGCTTCCTGCGCCGATTTCGTAAAGAACAAGCTCGAGAAAAACGCCGGCATCGCCGCCGTCAATATCGACTCCAAGAAGGGCATCGTCGCCGTCGACATCAAACCCGACGCCAACGTCAAACCCCAGCTCATTCGCGATTGGGTCCAGCAAAGCGGCTATCAGATCAAAGCCACCACCATCAAGGCGCGCGGCACCGTCGAGATGGATCGCGGCGTCATGACCCTCAACCTCGGCAAGGACAAACTCGTCCTGCTCGACCACGAGTTCTACCTCCGTGAGCTCATCCGCAAGAAAGTCGAGATCACGGGTCAATTGGAAAAGGCCAAGCTCGGCGAAGAAACCATTGAAGCGGTCGGCGTGAAATCCGGCAAGGCCGTCCAGTAACACCGTGCCCATCAGCCGCCGCGAATTCCTGGCTGCCGGGCTCGCCGCGCTCCAGCAACGTCCGCCCAACATCCTTCTCATCCTCGCCGATGACCTCGGCTCGTCCGACACAGGCTTCGCCGGCGGCGACATCCCCACGCCGAACATAGACCGCATCGCCCGCGAAGGCGTGCGCCTCACCAACTTCTACGCCACTCCGCTTTGCACGCCAACGCGCGCCTCGCTGCTCACCGGACGCAATCCCGTCCGCTACGGCCTCATCTACTCCGTCATCCGGCCCTGGTCCGCCTACGGCCTGCCTCCCACCGAGCGCACCATCTCCGAAACCTTCCGCGACGCAGGCTATCAAACCGCCGTCATCGGCAAATGGCACCTCGGCCATACCAATCGCCGCTTCCTCCCCAACGCCCGCGGCTTCGATCATTTCTACGGCCACGTCAACGCCGAGATCGATTACTACACCCACACCAAGCTCGACGGCCTCGATTGGCAGCGCAACGGCAAAGGCGTTCGCGAGGAGGGCTACGCCACTGACCTGCTCGCCGCCGAAGCCATCCGCTGGCTCGAAGCCCGCAACCGCACGCGCCCCTTCTTCCTCTATCTCCCCTTCAACGCCGTCCACTCCCCGCTCCAAGCCCCCGAGGCCCTGCTCGCCAAATACGCCTCCATCGCCAATCGCAATCGCCGCGCCTACGCCGCCATGCTCGACGCTATGGACACAGCCATCGGCCGCGTCCTCAACGCCATCCACAGCGATCTCGACAACACCATCGTCGTCTTCCTCAGCGACAACGGCGGAGCACTCGGCCAAGGCGCGCGCAACGGCAAACTCCGCGCCGGCAAGCTCACCGTCTACGAAGGCGGAGTGAGAGCCTGCGCCGCGATCCGCTATCCCGCCCGCCTGGCCCGCAACATCGACATGAACCAACGCATGTCAGTGCTCGATCTATTCCCCACACTCTGCGCCGCAGCCGGCATCCAACCCGGCAACACGCATCCTCTCGATGGCCGCAACATGTGGCCCGCGCTCACTAATAACGAAGTGATCCCGCCCAAACCGCTCTTCTGGGCCGCCAAGCGCAATGAGACGCAAGACCGCCAGCACGGCCTCCTATCCGGCCAATGGAAGCTAGTCGAAAACATCACTGACGATCGCAAGATCACCCACGAACTCTACAACCTCACCGAAGATCCCGCCGAAAAGACCAACCTGGCAGCCGCAAACCCGGACAAATTCACAGATCTCCTCAAAGACCTGGAAACCTGGAAATCACTCCACCCCCGCGTCGACATCGATAGTTCCATGAACCCGCACCCCGGCTGGATCGCTCCCGCCGACTACGCGGCCATAGACCATCCTTAATCGGTGGCCATCCGTGTCCATCTGTGGCTAAAAAATCAGCCCTTCTTTTTCGTCACACCCTTCGCCGGAGCGCCCGCCCCCGGAGCCTTCAACAAACGCTCCACCACCGCCCGCAGATTCTTCTCCTCCGCCTCCCCAAAGAACGCCGCGTCATCCCCGGCGTGCTGCTCCACAATGTTGAAATTCCGGTCCACAAACGCCACCTGCGGCATCAACAACCGCGCCATCGGCATGTGCTGCATGAAGAAGATGCAGGTATCCTGGCTCACCGATCCCACCGGGAACGTCACGTTGTGATCGCGCCTGTACCCAACCACATCGCCGCCCGGATTGATCGCCGCAGCCACGGCTTGAAAACCCTGTCCCGCATAGTCGCGGTACACCAGTTCCGTCGTCCGCGATGCCCGCTGGCAATGCGAACAATACGTCAGAATAAACTCCACCGCGATCACCTTGCCCTTGAACTGGCTCAGCCGCAATGGCGGCAAGCTATTCGGCATCGTGATCAGAATATCCGGAGCCTGCCGCGGCACCGTCGCCCCTTCCAACAGATTCGCCCCCGCCACCATCGGCAGCGCCGCTTGCAATAAATCCCTGCGACGCATGGCTTAGCTCTTCTTCGGCGTGACCTTGCTCACCGCGCCACCCGCCGGTTCCTTCAACAATTCCTCAACAATCTGCCGCATCCGCGCTTCGCTGTGCAGCACTTCCTGACCCATCGGATTCGATTGATACCGGATGTTCCCCTTCCGGTCAAGGAATGCAACCAGCGGCACTGACAACCGGACCATCGTGGAAAACGAGAGGTACTCCAACACCTTTTCCCGGCTCACCACGCCAACCGGATAGTTCACGTTGTAATCCTTCACGAACGCCGGCACCAGCATCATCGCGCCTTCGTTGAACGCCGCGCCAATCGGCTGGAACCCGCGCGCCCCGAATTCCCGGTTCAGCGCCGACAAATGCCGCGAAGCCTCCTGGCAGTGCGAACACGTCGTGAAGAGAAACTCGATCGCGCACACTTTGCCCGCATACTTCGAGGTGCTCAGCTTCGTCCCATCCGGCATCACAATGTCCAGCGGCATCGCCTTGCGCGGCAACTTCGGCTCTTGCCCAACCAGCGGAAGCGCCAGCGCACTGGCCGCGGAACATTCAATAAAGTTGCGTCTGTTCATGGTTCGGTTTTTCCAGGTATGTCAGATAGTTTACCATCCACTACTGTAGTCCTTGACGTTCCAGCAGCGGTTCCAGTTGCGGGTCGCGGCCACGGAATGACCGGAACAGTTCCTCCGGATCCTCCGTATCGCCCTTCTCCAGAATATGACGGCGGAAACGCAAACCTGTCTCGCGATCGAACACTCCTTTTTCGCGAAACAGCGAAAACGCATCCGCGTCCAGCACTTCCGCCCACTTGTACGAATAGTAACCCGCCCCATACGCCACCGGACTCGCAAACAGATGCGTGAACGCCAGAATCATCGCATACGGCTCCGGCAGCGGCGCCGGCGCAAACTCCTGCAGAATCGCCCGCGTATACGCCACCATGTCCCCGTCCCGCTCTGCGTCGTACTCGCGGTGCAGTTTCAAATCCACGATCCCGAAACTCAACTGCCGCATCTGCGCCGCCGCAGCCCGGTAATTGCGCGCTTTCCGCATCTTCTCAAACAACTCGTCCGGAATCGGCGCCCCCGTCTCCCAATGCCGTGCGAACAGATCGAGCGACGGCCGCTCCCAACACCAGTTCTCCATAATCTGCGACGGCAACTCCACGAAATCCCACGCCACGCTGGTCCCCGACAATCCCCGCACTTGCACCCGGCTCAGGCAGTGATGCAGCAAATGCCCGAACTCGTGGAACACGGTCTCCACTTCCCGGTGCGTCAACAACGCAGGCTTTCCTTCCACCGGCGGCGTCATGTTCCCGCAAATCAATCCCACGTGATGCCGCCCCGCCACCGCCGGTTCGCCCGTGAGAAACGCATCCATCCATGCCCCGCCGCGTTTGTCCTCCCGCGGAAACCAATCGCTATAGAACGACCCCAGCACCGCGCCGCCTTCCCTGATCTCGTAATACTTCACATCCGCGTGCCACCCCGGCACGCCCTTCACTTCCGTCACCTTCACACCATACAGGCGCTCCACTGTTTCAAACATTCCCGCCACAACCTGTTCCAGCGGAAAGTACGGCCGCAATTCCTCTTCATCGAAATCGTACTTTGCCTGCCGCTGCTTTTCGGCGTAATAGGCCACATCCCAAGCTGCCGGCGCCGGAGCACCGGCTCCTTCCAACTCACGCCGGAACGCCGCCAGTTCCTCCGTCTCCGCCGCGAAGAACCGCTCTGTCCGCGACTTCAGGTTCTGCACAAACTCAAACGCCCGCGCCCCCGTCTTCGCCATCCGGTCCACCAGCACCATATCCGCGAAATCGGCAAACCCCAGCAGTTTCGCCTTCTCCTTGCGCAACGCCAGTATCCGCGCCGCCAGTTCATGATTGTCATGCGCGCCCGATGCAGCCCGATTCGCGTAGGCCCGGTAAAAGCGTTCCCGGATCGCGGCATTGTCCAGATACGTCATCAACGCCAGGTAGCTCGGCCCTTGCAGCGTGAACCGCCACCCGTCAATCCCTTTCGCCTTCGCGCTCGCCCGGGCCGCGGCCAGTGCGCTTTCCGGCAAACCCACCAGCCGTCCAATGTCCGTGAATACTTCCTCGAAGGCGTTCGTCGAATCCAGCACATGCTCGCTAAACTTCGTCGTCACCTGCGCCAGTTCGACATCAATCTCCGCCAGACGCTTCTTCCCCGCCTCGTCCAACTCCGCCCCCGCGCGCCGGAAGTAATCCATCGTCTTCTTCAAATTCCGCGCCCGCACCCCGGTCAGCGCCTTCGCCTCATCCGTCGCCGCGAAAGCCCGCAGTGCCGCCCACAACCCTGCATGCAGCGGAATACGCGAATAGAATGCGCTGAACTTCGGCTCCACCGCGTTATGCGCCGCGCGCAACGCGGGCGTCGTCGCCACCGTCTCCAGATGACGCACCACGGTCATCGCGAAATCCACTTCGTCCGTCGCCGTGTCCAGCGCGCCAAGCGTATTCTCGTACGTTCGCGCCCCTTCAGAAGCCGCAATCGCATCAATCCGCCGTTGCGCTTCGGCCAGCAGCTGGTCCATCGCCGGCTCCACGTGCTCCGGGCGAATCTGATCAAAAGGAATTGGGGTCTGAATAGACAGCAGGGGATTCATGGGAGGAATGAGGAACGAAACTAATCGATGACTTGGTCCAGCAGGCCCTGAAAACGCTTCGCCCGTGCTTCCACACGGTCCCGCATCGATTTCATTTCCTGCTCCACCGAATTCAGCCGGTCGGCTAAATGCAAACACGCCAGGATGGCCAAACGGGATGTGTCGGCATTAGCCGATCGCTTGGCAATCCCGGCGATCAGTTCATCCACACGGTTGGCGAGTTCCAACACTTCCCGGTCGTCGCCTGCCGTGATCAATGTAAAGGTTTGGTTGGCGATCGTTACCCGGACAGGCCGCTTATCCTTCCCGGTATCCATACTCGCCTGTTAGCTTGCGCTGAGCAGATCCATCTGCCCCAGAAGCTTCTCAATGCGCGTCCGCACTTGCTTCCGCTCGGCATGCAGCGAATCGAGTTCCTTCGCCAGCCGCGCGTTTTCTTTCCGCGCATCCGCCAGATCGGCCTCCACGCCTTGTTGCGCCTCGGCCACTTGCTCCAGCTTGCTCTCCAGCGCGGCATTCTCCTTCCGGAGTTGCCCCACCAGTTCCACAGCACGCAGGATGCGTTCTTCCAGACTAGCTAGAAATTCAGCGTCGTCGTCGCGAACCGGTTCCATATTCTCCCTCCGACTCTACTGAGCCGCGCGCGTCAGCAAGCGGTCTGCTAACTGCCTCCTGCGCGGCCCATGGAATTAGGTTAGCTCGCCTGCGGAACTGCTGCCCTGGCCTTGTCCACCAGCGCCACGAATGCCGCCGAATCGTTCAGCGCCAGATCCGCCAGAATCTTGCGGTTCAGGTCGATGCCGGCCTTCTTCAGGCCATCCATGAAACGGCTGTAGGAAATACCGTTCTGCTTGCAGGCGGCGCCGATGCGCACAATCCACAGCGAGCGGAAATCGCGCTTCTTGCGCTTCCGGCCCACATAGCCGTAACGCAGCGCCTTTTCCACCGCTTCCTGTGCGGCCCGGTGCAGCTTGCTCTTAGTAAGAAAAAAACCGGATGCGAGCTCTAGCGTTTTACTCCGCGACGCTCTCCGTTTCGTACCACGTTTTACTCTCGGCACGTTTGTCTCCTTTCAACATGTCAATCAATAGCGGGCAGCTACGGGCACGTGCATTGGCGCCGTCCGCACCGCATGGCCTGTAAATTTACAGGCCGTAAGGAAGCATTACTTTCACTTTGGGCTGGTCAGCGGCGTCCATCACCGCTCCCTGCGCCAAACGACGCTTCCGGCCGGCCGGCTTCGAGGTCAGGATGTGGCGTGCAAATGCGTGACGGCGCGTCACTTTGCCCGTTCCGGTCATCTTGAACCGTTTGGCCGCACCTTTGTGTGTCTTCATTTTCGGCATGGGATTGCTCTTGTGTGGGATTACTACAGACTCTCGTATAGTCTAGCAGATGCGCCTACAGCTTCGCAAACTGTTCCAGTTGCAGGAAATACCCCCCCGTTCCATGCACCGCCGCCGCCCGCCACCGCCCCTTCCCGTTCTCCCACGACCATTGCTCCGCCATCGGATCAATCAGTTCCCCAATATCGGAGATCTTCACATGCTTCTCCATCTCCGTCCGCACCGCCGTCGGATCCACCATCAGCTTCTCGCCCGGCATCGTAAATCCTTCGTCGCTGCGCACCACCCACAATCCCAGCCCCCCTGAAGACCGGGCTTCCGCTACCAGTTCCGAACGTGAGGGCAGATGAAATTCACCTTCCGACTCCAGCTTCTTCATCTGCGCCTGATCCGGCTTCCCTCCCCCGCCTCCGCAGGAAACCGCAAACACCGACATCATCCACACACGCCTGCTCACCATCATGATGCGTATTTGGTCAAAAACCGCCGCGCCGCCTGAATCCCTTCAAATTCCGTCAGCCGCGAGCCCTCATATTCAATCCCCACATACCCGCGATACGCCGATTCCCCCACAATCCCCATCAGCCGGTCGCAATCCATCGTCGTCTCTTTGCCCGACCCGTCAAAATCCATGCACTTGAAGCTCACGCCCTTCGCGTACGCCATCATCTTCTTCACCGCGTCGTACCGGTCCACTTCCTTCGGAAAATTCCCGAAATCCGGCAGCGTGCCGAAATTCGGAAGCGGCAGCTTCTTCATCAGCCGCACCACCACATCCGGATTCGAACTCACCCCACCATGGTTTTCAATAATGACGTTGATATTCCGCCCCTTGGCGTACTCGCACAGCTTTGCAAAACTCTCCGCGCAATGATCCAGAAACGTGGCGATCTCCGCTTCACTCGACGGCTGCTTCTGCCCCGGATACATATTGGTCCGGATCGCGTGGCACCCCAATTCCGCCGCCGTGTCCACCCACTTGAAATGGTTCTCCGCGGCCTTCAAACGCTCCGCCTTGTCCACCGCCCCCATGTAGCCTTCCCCGTCCACCATGATCAGAACACCCTTCGTTCCGGTCGCGGCCATGTTCTTCTTCAACGCCTGAATATTCGAAGCAATGGGCGGCTCCATCAATGTGTTCACAAACTCCAGCCCTTCAATGCCGAACTGCTCCCGCGCAATCCGCGGAAACTGCAGATTCGCCACCATCCGGCTCTGGATTGCTTTATGCAGCGACCACTGCGCCAGCGAAATCCGAAAACGCCCGCCTCCGCCTCCTTGTCCCATCGCGCCCGGAACCGCGGCCATCGGGGCGCCTATCGCCCCAGCCAGTTGGAGAAAATTACGGCGATCCATTCACAGTTATGCTAGCATGCGCCTGTGGCGCAAAAATCCCAAGCGAAACGCTACTTTGTCCGGGGCCGCGTGCAAGGCGTCGGATACCGCTACTTCGTTCAGCGCCACGCCACCGAACTCGGCATCCGCGGCTATACCCGCAACCTCGATGACGGCCGCGTGGAAGTCTACGCCATCGCCGCCGGAGAAAAACTCTCCGAACTCGAGGGCCGCCTCTGGAAGGGTCCCTCCTTCTGCGATGTGCGCGGCGTCGACGCCTCCGATGCCCCGGTCGAACGCTATCATTCCTTCCAAATTGAGAGATAACACCTGCATGGATTTGAAAAAACTGATCCGGGAAGTTCCCGATTTCCCCAAACCGGGCATCCTTTTCTATGACGTCACCACCCTCCTCCGCGATAAGGACGGCTTCGGCTCCGTCATTGATTCCTTCGAGGAGCACTACCGCGAACAACGCATCGACGTCGTCCTCGGCATCGAGGCCCGCGGCTTCATCTTCGCGCCCACCGTCGCCTATGCCCTCGGCACCGGCTTCGTCCCCGTACGCAAACCGAAAAAGCTCCCCTGGGAAGTGGAAGCAATGGAGTACGAACTCGAATACGGCACCGATCGCCTCGAGATCCACAAAGACGCCATCAAGCCCGGCCAGCACGTCCTCATCATCGACGATGTCCTCGCCACCGGCGGCACCGCCGAAGCCGTCGCCAAACTCGTTCAGAAACTCGGCGGCACCGTCGCCGGACTCGGCTTCGTCATCGAACTCGACTTCCTGAGCGGCCGCAATAAACTCGGCTCCCACCCCGTCCACTCACTCGTGCATTATTAAAACGTGATCACCAGACGCGATTGGATCGGCGCTCTTCCCGCTGCGATGCTCGCCGCAAAACCCGCCGCCGCAGCCCCGGCAACGCTCGAAACGGAAATCTTCCGCCTCAAGCTCCGCCACACCTGGACCACCGTGATGTCCTCCAGCGACTACCGTGACACGCTCCACGTGCGCTTCCGCCGCGACGGCATCACCGGCACTGGCGAAGGTGCGCCCATCGTCCGCTATCACGAAAGCGCCGAATCCGCTCGCAAAGCCGTCGATTCCATCCGCCCTTATCTCGAACAGGCCGATCCACGCGCCTTCCGCAACGTCCTCAACGAAGTCTTCCGCCGCATCCCCGAAGAATGGGCCGCCAAAGCCGCCCTCGACATCGCGCTCATGGATTGGGTCACTCAGAAAATGGGTGTCCCGCTCTACCGCTACTTCGGCCTCGACGCCAAGGACGCGCCGGTCACCACCTTCTCCATCGGCATCGACAACCCCGAAGTTACCCGTCAGAAAACACGCGAAGCCGAAGCCTTCCCCGTTCTCAAAATCAAAGTCGGCCTCGACACCGACGAAGCCACCATCGATGCCGTGCGCAGCGTCACCAAGAAGCCTCTCCGCGTCGACGCCAACGAAGGCTGGAAATCGAAGGAAGAAGCCGTTCGCAAAATCAAGTGGCTCGAGACCCAGGGCGTCGAACTCATCGAGCAACCACTCCCCGCCTCCATGCTCGACGAAGCCCGCTGGATGCGCGGCAAGGTCAACATCCCCATCTTCGGCGACGAAGCCTGTCTCCGCGCCTCCGACGTCGTCAAAGTGGCGAACGCCTTCGACGGCATCAACATCAAACTCGACAAATGCGGCGGCATCATGGAAGCCTACAAAATGATCCACACCGCCCGTTCCCTCGGCCTCAAAATCATGCTCGGCTGCATGATCTCCTCCTCCGCCACCATCACCGCCGCCGCGCATCTATCCCCGCTTGTCGATTATGCGGACCTCGATGGCAACCTCCTCATCGCCAATGACCCCTATCGCGGCGTCACCGTCGAAAAAGGCAAACTCATCCTCCCCAGTTCCCCCGGCCTGGGCCTAAGGCCAGTGTAAGAGTTAGGAAAATGAGCGACTGGAAGCCTATCTCACCACTGTTGCCTGTTGAGCGGACTATCGACATCTCCGGAATACAGCCGCTCTACGATAACTGGAGAAGTGCGAAGACAAGGTTGAAAGAATCTGGCGTGGCACAGTTGGAGGAATTCACTCGCAGGTTGACGCGCAGGCTCAGCATCGAGACGGGAATACTGGAGCGGCTCTACGACTTGGATCGCGGAACCACGGAAGCACTGGTTGCACACGGTTTCAAAGAAGATCTCATATCTCACGAGAGCACCAACCTCGAACCTGCTCAACTGATCGACATCCTTAGAGATCAGGAGGCCGCCGTTCAGCTTGTAATGGATTGTGTCGCGCGCCAAAGGCCTTTGACAAAAGGGGTCATGCATGAGCTGCACGCAATTCTCACCCGTCACCAGGACTTTACCTCGGCAATAGACCCGCTTGGAATTCGACGCGACATTCCTCTGCTCAAGGGGAAGTTCAAAGAGCAGCCAAACAACCCAAAGCGGCCGGATGGCACGATTCATCATTACAGCCCACCACTTCAAGTGGAGTCTGAGGTGGAGAACCTGCTCGCTTGGCTCCCGCAATACGCTGAGGTCGACCCAATCATTGTTGCCGCTTGGTTTCATCACAGATTCACCCAAATTCACCCCTATCAAGATGGGAATGGACGTGTGGCTCGTGCATTAACAACTCTCTTGTTGCTCCGGGCCGACCTCTTGCCGCTCGTTGTCGATCGGGACCTTCGAGTGGAATATATTCAGAGTCTCGAAGATGCGGACGGAGGAAACCTGTCCCAGCTTGTTGAAATTTTTGCTCGCCTGGAAAGGAATGCCATACTCCAGGCGCTCAGTGTCGACGCACAGGCGGAGATCTCCCATCAAAAAACGCTTACGTCCGCGGTCATCGGCAGTTTGGCTGAAAAATTTGCCCATCGCCGGTTACGGAAGCTCGCCGACTTGCGGCAGGTGAATAAAGTAGCCATAAGTTTCAGGTCAAAAGCCCGCGTTCTCATAGAGGATGCGCTTCGAGCCATGCAGCTAACACTCCAAGAGGTTGGTAAAACCCAGATCAACACGAAAGAGGGAGGCTCCGATTCCAAGACTGGGCACTGGTACAAATTCGAAGTGATACAGACAGCAAAGGAGTCAGGGAAGTTCGCCAACTTCGCCGAGAATCACTATTTCGTGAAAGGGACGGTGAAGGTGGAAGCGGAGCGTCTCACCTTCGTTGTTTCATTCCACCACATTGGGAGGGATTTGACAGGCATCATGGAGGCCACCGCCTTCTCAAAAATCGAATCCTATGGAGACCCTGAAGATCAGGAATCAATGTCGGAGAGATTCGCACTGTGCTCTGTTGAGCCATTCGTATTCACCCACCAGACCACACTAGAGAGTGTGTCAACAACCTTTGAGAGGTGGCTGGATGCCGCTTTGGCGGTGGCGATAAAAGAGTTCGGTGACCGTTTGTAACGGCCTGTTTGTACTGCGCCGCATGACAATCGAGCTGCGGCCTCATTGCCGCGCATCTATCCCCGCTTGTCGATTATGCGGACCTCGATGGCAACTCCTAATTGCCAACGCCCCCAAATCATAAGAATTTTACGCAACAAGGCAAAAAATACCGGATACTTTCCCACCCCAACAGATCAGGTATCCTTTAGCGCTCTCCCGCACCCTGCATTTTCAACCTCTTCCGCCCATCCGCGCAATTGGCTCCACGATTGCCTTTATTCGAAAGAGAAGGAGAATTACCATGCTGCTGCTACTGATCGTCCTGGTGGTTTTGTTGCTCGCCTCCGCCCCCACGTGGCCCTATAGCCGCGGATGGGGCTACTACCCAAGCGGTGGAGTCGGAGCAATCCTCCTCATCATCCTTCTGATGATGGTCTTCGGGTTCCTCCATTTCTAATCCCGCTCCCCGCGAAGAAAGGGGCCGTCCAGCCGCAACCGGCGGACGGCCCATCTGAACCATCACTGCAATTGAAATCAGGCGCTGCGCCGCGCCGCTCGCGCCTTCGGTTTGTCGCTCACGGCGAAATCCGCATCAGCCTCTCCCGACGACGCCACATCACTCGCCCCCGAATTCTTCAGAACATCCTTCGCTCGTCCCACCCACTCCGAATCGTCGCAGTGCACCGAAACCAGCACGCCGCCATCCCGCACCATCCCCTCATAACGCTTCGCTACATACTCCGGCATACCCATCCCTACCAATCCCCCAATCACACCACCAACTACGCCACCGCCTCCCGCGCCCGCCAGTGCCGCCATAATCGGCCCAGCCACCAGAAACGGAGCAGCTCCGGGAATGGCAATCGAGCCAACGGCAATCAACACGCCCAGCGTCCCGCCAATTGCCGCTCCTGCGCCCGCGCCCGCCGCAGCGCCTTCCGACGCCTTCGTCTCCTTCTCCAGCGCCAAATCCTTGGTCCCCGCGTTCAGTGGCAACAGAACGGACACATCTTCGGTCCGAAATCCGTTCACCAACAGTGCATCAACTCCTCGTTCCGCCTCCGCTTGAGTACGGTAAATACCAAAAGCTGCAGTATTCTTTCCGGCCATGATTTTCTCCTTCGAACGTACTTCTTCACCAGCGCACACGCACGAAGCTCACCACCGGAAAGTGAGCAATCGGCTGGCCATCTGACCAATGCTCCCCTTCCGGATCGATGAAGAAATCAGTCTGTTCGCGCTCGCCTCAAGCGCGATTGGCGGTCGTTAGGAAATGATCATCTCGTATGTTGTGTGCTTCGAGGGGTCACGTCTCGTACTCCACCGCCTTCCCCACTTCCCGTGGTCCCGCCAAAGGCGCACCCTCCACAATGTTGATGATTCAACGCCGCCACCGCCCGCGCCTCGCGCTATCATCGTAGGAATCTGTTTGGAAAGGGATTGAAAGTGCCCTCTTTTCGCACATTAATACTGTTCATTTGGGCTGCCTCCGCCGCGGCCCAGGATTTCCGCGGCACCATCTCCGGCCAAGTCACCGATGAAACCGGCGCCGCCATCCCCGGCGCCAAAGTCCGCGCCATCCAGCGCAACACCAACACCTCCATCGAACGCGAGACCAATGCCGACGGCTTCTACTCGCTCCCCTTCCTCATGCCCAGCATCTACGACATCGAAGTCACAGCCCCCGGCTTCCGCACCATGCGCCGCGCGAATGTCGAACTCCTCACCGCCGACAAACTCGATCTTCCCTTCCGCCTCCAAATCGGTGATATCTCCCAACAAATCACCGTCACCGCCGAATCCGTCGAGCTCCTCAAAACCGGCGACGCCTCGGGCGGCCTCAACTTCGATTCCCTCATGACCTCTGAATTCGCACTCAACGGCCGTCAGGTCTACATGCTCATGGATCTCTCCCCCGGCGTCCTCTTCACGCAGGAAGAATTCGGCGCCACCGGATACTCCGGCACGCGCGGCTGGGACGTCAACGGCAACTTCGCCATGAGCGGCGGCAAAGTCGGCACCAACAGCTTCACCCTCAACGGCGCTCCCATCAGCCTCACCGGCTCCTTCCAGGTCGCACCCAACGTCGACGCCATCCAGGAATTCAAGGTGATGACCAACACCTACGACGCAGGCATCGGACGCACCGGCGGCGGCAGCGTCAACACTACACTGAAAGCCGGCTCCAACCGCCTCCACGGCACCCTCTTCAACTTCATGCGCAACCGCCTCCTCGACGCCAATCACACCCAACTCAACGCCGTCGGCTCACCACGCGGCAAGCGCATCACCAACCAGTTCGGCGGTACTCTCGGCGGCGCCATCCGCCAGAATACCGACTTCTTCTTCGCCAGCTTCGAAGGCTTCCGCGAACGCGTCCCCTTCCCCGCCGTCGCCGACACCCCGCCCCTCGACCTCCGCACCGGTGAGAACTTCACCAAATACAACATGAACATCTACGATCCGCTCACCGCCCACCCCTGCGTGAACACCGTCGATGTCGCCGGCACGTGCTCCAGTCCCACCATTCGCAATCCCTTCCCCGGCAACGTGCTCCCGCAAAGCCGCATCAGCCCCATCGGCCGCAACATCCTTTCCTACTACCCCAACCCCAACCTCGGCACCATCGCCGACAACTTCGTCAACGCCGCCAGCACAGGAAAATACCGCTACGAACAGGAGATGGGACGCTACGACAAGTACCTCAACGACAAGAACCGCATCTTCACATTGTTCACCCTCCAAATCGGCAAAGAGTATCGCAACCAGACCGGCATCCCCGGCCCCGCCGCCAGCGGCAACATCGGCTCCACGCGCAAAAACGTCAACGGCATCGCCAACTGGACGCGCATCCTTTCCGTCCACACGATCTTCGATCTCCGCGCCTCTTACGGCCGCTTCTGGCAACGCTTCCCCAGCGTCGATACGGACTCCGGCGTCACCACCGAAACCCTCGGCATGACCGGCATGATCCACGCTCCCACCAGCACCGCCAATTACCCGCCGCGCTTCGCCATCGACCAGTTCTCCAACTTGTTCGGCAACGGCGCCAACCTCTTCACCTGGCGCGCCGACAACCAGTACAACCTCGCTCCCACCCTCACCTATATCTCCGGTACGAAAACCTGGAAAATCGGCCTCGACCTCGTCTACGCCGCAGTCGGAGTCGGCGATGTCGGCCTCGCCAACGGCTACCTCCAATTCACCCGCTGGGGCACACAGCGCTATCCGCAGCGCTCTGCCCTCAACGTGCAGGACGGTTCCGGCGTCGCCGACGTTCTCCTCGGCATTCCCGGCGCAGGCCAGGTCGATTGGAACGATACCTACTACCGATCCTGGCCCTACTACGGCTTCTTCGTGCAGAACGATTGGAAGGTGCGCCGTAATCTCACCCTCAACCTCGGCCTCCGCTACGACGTCCAATTCCCCTGGGTGGAACGCTGGGACCGCGTCAACAACGGCTTCGACTACACTTCCAAAAATCCGCTCAGCGATCAGATCATCGCGCGTTGGAAATCCCTCAAAGCCACTTACGATCGCACCAACCCGCGCTTCCCTTATCCCGATCCGCCCGCCGCAATCTACGGCGGCAAAACCTTCGTCCAGCCCGGCGGCACACGCCGCATCTACGATACCGACTGGCAGAACATCCAACCCCGCATCGGCATCGCCTGGCAATTCGAAAAGAACACCGTGCTTCGCACCGGCTTCGGCATCTTCCATCGCACCGCCACCCAAACCGGGCAAACCGACGGCTACAGTCTCGCCACCGGATACCTGCGCTCCAGCGATGGCGACGTCACCCCCAGCGCCGGCCTCACCGGCCCCAACTCCCTCGAAAACCCCTTTCCCTATGGCATCGTCCAACCCACCGGCCGCGAACTCGGCCTGCTCACCAACATCGGCAACGCCGTCACCTACGATGCCCGCCAGCGCCCCATTCCGCGCACCTTCCAATACTCCTTCGGCTTCCAACGCCGCCTCTTCGGCAACGCCATCTTCGATGTCTCCTACGTCGGCAGCATCACCAACAAAGACGCCATGCCCATCAATACCGACTACTGGCCCACCGAGTTCAATGACGCCGCGCAGGCGCTGCCCGCCTTCGGAGACACCACCGTCGCCAATCCCTTCTTCGGCATCGTCCCCACGAACCGTACCCGTGGCCCCGCCAACATTGCCCGCCGCGAACTCTTCCGCCAGTTCCCCCTCTTCGCCAACATCACCAACAACACGCTGCCTTGGGCTCACTATCGCTACGACGCCCTGCAAATGCGCGTCGACAAACGCGTCTCCTCCGATCGCAGCGTCACCGGCGGACTCACCGCCGTCTTCTCCTACGCCTTCTCCAAAAACTTCCAGACCGCCAACTACCTCAACACCTGGAATTACGAAAACGAACTCCCCGTGAAGGAACTGGTCAGCTACGACAAACCGCAGAACATCTCCTTCAGTGGCATCTACTCACTGCCCTTCGGCCGTGGCCGTCATTTCGTATTCCGCAGCAAACTCGCCGATCGCGCCGCCGGCGGCTGGCGCGTCAACTGGGTCTATCGCTACACCTCCGGCAACCCCATCGCCGGAATCAACGCCGTCAACACCTGCGGCACGCTCCTCGTCGACGATCAAAGCCGCAACCGCTGGTGGAACAACGATCGCACCTGCTGGCGCGGCAATCCCGCCTACATGCCCCGCGCCGTCGAAGATCGCTACGCCTGGCTCCGCCAGATGGACAACATCACCGTGAATCTCGCCGCCAGCAAAGAGTTCAACATCCGCGAAGGCTGGCGCTTCCAGCTCCGTGGCGAAGCCTTCAACCTCATGAATCGCCCCATCTATCGCCCCGCACCCACCACTTATACGGACCTCCGTTTCGGCATGCTCTCCATCGAACAGCAAAATTTCCCCCGCAACGTCCAGGTCTCCGCCAAGCTCGTATTCTAAGGAACGGGGTGGACCTCAGCCCACCCCGATCCCCACACTCACAACCTTCCGATCATCCCCTGCACCCGCTCCTTCATCTGCGCGCGCAGCGCCTCCGCCTTCTCCTTCTGCTCCGGCGTCAGTATCGTGTAGAACTTCGCAAACCGCTTCGCCATCGACGCCACATGCTGTGTATGTAATGCCCCCAGCGCCGCCGCCGCCCGTTCAATCTCCACATCGCTCGCGTTCGATTTCACTGCCTTCTCCAGCGCCTCGCGCGCGCTCTGCACCTGCCCCCGCCCCTGTTCGAACTCCGCCTTCGCCGGCCCGAAAATCTCCTTCGCCTGAGCCTTCTGCGCATCCGTCAAGCCCAAATACCCGGCAATGAAATTCGCCCGCCCTTCGAAATCAAACATCCCGCCATGCTGCCGCACGCCCTGCGCCATCAATCCAACCGCGCCCAGCGCCACAGCCACCACGGCTGCCATACGAGTAACAAATCTACGATTCATGTTCGTTCTCCTTTTGTATCTTGAGGTCCGGCTCATCATCGCCGCCCTCTAATACAAAGAACGCACCTCACTGCCGCCAGGTTTGTTACGAAGTGTGAAGCCAGATCCGTACGCGCAACCCGGGCGCCGCGTTCTCCGCCGCAATCCGCCCTTGATGCAGCATCACCGCCCGCCGCGCCAGTGACAACCCCAGCCCCGTCCCTGCCTCACCAATCCGATAAAACGGCGCGAATATCTTTTCGAGCGCCTCCGCCGGCACACCAGGCCCATGATCCCGCACCACCACCTCCGCCTCACTCCCCACCACACGCAACAACACCTCCACCTCTCCATGCTCCGGCGAATGCCGCACCGCATTCCGCAGCACATTCTCCAGCGCCCGCCGCAGCAGTTCCTCATCCCCATCCACCGAAACCTCGGCCAGCGTAGCCCGCACCGTACACCCGTGTTCACCCGCCTCCCATTCGCAATCCGCCACAATCTCCCGCAGCAGTTCATCCAATCGCAATCGCTCCCTCCGCCGCGCCCCCGAATCGCCCTCCGCCCGAGCCAGGTCCAGCAGCGCCGCCACCATCGCCGACATCCGCTCCACTTCCTTCTGCACCCGCGCCGCCGCCGTCTCCCGGTCCTCCGCCGTCCGCGTCAACTTCGCCGCCACCGCCAGCCGCGCCAGTGGCGATTGCAGCTCATGCGATATCTCCTGTAGCAGCCGCCGCTCCGCTGCCATCAGCGAAGCAATGCGCTCGGCCATTTGATTGAATGACCGCGCCAGATCCCCAATCTCATCCTTCCGCGCAATCGTGCTGCGCGCCTCCAGATCCCCGCGCCCGAATCGCTCCATCGTCCTCGCCAGCGCCCGCACCGGAGCCGCCAGCCGCGCCGCGAACAGCCAGCACAACACCGCCGTCGACAGCGCCAGCAGCAGCGCATACGGAGCCCCGCCTTCCACTCCGCCATCCGGCCGGATCATCGACAGCAGATGATACCCGTCCTTCGAAAACATCCGCAGCAGCAATCCATTCTTCCGCGGCACCCAAATCCCTCGCGACGCCATCCGCAACAGCAACGAACGGTCCGCCCCCGTCACCAGATCCCGCCCGTTGTCATCCAGCAGAAAATAGCGCGCCGGCAACTGCGCTTCCAACCCGCGCAGATACGCATCCAATTCCCCCCGCCCCAGTGCTTCGCGAGCCTGCCCCAGAAACACCATGTTCATCCGCTCCACCGGCCCGCCCTTGCCCGACAGGCGAAACAAGAACATCGGCGATGCGAACATCATCAGCGCTCCCGACACCGCCAGCAGCAGCACGAACCACAGCAATATCGTCCGGTACAGCGACTTCATTCCCCACCCGCCGAAAGCACATACCCTACTCCGCGCACGCCGCGAATCCGCACGCCGCCCCTTTCCACCTTCCGCCGCAACCGGCTCACATGCACATCCACCGTACGATCAAACGCCGCCACCGGGCGCTGATACAGCACTCCCGAAATCTCATCGCGCGAAACCACCCGCCCCACAGGCCGCACCAGCAAATCCAAAATCTCCAGTTCCAGCGCCGTCACATCCAACGCCTCACCACCGATCATCACCACGCGCCGCCCCATATCAATCACCAGATCCCCTACCGTCATCGCCTCCGCCACCGCCAGTTCCGCCGCACGCACGCGACGCAGAATCGCATTCGCCCTGGCCAGCAATTCATCGGCGTCAAACGGTTTCGGCAGATAATCGTCGGCCCCCGTGCGCAACCCCGCAATCCGGTCCTCGCGCTCCCCCCGCGCCGTCAACATAATCACCGGTACGTTGCTCCGCTTCCGCAACTGCCGCAGCACTTCGAACCCATCCATCCCCGGCAGCATCACATCCAGAATCACCAGGTCGAAACCGCCATCCAATGCCTGCGCTAATCCCCGCGCCCCATCCGCCGCACTCACCGCCGACACGCCCACCCCGGCGAAATACTCCGCCAGCAATCCCGTCAACTCACGGTCGTCGTCAATGATCAGAAACCGGTGCACTGTATCGAATGCCAGTGTAGCCTAGCGGCACTGTCACCAAAATTCGACACCCCAAACCGTAACCCCAGCCTTTGCGCCAAACCAAAACGGTTCCAAACGTGCGCCTATCAAAGTGAGCGTAATGGCGTTCATCATCAGATGATCAGCAATCGCTTCACAAAACCCGACGCTGTAATTTCCCCCTACCCAGCAAAAACTACCAACCCCGTCACCCACAAAAAAATCGCGGGCGATCGTAACATCGCCCGCTTCCCTCTCCTCTCAACGCACAAAGCTACAGCACTCCGGTCCCAGCCGGACGTGGCTTCGGCTTGTCGCTCGCCGCATAATCCGCCTCCGCCTCTCCCGCCGATGAGATATCCTTCGCCCCCGTCTCCTCCAACACCTCCTTCGCCCGCGCCACCCACTTCGCATTGTCGCAGTGCGCCGAAATCAACACCCCTCCTTCGCGCACCATTCCTTCGTGCCGCTTCGCCACATATTCCGGCATCGCTCGTCCCACCAACCCGCCGGTCAGCCCGCCGATCAGCGCTCCGCACCCCACCCCAGCCAGCGCCGATACCCACGGACCCGCAACCAGATACGGATCCAACACCGAGATCGCAATCGATCCTATCGCGGCCAGATACCCCACCGTCCCGCAAACCGCCCCGCCAACGCACACCCCCGCCATGACACCCTCCGGCGCCTTCGATTCTTTCTGAAACGCGAATGCCTTGTTCCCCGAATTCAAAGCGAACAATACGGAAACATCTTCCTGCCGGAACCCATTGGACAGCAGCGCTTCCACTCCTAGTTCTGCTTCCTCGCGAGTACGGTAAATCCCAAAGGTGGCAGTATTCTTTCCAGCCATTTTGTTTCTCCTGATTCGCATTATTTTCGACGGGTGCGGGGATCACTCGATCGCCACATCCTCACCGGAAACAAAGCAATCAGCCAGCCAATCGATGAGTGCTGTCGAAACCGCCGCTTCTAATTCACCCCCGTAGTCACCCCCGCCGGGCTATCCACGCCCCCAATCCGCAACGTCACCGGCAAGCTATCCCCAGCCGTGTGAAATCCCGGAACCCGCAGCGACAACCGGAACACTCCAATCGCATCCGGGGCCAACTCCACCTTATCCACAATCACCTCCGATTGCGTCATCCGCGGATCGCCGAAAAACACCTGCACATCTTCCACCGGTACACCACTCTTCGTCACGCCCAACCCCGATGCATACATCGTCAACACCTCATCCCGGTTGGCCTTGTTCTTGTTCGTCACCGCCGATCCGTTCGCTTTGTAAATCGCCGCCTGCGTCGTCGTCTCATTCACAAACACCGACGGCGCGAACTTCGACACCGTCATCGAATACGTCGCACTGGCCGCGTTGCGCTCATACGCCCGCACCACCAGCGAATGCCGTCCCGCCGTGATCGTCTCCGGCAAGTACGCATTGATCTGCCCCGTGCTCGTCATCGTCAACGGCAGCGGCGCCTCATCCAACGTCACGCAAGTGCCGCCCATCCGTGTCGGCAGCGGAGCCGCCGATGCGCTCCCCCCGCCTCCCAGGTTCTGCCCGTAAATCGAAATCACCGAACCCGGAGCGATCGCCGTCTTCCCACTCGCCAGATTCAACACGCCATTGTTCGAAATCGCCGTCGCACTCGATGCCGCACCACCACCAGGCCCCGCCGCAGCCGCATTCAACGGCACCACAGACAACCCCGACACCGTCAACACATACGCCACGTTCTTCGCTGCATCCACCACCAGCGAACGGCCGTTCACGTTCACCCGTTGTGTCCCCACTAATGTCGAAAGCGGCCCTTCCACCATCGGGCTCACCGCGCGCACCACGCCTGTCGCCGTATCCACTAACTCCACTTGCGGAGTCTCCCGCACAACCGCGTTCGCTGTGCTCACCGCCGGCGGCGAAAACCGCGCCATCTGCGTCGCACTCACCGCCGCCACTCCGGCAACCGGCCGCGACAGCGTCGTCACACCCGATGTCAGCGGCGTCAGCGTCGGACCCAGCACACGTCCGTTCACCACGAAGTACGCCCCGCGCGGCCCCGCCGTTACCGGCCCGAAATAGCCTTGAATCGGCGTCGTCACCACCGATTGCGACAGCACATACTCATCCGACATCGCATCGTACAAATACGCCGTACCCGTGCCCCCCAGCAGCAAGGCATACTCGCCATCCGGCGTCGCCGTAATCGTCCGCGGCGCCGTAATCGCCGTTGTTCCAATCACCACACTCGTTGGCCGCGGCAGCGCTTCATCGCCCACAATCTTCCACAGCGCCCCACTCGACATCACAATCTGCACTCCGCCCACCGTGGCCGCCAGCAACGACGGAGTCACCAGCGCGAAGCTCGCGTTATAAGGCACCGGAGGAAACTTCACCTTCCCCGTCACCTCTCGCGACTCCAGATCAATGATGCTAATGCTCTCTCCACCTGTGTTGGCAACATACAAAAATCGCCCGTTCGGAGTCATCGCCAAAGACCGCGGCAATTGCCCCACTTTGATCGGCGTCAGAAACGCAGCCGTCTCCGTGTCAAACACCTCCACGCGGTTCAATCCCGAATTGGCCAGATACACCTTCCCCCGCGCCGCATCCAGCACGATATCCGTCAACCCCTCCGCCGTCGAAATGCTCACCGCCGGCGTCGCCAGCGTTCCCCGAGCCTCCGCGTTGCGATTGTTCTGAAACACCCGCACACGATACGGAATATTGATCGCCTGCGGCGATTGCACCAGAAAGTCCGTCGGAGCAATGGTTCCCAGCGAACGCGCCGCCGTCGAATTGAATCCAAACGTGAACACCGTCTCCGTGTCCGTCCGTGTCGTCGTCACTCGCGGAGCATTCTGCGCCACGCCCGTCTGCTGCTGCGTCGTCGTCGTGCCCGGCGTCGGAATCACAATCGTTCCCCCGCCCACGCCACCCGCGCCCGGCGGCAACACAATCGGAATCACTACTCCCGGTGCTCCACCGCCTGCGCCTCCTCCACCCGCCTGCCCGCCCTGCTGCCCGCCAATCGGAAACGTGAACGTCACCCCCGCCTGCATCACCGATGCCGTCACCGTCATCTGCCCGCGCCCTGCATTGCGCACCCTCACCTGCGCCTGCGACGCTGCATTGTTCACCCCGCACTGATCGTTCAACAACACACTCACCGGACTATCCAGCACCGCCACCGGAAAATTCCCCATCGTCGAAATCGGAATGTGCAAAAAGCCCGATTGCGACAACGCGTAGATATTCTCCCCCCGCGCATCAATCACCATGTTCCCCGCCAGGCTCTCCGGCAACTGCAGCCCCATCTGGATCAGCAGATTGTCCGGATCGCTCAGCAGCAACTGCGTCACGTTCGCCGCCGCCGCCGGAGTCTGCACCGGAGCAACGTTGAACGCCGAATACAACACCGATCCATCGGCCGCGAACACGCTCCCGCCCTGGTTCTGCTGCGTATTGAAATTCGCGTTGTTCTCGAACGGATACAGCGAATTCGCCGTGTTCGCCTGCGCCACTATCGCCAGCGTCGCCGTATCAAAAAGGCTCAGCCCCGCCATGAACTTCCCGCCATCCGGAGCCACTGCCAGCACATTCGAAATGCTCGTCACACTGCGCGACCGCAGCACACTCCCCGACGCTACTTCAAAAACAAATATCTGCCGTGTTGTTGTATTCGGATTGTTCAACCCAATGATCACCCGCCCATCGGCGCTCGCCATCAGATTCGATCGCGTGCTCATGAATACCCGGCTCGACGTAATCGTCCCCGGCACAGCCGGCGCAGGCAGCGTCACCGGAATCGATCGCAGCACATCCGTCCCTTCCGCGAACGGATCGAACAGCATCAGCCGGTTATCCGCGTTGTTCGTCCCCGAACCCACCGTCGTCACCAGCACCCGTTCATCGCCGCCCACGGCAACGCCTTCCGGAGCCGCAGGCAAGCTCACCTTGCGCACGACAACGTTGCTCTCCAAATCCACTACATCCAGCGAAGACCCGCCATACGACGTCACATACAAATACTGATGATTCCGCGACAACGCAGCAGACAGCGGCTGTAAGCCCACAGGGATGGACCGCAACAGCCGCCGCTGCGCCGTGGTGAACACATCCACTCGTGCTTGCGTGCTGTTCACCACATAAATTGCTCCGCGTCCTTCATCCAGCACGATATCCGTCGCGCCGCCCACTACAGGCACCGCGGTTCCAAACGTAGCGCCACTCAATCCGGCGGCCGTCAACAACACAAGAAAGATCAACATGACCGCCTCCCTACTGCACACTCACAATCACGGCGTCGCTCTTCTGCCCCGTGGCCAGTGAGCGCACCACCGCGACATAGTTCCCCGGCGCCAGTGTCTCCGGCACCTGCGCCACAATCTCATTCGACGATGTCCGCAGCAAAGGCAGCGCCGTGTCGCTGAATGTCACGCACGATCCGCCCAACACCGTCGGCGCAGGCAGATCCTCCGCCACCAGCGTCCCCGCCAGATTGTTTCCACTCACCTTCACGAAACTCCCCGGCGTCAACACCCGCGTGCCATCCACCGCATTCGTCAACGCGCCCGCCAACTGCGGCCGCGATGCGCCCACGGGAGTCAACGGCGCCACCGTCAATCCCGACAGCGTCAGCACATAGGAGGTGCCATCCTTGTCCACTGCAATCTGCCGCGGCGGCACATTCAATCGCACGTTCCCAAACAATGACTGCGGCGGATTCTCCGCAATCGCGCCCACCACCGTCACTGAGTTGTCACGCAGATCCAGCAACTCCAGCGTCGGCCGCGCATCGCTCGTACTCGTCGAATTCACCTGCGCCTTTACCGGCGTCGTCAATCGCAGGAAGCGGTTCTCATCCACCGCGCCCACGGCAGCCACATTCCGCCGCGTCGCCAGTGGCAGCGTCGTAGATGCCGTCGGGCTCTCCGATCCGCCAATGGGAGACAAAGACGGACCAAAGATAAAACTGTTCACGGCGTGATAGGAACCCTGCGGTCCCGATGCCAGCGGCCCGTAATAGCCCAGAATCGTCGCCTGCGTGTAGGCCCGGCTCGCATTCGTATACCCATCCGCCAGCGAATCGTACAAATACGCCGTCCCGTTCCCCGCCAGCGTCACAATCGACTGTCCATCCGGCGTCGACATCATCCGCACCGGCCCGTTATTGCCCGTCACCGTGATCTGCGTCGGAATCACCGTGCTCGCCGGGCGCGTCGTCGCCTCATCGTTGATCACCTTCCACATCGATCCGTCCGACATCGCAATCTGCAATCCAAACAAGCCCAGCGAGATCGCCTGCGGGCTCACCGGATTCGTCGTCCCCGATCGCGGACGCGCCGGAAACTTCACCGATCCACTCACCAGCCGCGTCTCCAGGTCCACAATCGAAATCGACTCGCCACCCGTGTTTGCAACATACATGCGCTTCCGGTCCCCGGCAAACACCATCTGGTGCGGCATCTGCCCAACCTCAATCGGCTCTAGAAATTTCTGCTTCGCCTTATCAAACACCTCAATCCGGTTGAACCCGGCATTCGAGATATACACACGATTCCGTGCATCATCCACGAGTATGTCGTGCAGCCCTTCCGCCGCCGTCAATCCCGTCGGCACCGGAAAGATCACGCCGCGCTGATCCGCCTGCCGCACATTCATGAACACCCGAATCGTATTCGGCACATTGATCGCATCCGGCGACGCCAGGTTGATCGCCAGCGCATTGCCCGTATTCGAGGCGCCGCCGCTATACAGATTGGTTCCGTATTGCCGCGTCACGCTCGTCCGTCCCGGCTCCAGCGTAAACTCAATCGTCGATGGCGCCACACCGCTCGTCGTCTGCGCCACCAGCGCCGCCGTCGTATCCGGCACACTGAACGTCAAATCTCCGCCGCCGATATTCTGCACGCGCACCCGCGCCCGCGCCAATCCGCGATTGCACTCATCCACCGCCAGAAACACCGTGTTCGTCTCCGGCATCAGAATCGGATACTCATACAGCTTCCCCAGCGGCAAGTACACCAGCCCCGACTCCGACAATCCCCACGCCTCCTCGCCGTTCGAAGACACCAGCATCTTCGCCACAATACTTTCCGGAATCTTGATCCCCAGCCGCACAGCCAGGTTCCGCGGATGCGAAATCATCAGCGTCGAAGCCTGTGGCCGCGTCGCCGGCGTCGTCGCCGGAGCAACATTGAACGCGCTATACAGCGTCTTCCCATCGCCGGAAAATCCGCTCCCGCCCATGTTCTGCGTCGAATTGAACGTCGCCGTCCCCGTCGACACCAGCGGAAACGGCACATTCGCCGTGTTGTACTGCGCCAGCACATTCAACGTGCCCGTCTCATACAACGTGTATCCCGCCATGAACGTCGCCCCATCCGGCGAAATCGAGAGCACCGTCGATTGCCCAGTCACAGTCCTGCTTCGCAACACCGTCCCCGACACCGTCTCATACACAAACACCACCGTCTGCGCATTGTTGTTGATCGTGCTCAATCCAACAATGAACCGCCCGTCCGGAGTCCGAATCAATTTCCCGCGAAATGTTGTAGTCGGCCGTCCGATCGTCACCGCCGTCAACGGCGATGGAGTCGGCGGCGGCGGCGGAAAGTACACCGCCGAAAGCTGCGAACCCTGCGTCTGCCGCGCATCGTACACAAACAGCGTATTGATCAAATCCGTCGAACTCGTGCCCTGCGTCGTAATCAACACTCGCCCGTCGAAGCCCACCTCCACGCCCTCCGGCACCGCGCTCAACGACACCGTCTGCGCCACAAATCCAACCCGTAAATCCACCACCGACATCGAACTGCTGCCGCTATTGGTGACGTAGAGATAATCCCCCTCCATCGACATCGCCGCCGCCAGCGGAGTCGTCCCAACGGCAATACTCTGAATCACCCGCTTATCAAAAGTGCTGTAAACATCCACCCGGTTGGCATTCGAATTCACCAGATAAATCCGTCCCCGCGCCTCATCCATCACGGCATCCGACGGAGTCCCCCCCAACCGCACAATCTCCCCAAACGTAGCGCTCGTACTCTGAGCAAACCCACTCACCGCAATCAAAGCCAAAAGGCAAAATCTACCCAACATTCTGACTCCTGTCTTCGAATCTGAAGTGCCGACGGGCCTCCAGGCCGGTCGGAGTGCAGTCTGGGAAGACTGCACAATTTCTATTCCTATGTCCCTTTCAACAACCGAAGCATCACTCAAGTTGCGACACACTCCATCAACCTCGGCCGCAAACTCGAATGCGTCCGGAACAACAGCGATTTCACCGCCCCCACACTGCACGCCATCCGCGATGCAATCTCCGCATACTCCCGTTCTTCATACCGGTGCAGCACAATCGCGTCCCGCTGCCGCTCCGGCAACGCATGAATCGCCGCGCGCACCTTGCGCCGTTTCTCCCCCATCAACGCCAATTGTTCCGGCGTCTTCACGCGCTCCACGCTGTACCGGTGCAGCGCCCGCGGAGACACCGTGCTGATCTCGTCATAAAACCGCCGCTCCCGCGTAATGTATTTCCTCGCCTGGTTCGCCGCAATACAGAACAGCCACGTGGTGAACTCCGCCACCGGCTCATACTTATGCCGAGCCAGATACACACGCAGAAAAACCTCCTGCGCCAGATCCTCGGCAACTTCCCGATCCACCACCATGCGCTCCAGAAAGTGGATCAGCTTCCTTTGGTGCCGCGATACCAGCACCTCCATCTCTTTGTCGCGGCCTTCCTTCAGCCGCAACATGCTCTGCACGTCCTCGGAAAACTGTTGTACCTGCATAACGCAAAACCCTCGTATGAAAAACTCCCTACGCACTCCGATGCGAATGCGCAGAAATGGTGTACAAGCAGCCCCCGCGCCTTAACACTTCTTTACAAACTGTAGAAATCTACTGCCCCGTGATCGATACCAACGTCGACACGCCGCCCGCCGTGATGCGAAACACGTTCGTTCCAGCGGCCGGCCCGAGTTGCACGGAAATTCCGTACATACCCGGAATCTCATCGTCGTAAGAAACCACCTCCACACCCGCACCACCGCCCGACAACGCCGTCACGTCAATCGACGCATCCGTCATCGCCACGCCCGATGACTCCGTCACGCGCAACAACACCGCGTCGCGCCGCAGCGTCCCTCTGCGCCCGCTCGCAATCTGATCCAGCACCACAATGTGTGCCGGCTCCTTCGTCCGCACGGCGTACCAATACGGCACGCGCGAAGTCACGCCGCTTGCGGCATTCGTCAACTTCACAAACCCTTCCTGAGCCCCGCCGCCCAGTCCGTTCCCCTGCAACACCACGCCAACATCCACGGCCTGCCCCGCCGCCAACTCCACCGTCGACCGTTCAAACGTAGGCACAGCCGTGCCTCCACGCGTCTCCGCTTCAATCAGAAACACGCCCGCATTCGCGCTCACATTGGCCACAGTGAGACTCTTCTTCAAATCCACATCCGAGCCGCCCGCGCCAAAGCCCAGCGACACCGGCGAAGCCGCAACCTCAGCCTCCAGCGCCGACTCCACATCCAACTCACCAACACCGCTCTGCTGCAGCGGCACCGTGCCCGTCAGCACATGCGCCGAATGAATCAACAGCGACCTGTACTGATCGACACTCAACCCCGGCCGCGCGGCCTTCAACAACGCCGCCGCACCCGCCACCATCGGAGTCGAAAAGCTGGTCCCGTCCACCAGGATGTATCCATTCGCCGAATACATGTCGCCCGCCGCATCCAGCGATTGCGTCGCCGTGTACACATCGCCGCCAATCGCCACCAGGTCCGGCTTGATTCCCAAATCCACATTCGGCCCCGCCGCCGAAAAATCCGTAATCAGTCCCGCCGGCGTCGACACCGCCTGCCGCGTGAACTGCATTGAAACCTGCAAAGGTCCACCCGCCGCCAGCCGCGCCCGTATCGCCGCACCCGCGTCATGCGCCACCATCATTGCCGGCAACGCCACTCCGCCCACCGCCATCGAAATCGGCGCGGGCGCACTCTCCGGCGCATACACCACGGCCCCGATCGCGCCCGCTTGCTGCGCATTCTGCAGCTTGATCTGGAACGAACACGTCCCACGTTCAATCAGCGCAACCTTGCCGGACATACTCGCGGCAGGCAACGCCGCGCACCCCAACGTATCGCCACCCAGTGACGCCACGTCAGCCAACGCGCCACTCACTCCGTTCGCCGGAGCCACGCCATCCCCCAGAATCCCGACATACGATCCCAGCCCTTCCACCGACACGCTCGCCGCAAACGTCCGATCGCTCGTCACCGCGCCCACCGTAATCGCCGAAGGAGCCGTCCCCGGCGACGCCATCGTGTTCAAGTCCGGCCCATTGTTCCCCGCCGCCACCACCACAATCACGCCCGCCTTCGTCGCCCGCTCCACCGCCAGCACCGAAAGATCCTCATCCAGCCGCGGCGCCAGATCCCCGCCTAAACTCAGGTTGATCACATCCATCCCATCGGCCACAGCATCGTCCATCGCCTTCAAAATCACATCGTCCGTCGTTCCATCGTTGAACCCCGGCGATCCAAACACTTTGTAGTTCCCAATGAAAGCCTTCGGAGCAATGCCCTCTATCGTGCCCAGAGGAGCCGCCGTGCGCACGCCCGCCGCCACTACAGCCAGCGCCGTCCCATGCCCCACATGATCGCGTCCGCTCACATCCACATCGCGCCGTGGCAGTAAGCTCACATAGCTCCGCGACACAATCACCTTGCCCGTCGTATTCACCAGGTCCGCTTCAAAACCCGCCCGCGGAAATCCCTCCGGAGCCCGCATCGATGCATCCCGCAGCGCCACATGATTCGCATCCACCCCGCTGTCGATGATCGCGATCTTCGCCCCTTCCCCCGCATGTTCCTCGCCCACGCGATTCCACGCCTCGCGCGCCCGCTGCAGCACCACCGCCCGGTCCATGATCATGTGCTTCGTCCGCACCGGCAGCACCCTCTTCACGCCTGGCAACAATTTCAATTGCTCGGCTTCCACATCCGATACGGAGACCAACATCGCGTTCGCCACCGTATCCACACTCTCCAGCACGCGCGCATTGCGCTGTTCCAATCGTCCCCGCAACCGGCCCTGCTCAGCCCGCACCGCGCGCCTGCGCTCAAAAGCTTCGGCCCCGCGCACCCCGCCTTTGCTGCGCGCACGCGTCACATGCTCCACCACCGAATCGCCACTCAATTCCACCACGTACCGTCCCGGCACGCGCTCCGCCATCAATGCGGGAAACAGAAGCAACAGCCAGATCATGCGACACTCCTCCGATGACAACCTTAATCCGCTTGCACCGCCGGCGTCCCCAAAATCTCATATCCGTAATCACTCCCCGCCACGTTCAAACGTTTCAGGTACATTTTGTTGTTTTCCATCCGCAGCACCGCGCCCGCCTTCTCCGTCGATGTCCGCGCTTCATCGCGATTGCGATTCGCCACCACCAGCACCGATCCATATTCGCCCTGGAACATCAGCACCGGCTGATCACCACCCACGTCCACCGTGCGGATCCTGTATTCACCCGCCGGCAGCCAGCTCTGGCCCACGGCAAACGATTGTTCAAACTTCGCCTTCATCAATTCACCGGCCTGCGCCGTGTTGCCCACGGCCCAACCCAGAATCATCACTGCAAAAAGTCCAAATTTCTTCATGCTTAGTGTGACGCGCCTCGCAGCAATCGCGACTCCACCGGTTGCGTAAAACATGCACCCACAACGAAAGGAACCCGCCCGCCGCCCGCAAGACTCGCTCTGCAAGCACTTTGCATCGCCTCCAGCCCCACAAAAACCGCTTCCCGCCCCTTGACATGCTTAACATTCTTAACAAAGCCTTTACCCACCCTTTGCCGGAAAAACGATTCGCAGGCGTTATCCTAAAATCAAAGGAAACGCGAACACCGGCCCGCCACATGGACATCGACAAAAATAAACGTTACGCCCGGCTCTCCTGGGTCTTCGTCGCTGTACTCGTGGTGTTGCTTGCCATTCTCGGCGTCCTTCAATACCGCTGGATCGGCGAAGTCAGCGTCGCCGATCGCCAGCGCCTCCGCGCCAGCCTCCAGGCTTCTCTCCAACGCCTCAGCCAGGATTTCAACTCCGAGCTCAGCACCGCCTTTGCCACGCTCATTCCCTACCCCGCGCAGTTCGAAGAGATGGAACGCATCGAAGCCTATTCCAGCGCCCATCAGCAATGGAAATCTTCGTCCCCCCACACCCGCCTCTTCCGCCGCCTCGCCGTCGCCGTCCCCGAAAAAGACACCATCGATCTCTTTATCCTCAACCCCACTTCCGGCGAATACGAAAAGCAACCCTGGCCCAAGGAGTGGGATGGCTTCCACCAGCGCCTGCAAGCGCGCCTCAATGACGAAGGCCCCGGCCCCCGCATGTCTCAGCCCTCTCCCGGCGAAACCAACCTCATTGAAATGCCGCGCTTCAATCGCCCCGAACCCGGCCCCGGTCCCGGCCCTGGCTTCGCCCGCTTCAACCGCTCCACCCGCGACCGCAAAGATTCCCGCCCTCCCATGCCCCCCATGCGCATGCGCGAAATGGATTGGTTCCTCGCCGAAGTCGACCCGTCCTACGTTCGCACCAGCATGCTCCCCGAACTCCTCACCCGCCACTTCGGAGCACAAGGCAAACTGCAATACCAGGTCGAAGTCGCCCTCCGCGATTACCCCGATCATTTCCTCTTCCCCGATACCACTACCCCCGCCAACCCCATCGGCAAAAACGCCGATGCCTCCGTCACCATCTTCGATATCACCTTCGATCAGGTCATGCGCCGCCTCGGCTTGTTCCGTGGCCGCGAAGGCGGACGCGGACGCGGCAACGGCGGCCCTCCCCCCAACTTCATCCAGGCCCCCGATCGCGGACGCTGGCTCCTCTCCGTCCGCCACAACGCCGGCTCACTCGAAGCCGTCGTCAATCAGGCCCGCTGGCGCAATCTCTCCGTCACCGCAGGCATCCTCCTCTTGATGCTCGCGGCCATCGCCGCCCTCCTCCAGTTCACCCACCGCGCCCAGAAGCTCGCCGAAGTCCAGATGGAATTCGTCGCCAGCGTCTCACACGAGTTGCGCACTCCCCTCGCCGTCATTCGCACCGCCGCTCACAACCTCAAAGGTGGAGTCGTCTCCAGCACCAAACAGGTCCAGCGCTACGGCACCTTGATTGTCGACGAATCCGAACGCCTCACCACCATCGTCGAACAGGTCCTCCGCTTCGCCAACGCCAAAGCGGGCCGCACCATCGCCCAGCAAACCCCCACTGATATCCGCACCATCATTGACGAAACCCTCGCCTCCACTTCCACCGTCCTCGACGATTCTCACTGCCAGATCGAAACCAAAATCGAGGACAACCTTCCGCCCGTACTCGCCGATCCCAACGCCCTCAAACACGCCATCCAGAACCTCCTCACCAACGCCGCCAAGTACGGCTGTGAAGGCGGTTGGATCGGCATCACCGCCTCCAGCCCCGACGACGCTACCGTCGAAATCCGCGTCGCCGACCGCGGCCCCGGCATCCCCGCCGAAGAGCGTAACCAGATCTTCGACCCCTTCTTCCGTGGCCGCCGCGCCGTCGACGACCAGATCCATGGAACCGGCCTCGGCCTCAATCTCGTCAAGAGAATCATTGACGCGCACAAAGGGACAGTCACCGTTCACTCCGAGCCCGGCCAGGGCACGGAGTTTGTCCTGCGCATCCCCACTGTCCCCGCGGAGCAAAGAGATGAATTCGCGCATCCTGTTAGTTGAAGACGAGCCCGGTCTCCTCCTCACCCTCTCCGATCTACTCGAGTCGGAGGGCTACACCGTCGAAACCGCCACCAATGGCCCCGCCGGCCTCGCCAAGGGCAAAGCCGGATCTTTCGACCTCATCATCCTCGACGTCATGCTTCCCGGCAAAAACGGCTTCGAAGTCTGCCGCGAGCTCCGCCAGGAAGGCTTGGACGTCGCCATCCTTATGCTCACCGCCAAAACGCAAGTCATCGATCGCGTAGTTGGCCTCAAGCTCGGAGCCGACGATTACCTCACCAAACCCTTCGACCCCTCGGAGCTTCTAGCGCGCGTCGAAGCCCTCCTCCGCCGCGTCCACAAAGAAAACCTCACCCCCGTCGTCCGCTTCCAATTCGGCATCATCTCCGCCGACTTCGATAAAGCCGAAGTCCTCAAGGAAGGCACGCCCATCAGCCTCGCCGGCAAAGAGCTTCAACTCCTCCGCTACCTGATCGATCACCGGGGCAAAGTCCTCACCCGCGAAGAAATCCTCAAAGAGGTGTGGGAGTACCAGGCCGACATCTCTACCCGCACTGTCGACGTCCACGTCGCCTGGCTCCGCCAAAAGATCGAAGAAAATCCCCAATACCCCAAACACATCCTCACCGTCCGTGGCGCCGGCTACCGCTTCAACCCGTAGCGGTGGCGCGGGCCTCCAGGCCGGCGCAGCGTCAATACGACCGATTGTGGCGGCGCCGCATCATGACCCACGCCGCCATCCCAAACCCAAGCATTGCCAGCGTCGCGGGCTCCGGAGTCTCTGCCGTCGTCAACAGCACGTTGTCAATATACGTCCTGTCGATCTGCGGGACGTTGCTGTCAGTCGACGCCAGAGTATAATCCGTCGAAATCACGATCCGGGTCAGTCCGGCAAGAACCGCCTGCATTTCCGCTTGCGTCACCAGCGGCGCGCCCGCGGAGTAATTCTGCGAAAGATTCGAGAACTTCCGCCAACCCGCAGCCGAGGATTCGTTGAGCTGGAAGCTGTAGTTCAACCAGTTCAGCGTCGGAAGTGCCCCTTCGTTGATCAGCGTAAAACCAGCGCCCTGCAATCCCACTCGCACACTGAAAATGCCCGGAAAACCAGTGGGCTGCTGAAGATTGTCGTGCCTCAAATCGAACGAAAATGTCTGATTGTACTGGGCGGCTGTCACGAACTTGCTCGGCGCGCTCACATAGGCCCAGTCGCTCGTATTATCTGTGGCGCCAATGTGCCCTCCCGGATTCCCCCCGCTGGCAATCCAGTCGAAATTCGGGCCTGAGTTCTGAAAGAGCGTCCACCCATCATTGTTGGTGTCAAAAGTGCTGCTGACGTTCCCGAACGCGCAGCAGGTCATCCCCGCAATGAGCAGACCAATTCGCAATACAGTTTGGGTCACTATCGAGTCCTTTCCTGACAAACCAATGTGATCTGGTGCAACCGCGGCTCGTCCTGAGCAGCAAGCGATATTGTCACGTTTCAATCCGAACGTCAATAGTACGGCCATATAGTACGGCCCGCTGACCCGCCCGCCACCCTTCAGTAGCCTGCCGCCACTTCTGTAAAGAATTGTTAAGAACCCCACCCCAAACCGCGACACGCTCTCATCCATGCCTCATCATAAGCAGTGATGCAATTCTCCTGCCCATCGGACACCACCGTTACCTTCTCCGATGATGTCCGCAGCATGCTCCGCCTCAAGTCCGGAGCCGACGATGAAATGAGCACTCTCGTCGCCCGCCATGAGCGCAAGCTCGTTCAATTCATCTCCCGCATGGTCGCCGACAAAGCCGTCGCCCAGGAACTCGCCCAGGAAGTCTTCCTCCGCGTCTACCTCGCCCGCCACACCTACGAACCCGCCGCCGAATTCACCACCTGGCTCTACTGCATCGCCGCCAATCACGCCCGCAAATGGATCAAGCGCCAGCGCCGCCTCCATCAGGACATCAGCGCCCTTTCCCCCAAAGCCCTCCACCGCTTCACCGCCGATTACACCCCCACCCCCGAAAAGCTCCTCCTCGAACACGAGCGCCACGCCCGCGTCGCCCACATCATCAATTCCCTCCCCGAACGCCAGAAAGCCGCCGTCATCCTCCACAAGTACGAAGGCTGCGAATACCGCGAGATCGCCCGCCGCCTCGATTGCTCCGTCTCCGCCGTCAAGTCCATCCTCTTCCGTACCCACTCCGCCCTGCGCGGATCACTTCAAGGCTGACCCGCGCGCGATACCTTCAACTCCGCCCGCGCCGTCGCATTCTCCTTCACACTCACCTTCACCGACGCGGCCTCGAACTTCTTCAACAATTCCGGATCCGTGTACATCTCGCGCTCCATCGCTTCCCACGCATACACCCGGTAATCCCCCGGCGGCACTCCATCCAACCGGAACCCTCCGTCTTCGCCGATCGTCGCCGTCCGCACCAGGTCCGCGCGCCCCACCGGATACGGCTCCGGCGCCAGCGTCACCATCCCTTCACTCGCCGCCTTCCCATCCACGCTCACCACCCCTTCCACCACACCCACCCTATCGCTAACCACCACCTCGAGCTGCATCAATCCCCCGCCGCTCCCCAAATCCACCAGCCCCAATGCCAGTTCCTGTCCTCCCATCTTCACGGACTTGATCCAATTCCCTGCCGCCAATCCGGCAATCGTCACATACGCCGTTTCCCGCGACGCACGCTCGATGCGGAACGTTCCGTCCGCCTTCAACTGCGTTTCTTTCCTAGCACCGAACATCGGATTCGTCACCGCCAGTTGCACCCGGGCCGACCCGGCCGCCAGCAATTCTCCGCTCTCCATCCGCACCGTGCCGGTCACCGTCACCGGCTCACCCAAAGGAAACGTCACTTCATCCACATCGCTTGTCCCCACCGTCAATCGCAGGCTCCCCAGATTCACCGGCTCGCGATCCATCGCCAGCGACGACAGCACATACTGTCCAGGCTGCACTCCATCAATCGCGAAGCGTCCATCCTCCCGCACGCCGCCGCTCAATCCCGGCCCCACCATCTGCAACGTATCCCGATCCCCGCCGCGCAGAAACACCCGCAGCGACGTCATCCGCACGCCGGCCGGCTGATTCACCACCTTGCCGCTCACCCGGTAGACCGGAGTCCTCCGCAGTGGAAACGTCAGCCCGCCAAGCTCCTGCCCCGCTCCCAATTCCAACACCGTTGCACCACTCATCTCCGTCGCTCCAGGGAAGTACGTATCCACATACGACTCCCGCAATCCATCGCGTCCCTTCTCCTCAGGCCCGGCCCGCCGGCTCCGCGACGCCATCAAATAGTAACGCCCCGCCGGCAAGCGATACACACGGTACTCACCCAGATCATTCGTCGACCCGAACTCCACCGGCGCCGCCCGCAACTTCCCGCCCAGCGAATTCACCCGGATCGCCGATATCTGCACACCCTGCAGCGGCTCTCCATCGGCATCCACAATCTTGCCCGCCAGCACCCCATGCGGCATCATCTTCAATTCCAACCCCGTCACACTCTGCCCGCTCGCCACACTCACGCCCGTACTCCGGCTGCTCTTTGATGCCGAATACGTCGCCCGCAAATACCCCGTGCGTTCCGCCGCCAGTTGATAGCTCCCCGGCTCCACCGCCTCAAACACAAACCGTCCATCCGCTTCCGTCATCACCGCTCGTGGCGATCCGCCGCGCGGCCCTCCCCCACCCAAACTCACCGTCGCCTTCCGCATCGGCTCACCTGTCTTAGCGTTCACCACCCGCCCTTCCACACGCCCCGGCTTCGCATTCGGATCCGCCACCACCGCCGGTCGCGACGGCCCGCGTCCACGCCCCACCGGCCCTTCCGGACGCGCCTGCCCCATCAATAGCGCCGTCACCGCTGCCGCGCCGCACACCAGTCTCACAAGATACATTTCCACTAATCATACCGACGTATCCCGCACCCAACCGTTACCCCCACTTGCCCAAAAGCGCTAAGGACACGCTCCGCGCCGACAATACCGAAGGAACACGCGTCCGCATCAAGGCGCGGGCGGGCTCCGTTTTGCGCCTGCCCCTCAAAAGCGCTGTGCCCGGTGGCGTGGCCAGCAATGTAGGAACCTCATCTTCATCGCCCAAGCATCCCGCGTCTTCTTTCCGCCTTTGCGGCCTTTGCGAGAAATCATGTTTTCCGCAACTCACCGTCAAGTCCCTCAAAAGTAAAAGCGGCCAGGAACTCCCCAGCCGCTTTCCCTCATTCCAACGGCACGCTCAGAAGTAAAACTTCGCCGCCACCATAATCCGCCGCGGCGCTCCCTGTTGCCCCGTGATCACTCCAAACGTCCGCGACAAAATCGCATTCCCCGGATTCCCCGGATTCATCTTGTTGAACAGATTCTGCGCCTCCATCCGAAGCTGCAGCGACCGGCTCTCCGATTTCAGCCGGAAACTCTTCAACAGCGATAAATCCCACTGCGAAAACCCAGGCCCGCGGAAGTTCGGAAACGTCGATGGCGCGTCCCCAATCTCGAAGTCCCGCACCACCCGGAATCCATCTGGATTGAAGTACGGCCGGAACCCGCCGGCGCCCTCCATCGCCGTGTGCCCGCTCACTCCATTGATGAACGGAACACCCGTCAACACCGGCTGCGAATCACGCCCATGCCCGATGTTGTACCAGTTCGATCCCAGCCCGCCCACCGTGTTCGATGGCGTCCGCACCGTCACCGGCACTCCACCGCGGATCGTCGTCGTCCCCGCCAGCGTCCATCCGCCTACCGCATGATCCACCACGTTGGCGCCAATCCCCGCGGGCGCGCTCAAATAACGCCGCCCCTTCCCAAACGGCAGATCCACACTGTAGTTGAACAGCAGCTTGTGCGTGATGTCCGTCGTCGCCACGCCATACGTGCTCGACACCGGCAACCCCGCCTGCGGATACGGCATGCTGAATGACCCATCATAGGAGCCCACATCGTTCAACAGCTTCGAAAACGTGTAGTTCACCAGGAATCCATATCCGCCCGAAAAGCGGTGCTCCGCCTGCACGTATCCGGCATGATAATTCGACCGCCCCAGCGGCTCACCCAACGTCCAGATCTCCGTCCACAGCGGATTGTTCTGGAACAGCCGCCCAAACGGAATCGTCGCCGATCCCATCCCCGTGAACTGCGGAATGAAATCGACATACGGGTTCTGCACCTGGTTGTTCAGCTTCAATCCCAGCGGCCCGATCTTGTGATACGCATCCTGCAGAATGTGTTCCCCGGTGCCCAGGTAATACGGCAGCTTCCGCCCCAGGTTCCCCGTATAGTTCACTTCCAGCAGCCACGCCTTCCATCCCGAACCCACCTCGCGCTGCACTCCGAAATGGAACGCATGCTCATACCCCGGCGCGATGTTCGTCGCCGACGACACGAACCAGTTCCCCATCACCGACTTGTTCAGTGCATCGATATCCCGCGTCAATCGCACCAGTCCCGCTCCACCCGGCATCGGGTTCGAGAACCGCAGCGGAAACGTCAGCCCGCCGTCCGGAGTCCCGCCCTGAATCAGCCGCGCCGCATCGCCATAGCCGATATTCCATGGCGACCCGTTCAAATGGAAACTCCCCGTCAGCGTCATCCAGATCAATCCGTATCCGCCCCGGATCACCGTCTTCGGCGACACCGACCACGCCGCCCCCAACCGCGGCCCGATCCGGTCGAATTGTTTGTCCTGCATCGTCCGCATCGGATATTCCTTCGTATTCATCAACGCCACCCGCCCGTAGATGCCCTTCTGCGTCCACTCCGGTGTCGGCGCGCTCGATCCCACTGCCTGCGCTTGCGCCAGTGCGGTGTTCCAGTTCCAGCCCGCCGCCGCATTCACCGGCCACTTGTAGTCGCGATCCCAAAACGTCTGCCGGTCGTAACGTTCCGTCCGCGGCGTCTCGTAATCCCAGCGCAACCCGGCGTTAATCGTCAGGTTCTTCGCCACCTTGATGTCGTCCTGAATGTACACCCCGTGATAAGGCTGCAACGACGCCGGGCCCGCCAACTGCGTCCCGCTTCCGCCGCCCACCACGCCCAGCATCCAGCTCGCCAGCCCCGACCCCTGCCCGTTGTTCGGCGCGTCAAAGTACTGGCTCGTCGCGCTCCGGATGCTCGCCGTCGAAAACGATCCGCCCGAGTAGATGTTCGAATAGTACCGCCTGTGCTCGTAGCCGAACTTCAGCGTGTGCCGCCCCATCAGCTTCTGCACCGATGCCATCCCCGAATAAATTGTGTCCCGGTTGTCCGTCACGCTCCCGCCGCCGATTCCCGTCACCGTATCGGCCGTCCCTAAGCTCGGCACCCGGTTCTTCGTCGTCCCGATCAGGTTGATCACTTCCGGCGTCAGATTCCATCCCGCCGAATCCGCATCTACCTGCGCGCCGCTGAATCCGATGGACCGCACTGCCCCCAGCTTCAGATTCACAATCGTCGTCGGGCTGAACAGATAGTTATGATCGAACGCCATTGTCCACGCCTTCGTATCGTTCGTCGTCACCGGCTGCAGCGCCGAAAGCCACCGCAGCCCCGCGCTGAATTCGTCGAATTGCGTGAGCGTGAAATGGCTGTTGTGCTTCGAACTCCAGTTCTGATCCAGGCGCCCCGTCCACCGGTTGTTGTCCAGCGGCGTCGTCGCCGATCCGATAAAGTTCTGATCGTGCGACGAATTCGGCCGCGGCGCCGTGTTCGCTTTCGGATAAAAGCCCATATATATCTTCGAAATCGGATCAATCCGCGATGCCGGCAGCCGGTTTCCCGCAAATGGCGTCCGCACCACACGGCCGCCCTCGGCCCGCGACGTCAGCGGATCGTTGATCTGCACCGCCCGCCCCGTGTCAATCAGCGATTGCGAAAAGTCGCCCTCCCGCTCCAGGTCCGACGGCACGCTCGCCAACTGCGCGTTCGATCCCGTCCTCCGCCGTGTCCCTTCATAGTTCAGGAAGAAGAACGTCCGGTCTTTCCCCTTGTACACCTTCGGCAGCCACACCGGCCCGCCCAGCGACCCGCCAAACACGTTGTCGTGAAACACGCCCTTCGGCCGCCCGAACCGGTTCGAATTCCAATCGTTCGCATTCAACTTGTCGTTGCGGAAAAATTCGTACGCCGATCCGTGATACTCGTTCGTCCCCCCACGCGTCACCAGCGTCACCGCACCGCCCGATAACCGCCCGTACTCCGCCGACAACCCGTTCGTGATCACCTTAAACTCGCCCACCGCCTCCATCGACGGTATCGATGGCGGCACATCATGCCGGTAGCCCGTCGTCACCGCCACCCCATCAATAATGTATTCCGCCTTCGCCGTGCGCCCGCCGTTGATCCGGAAGTCCGTCGAATACCCCTGCTGGTCCGCCGTCCCATTCACGTTCGGCGCCAGCGTCGCAAACGCCAGCGCATTCCGGTTGTACTGCGGCAGTTCCTGAATCCGCTTGTTGTCGATCACCAGCCCGGTCTGCGCATCGTCCTTCCGCAGCAGCGGCATGTCCGATGCCACCGTCACGCTCTGGCTCTGCGCCCCCACCTCCATCGGGACGTCAATCGTTACCAGATCGTCGATCTGCAGCACTATGTTCTTCTGCTGGACAGACTTGAATCCTTCCTTGCTGACCTGCATTTCGTACTTGCCTGGCTGCAGCAACGGCAGCCGGTAAATACCCTGTTCGTTCGACACCGTGTCCCGGACAACCCCGGTCGCGGTATTAGATAAGGAAATATTTGCCCCGGGAACCGCTGCACCGGTTGGATCCGTCACCAACCCTCGCAGTTGGGCATTTTGTGCAATCAACGTAGATACGCCAAAAATGCTGGCGATTAGAAGGCGTTTCATATTGCCGCGCATCTTATCGAATCGCGGCGCCAAATTCAACCGTCCTCAGCGCCCTTCCCGCCCAAACGCCATCACACAATGCACCCCGCCATTCTTCAACAGCAACAGCCGCGCATCCACGCCCACCACCGCGTACCCTTCCGGCATCGCCCGCCGCATCCCCTCGATCCATCCATCCTCCACCGCTCCCAATCCCAATCGCGGCACAAACACCGTCTTGTCCACCACCGCCGCATTCACATAACTCACCCCCGTCCAATACGACATCGGATCCGTGCTCCCCGGTATCCCCGGCACGCGCACCACTCGAAACCCCATCTGCCCCAACATCCCAATCACCTGCTCCAATCGCTGCCTGTATCTCCCATCGCACGCCGCCAATTGCGCATCCACGATATCCAGCAGCCGCATCACCAACAAACTCTCCGTCTGCGCCTCCGCCGCCACTTCCGCCCACATCCGCAGCACCTCCGGTTGCTCCGTCACCATCTTCCGCAATCCCCCATTCTGCAAGCACCGCCGCTCATCCCCCGGACAGTTCGCCGCCCAATACGCCTCCACCTTCGCCGCCTTCTCCTTGTCCACCCGCTTGCGCCAACCACGGTGCGCCTGCTTCGCTTTCTCCACCCACTCCACCGCCATCGTCCCGCTCAGTTCCGCGATTTCTCTCGGCACGCCATCTCCAAATCGCTTCTGCAAAACATCCAACGCCGCCTTCGCCAATCCCCGGTCCGCGCATACCGGCTCGGACACCAGCGCCGTCCGCGCCTCCGGCAGCAACGTCATGAGATAGTCCACATGCGGAGCCAGATCCCCCGTATACACCGCCATGTCCGCTCCAAACTCCACCCGCATCACATACTCAAACTCCTCCCGCGTCAATCCATCGCCCCAATACCGCTTCGCGCTCGTCCCATAAAACATCACCATCTTCCCCTGCTCCCGCGGATGCATCGCAAACTGGACATCGCCACCTTCCCACGACAGCTTGCTCCGCGCATACCGCGGCCCCGCATACGCATCCAGCAACGGCCGGATCTCCGCCCCCATCGATCGCCTTCCCTCAAATCCCTGCCTCGTCACCAGCATCTTCCTCTCCGCCCCAACCCGCCCCGCCTTCAGGTAATCCTGCGCCCATGGATTGTAATCCTCCACCGGATGATGCTGCACCGCAAACCGGTGCTTCGAATCAGGAAAGTGATACCGCAACGCCGCCCGATACACCTCGTCTTCTTCCGTCGCCAGCCCCAGCGTCACTTGCAGTGGACGCTCCACCGACCGCAGCAGTTGCTTCATCACGTCCAACCCATCCCCAACCACCGCCTCCCGCCGCGACAAAAACGCCGCCGTGTCGATCCCAAACACCAACTCCGACACCGCTGCATCTTCCGGCGATGCCCGGAACCCGCTCACGCTCGGCTCATAAAAAATGTGACAACGCCGCCCATCTATGGTCCGCACCAGCGCCGCGGAATAGGGCAGTCCTCTCCCACTGAAATAGCGCGGCAAATCCGATTCATCCTCCGCGCACACCCGCTGGATCGCCCCCGGCGCCACGGCGTCCGCATACATCGCCGTCACCACCGGCAGCAACACCACGCCATTCCGTGACGAAAGCGAACAGGACGTCCATACAATGACGCACAGCGCTCCAAAACGGAGCGCCCCCGCGCCCGGCTTCATCCTATTGAATCGCACCGATAGACGTATTGAACCCAACAACAGCCCATTGGTTACTCACCAAAGCAAAATTTGACAATTCCCTGACGCGAAGAACACCGGAAGGGAAACGCTATGATGAATTCATGCGATTCCTCCCCCTTCTGGGCCTACTGCTGCTGTCCTCTCTCCACGCAGCCCCACCCATCGAAGCCACCATTCCCCCTCCCGTCCACGACACTTTCTCCCACATCGCCCCCAACGCCCTCAAAGGCCACGTCTCCTTCCTCGCCTCCGATCTCCTCGAAGGCCGCAACACTCCCTCCCCAGGCCTCGATATCGCCGCCGAATACATCGCCGCCCAATTCCGCCGCGCCGGCCTCGAAACCATTCCCGGCACAACATCCTATTTCCAAATCGCCCCCTGGAACTATAAACAAATCCCCCTCGACAACGTGAAACTCCAGGTTCGCAACGGCGGCGACACCATCGAACTCGACGGCTCGCACCTCTCCATCAACACCCTCGAACCAGTCAACGTCCACAACGCGCCCGTCTTCCTCGCCCGTCTCGACGACACCGCCAAACTCAAAGAGCACCCCGAAAACTACCTCGAAGGCAAAGTTGTCCTCGCCTTCACACCCAGCCGCGCCGCCATCCTCAGCCTCCCCCGCGAACAGCGCAGTGACCGCATGCGCGCCGCATCCGATCTCTATAGCGCCATCCGCCGCCTCAAGCCCGCCCTCATCCTCGCTATCCGCGAAGACACCGAACGCGGCGCCGGCGCCACCGGCCAGTTGATTGACCCGGCTAAGCCCCCCTCCTCCCGCCGAGGCGGCTTCTTTCAACCGAGCGCCGTCCACTCCGCCAAACTCGCCGCCATGCTCACCCCACTTGCCTCCGGCCAGACCGAAGCGCAGCTCTCCCTCCAACTCCCCGACCCCGTCGAACGCCCCGCCCCGCTCAAAAACGTAATCGGAATCCTCCCCGGCTCTGACCCGCAACTCAAAGATACCTACGTCCTCGTCACCGCCCACTACGACCACATCGGAACCACAACCCCCATTGATGGCGACGGCATCTACAACGGCGCCAACGACGACGCCAGCGGCGCCGCCTCCGTCCTCGAACTCGCCGCTGCGTTCTCCGCGCTCCCACAACGCCCCAAACGCACCATCGTCTTCATGACCGTCTTCGGCGAAGAGAAAGGTTTGCTCGGAGCCTTCTACTACGCCCGCAACCCCATCTTCCCCCTCGCCAAAACCGTGGCCAACATCAACCTCGAACACATGGGCCGCACCGATGACACCGAAGGCCCGCAGATCAATCGCCTCAGCCCCACCGGCTACACCTTCTCCGAAGTCATCGACTACTTCCAACTCGCCGGCAAACTGACCAACGTCGAAATCGTCCACAACAAGGAAAACTCCGAAGCCTTCTTCCCCCGCAGTGACAATCAAGCCTTCGCCAACGCCGGCATCCCCGCCCACACCTTCTGCGTCGCCTTCGAATTCCCCGATTACCACGGCCTCGGCGATCACTGGGAAAAAATCGACTACGACAACATGGCCCGCGTCAATCGCACCGTCGCCACCGCCGTCTGGATGATCGCCGATCGCCACGAAGCTCCCGGCTGGCACTCGCTCTCGCAAACAGAAAAGTACCGCGAGGCCCGTAAAAAGGAAGGGAACAAATCCGCCCAGTAGCCTCGTCTCCTCATACAGGAGCGATAATCCGTAGAGCCAAGCCATGACTGCGTTCGCCATCGAAACCAACGGCCTCAGCAAAACCTTCCGCTCCTTCTGGAGCGGCCGCGAAGTCCGTGCCGTCGATGGCATCAGCCTTCAGGTGGAAAAAGGCACGACATACGGCCTGCTGGGCCCCAACGGCGCGGGCAAGACCACAACGGTGAAAATGCTCCTCTCCGCCGTGCACCCCACCGCCGGCTCCGCTCACATCTTCGGCCAGAACGCCGCCATCCCCGAAGCCCGCCGCGACATCGGCTACCTCCCCGAAAATCACCGCTTCCCCACCTACCTCACCGGCTACGCCATGCTCGATTTCTACGGCGCCCTCTCCGGCATGGACTCCCCTTCCCGCCGCCGCCGCATCCCCGAACTCCTCGCCCTCGTCGGCCTCGACGATTGGGGCGACATCCGCCTCGGCAAGTATTCCAAAGGCATGCTCCAACGCGTCGGCCTCGCCCAAGCCTTGATGCATGAACCCAAGCTCCTCATCCTTGATGAGCCCTCCGATGGCGTCGATCCCGTTGGCCGCCGCCAGATCCGCGAAATTCTCCAATCCCTCGAACAACGCGGCGTCACCATCTTCGTCAACTCACACTTACTCGCCGAAGTCGAAGCCTTCTGCCGCGACGTCGCCATCCTCCACAGAGGCAAAATCGTCCTCCAGGGCAAAGTGCGCGACCTCACCGCCGGAAGAGGCTATCGCCTCACCGTCCCCGCCGGACTCCCCGAAAAACTCCGCGAGGAAATCGTCCTCCGCGCCTCCTCCTTCTCCCCCCGCGAAACATTCCTCGACATCCAATTCCTCGAGCGCGCCGCCGCCAACTCCGCCATCGACCTGCTCCGCGCCAACCACATCGAAATCGAATCCCTCCTCCCCACAACATCTACCCTCGAAGATGTTTTTATCAGGAGCGTCAATGCCCAATAGAACGCTCACCGTCACCCAGGCCATCGTCGTCGATACGTTCCGCGAAGCCTTCGCCCGCAAGATCTTCTGGGGCCTCTTCGCCCTCTCCACCCTCATGATTGCCTTCTTCCTCTTCATCATGAAGATCGACATCATGCAGGGCGCCACGGCCACCATCTCTTTATTCGGAAACCGCGCCGACGCCAATGTCGACGCCGATATGATGGTGCGCAAAGTCCAAGCCGGCGTAGCCGCATTCCTATACACTTGGGGAATGTTCCTCGCCGTGTTCGCTTCCGCCGGGCTCATCCCCAGCGTCCTCGAACCCGGCCGCATCGAACTGCTTCTATCAAAACCCGTCAGCCGCGCGCATCTCCTCTTAGGCCGCTACCTCGGCAACGTCCTCGTCGTCGGCGGCAACATCGCTTATCTCGTCTGCGGCATCTGGCTCATCCTCGGCATCAAAACCGGCATCTGGACCCCGGCCTTCCTGATCGCCATCGTCACCACGATGTTCCTCTTCGCCGTGCTGCTCTCCGTCGTCGTCCTGATCGGTGTACTCCTCGAAAGCACCGCCCTCGCCGTCATGGTCCCCACCGGACTCATGCTCATCAGCCCGGTCCTCGCCCAGGTCGAAATGATGGACCGCCTCCTCAGTTCCGAATGGTCCCGAGCCCTCTGGCGCACGCTCTATCACTGCCTCCCCAAGGTCTACGACATCGGCCGCCTCACCATGGACATCGTCCTTGGCACTAAAATCCAAACCCTCACGCCCATCGCCACCACCGCCGCAGTCGGTGCCGCAATACTCGCCCTTTCCATCCACATCTTTCGCCGGAGGGATTTCTAACATGGCGCATTCGCTTCCAGGAGTTCCGATGGCCCCATGTGGGGCAGACTTCAGTCTGCCGAGCCGACTGGAACAGTCGGCAGCCCTCCAAGCAATATCGTTGTCTTGCATCCTCGCCATATCCTGCGCCCTGGTAGCACTCACTTCCTGCAAATCCTCGCAATCCGAGAAAGGCATCGTCCTTTCCCGTTCCATCGAGGACTTCATCCCTCACGACACCGTCGTCCTCGTCGGAGCCCGCATCGCCAAGATCCAAGCCACCCCCGTCTATCAAAAACTCTCCGCCGGCAGCAATTTCAAAGAACTCGACGACTTCGTCAAGCGCACCCGCCTCGACCCGCGCAAAGACATCGACGAAGTCGTATTCGCTTCCAACGGCAAAGACGGAGTCCTCATCGTGCGTGGCCGCTTCGAAGACCCCAAAAACCTCGAATCCCTGCTCGAAAAAGAAGGCGCCCGCCGCGTCACCGCCGGCAACCGAACGATCCTGACGAAGGATGAAGCAGGCGTCGTCTTCATCGACAAAACCATCGCCCTCGCCGCCAAGATGCCCTATCTCGAATCGGCCATCACACCGAAAGGCGACGACAACAGCAAGCGCGGAGTCCTCCACCAGGTCGCCGATCTCCCCCAGGACAAGCACATCTGGGGAGTCGCCATCGGCGGCTTCGCACCCATCCCCCTCCCGCAAACCGGCAACCTCGCCAATCTCAACCGCATCTTCCGCTCCCTCGAAACCGTCACCATGACGCTCGACATGCAGAACGGCCTCAACCTCGACGCCATGGGCGAATGCGGTGACGAAAAGGACGCCAAGCAACTCCACGACATGCTAAGAGCCCTCATCGGATTCGGCCGCCTCTCCACCCCCACCGATAAACCCGAAATGCTCCGCTTCTTCGACAAAATCAAAATCGATCACGCCAAACGCAAAGTCGAATTAAACGCCGACGTCCCCATGGACATGATCGACTACTTCCTCTCCATCACCGGCCAAAAACGCCCCGCCGCGTAATAGCAGTTCGAGATCGCCGTCTCCTCGCTCCGCCGTCACCTTCCCACCATGCACCCTCACTCTCGCCCCGTGCCGCTCCCCGTACGCATCTCTTCGCACGCATCCCCTCTCACCGCACGCATCCCCTCTCACCGCACGTGTCTCCTCTTACCGCCCGCATCTTCTGAGCCGCGCGCGTGAGCAAGCGGTTTTCCCAGAGCCTTCAATACGCCGTCATGAATCATCCTCAACGGCGGGCGACCGCGTTTACTACTCACCTCAGATTTCGTGGCCAACCTACTCCCTCACCCCCACCGGCAAAAAACGCCCCGCCGCGTGATCCCATCTCCCCGCCACCGATAAATCCACCAACTCACATCCCACCCGCTCCTCCGGCGCAAACTCCAACGACGCGTCTTTCACTTCCGCACGCGTCGCCGTCCAACTCCCCTCCGGCATCCGCTCCAAAACCCTCAATCCATCGGTCTCCATCCGGCGCACCGGCGTTAATAACCGCAAAGTCCCGGACTGAACCCACCCTTCACTCAACTCCCGACCCCAATGCCTCCCCCGCGTATGCACCGTCACCACCACATCCTTCCCCTCAGCCTCCGGTGATTCGCAGAACACATGAAAGCGGCCCTCGTTCTCATCGTCCTTCACGTAGCTCCCACAGCGCCCCAACCCAGGCACCATCGACGTCGCACCCACCTTGCTCCACACTGGCCGCAGCGCTTTCGACACATCCACCCGCATCGAAACATTCATCCGCGCCTCTCCACTCTCCGTTCGTTCCCGCACTCCCGGCGTCATATCCACATAAAGATAGGTCCCATACCAGTAACTCCCCGCATTCACCCGCATGCCGAAACCGTCCGTGAACGTCTGCCCTCCTCCCGTCTGCATCACCCAATCCAACACCTGCGGCCGTACCAACAGCGGCGCCTCCAGTGCCGGAGCCGAGAGCGGAAGCCAGTACAAGTCCCGATCCATCTCCCCCTTCGCTTTCAGGACACGCCTCCCTTCTCCCACTCGCATCGCTCCTATCCAACCCGCCGCGCCATCCTTGCATTGCAATTTCAGAATAGGATTCGTTGGAGTCAACACGAATGCCGCAATCAACGCCACCACCGACGCCATCCCCACCCGCCCGGCCACATCCGTCCGCCGCGAAAGATACTGCACCACCAGCACCGCCAATCCAAACACAACCATCAACACCGGAATCCACCAGGCCCGCCCCGGATCTTCCAGCCATTCCAAGCCCCTCCGCGGTGCACCAGCGAGCGTCCCCACTAACGTCACCATCAGAATCGCTACCCCCGCCACGCCGAACGTTCCGAAACTGCCCGTCACTGAAGCCAGCGCCAGGCACGGGATAGTGTACATCGCAGCGCTCAAGAACTGCTGCTCCATCAGCCGCCCCACGTAATGCCACGGAAGAAAACCCTTTCCCCATAAAATCGCCGCGCACGCCAGCAAATACGGCAAGTGAAACACCGCTGCCATGAAGAGCACCTTCGCCGCCATCAACCGGCCACGCGGCATCGGCCGTGTCGACCAGTCCGGTTCGCCAATCGTCACAAAGCATGCGGTAAAGCACCAGCCAGTGACGATGAACTGCCGCAGCAGATCCACCGTCCGCCAAGGCATTCCACCACTTGCCACTTCCGCCCACGCCCACAACCCCATCTGCGCCACCGTCGCCAACACAGCCACCCGCAACATCCAAACATCTTTCCGGAAAATGTGCCACATTATCCGCACAACCCTATTGAACCTCCGGCACAAATCTCCCCGCAACGCCATCCATCAACCCCGCCGCCTCAAACCGCACCACCGCGCACCCCGCCGGCTCCTCCGGCTGCAACTCCACCCGAGCCCCCGCCAGCGCCGCCCGAGGCACCAGCCACTTGTTCCCACTCCCCGTCCCGCGCTCCTCCACAATCGGAAAAAACGTCTGCTTCCGATCCAGTGGCGACAGCCAATCCCACCCACCGTAATGCACCGACCCATCCCCCAGATGCTGCTCCCAAATCTCCGTCCCCTCCCCCCGCAGCACCACCTTCGCCAGCACCGGCACACCCCGTGGCGATTCACAAAACACCTTCAGCAGATCCCGATACACAAACCCGGTCTCAGCCTGCATCACACTCCCGCAACGCCCCACCCACTCCACCAACCGGCCCGGCGCGCCGATCTCCAGCACTTCCACCTTCTTCGTATTGTTCACATCCACCTTCACCGCGCCGCGCAGCGTCACCCTTCGCCCGCGCACGCTCTCCGACACCGGGCTCCCCACCAGCAATCGCAACCGCTCATCGTCTGTCCCACGCGTCTCCACATTCGCCACCAGGCTTTTCCCCAAACTCCATTCCTGCCCATCCGGCCCTTGAATCGAAAATGTCAGCATCCGCGCACGCCGTACCTGCCCGCTCGCCGTCCCGCGCAACTCCACCTGCGCCGAGTACATATCGCGCCCCCACACAAACCCCGCCCGAGGATCCGCCTTCGTCTCCCCCTTCATCCACGCCACCGACAATCCACCCAACCGGCAATCGAAGCCCTCGGTATACAACGCCGGAGTCCACGCAAACAAACCACCGGCAACCATCGCGCCCACAATCCCCGCCACCCCAGCCATCACCGTCCGCCGCCACCGATACTGCATCGTCAGTACGGCAATCCCGGCCGCACACAGCAACATCGCCCCCGCCGCCCGTCGCACCACATCCACAAAGATCCAAGGCAGCGCATACGGCTTCCCGCCCACCACCAGCACGAACCCCACGCTCACCACCAGGAACATTCCCCCACAAAACTGCGCAAATGTCCGAGTCACCGAAGCCACTGCCGCCGCCGGAATCGTAATCAACGCCCCCACCATCGCCTGCCGCGCCCACAGCGCTCCCACTTCATTCCACGGAGCAAATCCCCGCGCCCACAACACCCCCGCGCACGTCAATAAATACGGTCCATGCACGAACACCACAACAAACAGCGCCTTCGCCAACACCAGCCCAACCCGCGAATGGGGCCGCGTCAGCCAGTATTGCCTATCCCCCACCAGCCCATCCTCCTGCACCACGCTCGCAATCAGAAACATCCACACCAGCATGATCAGCGGCTGCATCACCGCCCCCACCCATCCCGGCGACGCGTCGGCCTGCAGCGCCTCCACTGCCGCCCATCCGCACACCAGCGCCAATCCCAGCGCCACGGGCCATCGCAGCCGCCGTGTATCCTTCTTGAAAACTGCAATCACGAGCCGCATTACGTGTACTATGACAGATAGTACACTCCGCTTCAAGAAAAATCTTGACGCCAGGTGTACTAGCCCGCATAATACACCTGTGATTCCCTTCCGGGTCGCCTTTCAACCGGGCGTCTCCCTCTACGAACAAATCGTCTTCGCCGCCAAACGCGCCATCCTCGCCGGCCAGCTTCGCCCCGGCGATCCCTTCCCCTCCGTACGCGCCCTCGGCAAAGAGCTCAAAATCAACCCCAACACCGCCCACAAAGTCATCGGCCAGCTCACCACCGAAGGCTTCCTCACCGTGCAGCCCGGCGTCGGCACCGTAGTCGCTCTGCCCCCCGAAGCCCCGCGCTCGGCCCGTAAAACCTTACTCGACGCCGACCTCGAACAGCTCGCCGTCACCGCCATTCAAGCAGGCATCGAATTCGAAGAGGTAGTCGAAGCTCTTCGCCGCCAGTGGAACAGGATCGAAAAAGGAGTAGCAACAAAGCGATGAATTCCGTAATCGAAGCCCAGCAGCTTACCAAACGCTTCCGCCGCAACCTCGTTCTCGACGGTCTCTCCCTCTCCGTCCCCGAAGGTTCCGTCTACGGCCTCGTCGGCCCCAACGGCGCCGGTAAAACCACCACCCTCAAGATCCTCATGAACATTCATCAGGCCAACGCGGGCACGGCCACCATCCTCGGCACCGACTCGCGCAAACTCGGGCCCACGCAATTCCAACAAATCGGCTACGTATCGGAAAACCAGCAGCTCCCCAATTGGATGACCGTCGGCTACTTCCTGAACTACCTCAAACCGTTCTACCCCACCTGGGACGACGCGCTCGCCACAGCCCTCACCGATCAGTTCCACCTCCCGCTCGATCGCAAACTGAAAGACCTCTCTCGCGGCATGTGGATGAAAGCTTCGCTCACATCCTCGCTCGCCTATCGCCCCAAACTCCTTGTGCTTGACGAGCCCTTCTCCGGCCTCGATCCCCTCGCCCGCGACGAATTCATCGGCGGCATGCTCGAGCGCGCCGAAGGTGTCACCATCCTCATCTCCTCGCACGACCTCGCCGAGATCGAGAGTTTCTCCAGCCACATCGGCTACCTCGACGAAGGCCGCATCCGCTTCTCCGAAGACATGCAGAGCCTCAGCAATCGCTTCCGCGAAATTGAGGTCACGCTCGAAGCCCCGCCCAAACTCCCCGCCAATTGGCCCTCCAACTGGCTCAGCCCCGAGACCAGCTCCGCCGTCGTCCGCTTCGTCGACTCCAACTACAACGAACAGCGCACCCGCGAAGCCCTACACCAACTCTTCCCCGATCTCCGCAACATAAACGCGCATCCCATGCCGCTGCGCTCCATCTTCGTCACGCTCGCCAAAACATCGCGCAAAGCCGCATGAACCACATTCTGCACATCGCCGCCAAGGACCTCGCTGCACTACGGGCGCAAGCCCTGCTGCTCGTGCTGCTGCAGTTCACCTACAGCGGGCTCACCTTCACGCCAGAGCAGCCCGGCATGCACTCCATCCCGGCCAACCTTGGCGGTCTCGTGCTCCTGCTCGCCCACGCCTGGTTCATCTCCTCCGCGGTTCACGCCGAAGCCATCGTTGGTCACCGTCAATACTGGCTCACACGCCCCATCGCCCGCCGCGATCTCTTCGCTGCCAAACTTCTCGCCGCACTCGCCGTCATCCATCTCCCGCTGCTTCTCTCTGATTGCGTCATCCTCATCGGACATCAATTCTCGCCATTCCCCTATCTCCCCGGCCTTCTCTGGCGTCAGATTCTCTACCTGCTCACCGTCACACTTCCCCTGCTCGCCATCGCCGCGGCCACTGCCAACCTCGCGCAATTTGCCGCCGCGATGCTGTTCGCCACGGTCACGGTATTGTGGCTCCCGAATATGCTCACGAGCCCATTCAGGGACCCCAATTGGGGTGGCTTCACCTGGGTTAAGGACGAGATGATGTTCACACTCGCCGCCGCCGCGGGAATCCTCCTCCTCTTCCTTCTCTACGGCCACCGCCGTGTCGCAACCTCGCGAGTCATCATCGCCATTGCACCAATTTTCATCCTCACCTGCTACGCCCGTGCCCCATTCCCGCTAGCCTTCCGCCTGCAACGCTACCTCGGCTCCGCACCTCCCGCCGAACTCCACGCCACCTTCGACGCCGCCGCGCAACAGAGCTTTGAGAACTCTCCCCGAGTGCGCGTCTACATCCAGAATGCGCTCATGATTCCCTTCCGCTTCGATCGCCCGCTCACCGGCCTCGATCTCTATCTCGATCACGCCGAAGGCACGCTCCGTACACCATCGGGCGCAACGCTCAACCTGCGCAATGTCAACCCTCAGCCCCTCGACCCCGAGTCACCCGGCCACGCCCTCCATCTGCCCATCGAACGCGAGTTCCTCACCCAACATCGCACCGAATCCGTCACGCTCGATCTCACGCTCTACCTCACGTCCTTCCGTCCAGCTCACAAGTACACCATGCCCGTGCGCGGCGCCGGCCGGCCCATCGGAGAACTCGGACACTGCCGCACCCGCACCGACCCCGGCATGGTCTTCATCGCCTGCTCCACTCCCATCCAGACCCCACCACGGGCCACCGTTTACCTCGTTCATCCCGTCACTGGAGTTCGCACCGTCCGCGACATGCGCCTTGGCGAATTCGTCGACTACTCCCCGCTTCCGGCTAACCGCTTCACGTTCCAACCCATCAGCAATTCCTTCAATTACTTCAGCACCATGCACCTCGCCGGCGACAATCTCATGAACAAGGATTTCCAACACCTGCTCGACTCCAACGCCGAGTTCCTCGTCCGCGCCCCGCAATCCCACTTCACCGTCAACCTTTCCGTGCCGCCCACTCCACTCAAAAACTTCATCCGCTGAGGAACCCATGAACATCATCTTTCACATCGTCGCCAAAGACCTCCGCGGACTCCGCTGGCAGGCCCTGCTGGTTCTCCTCCTGCAGTTCGCCTATACGGCCATCCACTTCCGCCCGCTCGGCGCTTCCGGCCAGAGCATGGCGCAAGGTTTTCTCAGTTGGCTAATCATCGCCACCCACATGTTCTTCGTCAGCAGCGCAGTCCATGCCGACGCCATCCCCGGCGATCGCCAATACTGGCTCACCCGTCCCTTCACCCGCCTGCAACTCCTCACCGCGAAACTACTGCTCACCCTGTGCATCATTCACGTCCCCCTCTTCCTCTCCGATTGCCTTATCCTCACCGGCCACGAGTTCAATCCGTTCCTCTCCCTCGGCGGACTCCTCTGGCGCCAGGCGCTCTACTTCCTCTCCGCCACCATGCTCATGCTCGCCCTCTCCGCGGTCACGCGCAACCTGACGCAGTTCGCACTCACCGCCATCGTCCTCGCCGCCGGCCTTATCTTTCTCCCTTATCTCAACAACCTCAACAAGGGCTTCGCGATGTCGTGGGGCGGCCTCAACTGGATGATCGCCCTCGCCAACATTCTCCTCGCCACCACCGCCTCCGCCGCCATACTGTGGCTGATGTACATTCGCCGCCGCGCCAAAACCGGATGGGCCGTGCTCGCTACCACAGCGTTGGTCCTCCCCTTCGCCACCGACCTTGCGCCCTACGCCTTCGCCTTCCGCCTGCAGCGGCAATTCCACACCGCCAGCTACCTCAAGCCCTCCATTCAATTCGATCCCTCGCGCCTTAAATCCTCCGAAGGCCGCCGCCTCAATCAGAACAACCTCACGCTCCTCATTCCCATCCGCGTTGCAGACCTGCCCCAGAACAGCCTCGTGCACTCTGACCGCGTACAAGGCACGCTCCGCCTCCCCACCGGCGAAACCCGCGACCTGCCACTCCGCGGCATTTGGTCCTCAGAGAAAGGCACCAGCGAAGATTGGGTCTTCTTCCCCATCCACTCCGAACTCTTCCATCAATATCAGGACGCCCCGGTCTCCATCGATCTCACCTTCTACCTCACCAGCTTCGGCAACCCGCGCGGCTCCAGCATGCATGCCAAGTCCCCCCAACCCCGACGCATGGGCGAACTCGGCCGCTGCGATTCGGCCCCCGACTTCGCCGGCGTCATCTCCGTCACCTGCTTCGCGCCCATCCAACTTCCCGCCAGCATCACCGCCAAACTGGTGAACCCCATGTCCGGCCGCGCCGTCACCCGTGACGTGCGCCTGCAGGATGCGCTCAACTACTCACCCCTGCCCACAGACCGCTTTCAGTTCTATCCCATAGCCGTGGGCCGCAGCACCTTCAGCATCATGAGCGTCCCCGGTGAAGACCTCGTCAGCAAAACTCAGAAGCAATTCCTCGAATCCGACGTCCAATTCCAGGTGCTCGATCCCCAAGCTCACTTCACAACAAAGGTCACCATCCCACCAATGCCCCTCCGCGACCTCGTCCACTGAAGGGAGCCTACTCCCACCCAATCCGCCGCACTCCCGGAACAACATCGAAATGCTTGTCCTGACTCAGCACAGGCATCGCGAATTGTTCTGCCAGAGCCGCGATCCACAAATCATTTGCAGGGATGGGATGCCCCTTATTCTTGAGCTTCATTCGGAGCGATGAGTACCGTTTGGCCGTCTCACTTCCGATCTCAAGCACAGTAACATTCTGCACCAACTCCTCCAGCCAAGCTTCATAGCGGGCATGATGGCGCGATTGCTGAATGCCATAGCGGTACTCGCCAAGGGCCACCACTGGCAGAGCAACTACTGTGGCCTGCTCCAACAATTCCCCTACACTCGGATCCCCGTCCGCCAATGCCGAAATCGCGTTGGTATCCAGAATCAAGTCCGGTCCTCAGGCTCAATGGTCTCGAATTCAGCCGCGATCAGCCGGTTCAATCGTTCCGTTTCCGACCGCAATCCCTTCAGTTTGCCGAAACTCGCCATCCACGGTTTCGCACCTCGGTCCCTGCCCCGTAGTTTCTCCGCCAGCGCATCGGTCACCAGTTGCCGGAAAGGAACGCCCTGCTCAGCCGCCGCGGCCTTGGCCCGGCGGAACAGCGCGTCTGGGATCTCCAGTGTCGTTTTCACCCTTTCATCCTCCCATAAATATGGGAGCGTCGCATCCCCACAAAAGAAAACCACCTACGCATGAACTGTTCCCCTCGATAATTACGCTATATCCAGTAGAGAGGAGATGCGGCCCGATGATGACGCCACACACTACGGAATCCACCTTAGCCAACCCGCCTTACGCTTCCGTTACAGTGCGCTATCATGAGGGTGCGCATGTACGACCCGTTGGAAAATAGTGCGCAGAAACTGTTCCGGCCGAATCCGCATTTGAGCGATTCGATCAACAGCAACATCGTCCAGTCGGAAGTGGAAGGAGGTGTTTACCTCAAGGACATTCCGCCGGAAAGTACGCTGGAGATTGAGACGCAGAACCGGTTCTATACGCTGGTTCATCGCGGCGACGGCCAGTTCATGATCTGTGGGCACCCCAAATTTTGCCCCGAACCGACGCTGGTCACAGTGAGCGGCTCCAACTGGGGCGGGTCCATGCTCAAAAAAGCCTACGTCGGCCGCGGCATGCACCTTGAGTTCCTTCATCCCTCCTACGAACGCCCCATCGTCACCAGCCGCATTATCGAAATTCGTTTGAGAGAAGCAGTCCAGGTTCCCTCCTTCTAGGTTCCCCACCCCTCTCCGCTGTACAATGAAGGTTTGTCCGGCTGCCAGGTAAGCCATCCTTGATCAACAAGCTAGTCATTGAAAACCTCAAACATCGCTGGGTCCGCACGTCGTTAAGCGCCGCGGCCGTGGGTGTGCAGGTCACCATGATCCTCACCCTCGTCGGAGTCAGCTACGGCACGCTCGAAGATATGGCGCGCCGCTCGCGTGGCGTCGGCGCCGATATTCTCGTCCGCCCGCCCGGCTCTTCCATCATTAGTTTAAGTTCCGCCCCGATGCCGCAAAAGCTCCTCGAGTTTGTGCGCCAGATCCCGCATGTGGCCATCGCCACCGGCACCGCGGTCCACGCCATCGGCGGCACCAACTCCGTCACCGGCATCGACCTCGACGAGTTCTCCCGCATGAGCGGCGGCTTCAAGTACATCGAGGGCGGCCCGTTCCAGGGTCCCGACGATGTCATCGTCGACGAATACTGGGCCCGCCAGAATAAGCTCAAAGTCGGGGCGCCCACCAGGTTCCTCAACAAGAGCTGGCGCGTGTGCGGCATCGTCGAGCCTGGCAAACTCGCCCGCCTCTTCCTGCCTCTGCCACTCGTGCAGGAGCTATCGGCCAACACCGGCAAGATCTCGATGGTCTACGTCAAGCTCGACAGTCACGAGAACCTCGCCGAAGTGCTCGGCACACTGAAGAAGCAGCTTCCCGAACACCAGATCTATTCGATCGAGGAATACAGCTCGCTCATCTCCGTCAACAATGTTCCCGGCTTGAAGCCGTTCATCGGTGTGGTCATCGGTGTCTCCATCGTTGTCGGCTTCCTCGTCGTGTTCCTCTCCATGTACACCGCGGTGCTCGAACGCACGCGCGAGATCGGCATTCTCAAATCGCTGGGGGCAACACCCCAGATGATCCTCGGCATCCTCGTGCGCGAAACGGTGGCGCTCGCCGTGGTCGGCTCCATCGCCGGAATCCTCCTCACCTACGCGACGCGCTGGGCCATCATGCAGTACGTGCCCGGCAACCTGACACAGGTCATCGTGCCGGATTGGTGGCCCATCGCCACCCTGATCTCTCTCACTGGATCACTCACCGGCGCGCTCTATCCGGGATGGAAAGCAGCCCGCCAGGATGCCATCGAGGCGCTGTCCTATGAGTGATGCCAAAATGCTCATCCAGGTCAAAAAGCTTGTCAAGAAATACCACATGGGCGACGTCGAAGTGAGCGCCCTGCGCGGCGTCGATCTCAATGTGCAGAAGGGCGAATTCATCGCCATCGTCGGCCCTTCCGGCTCCGGCAAATCGACCCTCTTCTACATCCTCGGCGGCCTCGCCAGCGCCACTTCGGGCAGCGTCCTCATCGACGGCCGCGACCTCACGCAGATGTCTGATTCCGAGCGCACCGCCATCCGCCGCCAACTGGTCGGCTTCGTCTTCCAACGCTACAACCTGCTGCCGACACTCTCGGCCACCGACAACATCGCCATGGCGCAATATCTCGCCGGCAAGAAACACGAGACCGACGGCTGGTTCAAAGAAACACTCGATCTGCTCGGCATCGGCCATCGTCTCGATCACAAGCCGCGGTCGTTATCGGGAGGCGAACAGCAACGCGTCGCCATCGCCCGCGCCATCGTCAATCACCCCGCGCTGCTGCTGGCCGACGAACCCACCGGCAACCTCGACAGCGAAAACTCCGAGATCGTCTTAAAGCTCCTGCGCGACCTCAATGAGCGCCTCGGCCAGACGATCCTCATGATCACCCACAACCCGGAAGCAGCAGCCTACGCCCACCGCATCGTCCACATGCGCGACGGCCGTATCGTCGAGCACCCTTAGCTCTTCATGATCACCGTGCGCACCGGAAACGGAATCTCAATTCCTTCCTTGCGGAAACGCTTGAAGATGCGTTTCCGCATTTCGTGTTGGACCAGGTATTGATCAACGAAAGTAGCCACCTGGCAGCCCAGTGTGAAGTTGAGTGAGGAGTCGCCAAAGCCTGGAATAAAGCGTACGGCGGGTGGCGGATCACTCAACATGCCCGGAATCTCCTTAGCCCCAGCCAACGCTTCTTCCAGTAACACACGCTCTACATGGTCGATATCACAATCGTAGGAAACGCCGATCGCAATGGGCAGGGACATGCGCCCTTCGGGCAGCGAGTAGTTCGTCACAATCGCCTGCGCCAGCTTCGCGTTCGGCACCAGGATCATATTGTTCGACAACATCCGGATCAAGGTGGCGCGCCAACTGATATCGGCGACGTAGCCTTCCTCGCCGCTGTTGAGCTTGATGTAGTCACCCAGCCGAATCTGTCCGGCCAGCGTGATATAAAAGCCCGCAAACAGATTCGACAGCGTGTCCTGCAACGCGAGTGCAACGGCCAAACCACCGACGCCCAACGCCGTCAAAATCGGCGTGATGGAGACGCCCAGTTGCTGCATCATCAGCAACGCGCCGATGGAGACCACGAATAACCTCACCAGGTTCTGCGTCAGGCTGGTGACCGGCTGCGCTCCCTCCACCCGCGAACTGTAGGCCCTCACCACCTCAGCCGCCAGCCGCGACATCACCATCGTCAACGACACAATCCACAACAACTGGAGCACGGTCGCCGCGAGCGATACCGTTCGCGAAGGCAGCACCGAGACCTGCAGGCTGACATGGATCGCGAACATCAGAGACCACACCAGGAACGGCGTCTCGAGTGAATCCACCAGCATGTTGTCGAACGTGCCCGGCGTGCGACCGGCCCACTTCCGCAAGCTGCCGAACAGGATGCGGCGCACCACCACCGCGGCGCCGAACACAATCAACAGCACCAGCAGCGGGATCACGAAGTGTTCCCAGTTGCGGCTCAAATAGTCCATCATCTTCTGCAAGCGATCACTCCTTCAACTGACAATCTTCTTCCGCACCGCATAGAGCACGATGTCCACCGCGCTATGCAGATCCAGCTTCTGCATGATGTGCGTGCGATGCGTCTCTACCGTGTACGGACTCAGGTTGAGCAGCGTGGCCACTTCCTTGTTCGACTTGCCTTCGGCGAACAATTGAAAAATCTCCTTCTCCCGATCACTCAACAGATCATAGGAGTCCTTCAACCCGCGGCGCTGGATTTGCTGCACGAAGTCTTCCATCAGCATGCGCGCCACCGTGGGGCTGAAGAACGATTGCCCCTGCGCCACCGCCTCAACAGCACGCTTCAAATCGAGATGCGCGCTCTCCTTCAATAGATACCCACGCGCGCCGGAACGCAGCGCGCGCAGCACATACTCCTCATCGGAATGCACACTCAGAATAATCACGCCGCACTTGGGCATCCGCTTCACGATCTGCGCCGTGGCGTCGATGCCGTTCAGGTTGGGCATGCCGATGTCCATGATGATGACATCAGGGGTCATCTGTTCGGCAGCCTTCACCGCTTCACGGCCATCGTTGGCTTCGCCCACCACTTCAAACTCCTCGTGCTGCTGCAACTGCAAGCGCAATCCCGTGCGCATCACGCCATGATCATCGGCTATCAGGATACGAATCATACACTCACTTCCGAAGGCACAGGCAGCGGGGCCACAGCCTCAATACTGGTTCCTTTCCCTAACGTGGAATGCACAGACACCGTACCGCCCAATTCTTTCATGCGCTCTTCCATGCCTACCAAGCCCATGCCGCGCGCGGCAAGATGGGAATGGTCGAAGCCCTTGCCGTCATCCTGCACAGTGAGCCGGATGGCGTCCCTGCCGCCATACAAGCGGATGCGCACGCTCTTTGAGGCAGCGTGTTTGGCGATGTTGGTGAGAGCTTCCTGCACGATGCGGTAGATCGCGGTACGGTGCGATTCGGGGAGCGCATCGAGTTCCCCATCCAGTTGCACGTCGACATCGATGCCGCTGCGCCTGGCGAACTCACGCCCTTGCCAGCGCACGGCCGACCCGAGCCCAAGCTCATCGAGCATTGCCGGGCGCAGCGTCATCGAGAGATCCCGTACGCTTCGCACGGTCTCTGTAATAAGACGCTGCGCATCGGAGAGCCGTTCCTCGAAAACCTCGGGAGAGGCCGTGCGCAGCGAGGACAACGTGCCCACCTCCATGCCGATGAACGATAGTTTCTGACCGAGTGCATCGTGCAGTTCGCGAGAGATTGCCTTGCGTTCTTCCTCTTGCGCGCGCACCAGCTTGCGCGAGAGGTGGCGCAGTTCGCGCTCCGCACTCTCCGCGCGTACGCGCTGCAAATGGTGCTCGCGCTCCAGGCTGTTCACCCGGTAGATGCTGGCGAGCGACACCACGAGGGCCACCACCACGGTGAGCAACAGCACCTGCCGCACAAACAACTGGAACAGGTTCTGGCTCTCTTCGAGCCGGCGCTGTTCGGAGGCAAGGTTTTCCGCATTGATACGCGCCACCTCCTGCGCCAGCTTGATGATCGAGTCGCGACGCGGCAACACCACATCGCGCAGGAATACATTACTGAGAATCGCCTTGCGCTGCGGGCTCCACTCAAACAGCGGATCGAGCGCTTTCCAGTAGGCATTCAGTTCATCGGTGAGCCGGTGCAGCGATTCCTGCTGGCGCTTGGGCACGGTGCGCTCCAGCACATCGAGCTTCTGTTTCACCGCCGTTTGCAGCCGTCGCATTTCACCGCGATACAGAGGGCCGGTGAGATGCGAAAGGTCGAGCAGGTAGTCGCGCACGAGAATGCCGCTGAGGTAGAGATCGGCCGGTAACTCACCCACCAGCGAGTCCGTCTTCAAGTAAGCATTGTGTGTGGCAATGCTGGCATCGTGGATCGCCTCAGAGCGGCGCATCGCGCCGAGGCCCATCAGGATGATGCAGGCAATGAGGCTGCCGAAACCTGCGGAGAGAATGATCCAGGAACGCGATCTCATGGCGCTTGCTCCAGGAGGCCGATATGTGGGACAGTTTCGAGCGAATGCAGCATCTGGTTTTCTCCGACATGGACGGGACGATTCTTGATCACGACAGCTACTCGTTCGACACGGCGCGGCCCGCGCTCCGGCTGCTTAGCGAATTGCGTGTTCCGGTCATCTTCGCCACCAGCAAGACGCGCGCGGAAACCGAATACTGGCGGCAGGTGCTCGATACCCCTCATCCTTTTATTGTCGAAAATGGCGGGGCCGCGTACATCCCCACCCGTGACGGATACGAGACGCTGGTGTGGGGTACACCGTATGCGCAACTGGTGGAAGCGCTGCAGCGGGCATCGCAGCAATCGGGTTGCGCCGTGCGCGGCTTTGCTTCGATGACCACAAGCGAAGTAGCCGAGGCTTGTGCGCTGCCGCTGGAGATGGCCGCCATGGCTGCCCAGCGCGAGTACGATGAACCCTTCGAAGTGCTGAACCCCGAGCGGGCCGATGCGTTGACCGCGGCCATTGCCGGACAAGGGCTGCGGGTCACGCGGGGCGGGCGCTTCTGGCACATCACCGGCGCCAACGACAAAGGGCTCGCAGTGAACGCCGTCAAGCAGCGATACCCGCGGCCGCAGCGCACCATTGGTTTGGGCGATGGGCTGAACGATGTACCGCTGCTTGCCGCATGCGATGTGGCGGTGATCATCCGCTCTTCTCAGAGCGACGCCATTCAACAACAGGTGCCGCATGGCTCGATCACCATAAACCGGGGACCAGCGGGATGGAACGAGGCGACTCTCTCGCTGTTTCGGAACTCGAATCCGTAGCGCAGCTACAGATGGCTCCACAGGGAGCGTTCGCCCCGCTCCTCGCTATGCAGCCTGCGATCGTCGAGCATTCGCCGTAAACCGCCTCCCGCGGCGATAGCGACCGCAATCGCCGCAGTCAATACGGCTCCTCCGACGACAATTACGAAGGCTGCAAAGAACACGTTGCGCGCGAACTGCAAATGCTCGGCGGCAACGACAATAGCGACAAACATGATGAGCACTCTGACCACCGCGGCCAGGCGGCGCGGCATGGGCAGATCTTCATTGACGGCCCACACGAGGAAGCCGCGGCCGAGGTACTGACTGAGCCAGGCGCCGGCCAGCACGATGAGTCCAGCCACGATCAGCTTCGGCAGCAGGAACACGAAGCCTTCAATCATGTGCGTCGTGAGGTCGGTATTGAACACGCTCAAGCCCATCAGCAGGCCGCTCAACAGCAGCGACCAATAGGCGGCTTCGGCCACCAGCCGGGACGCGCGCAGGCGGCCCGAGCGGTCGATCATATACGCCACGCCGCTTTGGCGCAGGAACTTGTCGATGGTCAGTCCCTTGAAGATCTTGTGCAGCACCCAGCGGGCCAGCACCGCGGCCACGTAGAAGGACAGGATCAGTGTCAGCGCGGCCAGCAGGGATGGCAAATAGGTGGTGACGTGATATTGGAGGCGGTCACCCGCGTCCTGCCACACTTTGCTCAGAATGTCCAGCATGTTCCAGTCCTCCTTGTAGTGGGTTCGGGTTGTTCCAGCGTTGGCGCAGATAGGGCCGCAACTCTTCAAACTGCATGCAGAGCTTCTCGATCCGTTCTTCCACTTCACTCGCCACCATGGTTTCGGTCTCGATGACGAAGGAAGCAACCCGCGCGATGTAGAGCGCCGTGAGCGACTTCAGGATCAATCCACGCGAGACGGGGCTGCGCTTGTAGGCACAGGCGAAGTCGAGCACAATGCGAGCCCACAGCTCGTCGTCCATATGGAAGTGGCGAGCTCCGGCTTCGGCCTGGCGGGCCAGTTCATTCACCCCGCTCATCGTGACGGGATCCATGGCGGCGGTCCAGATCTCGCGCAGGTCGCCCGCGCTGCGGACGAAGGTCTGAATCATGCGATCGACGTTGACCTGCACCGGATCGAGCCCCACGTCATAGCGAAAGCCGAACAGTTCGGCGGGCGCGGTGGCCCCTGTCTGCTCCCACACGTTTTCGTACTCCTGCATCAGCAGGAAGACACTGCCCACCACCTGCTGCAGCATGGCGCTCAAGTCGGAGCCGGGATCTTTCGCATCATGCAGCTTCGCGCCGAGGAAGCTCTGGCAGACACGAAAGCCTTCGGCGATGGCGATGGTGGTCATCCAGATGTCGATGCCATAGCGGGCCACATCGGTTTCCCAGTCCTCGCGTTGCAGGTAGCGCTCCACGAGCCGCGCGGACATGCCGAACTCGCCGCCGATCGGCTGGCGCACACGCAATCCATACAGCGCACGGGTGAGCGGGTAGACGATGCTGTTGGTGATGGTGCCGTCATACTTGTGGCGGTGATAATAGGGCGCCACGAAGTCGTAGCCGGCAAACATCACGGGACGCAGCAGCAGATCAATCCATTCCGGCGTAATGGAGCGTAGATCGGAATCGACTACGGCGCAGGCCTTGGCGCCGAGGTTGCGCGCCAATTGAAAGATCAGGCGGAAGGCGCTGCCCTTGCCGGGGATGCCGTGATAGGGCACCGACAAGCGATGCGCGGCAACCACCGGCGTGGTGAGCAGCATGAGGTGGCTGTCTTCGACGCGCGCCGAAAGGACAGCGTCACGCGTACCGTCGGTGGAGCCGCCATCGGAGTTGATGACGATGCCGTTCCACTGGGGAAAGTATTTGGCCAGTCCAGCGTAGGCGGCGCGCACCACATGCCCGATGGTGCGGGCATTGTTGTAGCTCGGTATGCCGATGACGATGTCGGCGCGATTGAGGAACTCGGTAGCGCGCCGGGCTTCGTCTGGTAAAACAATTTCGGGCATAAATGTTTGTTACACGAGCGCCGGCTCGCGGTCTTTCGAATCTTTGTCCACGGCATCGAGCAGCAGCTCGAAGAATTCCGGGATGGCCGCCAGCACGCGGTTCCAGTTGGGGATGGGCGGCATCCCGCTGGGGTCTTCGATGAACTCCGCCGCGGCCGCACGCAGGCTGCGGGCGAAGGTGGCCACGGCCATCTCTTCGGAGTGGCGGTCGAACTTGAGGCCGTTCAGCATCGCGTCGGCGTAGTAGCGGGCGACGGTATCCTCCGCCATGCGCACGTAGCGGACTTCCAGCGTGCGGAAGTGATCGCCGGTGAAGGCAAGCCCTTCCGCGGCCAGCGTGCGGAACAGCGACTTGGCGATGTCCGACGTCATGCGCGCCAAGCCCTTTGTCGAGTCGTCCGCCGATAGCACCTGATGCTTATGCTCATAGGTGTCCATCAGGTCCACCTGGCAGGTACGGGCGATGGCGCAGTTGCGAAACACTTCGGCCAGCACGCCGATCTCGAGTCCCCAATCGGAAGGGATGCGATTGACACGGGCGAGATTGGCGTCCATGGCGAACTCACCGGCGAGCGCATAGCGGAAGCTATCGAGGTAGCGCAGGAAGGGAGTGCCGGGCACCATGTCTTCCAAGGCGCGAATCAGCGGCGTCATGAACAGGCGCGTGACGCGGCCATGCATGCGATCGGTGACGCGGGCGTAGTAGCCTTTGCAGAACTCGAAGCCGAGGTTCGGATGGGCTACCGGGTAGCAGAGCCGGGCCAGCAGTTGGCGATCGTAGTTGACGATGTCGCAGTCGTGCAGGGCAATGACGTCGCAATCGCCGGCAGCGAGCAGGTAGCCATAGGCGAGCCAGCAGGAGCGGCCTTTGCCATCGCGTCCCGCCGGGAGCCCGCGCTCTTCGAGCATCTGCAGTAGTTTCTGAATGCGCGGGCTTTCCACCCAGATGGGGCTCACCGGGGTATAGAAATTATCAAAGAACGATTTGGCGCGCAGGTACTGTTCCTTTGTCGCGCGGCCAATGACGACAACGATCCGTTGCAGATAGCGCACCTGCTGCAAGTCGGCGACGATGCGTTGCATGGCCACCGTTTCAAACTCGGTAACAAGCGCGGGCAAAACCAAGCCGATGGGACGGCGGCGTCCGAAGTTTTCCAGGTCTCTCTCCAGCCGGTCTACGTGATTGCTGGTCAGCCTGTGGAGTGTGGTGACCATGCCAGTCTGATAGAAATCTGCCATAGCGGTGCGGGTCCTCTTTTTGAGGGTATCGAGCGGGTGGTGAGAAACCCATACCCTGCCCAGGGTATTCGGCTACCGCAATCCCTGTATGGATTCGTAATCGAAAGTTAAAAGACGAGGATCGGATGATACAGGTTCGGGAGCTTGACTTCGCCGATCGCTAGCAGCGACCCATCGGCATCGATCGCGCGGACGAACTGGGCGCCCTTGGCGACACGGAAGGGCGAGACGCGGAAGTCGCGGCCCTGGCGGATCTGCGTGGCAGTGATCTGGTCGACCACTTCCGCCGGGAATTGTGGAAGCAACTGGCTGGCGGGCACAATCACTTCGTTGAGGCGGCCTTCTTTCGAGAGTGCCTCGAGTTCGGTAAGCGTGCGGGCCTGGGCGAGCGTGAAGTCGCCACTGGCCGTGCGGGTGAGTTCTTCGAGGTGCGCCCCACAGCCGAGGCTTTGCCCGAGGTCATGCGCAAGGCTGCGCAAGTAGGTGCCTGCCGAGCAGTGCACATCGATGCGAATCCAATCGGGGCCTGCTTCGAGCAGGTCCAGCGAAAAGACGGTGACTTCCACCGGCGGCAGATCGACTTCGATATTCTTACGCGCCAGCTTGTAGGCTGGGGTTCCGGCGATCTTCTTTGCCGAGATCGCTGGTGGCCGCTGTTGCAGCACACCGCGAAAGGGCGCGAGCGCTTCTTCGATCTGGGTGCGGCTGAGATCCACTTGGACGGGCTCAGAGGTGCGCTCGCCTTCCTTATCGTAGGTGGTTGTGGCAAAGCCGAAGCGCACCAGTGCCTGATAGCGTTTCTCGCTGCGCATATAGAACTGCGCCAGCCGGGTGGCCTTATTGAGAACGAGTGGCAGCACACCGGTGGCCATGGGGTCGAGAGTTCCGAGATGTCCGATTTTCTTGGTCCCGGCGATTCTTCTCATCTTGGCGACCACATCGTGAGAAGTCCAATCGGGGGACTTGTTGACTACGATCACACCATCCATGCAACAATCCAGAGTAGCACCACAAAGACGTGAAACCTCTACTGAGCGTTGACGAATTCCGGCGCGCTTACCGGTTGATGCTGACCTCCCGACGGCTGGATGACCGGGAAGTCCTGCTAAAGCGCCAAAACAAAATCTTTTTTCAGATCAGCGGAGCGGGCCATGAGGCCGTACAGGTGGCGGCAGGGTATCTGCTGCGTGCCGGCTCGGACTGGATCTACCCGTATTATCGAGACCGTGCGCTGTGTTTGACGCTGGGCGTCACGGCGGAAGAAATGCTGCTGCAAGCCGTTGGCGCGGGCGCTGACCCGGCCTCGGGCGGAAGGCAGATGCCGTCGCATTGGGGGCATGCTGCACTGCGCATCGTGTCATCGTCGTCTCCCACGGGGACGCAGTTTCTTCAGGCCGCTGGATGCGCCGAGGCTTCGGGGCGGTTGGGCTTGCGCGGCGAGATCACTGTCGTCAGTTCGGGCGATGGGACCACAAGCGAAGGCGAGTTTTGGGAATCGCTGAATATTGCTTGCATTGGGAAGTTGCCGCTGCTGTATTTGATCGAGGATAACGCCTATGCGATTTCCGTGCCGATTGAAAAGCAGACCGCGGGGGGAAGTATTTCGAAGCTGGTGGCCTCGTTTCCCGGTTTGTTTGTGGAAGAGACCGATGGCACGGATTTCGTGAAGTCGTACGAGACGATGCAACGGGCCATCACATGGTGCCGCGAGGGCAAGGGCCCGGCGTTGGTGCATGCGCATGTGATCCGGCCTTATTCGCATTCGCTGTCCGACGACGAGCGGTTGTACAAAACTGAAGCAGAGCGCGATGACGAGGCCCGGCGCGATCCGATTTTCCGTTTTCCGGAGTGGCTGATGGAGCAGGGTGTGGCGGATCGTCATGCTCTGCAGTTGATCGGGCATGAAGTGGAGACGGAAGTGCAGCGAGCCACCGACGCGGCGCTGCGAGCGGCTCCACCGCCATCGGGGAGCGCGTTGCTCTATTTGTACAGTCCCACCGTGGATCCGTGCGGACCGGAGTTTGACACCAAGGTACAGCCTTCCGGTGAGCCGCGCACGATGGTGGATTCGATCAATCTCACACTGCATGAAGAGATGCGGCGCAATGAGCGGATTCTCGTGTTTGGCGAGGATGTGGCCGATTGTGGGCATGAGCAGAATCTGGGCGCGGTGAAAGGCAAAGGCGGGGTGTTCAAAGCGACGCAGGGTTTGCAGCGCGCGTTCGGGGATCGCTGTTTCGATACTCCGCTGGCCGAGGCGGCGATTGTGGGCCGGGCGATCGGACTGGCGGCTCGCGGCTTCAAGCCGGTGGCGGAGATCCAGTTTTTCGATTACATTTGGCCGGCGATGATGCAAATTCGCGATGAATTGGCGACCTTGCGCTGGCGGTCGAATAATTCGTTCTCGTGTCCGGCGGTGATCCGGGTGGCGATTGGTGGATATCTGAGTGGAGGCGCGGTGTATCACAGCCAGTCCGGGGAAGTGGAGTTCACGCATATCCCCGGCCTGCGTGTGGTGATGCCGTCGAATGCGCAGGATGCCTGCGGGCTGCTGCGGACTGCTTTGCGTTGCGACGACCCGGTGCTGTTTCTGGAGCATAAGAAGTTGTATCGGGAGCCGTACAATCGCGGGCCGCATCCGGGCGCGGAGTATCTGATTCCTTTCGGCAAAGCTCGGATGGTGAAGCCGGGGGGATCTTTGACCTTGGTGACGTATGGAGCGCTGGTGCAGAAATCGCTGGTGGCGGCCACGCAGTTGGAGAAGCGGAATCCGCAGTGGAGTATTGAGGTGATCGATCTGCGGTCGTTGTTGCCGTACGATTGGGGGGCGATTGCTGCTTCGGTGCGCAAGACGAACCGGATCTTGGTTGTGCATGAGGATACGCGGAGCTTTGGATTTGGGGCTGAAATCGCGGCCCGGGTTGGGGATGAATTGTTCGGGGAGCTGGATGCTCCGATTGGCAGAGTGGCGGCCGTTGATACTTGGATTGCGTATAACCCTGGAATTGAGGATGAAATTTTGCCGCAAGTGGAAGATGTCGTGCGCGAGGCGGAGCGAATTTTGCGATATTGAGCCACGGCTGCACACGAATGAGGATAGCAGTGAGGCACCGGGGTCTACGGGCTATGTGGTTTGTTTGCTTGGGGGGAAGGCGTGTGACTGATTAGAAGACCCGGGCGTAGATTTCGCTCAGGGGGAGCTGGATGTTGAGAGAGTCGAGAGAGATGGTGGCTTCGAGGCCTTCGTAGATGGTGAGGATCCAGCGGCCGTCGGGGAGACGGCGGAATACCTCGACTTTCGGCTGGTCTTGGGCGATGAGGATGTATTCCTCGAAGGAGGGGAGTTGACGGTAGAGCTGGAACTTGGCTCCGAAGTCGTAGTCGGAGGTGGAGGGGGAGAGGATCTCGAAAATGACTTTGGGATTGGTGAGGCTGGGGTCGGACTCCTTGCTCAACTCCGGCTGTCCGCAAAACACCAGGACGTCCGGGTAGAGATACTGAGTGGGGCTAACACGGACGCGGACGGAACCGGTGCCCCGGCAAGGACCAGCTTCCAGTTTCGAGCGAAGCGCGGAAGATAGATTGAACTGGATGGCCCCATGTGCGAGGCTGGCTTCGGCGAGGGGGAATACTTCGCCGTCGTGGTATTCGAGCGGACGCTCGGAGGTTTGGTCGGCGGCGAGATACTCTTCGACGGTCATGCGGGGAACTGGAAGCGCGCCCATAGGCTTTATGATACCGCGTGAGGATTGCTCACCGAACTCTTACCGTTCCCTTACGGCAAATTGGCGGGGTTGGCTTTAGAGTTGTTTCATGAAGCAACTCGTACTTGCACTTTGCACCTTGCAGATGGCGTTCGGACAGACGGATGGCCGGGTGGCTGTACGCTCGACCGGACAGTTTGATCCTGAGGGTAACGCGCTTTACAGTGTCTACGTCGCCAGCGGGCAGGAAGACCTGGAAGAGCTGACCATCAGCGCGGCGCTGCCGGCCGGGACGCGGTATCTGGAATCGGTGCATAAGCCGCAGTCGGGGGTTTATGACGGAGTGAAGGACAACATCGTCTCGTGGCGCGTGTCGCGGCTGGAACGGGATACCTTACTTGGTCCGTTTGTGTTCCGGGCAAAGGTGGATGGCACGACAGCGGAGGTGCCGGAGACGGTGCAGGCGGCGGTGGCGTATCAGCGGCCTACGGCGGCGCTGGTGGAATCGGAGGCGCCATCGGGACGGTTGACGGTTTTGGCGGAAACGGGGTCGATTACCTTCGATGCCCGTGGGACGCTCGATGCAAGCGGCGCCAATGCTCCGGTATTCGTCGGAGGAACCGGAGTGGCGCTGTTTGTGCCGGAAGGGGCCGTCACGCAACGGGTGACGGTTTCTCTGCGGCGCTTGCCTGTGGATGAAAGCAAACTGCCGAAGACGCAGCCAGCGACATGGTGGTGCTCGCAGTATGTCATCACCACCGAGCCGCGAGTGAGCTTTGCGAAAGAGGTCGCGATTGCGCTGCCGTCGCGGCGGGCATTGACGCCGGGGCTGCCGGTGTCGGTGTTCCTGTCCGATGATGGCTCGAATTGGAACCCCGCCAGCCCGGAGGCAAAGACGGCCACGGAGCGCGGCATTGGATTTGGCGCCGCGGGGCAGAACGTTTCCGTCACATGCATCACGCAGTTTGGGTTCACGACGTGCCGCGTGGTAAGCGGCGGGGGATTCGGATTCGGCGGGTTTGGGGCGTTCGGATATGTGGAGCAGGACAACATTGTGTCGAAGTTAACGGGGAATGCGCTGAATACGCTAGGGCAGCCACCGAGCATCATCGCGATATTGATTGGAAGGAAGTAGCGCGTGAGGCGAAAGCCCAGTACAATATCGTCATCACTTGTTTTATGTCTCTGGCTGAATCGTTTGCCGATTTCGAAGTTGCCACAAGGCAGGCGTTCTCTCAAACCGAGCATGCTTTGACGAGCCGGTTGGCGGAGTTGTCGGGGCGTTTGGCGAAGGAACTGGAGCGGCGGGAACGGGCGCAAACGGAAATCTGGAATCAACTGGGGCGCCGGTTGCGGATGGCCGAAACCAGCGAGGAATGGAAGAGCATTCTGGAAGAAGGCGGCGGGGCGTTTGCCGAGCGGGTGGCGTTGTTCTTCGCGGATGAGGTGATGGACGCTCCGGCGTTCGCGACGGCGGTGGAGTCGCGCGATACGGTGATCACGATGCGGTCGGCGGGAGAGTTGACGGAAGAAATTGCGGAGCGGTTGGGGGAGGCACTGAGTCCACGGTGCTACCTGTTTCCGGTGCTCCGTGGGGATACGGTGTGCGCGGTGTTGTACGCGGAAGACAAGGCGAAGCCACCTCGGGAAGCGCTGGAGTTGCTGGCGATGCTGGCGCGGGATACGATGCCCGTTCCTCCGGTGGAGGAGGCACCTCCTGAAGAGGCTGAGCCCGCGCCGGCTCCGGTGCTGATTCAGATTGCTCCGGTGGCGAAGAGCTACGAGCAACAGGTACAGGAGACTAAGGCAAAGAATTTTGCGAGACGGGAAGTGGCCCGTCTTATTCTTTATGAGCAGGCATCGGTAGAAACCGGACGCCAGAATGCTTCGTTGTACGTCCAATTGAAAGAGCCGATTGATTCCGGACGCGAGCGTTACCGGCAGGAGTTCCTGCAGGGAGCGCCGTCCTTAACCGATTACTTACATGAGGAACTGGTGCGCACACTTGCGAACAATGACCCATCGAAACTCGGTTCGGAATACCCTGGCGCTTTGCGCTAGCCTGACGCTTTGCCCGGCGGTATGGGGGCAGGCGAACCGTTCGGACTTTCCTCCGCAGGCGCTGGCGAAGGGTATCCAGCAGTTCAAGGAGAAGTCGTTTGCGCAGGCGGCGGCGACGTTCCAGGCGGTGGGTCCGCGGCTGCCGCAGTTGGCGGACTACCCTTCGTATTTCAGTGGGCTTGCCTATGTCGAGCAGAAGAATACGGAGAAGGCGGTAGCGGCGTTCACGGCGGTAGTGCGGTTCCAGCCGGTGTCTCCGTTTGCGGCTCGGGCGGCGGTGTCGGCGGCCAGGGGATACATTGAGTTGAACCGGCCGAAGGACGCGATTGCGCTATTGAAGCTGCACTCCAAGAACATTCCGCAAGCTTCGGTTGAAGCGGCACTTGCGGCGGCGTATGAAGCGGCTGGGGATCCCGTGTCGGCGGCGGTGTCATGGCAGCGGGTGTACCACGGCTATCCGGCCTCGGACGGAGCGGCGGATGCCGGGCTGGCGCTGGCGAGGCTGAAGATGTCGTTGGGGGAGAAGTTCCCTCCGCCGATGGCGCAGATGATCCTGGGCCGGGCGACGGCGCTGGCGAATGCCCGGCGGTATACGGAAGCGAAGGCGCAGTTGGAGAAGGCGGTGGAGTCGCTGGCTGGGGATGACCGGGATCTGGCGAAGGTGCAGATTGGGGTGATGGAGTACAAGGCGAAGCAGATGCTTCCCGCCTATAAGTATCTGCGCGGGTTGGAAGTGAAATCGGCGGAGGCCGATGCCGAGCGGCTGTACCACCTGACGTATCTGGCCAAGCGGCTGGACCGGGAATCGGACATGCAGGCGCACCTCAAGGAAGTGGAGACGAAGTATCCGAACTCGAAGTGGCGGCTGGAGGCGATTCTGACGACGGCCTACCTGTATCACGGGCGGGGCGAGCGGGAGACGTATGAGCCGCTGTACAAGTCGTGCTCGGCGTTTGTGGACCTGGCGGATGCGGCCTTCTGCGATTGGAAGATTACGTGGGGGAGCTATCAGCGGCGGCCGGCGGATGCGGAGACGCTGTTCCGGACCCATGTGCGGCGGTTCCCCAATTCGGAGAAGGTGCCGGCGTCGTTCTACTTTTTGGCTCGGGCGGCCGAGGCGCGGAAGGACTACTCTTCGGCGAAGGCTTATTACCAGCATTTGGCCGACTATGCGCCGAATCATTACTATGCGATGCTGGCCGAGGAGCGGCTGGAAGCAGCGGTAGTGGCGAAGGCGACGGCGTCGCTGGAGGTAGGGGATTTTCTGGCGGGGCTGAACCTGCCGGTGCGGCGGATCAAGTTGAACTTTGAGCCGACGCGGGCGACGGCAGTGCGGCTGGAGCGGGCTCGATTGTTGAACGCGGCGGGGCTGGGGGAACTGGCGGAAAGCGAACTGCGGTTTGCGGCCCGGACGGACGGTCAGGGGCACGTGATCGCGATGGAGCTGGCGAAGCTGCTGGATAGCCGCGGGGCGCATGATGAGGCGCTACGGGCGGTGAAGGCGTATGTGCCGGGGTATTTGAATATTCCGTTTGCGGATGCTCCGACGAACTTCTGGCGGGTGGCGTTTCCGATGCCGTACCGGGGAACGCTGGAGCGCTATTCGCGGGATAAGGATCTGGACCCCTACATTGTGGCGGGGCTGATCCGGCAGGAGTCGGAGTTCAACCCGAAGGCGATTTCAGTGGCGAAGGCTTATGGGCTGACTCAGGTGTTGCCTTCGACCGGGCGATGGCTGAGCCGGAAGAACGGGATCAAGGGGTTCACGACGGCGAAGCTGTTTGAGCCGGACATGAACCTGCGGCTGGGGACGATTTACCTGCGGCAGTTGCTCGATTCGTTCCAGACGCGGTGGGAGAATGTGCTGGCTGCTTACAATGGCGGGCCGAGCCGGGTGACGCGGTGGTTGAACTGGGGGACGTACCGGGAGCCGAGCGAGTTCATCGAGACGATCCCGATTGCCGAGACGCGGGACTACGTGCAGATCGTGCTGCGGAACGCCGGAGTGTACCGGCGGCTTTACGGACAGAGTTCGGCTGGGTTACCTTCGGGTAAGACATCTAATGGCAATTCCAACCGTACTGCCTCCGGCAACTAGAGAACGATTTCGCAGCCAGCGGACGCTGAACTTCACCGAGTCTGTGATTCGGGAGATGACGCGGCTGGCGATCCAATACCAGGCGGTGAACCTGGCGCAGGGGTTTCCGGACTTCCCCGCCCCGGCGGTATTGAAGGACGCGGCGCATGCGGCGATTGACGCCGAGTTCAACCAGTATTCGATCACCTGGGGGGCCAAGCCGTTCCGCGATGCGATTGCCGGGAAGTATAAGCGGCACTATGGGTTAGAGCTTGACCCGGAGCGCGAGATCACGGTCTGCTGCGGGGCGACGGAGGGGATGATCGCGACGCTGCTGGCGGTGACGAATCCGGGGGATGAGATTATCGTTTTCGAGCCCTATTACGAGAATTACGGGCCGGATTCGGAGCTCTGTTCGGCGGTGCGGCGGGTGGTGGCGCTGCGGGCTCCGGACTGGACGTTTGACCGGGATGAGTTGCGGAAGGCGTTCAACGGGCGGACGAAGGCGGTGATTGTTACGAGTCCGAACAACCCCACGGGGCGGGTGTTTTCGGCCGAAGATCTGGCGTATATTGCGGGGCTATGCCAGGAATTCGATGCGCTGTGCATTACAGATGAGATCTACGAGCACATTGTGTATGACGGGGCGACGCATGTGCCGGTGCTGGCGATACCGGGGATGCGGGAGCGCGGGATCCTGGTGAACTCGATGTCGAAGACGTACTCGGTGACCGGGTGGCGGGTAGGTTGGGTGCTGGCGGCACCGGACCTGACGGATTCGATCCGGAAGGTGCATGATTTTCTGACTGTGGGGGCGGCGCATCCGTTGCAGATGGCTGGGGTTACGGCGTTGGGGCTGCCGGACGAATACTACTCGGAGCTGGGCCGGGAATATCAGAAGAAGCGGGACCATATTGTATCGGTGCTGGAGGAGACGGGGTTCCGGCCGTTCCGTCCGTCGGGTGCTTATTATGTGATGGCGGACATATCGGGGTTCGGGTTTGCGAATGATACGGAGTTTGCCATGCATCTTTTGCAGAGGTGTGGCGTAGCGGCGGTGCCTGGGTCGAGTTTCTTTCTGAAGGGTGAGGATGGGCACCAATTAATTCGCTTCTGTTTCTGCAAAAAATATGAGACATTGGAGGAGGCAAGGCAACGTTTAAAGAGACTCACTTAGAAGTGGAGATCTCCCATGAAGCCGATCGTCCTCTTTCCTGAAGAGACCGCGCACGATGCTGGATGCGGTCCTATGGTTGACCTGGGTGATGCTGCCGGGCAACCGATTGAAGTTCTCCTGCAGATTACGCGCATGACGGAGCAGCAGACTCTGGATGCGGTGATCTGGGGGTCACCGGACGGTTCGGACTGGGGCACGCGCCCTATGTTCCGGTTACCGCACCGGTATTACTGCGGAAGCTACCATCACATCTTTGATTTGAGCGTACGGCCGGAGGTACGATACCTGCGGCTGGAGTACCGGTTGCGAGGGTGGCTGCCACAATCGCCCAACGCACTGGCTTCCTTTTCGGCGACGGTGACACCGTGCCATGAGGAAGTGATGGCGGTGGGCGCTTAGTTTCTCTATTGTGTAAAGTTCTGTCAAGCGGCTTGTGTGTTCAACACGGGCGGGGCGCCGTGTCCGCAGCAGCGTTTGAATTTTTTGCCGCTGCCGCAGGGGCATTGTGCGTTGCGTGGGGTCTGGTGCGAGGGCTGCGTGGTGCTTTCCGATTTGGTGTAAAGTTTTGTCAACTGCTGCTGGTAGGCGGCCTGGTTCTGTTCCACTTCGGGGTCGGCTTCCATGCGATCGGTGGCGGCGTTGATTTCGGCGGCGCAGTCTTCGATGGTGGTGAGGCGCCAGTTTTTGCGGTTGAGGATGGCGAGGCTTGCGCGGAGCAGGACTGCGGGGGAAGATTTGGGGTTGTCGAGGACCGCTTCGAGTTTGTCGAGGGCTTTTTCGGTAATGGATTGGAGGCGGTCGCGGAGTGAGATGGCGTGCTCCTGCTTGGCGAAGGCGAGGGCCTGGGCGAAGGGGGCACTTTCGAGCCAGTTGTGGACGGTGGGACGGGAGACGGATGCAAGCTCGGCGGCTGCAGTGACGGTGGCGCCCGCGGCGAGGGCTTCGATGACCGTAATTTGTGGGGTGGTAAAAGGTTTCATGGCTGGCTTTAGGATAATACTGAGGGATTTGTTTTGAATGGGTGGCTTTTCATCGCGGGGAGCATTTAGGGTTTGGTTTGTGGTGGTTAGCAATATTTTGGTGAGGTGTGATCGACGGTGGAGGTTGGGGCATTTCTTGCTGGGCCACAGATGAACGCCGATGAACGCCGATGATATAGTGGGGCGGAATGTGGATGGTTCTTCTGTTGGCGGGGTTGGCGAACGCGGCGGATGAGGCTGCGTTGCAGATACTTGACGCGAATTGTGCTTCTTGCCATGGGGCGGCGAAGATGGGTGGGTTGGATTTACGGGATCGGGAGGGGCTGCTTCGAGGGGGATCGCGAGGGCCGGCGGTGAAGCCAGGGGATGCGGCGGGGAGCTTGTTGTATCAGGCGGTGTTGCGGAAGGGGGCGGTGCAGATGCCTCCAGGGAAGAAGGGTTTGAGTGACAGTGAGATTGCGGTGCTGCGGGAGTGGATTGATGGTGGGGCGAAGTGGAGTGGAGGAGGGCTGGAGGCTGCTCCTTCGTGGTGGTCTTTCCGGAAGGTGGTGCGGCCGGCGGTGCCCAAGAATGGGGCGGCGAATGCAGTGGATGCGTTTGTGATGGCGAAGTTGGCGGAATTGAAGTTGACTCCGGTGGGCCGGGCGGACCGGCGGACGTTGATCCGGCGGGCGACGTTTGATCTGCATGGGTTGCCTCCTTCGGCGGCTGAGGTGGAGGCGTTTGTGAATGATTCGCGCGCCGGTGCTTATGAGCGGTTGATTGAGCGGTTGCTGGAATCGCCGCGGTATGGGGAACGATGGGGACGGCACTGGCTGGATGTGGTGCGGTATGCGGATACCGGGGGGTTTGAAACGGACATTTATTTCCCGAATGCGTGGCGGTATCGGGATTATGTGATTCAGGCGTTTCAGAGTGATAAACCGTATGACCGGTTTGTGCAGGAGCAGGTTGCCGGGGATGAATTGTTTCCCGGGGATTTGGATTTGGAGGGCGGGTTTCAGATTCCGGAGGCGAAGCGGAAGGTTTTGGACGCGAAGATCGCGACGGGGATGTATACGATCGGGCCGGCGTATCATGAGGCGGCGCTGTTTGGCGGGCAGGTGCGGTATGAGTGGCTGACGGATGTGGTGGATACGACGGGGGAGGCGTTTCTGGGGCTGACACTGGGGTGCTCGCGGTGCCACAACCATAAATTCGATCCGCTGACGCAGCGGGATTATCACAGCATGATGGCCGTGTTCGCGGGGAGCGAAGAACGGGAAATTCCGGTGATTTCGAAGTTTAATATCTTTGGATTTAAGTCGGGGTATCCTTCGTGGCTGGCGGTGGAGGAGTTGAAAGGGGCGGTGCAGAGGATTGATGGGAAGGCTCGGAAACGGGTGGTGGATCAGGTGCGGGGTCGATTTGGGGCGGATGTGCTGGCGGCGTTTGATGCTCCGGTGGAGAAGCGGACGGCGGAGCAGCGGGCTTTGGCGGCGCAGTTGGAAGGGGCGTTGACTCAAGCGGGGTTGCAGGAGAATGCGGAGGGGAAGGTTGCGGATATTCCGTTGACGAAGGAAGAGAGCGCGGAGCGGGAGCGGTTGATTGTGGAGTTGGGGAAGGCGGCGATGAAGGCGAATCCGGTGATGCAGACGGCGACGGTGCTGGGGCATGCGGAGGTGGTTCCGGATGTTTATGTGACGCATCGGGGCGATTGGCGGTCGCGCGGGGACAAGGTGGGCCCGGCGTTTCCGGCGGCGCTGGCGGGTGGGAAGACGGTTCGGGATGAGCCGGAAATGAAGCTGCAGCGGAGGAAGTCGCTGGCGTTGTGGTTGACGGATGGGGAGCATCCGCTGACGGCGAGGGTGATGGTGAACCGTGTTTGGCAATGGCATTTCGGGCGCGGGATTGTGGCGACGCCGAACGATTTTGGGAGGCAGGGTGAGGAGCCGACGCATCGGGAGTTGCTGGATTATCTGGCGAGCGAGTTTGTGGCGCAGGGTTGGAGTGTGAAGAAGCTGCACCGGCTGATTATGTTGTCGGAGACGTATCAGCGCGCGGGTGTGCATGTGGAGGCGAATGCTCGGGTGGATGCGAATAACCGGTATTTGTGGCGGATGAACCGGCAGCGGCTGGATGCGGAGGCGTTGCGGGATTCGGTGCTGGCGGCGAGCGGGGAGTTGAATTTGAAGCAAGGTGGACGGCCGGTGATTCCGAAGTTGAGCGAGGAAGAATATAGCGTGCTGTGGTCGCGGAGCCAGTGGCCGGAGGCGTTGGATGAGCGGGAGCATGCCCGGCGGAGCGTGTATTTGTATGTGAAGCGGACTTTTCCGCTGCCGATGCTTTCGACGTTTGATTTGCCGGATAATGCGGTGAGTTGCGCGCGGCGCGATGCGACGACGGTGGCTCCACAGGCGCTGACGCTGATGAATGGGGATTTTATGGTGCGGCAGGCGGAGCGGATGGCTCGGTCGGTGATACGGGCGGGTGGAGGCGCGGGGGAGTGGGTGGAGGCGGCGTGGCTGCGGGCGTTGCAACGGAAGCCGACGGCGGAGGAGCGGGGGAAGGCGCTGGGGGTGGTGAAGGATGAGGGGAGTTTGGCTCGGTTGTGTCTGGTGATTTTGAATTTGAATGAGTTTTTGTATGTGGATTAGAGGGTATGGGAGGACTGCAAGCATTGATTGCCCGTGAATCCGGCCAACGGCTCGCCACCCTGGGCGGCGCCCAACCTAGGGTCACGAGCATCCCGCGACGGCGATCTGCCTGTGGTCCTTGCCGACATGTCCATCTGGATTAAGCACTTCCGGCCCGGTGATGCGAACTTAGCGGACCGTTTGCCGGAGGGACTTGTGTTGATGCACCCGACGGCTTTGGGGGCGGGGATTGGGATGGATTGACGCGCATCTTCTGGCGTCGGCGTTGCTGTCGAACTGCCGGCTGTGGACACTTGACAAGAGGCTCGCAAAGAGCGCGGGAGAACTCGGGGTGGGTTAAGTAGGAGGCAGTTTTCGCGATCAGTGGTGGGGGCCCATCATGAGACGCTACTCGAACTCTGCGGCATAATAGATATTGGACTAATGAACCAAACGCTTCATATCGGTGACACGATGATCGACGGTTCGTCGCTCGTCGAAGTGTGTCGCCGCTACGGCGTGAAAGAACTCTCTCTGTTCGGGTCAGCGGCGCGTGGCGAGATGCGCCCGGAGAGCGACATCGACATCATGGTGGAGTTCGAGCCGGGAGTACGCATCGGCTTGGTCAAGTTTGAGTCGCTCATTGACGAGTTGCAGTCGATCGCGGGGCGCAAAGTCGATCTGGTAACCAAGCGCGGACTGAAGCCCTGGGTGCGTCAGTCGGTGCTCCAAGATGCCCGCGTCATCTATGCGGCATGAGGATTCGTTCCTAAGGGACATACTTTCGGCCTGCCGGAAGATTGAAGCCATTGTTGCCTCAACGTCGGAAGACAATTTCCTTAATGACGAGGTGCTCACGGCGGCCGTGCTGCACCACTTGACTGTGATCGGAGAGGCGATCAGCCGCTTGTCCAACGAATTGAGAGAGCGCTGGCCGCAGGTGCCGTGGCGGCAGATCATCGCTGTGCGCCACAGGATCGTTCATGCCTACTTCGATCTGGATTGGCAGATCCTATGGGATGCCTCCACCGGCGACATACCTGAACTTCAAAGGCAGGTTCACAAGATACTCATCACGGAGTTTGCGGAAGCGAGACCCGAGTGAAGGATTCAGGTCACTTCAGAGGCGGGGAGTGCCCTCATTCATGGCGTACAGTTTTGCGAAGTGGCTCCCCGTTGTGGATTAGAAACGCGGGATGCCAGACGCGGAAGTCATGGCGCCGGCTTGGGCAAGTGAGGGAAGCCGTGGTTGAGTATTGGCGGTGTTGCGGTTTGCGATAGGATGGTCGTCTGTACGGGGATTATTATGGCTTCCTTTTGCTTGAAGACAATGCAGGCGCGGTCGCGGCGGGAGTTTCTGGAAAAGGCCGGGCTGGGGTTTGGGGCACTGGCGGCGAATGTTTTGTTGGCGAATCCGTATGCGGTGAAGAAGCAGCATTTCGCGGCGAAGGGGAAGAGCGTCATCTTTCTGTTCATGCATGGGGGGCCGAGCCATCTGGATACGTTTGATCCGAAGCCGCTGTTGAACAAACTGCACGGGCAGAAGATTCCACCGAGTTTCGGGAAGGTGGACTTTCAGTTTTCGAATATGGACAAGACGCCTCTGATGGGGAGTCCACTGCGGTTTCGGAAGCGGGGGAAATCGGGGCTGGAGATATCGGAACTGTTTGAGCATGTGGCGCAGCATGCCGATGATCTGGCGGTGATCCGGTCTTGCCATCATGACGGGTTCACGCATGTGACGGGGCAGACGTGGATGAATACGGGGTGGGGACGAATTGGACGGCCGAGCGTGGGGTCGTGGGTGGTGTACGGGTTGGGGAGCGAGAGCGCGAACTTGCCGGCGTTTGTGGTGATGCTGGATGGGGGAATTAAGGCGGGGTCTCCGGCGTGGGGATCGGGGTTTCTGCCGGCAGCGTATCAGGGGACGGTGTTGCGGAGCGAGGGACCTCCGATTTTGAATGTGAAGCGGCCGGAGGGGATCAGCGCGAGCGAGCAGGAGGAGATGTTCCGGCTGTTGCGGGAGTATAACGAGCAGCATCGGGCGGTGAGGGCGGAGGATTCGGAACTGGCGGCTCGGATGGCATCGTATGAACTGGCGTTTCAGATGCAGATGTCGGTGCCGGAGGTGGCGGATTTAAGCAAAGAGAGCGAGGCGACGCGGAAGTTGTATGGGTTGGACGATGCGATGAGCGCGGAGTTCGGGACGCAGTGTTTGATGGCGCGGCGATTGGTGGAGAAGGGCGTGCGGTTTGTGCAGTTGTATTCGGGCGGGAAGAAGGGGGCGGAAGTTGGGTGGGACGGGCACAATGAGTGCGATCAGAATCATCAGTACATGGCTCGGAGGGTGGACCGGCCGATTGCGGGGTTGCTGGCGGACTTGAAATCGCGGGGGTTGTTGGAGAGCACGGTGGTGGTGTGGGGCGGGGATTTTGGACGGACTCCGTTTACGGATGGGGCCGAAGGGGGCGGGGGGAATCGGAATGGGCGGGATCATAATCCGTATGGGTTCAGTGTGTGGATGGCGGGCGGCGGGATTAAGGGGGGAGTGGCGATTGGGGCGACGGATGAGATTGGGCTGAAGGCGGTGGAGGATAAGGTGACGATGCATGATTTACATGCGACGTTGCTGGGGTTGCTGGGGGTGGATCATCAGAAGTTGACGTATTTCTTTCAGGGACGGGAGTTTCGATTGACGGATGTGGGGGGTGGGGGGAATTTGGCGGGACGGTTAACGGGTTCACGCGAAGCTCGCTAAGGAGCAAAGCTCGCATCAGTACTCGAACTGCATCAGAAATTGAATCTGTCTTGCGGGGAGGCTTTCGAGTATCTGGCCGTAAGTTCGCAATGGAGAATTGGGCGCCGAGTAGAACTGACTGACACGTTCGAGGTTGGCGTGGTTCATCAGATTGAAGCTTTCGATGCCGAATTGAAGGACGGCGCGGTCCTTCCTCACGTGGAACGTTTTCATGACACGAAGATCGAGGCTGGCGGCGGATGGAGATCGAAATGGATTGCGAGGCATGCCCGGAGGGCGCGCGGAGAGGGGATAGGCGCCGGTGCGGAAGACATCGGTGGTGAGCAGGGCATTGATCGGGCGGCCGCTGCCTAAGGAAAAGATCGGGGCGAAGGAGAGTCCTTCAAAGGCTTCGTAAACCGCGCTCAGCGCCAGGCGGCGCGATTGATGCTGACGCGAGGGCGCCCAGTCGCGCCGGATATGGAGGGGGTCAAGGGGGTGCTCGTCGAAATCGGAACCGTCGTCATTCGTTCGGCCCGCAGTGTAGGTAACAAGATAAGCGAGATCGTGGCTCATGCGGCGATTCCATGTGACTGAGGCGCCGAGGTAGCCGGATCGGGCCGTCTGCTCGAGTTCGTAGAGGGGAGGCAGAGTGCCCAGGACGTTGCGTGTGCGGGGCAGATGGAAGCCGCGAATGTGGCTGGCTTCTACGGAGATGGAACTGTTCTTGTCGAGAGCGTACTCGGCTCCGGCGCTGAGTTTGCGGGCGTAGGAGGAGGGCAAGTGCGAAGAAGTGCGGTAGATGGCTGATGCGGCGCCCGCCAGCGGAGGGGAGAGGATGGCGCCGCGCGAAAGAGCCAACGCCCGGGCGGCTTCCTCGCCTACGACGTACTGCTCGAATCCATGCACACCATCCTTCTGCAGAGCGTCGTTGAGGAAGGCGAGAGGGTAGCGGTCGTAGAAGAGGCCGAAGCCCAGGCGGAAAACCAGGGGACTCGTATCCATGGGCTTCCAGGCAAGTCCGGCTCTGGGGGCAAGGTTGTTCGAGGACGGGGAAATTCCAGCAGGCATGCGCTGGCGATCGAAACGAACGCCGAGTTCGAGCGAGAGGCGTGGCAGTAGCTCCCAGCGATCCTGAAGCCAGAGGCCGATGGGCAGAGTGCGGAAGTTGGTGCGTGGGTCACCGAATGCCTGTAGAAACACATCGGGCCGGCCCCTTTGAAAATCGAGGAGCGCGGGGAACACGTAGACACCGGCATAGCGATTGCGGAGGGAAGCATCGAGGTGGATGGAGTGCAGATCGGCGCCGATGCCGATGCGATGTCCGTGAAACACGGAGCTGAGGCTCTCGACTAGCTGGTAATGGCGTTCGGTGCGATCGGCGTCGAGGCGATGGAACTGTCCGAGAGCGGCCACGCCGGGGATGTCGAACATCGGGCCGCGGGCGTTGGGGCGCAACTCCATGGAGCGCTGCGAGAGCTGGAAGCGGAGGTCGTTGACCACGGTGGGAGAGATGACGCGAAGCCAGTTGCCGACGAGTGAGTGATCGACGGTGAGGCTGCTGCCTTGGGCGGATTGGTCTGCGAAATTGTCGGGACCCTGGACCTCAGCGCGCACGCGGCCTCGAGAGAATGCGTAGCGGGCGGAGAAGGTGTCCTTCTGGCTGGCCTGATGATTGAGTTTTGCGGATAACTCCGTGCCGCGAGTGCTGGTGGGATAGAGACCGCGGCGGACTTTCAGCGCAGATGCCGAGTAGAGGGGTGATGCGAGAGCGCGGTTTAAGGCGTCGACGGCATCTTCGGGGACATTCGACCATTCTTCGGCAGACTCTCTTTCGTGTTCGATGGCGCCGGAGATGAAGGTGTGATTGCGGCGAAGGGGGCCGTTGGCGGAGATGCCGGGTTGGTAGCGTCGAAAGCGGGCTTTTGTGGCGGTGGAAATTTCGGGCTGTCTCGCGTTGGGGCGTTCGTGTTGGGCGAACATGGTGACGTCGCCATGCCAGATGTTGGTACCGGAGCGGGTAACCATATTGAGGAGGCCGCCGGCAGCGCCGCCGAGTTCCACTCCGAGGGATGTGCCTGCGACACGGAACTCCTGCACCATTTCCAAACCAACGGCGACGCGGTTACCGCCGGTTGTCTCATCGCGGTTGTCGAGGCCGTCGATCTGGACGGCGTTGTTTCTCGGGCGCATGCCACCGAAGGTGAAGCCGCTGTCGCCCATTGGGGTGCGAATGCCGGTCATGGTGCGCTGCGAGCTGGTACCGGCCGACGGCGCAACCGCTGGTGACGCAAGGACGAAATTGAGGTAATTGCGGCTTCGGGCGGGTGCTTCCTCGATACGCTCGTTGCCGAGGGCGACGCTTGCGGTGGCGGCGGTGACATCGATGCCGTCCAGCGCTTCCTTCACTTCGATCTTTTCGTTGAGTCCGGCGGGGAGCAGTTCGATGCGTTGGGTGACCACTTGACCGACGGAGAGGAGAAAGGGTTTCACGGTGGCGGAGGCGAAACCGGGAGCTGCGATGCGGAGGGTGTAGGTTCCAGGGGGGAGGCCGCTTAGGGAGAAACGGCCGTTGGCGTTTGCGGCGGTGGCGCGCTCGGCGCCGGTATCCTGGTTGCGAACGACGACGTGTGCCGCGGGGATTGAGGCGCCGGTCGGGTCATTGGCGATGCCTTGAATGACTGCCGTGCTGCTGTTGCTTTGCGGCCATAGGGGGGCGGGCAACAACACGATCAGGAAGAGGTGGAGCATCGGGCTGGTCTTTCATTGTGGCAGATTGTGCCTGAAGACAGTCCAGCCAGTTGATTGATTTGCCCTATCGAAGGTGAACGGGCAGACGAAAATCACGTTTGTGCATCCAAAAAACGAAACGCTCCGTACCATTGGATGCAGGCTTCTTGAACTCAACGCAGATTTCCCAACCCGGCCACGGCCGGAGCTTCAGGACGGCCGCATCATTGAACAAATGGAGTGTATATGAAACGAGTGTATTCACCGCTCGCCGCGGTGATCTTGTGTGCCGCGGCGGCAAACTCGGCGTACGGGTCAAGCCACCGCGAAGCACTGACGGTTCTCAATGAACCATGCGCGGATAACACGGATACCTACGCCTGGGTCTCGAACGGAGCCCACAGCAAGCTCTACCTGATCATGAACTTCAACCCGCTGCATGAACCCGGACAAGGCAACCAGGGGTTCCGCGCCTGCAACGGCTATCGCTACGAATTCCATATCGCCAAAGGCTCCAGCCTCAAGGATCAACTTGTTTACCGCGTGCAGTTCACGAACATTCTGAACTCGGAACCGGCTCCGAGCCCGACGGATCCGCTGGGCGGCGGCAACGAATTGCTGTGGCAACTGACGGGCGGGCGGGAAACGATGACCATTACGCGTCACACCGATTTCGACATCGATGGGGACGGGCCGCAGGAGAAGGGCGTGACGGTGACACTGGGCAAAGATCTGAAAGTGCTGCCCAACAATCACGGTCCACAAACCGATCGCCTGGTTTACGGGCTTGGGCCGTTCCGGGGTTACGATTCCGGCGATGCCACCAGCCGCGAAGTCGGGCTTTATAATCAGGCCTTCGTGGATACCTATATTCACACGCTGTCCAACGGTGGACGGATCATCGCCGGACAGTTCGACGATCCGTATCAGTTGGACGAGAAAGGAATTTTCGACCTGGTGAATCTCAATCGCGGCGATCTGGGCAATATTCCCGGGGCGCGGCGGCCACCGGGAACGGACGTATTCACGGGTTTCAATGTATTCTCGATCGCGCTGGAGATTCCGATCAATGAAATTTTTCCGGACGGGATTCCGCACAACACGATTCTGGACTCAGCCTCCACGGACAGCCTGATCCGGGTGCACACGACGATCAGCCGTCAGGCGGTACAGACGGTGGATCCGACGAACATCATCACGGGACTGAAAGGCTCCGGCGACTGGGTGCAGGTGGGCCGCAACGCACTGCCTCTGTTCAACGCCGGCCTGGTGGGCACACAGCGGCACTCCCGTTATCTGCACAGCAGCGTGATGAACGATGTCACCAACTTTGGTGCGGACATTCTCTTTCCGGTACTGGTTCGCGATCTGGAAGCACTCGGCGTGTACAAGGCGCTGGGCGTTCCCGATGCGGCGGTGCAGACGTTGAAGGGGCCTCGCCTGGACATCGTGAGAGCGATCAACCTGGGACGTCCGATTCCGGTGGAAGACGGGTATACGGGGGATGTGATCACGCTGGACTGCGCGATTGACTCGCAATTTCCCAACGGACGGCGTCTCGGCGGCGGGACAGCGCCGAATCGGAACCAGGTGAACGTGAACAGCGTGCTTCTGAGCCTGATCGCGGCGGGGGATCCGGCGGCAGGGCTGGCCAAGGGTGTGGAAGTGAACGATAAGAACTACCTGGATCGCTTCCCCTTCCTTGCTCCGGCGCATCAGGGATTGCTGCAGGGACACGGTGGGGTGAACACACCGACTGTTCCGGATATTCCGATCCTCTAATTGGCTGGTAAACGAGCTGGCGGCCCGTGGTGAGTTGCTTCCACCGCGGGCCGCGGCCCGATTGAGAAAGAGAGTTTCATGTCTTCCCTTCTTCTCGCAGTTGTCCTCACGGCACCACTTCTCGCCCACGATATGTGGATTGAGCCTTCGACGTTCACACCGGGCGCCGGAGAAATCGTGGGGTTGCGCCACTTCGTGGGACAGGATCTGATCGGCGACCCGCTGCCACGCAATCCCGCCTTGATTGATCAATTCCTGGTTCACGACGGCACGGGGCGTAAGCCCGTCGTTGGGCGCACGGGCGCCGATCCAGCCGGGCTGATCCGCATTGCGGCGCCGGGCCTGGCGATCGTTGGATACCGGAGCCATCCGAGCACGGTGGAACTTCCGGCCGCGCAGTTCAACACCTATTTGAAAGAAGAAGGACTAGCGGGCGTGGCGGCGGCGAGAGCGCTGCGTAACGAAACGTCTGCGCCGGTACGGGAACTGTTCTCACGCTGCGCCAAGAGCCTGCTGCTGACGGGAGCGGCGGCGCAAACGCAGAGCGATCGCGTGCTGGGTTTCACGTTGGAACTGACGGCGGAGCAGAACCCCTATCTGCTGCGCCCGGGAGACACGTTGCCGGTAAGCCTCACCTACGAAGGCAAGCCGATGGCGGGGGCGCTGGTGGTGGCGATGAACCGGAACGATCCTTCGGCGCGGGTGGCCTTGCGGACGGGGAAAGATGGCCGGGTACGATTGCGGCTGCCGCGCGCCGGGATGTGGCTGATCAAAGCGGTGCACATGATTCCCGCTCCGGCGGGCTCGAATGCGAACTGGGAAAGCTTCTGGGCGTCATTGACCTTCGCGCTTCCCGCGGCCGCGGCGGCGGCGCCGTCGAACTGACTGACCGCATAGAACAGGAAGGGATAGAAATGTTTTGGCCTCTATTGCTGGCGCTGACCGCGCTCGATGCGCATGAACTGGGCACGACGCGCGTTTCGGCGTCTTTCCAGCCGGACATGACCTATCGCATCGAGATCGCGACGGACGCTTCGTCGCTGGCCTCGAAGCTGCGGCGCTCGGCGGCCGAGATCAGCGATCTCGATCAATTGCGGAGCATTCTCACGGACTTCGAACCGCAATTCCGCGAGCGGGTCAAACTGGGGTTCGATACAGAGGAGGTGCGTCCCGCGTTGTCGCTCTCCATTACGCCCGCCATCGACAAGAATTCGGCGATTCTGGCCACTATTGTGCTGACCGGGGCGATTCCACCGCAGGCGCGCCACGTCACCTGGAGCTATGGATGGACGTTCACGCCGTATTCGTTCACGATCCGCACGGGAGGGGACCCGATCGTTGAATGGCTGGAAGGGGGGCAACAAAGCAAGCCTTTCCTGCTTGGAGCGCGCTACAGTGCGCAGCCGCGGCTGACCTTTATGTGGGTCTATCTGAAGCTTGGTTTCACGCACATTTTCCCGCACGGGCTGGATCACATGCTTTTCGTGGTTGGCCTTTTTCTACTGAGCCGGAGGGTGAGCGTGGTGCTGTGGCAGGTGAGCGCATTCACGCTGGCGCACTCGATCACGCTGGCGCTGAGCTTGTATGGGATCGTGAGGGTACCGCCCGCTATCGTTGAGCCGTTGATCGCTCTTTCCATCGCGTATGTCGCTATTGAGAATATTTTCCTGAGCGAACTGAAATCCTGGCGTGTGGCGCTGGTGTTCGCTTTCGGGTTACTGCATGGGATGGGTTTTGCGGGGGCATTGCAGGCGGTGGGGCTGCCTCGCAACGAGTTTCTGACGGCGCTGATCACGTTCAATGCGGGAGTGGAAGCGGGTCAACTCGCGGTGATTGCGGTGGCCTTTCTTGTTCTGGGTTGGTTTAGTGCACGGCAGCCGTGGTACCGTGCGCGGGTGGTGGTTCCGATCTCGGCGATGATCGCCTGCACGGCTGTTTACTGGACGATTGAGCGGCTGGGGTAAGCGGAGGGGGGGCGGAATAGACTTCGAGGAAGGATTCCCTCATTGGCCAGGGATTTTTGCCGATGAGACGGTGTGGAGTCTCAAAAACTGCAGTTGCTGGCGCGTCTAAAGGAGTCGGCGACTCCGGAGGAGCTGGCAGTGGCGATGCGGCACTGCAACCCGCAGGTACGGTCGAAGGCGGCGCTGGTGGTGGGGAAAGAGAACCGGGACGCGGGCTGGGTGCGGGCGCGGCTGAGGGACCCGGATGCGCGGGTACGGGCGAATGCGGTGGAATCGCTGTGGGGGGCGGATGGTGTGGAGGTGGTGGACGTTTTCCGGCAAGCGGCGCTGGATGACGAGCCGCGGGTGGTGTTGAACGGAGTGATGGGGTTGTACCGGGCGAGGCTGACGGAGGCGGTGGAGATGCTGGTGAAGCTGGCGGAGAGCGAGGATTTCCGGTTCCGGCGGAGCGCCTGTTGGGTGATGGGGCAAACGAAAGATCCGCGATTCCTGGGGGCGCTGCTGGGGCTGGCGCGCGATAAGGATGCGAATTTGCGGGCGGCGGCGCTGCAGGGTGTGGCGGCGATCCGGCTGAAGGTGAACCGATTGCGGAGAGAGCGGCTGGGTGTGACGGTGGTGTTTGCGGCAAGGCGGGAAAGAAGGCGGGAATTTCGGGTATGGGTGGAGGATACAGCCGTGGAACTGGATGCGCTGTCGTTTGTGGTGGAAGAGGCGGGTGTGCTGGTGACGCGATTTGAAGTGGAGGGGTTGGGCGGAGGAGAGTACGGGATCCGGTATGAAGGCGCTGAGAATGCCGGGAAGATGCGGATTACGGTGATGACGGAGATTGCGTTGGGAGAAGCGACGGCTGGGGTGTAAGATGATGCGTGATGCTATTGCGATCGCGATGGGGTGCGGCGGCCGCAGTATTTGTGCTGGCAGCGGCGGTAAGGGGCGTGTACTTATGGCAAATTGCAGGCGCCCCGTTTTTTGATTTGCGGATTGGGGATGGAGTGGCGTACCACGAATGGGCGGTGCGCATTGCGAAGGGGGACTGGGTGGGGCAAGGGGTGTTCTATCAGGCTCCGCTGTATCCGTATTTTCTGGCGGTTTTGTACCAGTTGGGGAATGAGAGCGTGGGATTGGTGCGGGTGGTGCAGGCGGGGATGGGGGCTACGGCTTGTGGGTTGCTGGCATGGGCCGGGGTTGCGTTGTTTGGGGTGCGCGGGGCGTTAGCGGGAGCGCTGTTGGCGGTATATCCGGCGGCGATTTTTCAGGAAAGCCTGGTGGAAAAGACGGCTCTGGTGACGTTGTTGACGGTGTTGCTGGTGGCGTTGGTGGTGGAAGGGGGACGGGGTTGGAAGTGGCTGGGTGGAGCGGGGGTGGTGTTGGGGATGCTCGGGCTGGTGCGGGAGAACGCGCTGCTGCTGGGCGTGCCGGTGTTGGTGTGGATCTGGAAGAGGGGGAAGAAGGAACGGGCGGCATTTGTGGTGGGGTGTGCGCTGGTGCTGGTTCCGGTGGGATTGCGGAACCTGGTGGTGGGCGGGGAATTTCATCTGACGACGTCGCAATTCGGTCCGAATTTATTTATTGGGAACCATGTGGGCGCGGACGGGGGATACCAGCCGCTGGTGACCGGGCATGCCAATGCCGCTTATGAGCAGGAGGACGCCAAGGCGATTGCGCAACAGGTGGATGGACGGGTGTTGACAGCGGGGGAAGTTTCCCGGTTTTGGACGCGGCAGGCGCTACATTTCATAACGACGCAGCCCGGGGATTGGGTGGCGCTGATGGGGCGGAAGGTAGCGCTGGTGTTGAACCGGGTGGAGAAGATCGATGGGGAGAGCATCGTGGTGTATGGGGATTGGTCATGGGTACTGCGGGTGCTGGGCTTTTTGCATTTTGGCGTAATGTTGGGGCTGGCGATGGCGGGGTTGTTGATGAGGGGGGTGGGGTGGCGGAAGGACTGGCTGCTGCCGGGGCTGGTGGTGGTGTATGTGTTGGGCACCGCACTGTTCTATGTCTTTGCGCGGTACCGGCTGCCGCTGGTTCCGTTGCTGCTGTTGGTAGCGGTGGGCGGGTGGAGTTGGGACCGGAAGAGATGGCGGCTGGGGGTGGTCGGGTTCGTGGCGGGGATGGCGTTCTCCTATTTGCCGGTGGCGAGCCAGGTGCGCGACCGGGCGGTGAATTATCTGGCGATTGCGAATGCGCTGGCGGGGGATGCGGGGCGCCGGGAGATGGCGGTGGAGTATTACAAGGGGGCGATTACGCAGGATCCGGGCTGGGCGGTGGGGTATTTCGGGTTGGGGAACGTGTATTTGATGATGGGGCGGGCTGGGGAGGCCATTGGGCCGCTGCAGTCGGCGGTGCGATTGTGGCCGAACTATGCGGAGGCGCACTTTGCGTTGAGTTCGGCATGGGCGGCGGTGGGAAGGCCGGCGGAGGCGGCGGTGGCGTATCAGGAAGGGATGGCGGCGCAGGGGGCTCGGTGAGGAGGGATTGCGGGGCGCAATACTTGCTGATACAATTTGTTGCAGGTGTAATCTCCATGTTACAGATTGCTCAGCGTTGGATGTGTGTGGGGAATGGCGAGGACCCGGCGTGTGTGGCGGTTGGGTATGGGGTGTCGTTGAGGAACCGGTGTAGTTTCTGCGCCGACGGGCATGAGGCGGCGCTACGCGGGGCGGGATTGCGCGGGGTGGCGCAGGCGATTCGGGAGGAGCGGTTCGAGTGGATTGAGGACGAGCGGGTGCGGAAGGCGGCGTTGTGGGGATACGCGGGGATGGGAGAGGCGGAGGAGGCGTGGGTGGGGGCGGCGGAAGAGGCGCACTTCGCCAATCGAGTGGCGAATGCCTTGGGGCTACGGAGGAGATGGTGGGGCGCGGCGGACGTAATGGGGTTGGGGCTGCGATGGAGGGAGGCAGCGGCGGAAGTACCGGGAGTGGTGGCGACGCGGGTGAAGAGCCACGTGCGGGCGTGGCATGGAGAGGAACCGGGGCCGAACCGGGGATGGGTGGAGAATTATCTGGCGGATTTATCGCGGCGGGAGCGGGCGGTGGCGCGGCTGGCGTTGCTGACGGCGATGGCGTCGCACCAGGTGGACCGGATGGTGGTGGATGCATTTCGGGAGTGGGAGGCGGAAGATGGGAAGCTGGAGGAAGTGGTAAATTGGGGGGCATGGTTGGGAGCACGGCGGGCTATCGATAGAGCGAGGTCAGGAGTGGTTCATGCCGCAGCATGAAGTTGAGTTATTGAAGATACCGTGCGTATGCGCGACGCTACGGCGTGCGACGCGGGTGGTGACACAGTTGTACGAAGACGCGTTCCGGCCGCTGGGGCTGACGGCGCCGCAGTTCACGGTGATGGCGGTGCTCGATTCGTTTGGGGAGATGACGCATACGCGATTGGGGGAGTTGCTGGCGACGGACGCGACGACGATGACGCGGATTCTGCAATTGATGACGAAGCGCGGGTGGTTGCGGACGAGCAGGGGGCAGGACAAGCGGCAGAGGCTGATATCGTTATCGGAGGAAGGCGTGGCGGCGTTTGAGCGGACGAAGCCGGTGTGGCAGGAAGTGCAGGGGCGGTTACGGGTTGCGTATGGGACGACGGATTGGGGGCAGATGCTGACGCTGGTGGACCGGGTGACGGAAGGGGCGCAGCAGGTGTTGGATGGTCAGGGGACCCAGACTACGTAGACTGCATAACAAATAGCGGCTCCGGCGGTGAGGGCGATGAGGCCGGGGGTGCGTTTCTTACTGAGGTAGAAAATCAGGACGAGGCCGGTGAGGGAGACGGCGCACATGAGGATGGCGGAGGCGTCGATGAGGGCGCTCCAGGCTTTGCCGGTGTCGCGGCCTTTGTGGAGATCGTTGATGACGGCGACCCAGCCCATGCGGGTTTCGGTGAGCTCGTATTTGCCGGTGGCGCGATCGAGGAAGGCGTCGGCGGTGTAGCCGGGTCCTTTGAAGGAGATGGAGAGCTGGGAGTCGTCGATGCGGAAGTCGCTGAGGGCGCTTTTGACGAGGTGAGTGCGGCGGAGGTGTTCGACGATTTCGAGTTTGGCGGGGGGTTGGGCTTTGAGCCAGGATGGATTTATTTCTCCGCCGGCCTGGGTGGTTTTCTGCCAATTGCCGAACCAATCGGGGTGATTGAGGGTAATTCCGGTGGCGGCAAAGAAAAACAGGCTCTCCGCAGGAATCCGATAGC
>JAFDVS010000107.1:64517-126142 GCA_018268935.1 Acidobacteriota bacterium | reverse complement strand
AGGCCGAGGCCGAAGGCGAAGCCGCCCCACTGGTCGGGATCGATGCCGCCCATGCGGAGGACGTTGGGATGGACGAGGCCGCAGGGGAGCAGTTCGACCCAGCCGCTTTGTTTGCAGACGGGGCAGCCGGGGCCGTTGCAGATGAGGCACTGGATGTCGAGCTCGAAGCCGGGTTCGACGAAGGGGAAGTAGCCGGGGCGGAGGCGGACGGTGACTTCGCGGCCGAAGATGTGTTTGAGCAGCGTCTTCATGAAATAGAGCATGTGGGCGATGGAGACGTTGCGATCGACCATCATGCCTTCGAGTTGGTAGAAGGTGTGTTCGTGGGAGGCGTCGACTTCTTCGTTGCGGAAGACGCGGCCAGGGGCAATCATGAGCAGCGGTGGACCGAGCTTGGCCATGCCTCGGACTTGCACGGGCGAGGTGTGGGTTCGCAGGCACTGGCCCGCAGTGAGCCAGAAGGTGTCCTGCATGTCGCGGGCGGGGTGATCGGGAGGGATGTTGAGGGCGTCGAAGTTGTTGTACTCGGATTCCACTTCGGGGCCATCGAGGACGGCGACTCCCATGGAGGTGAAGAGGTCTTCGAGTTCCTGTTGGATGCGGGTGAGCGGGTGGAGAGCGCCAGGGCGTGTGCCGGGCGCGGGAAGAGTGACATCGAGCCATTCGGCATCGAGCCGGGCGGCGAGGGCGGCGTCGGCAAAGGTTTTCAGCCGGGACTCCAAGGCGGATTCGAGAGTGTCTTTCGTGGTGTTGAGGAGCTTGCCGATGCGGGCGCGGTCTTCGGGCGTGAGTTTGCCCATGCCTTTGGAGACCTCGGCGAGCGCACCTTTGCGGCCGAGGACTTCGACGCGGACGGCTTCGAGGGCATCGGGCGAGGAAGCTGCATCGATGCGCTGCTGGGCGGATGTAGCGAGGGCTTGGAGTTGGGATTCGAGCATGTTGGGGAAAACTTCTATTTTAGCGCTTGGGGGAGGGGAAGTGACTATGACCCCTTTGTGGAAGGGTTCACGCATTCTCATCAGAATCCAAAAAAGGAGAAATGGATATGCGTGGACTCGTGGTCGCTCTGTTAATGACAGGAGCCTGCCAAATGGGGATGGGGGCGGTGACGTACAAACTGCTCAATGAGGATGGGACGGCGGAAACCGCGATGGGGCCGAACACGCCGTTGGGAAGCGGGTACTTGATCTGGATGAATCACTTCGTGGTTCAGGCGGGTGGGGAGTATATCAAGCAGATCCAGATTTCGTACGGGTGCACGAATCCGGGGTGCACATTCCCAGCTCCGTTTTCGACGCCGTTCGTGACGACGCCGATGTATCTTTGGCAGGGCACAAGCAGCAATCCGGCCGGGGCGACTCTGCTGTCGCAGACCAGCAATGTGACGATCCAGCCGGGGGAGGCGAACACGAACACATTCATCACAATGGATCTGAATCCACCGTGTTGCCTTCCCGTTGGGACACACTTCTTTGTGGGGACCGCGATTAGTGTTTCGTCTTTCCTGCCGGGGTTCTTGCCGGCTGGAATCGACAACACCGGTGCTAGCTCTCCTGGTCAAAGCTGGTTTCAGATGGGGACGACGTCTGTGATTCCGAACCTGAATACCCTGACGGGGTCTTACAGCGCCCTCATAGAGGGGAATTTTCTGATTCGGGCGGTGAGCGAGGAATGCCCGTCGCCGGAACCGGGGACGGTGGTGATGGGGGGATTAGGATTGGTGGGGTTGCTTATTGGGGGCGCGCGGCGTCGAGTTGGCGGCGAATAAATTGTTTGTTGGGGAGGCGCTGGTCCCACTGTTGCCACAGTGCGAGACGGCGCCCGCTCCAGTTGCGGCTTTCTTCTTCCTGGCCGTTTTTGTGGTGAGCTTCGGCTAAGGACGCGTAGATGGCGGCTACGGTTTTCGCGTGGCGGAGGTTGTGTTCAGGGTCGGGTTTGGAGGCAAGGATTTTTTCCAGAAGTTCCTGGTGCAACTGGATGGCGTGCTGCAGATCTCCCGTATCGGCATAGTGGTCGGCGGCGGAGCGCAAGACCGTCTCGGCTTCGTCGGCGGGGCGAATGCTGGGCAGTGGATACCGCTTTAACTGGCTGAGCAATTGGAAGGCTTCGTCGATTCTGGACTTTGCCTCACGTGGCCGGTTGAGGAGCCGCAATGGATAGGCGGATCCGGCAAGTAGTTCCGCTTCTCCTCTTCGTGCCCTGGGGTTGTTTTTTACTTCGCGGAGCCAGTGAATTGCCTGGTCGTAGACGGTGAGCGCACGCTGGGGATTGCTCGTGTGAAGGATGGCTCCCAGTTCGCGGGCCGCCTGGGCCGAGAGGATGCGGACTCTGGAATCTCTGGCATCCTGTTGCGCGGCCTTTTCCACCAACTGCCATGCTTTCTCAAAGGAGGCAAGCGCATCAGCGGTGCGATTGAGGTTCAAGCCGCCCTGGCCGCCGAGGATCAGACCTTCTCGCCACCTGATGTTGAAGAGGGTGCTCCAGACGTAGTTCACGCCCGTAACTCGATCGAATCTGGCGTGGGCCTGCCGCATGGCTTCGATGGCGGCTTCGGGATCTCCGGACAGCCGTAAAGAATCGGCCATTACGCTCAGTCCATCGGCAGCCGTCAGGTTCGCAGTGGGTGTATCGGGGATAATCTCAGAGGCCTTGCGGGAGTAGCGGGCGGACTCCGCGAACAGATCCTGATTTTTGTGCATGAGGGCCACATTGAAGAGAATCCGGGCAGCGGTCTCGCGCTGGGAATCGGACAGTTTACCCGTTGTGAGGAGGGCATCGATACTCCCGGCGCCTTTTCTTCCATGGGCAAGCGCGGCTTGGGAATCGCGACGGCTGCTATCGGCAAGAATCATGAGACCTTCGGCAATGGTGGCCGAGGCGAGGAGGGCGTTGCTGTTTCGTGGCGAAGCACTCAGCATGCGGTCGATGATTGCCTGTGCCTTTCGAAGGCTCTCCTCGGCATCCTGAGTTTTGCCGAGGTTTGGGTTGGTAGGAAGTCCTTGAACAGATGCCAGCTTGATATAGGAGGTGGCGATTTCCAAGGCGAAGTCCTGACCGTGCCGGGTATCGGGCTCGAGGGCCTCGAGGTATTCCTTGGAGATTCGGACAATCTCGTGGCGGGCCTCGGTAGCGCCCTGGAGGCCCATCATGGAGTTGTCAAGGGCCAGGACCTGATTGGCGAGGTGGCGAACCTGTTCGAAGCGTTTCTGTGCTTTGGCGCGTTCGCTGTTGGCGACTAAGAGGCCCACGGTGAGGCCGGCCACAGTAACAGCGGCGGCGGTGGCAGGGACCCAGTAGCGGCGCAATAATTTTCTCGTGACATACCATTTGTCGCCTGCTCTTGCCAGCACCGGCTTGTGTTCGAGGAACGCGCGGAGGTCCGTGGTGAATTCATCGACGGTGGCGTAACGCTCTTCCGGTTCGTGCCGCAAGGCTTTGCGCAGAACGGAATCGAGATCGGCCGGGAGTGATGGATTGAAGCGGGTGGCGGGCGGGATGCTTTTTGATCCGGTAGCAATTTCGATTGCCTGGTCGGATCCGCCTTCGCCTTCATGGGGTGAATGTCCCGTGAGTATTTTGTACAAGACCGCGCCGAGGGAGTAGACATCGGTGGCGGTGGTTTGTGCCGCACCGCGAAGTTGCTCCGGACTGGCATAGCCCGGTGTGAGCATACGCTCCACGGTTCGCGTGGCGTCGGTTGTGTCGCTCAAGACTTTGGCGATACCGAAGTCCAAGAGTTTTGGCTGCCCTGTGGTATCGACGAGGATATTCGAGGGTTTCAGATCCCGGTGGATGATGAGGTGGCGGTGGGCATGGGAGACTCCTTCACAGGTGCGGATGAAGATCGCGACACGGCCACGGATGTCCAACTGTCTTGCGTAGGCATCAATGGGGATGCCATCAATGTATTCCAATACGAGGTAGGGCCGGTCCCCGGCATGTCCGGCATCAAGCAGGGTGGCGATGGAAGGATGACTGAGATTCGCGAGTAACTGACGTTCGCGCAAGAAGCGTTCGCGCCATGCGGGGCGCTCGATGTCGCAGCGCAAGAGCTTGACGGCAACCTGCTGGCGAATCTCGCCGTCGATGCGCTCGGCGAGATAGACAGCGCCCATCCCACCGGTGCCGATGATCCTGATGAGCTTGTAAGGGCCGCACTGGACAGGCGCCGTTGATTCTTCCGGGGGGAGGACTTTCTGGGCAATGCGGCGAACCGAACCGGTGAGGTCACTGGAGTTGTGGGAATCGAACTGCAACAACGATTCGACTTCGGCGCGTAATTCCGGGGGAGTGCCGTGTTGTTTGAAGTAGCGATCGCGGTCGGCGCCGGAAAGGTCTACGACCGCGGCGAAGATATCCGGCACCTCTGGGCTCATATTCCCCTTGTCGCTGCATTATAGTACAGCGAATTGAGGATCGCGGCTAAAAGGTGATGCGAGCCGCGAGTTGGACCGCCCTGGCAGCGCGGGCGCTGCGGATGGTGCCGAACGCGGGTGCTCCGACACTGGCCGCCGGCAGGCCGAAGTTGGTCTGGTTGAAGGCGTTGTAGAGTTCGCCTCGGAATTCGACTTTCCAGCGCTCGGTGACCTGAAAGTTCTTCATCAGGTTGAGATCGAAGTTCACCAGGCCTGGGGAGCGGAGGGTGGAGCGGCCGACTGTTCCGAACAGAAACTGCGCGGGGACGCGGAAGGCGTCGATGTTGAACCAGCGGTTGATGGATTTTTCGCCGGTGTTGGGGTCGCCGATGATGTCGGCACGAAGACCGCCGGAGGGGAAGGCGTTGGTGTTGTTGACGGAACTGAAGACAGTGAAGGGCGCGCCTTGCTGGAAGTTGACGAGGGCTCCGGTGCGCCAGCCGCCGAGGACGGCGCGCGCCGTGCCGGGGTTGCGGAAGAAGGGGAGATCGTAGACGCCGCTGAGGATGGCGCGGTGCGGGATGTCGCTGCCGCTGCGGCCACGGTCGAGACGACGGTTGTAGAAATCCATGTAGTTTCCGGTGCTGCCGATTTCGGTGAAAGATTCAACGTCATCGATGAAGCTGGAGTACGTGTAGTGAGCGAGTAACGAAAAACCTTTGCTGAATCGGCGCTCCACTTTGACGAAGCCTGCATGGTAACTGGAACTGCCGATGGCAGGATTGATCAATGTGACGTTGCTGAATTGGGGGAAGGGGCGGCGGGCCTGAGCGTTACCAGGTCCGATCAACTCGGGGCGGACCTGGTTGATGGACATGTCGTTGGCGGTGAGGTGACGGCTTTGGTTGCCGATGTAGCCGATTTCCAATAAAACATTGGGGAGCAGTTCTGTTTGGATGTCGAGGTTGTACTGGTAGCTGTCGGGGGTGGCGCGGTTTCGCTCGAAGAAACTCACGGCAGTGGTGGGCGTGGCTCCAGGGGCCACTGCACCGAAGCCGTCGCCGAGTTGATCGATGGGCGTGCGCGGGACGGAGGGGAAACCTTCGCGGAGGCGCATGGCGCTGGTGACGCCGACTTCGCTCGCGTTGATGCGGGAATCCGTGGAGAAACCGAGCGTGGCCGCGGTGGCGACGATGCCGCTGACCGTGGGTCCGTAGAAGATGCCGCCGCCGCCACGGAGGACCGTCTTGCTGAGGAGGCGGTAGGAGAAGCCGAAGCGCGGGCCGAAGTTATTGGGATCGAAATCGTAGGACGAGCGAGGGACGCCGTTGCGGCCGGCGAAGGTGATGACGCCGGGCGTGCGGGAGACGGGGTTGCTCCTGGTCATATCGAAGGCGTTCATGCGATTCTCTTCGACGGTGCGCGGCACTTCGGCTTCCCAGCGAAGGCCGAAGTTGAGCGTGAGGCGCTCACTGACACGCCAATCGTCCTGCACGTAGGCAGCGTAGTAAGCGGCGTGCGAAGCGATGACGTCGGGGCGGACGATGTTGGCGGCGTTCACTTCGCCCAATAGGAAGGATGCGAATGCATTTCCGGTGTTGTTGTTGCCGACCTGGCCGGTGATCTGGGGAACGAAGCTGAAGTTTCCGGAGGAAGAGGTGTCGGTATCATCGCGGTTGTATCCGTAGCGGCCTTCGAAACCGAACTTGAGGGCGTGCTTGCCCCGGAACCAACTGACGGCATTCTGGGCCTGGATGTCGCGGATGGGAGTTTGGAGGCGGAAGGGAGCGGCGCCGAGACCTTGGTAGCCGGTGATGCCGATGATGGGGAAGGCGACATCGGAGACGCCTTTGAGGCCGAGAGCGGAGGCATAGCCGCCATCGCGGCCGGGGCGCGTGTTGATATTTTTGCGCTGGACCCAGCCGAGGCGGAATTCGTTGAGCAGGGTGGAAGAAAAGGTGTGCGTCCATGCGCCGAGCAGGCTTTGGGTGCGGCCTTGTGTGATGGTGGCGGCTGCGTCGGCGGGAACGTAATCGCCGTAGACGCCGGGGTTGTTGTTGCCGTTGTTGTTGATGTAGTAGCGAACCATCAACGTGTCCTGCGCGCGGAACTGATGGTCGACACGGGTCACGAAGATGTCTCGATCGAATTGGGGACGGGTATTGAGAGCGAAGTTATTGGCTCCGGTGATGGTGCCAGGCTGATTGGGGTTGGGATAAGCAGCGGCGATGTTTTTGGCGACGGAGTCGATGCGGCTGGCCGGGATGATGTTGCCGGGGAAGGCGGTGCGAACGCGGTTGACGGTGGTGGCTGGGTCGAAGATCTGCACGACGGCGCCGGCGGCATTGCGGGTATTGGAGAAATCGCCGAGTTTCTGTTGTGGAGTGGGGAGCGTTTGTTGGACGTTGCCTCCGGTGACTTGCTGGGTGCGTTCCCAACTGGCGAAGAAGTGGGTTTTGTCTTTGCGTATGGGGCCGCCGATGGCGCCGCCGAATTGGTGCTGGCGGAATTTGGGGCGGGTGGCGGCGAAGAAGTTGCGGGCGTCGAAGGCTTCGTTGCGGGCGTATTCAAAAACGCTGCCTCGGAAAGCGTTGGTGCCGGAGCGCGTAGAGAGGGTGATGACGCCGCCGGTGGAGTGGCCGTGCTCGGCGGTGTAGTTATTGGAGAGAATGCGGAACTCCTGCATGGCTTCCATGGGGAGGCTGGTTTGTTGCTGGGGGACGGCGAGGCCGACGACATTGGTGACGTTGCCGCCGTCGAGATTGAACTGCTGATTGCGCATGCGTCCGCCGCCGACGCTGAAGATGGGGAGATTTTCGCCGCCGCCGCCCTGGCTCTGAACGACGGCCGCGGGGGAGAGAACGATCAATGCGGTGGCTGCGCGGTTGGGAAGCGGCATGCCTTCGATCATCTGGCGCTCGATCAATTGGCCGGTGGTGGCGCTTTGTGCTTCGAGCAAAGGTGCGGAGGAAGTGACCTCAATGGTTTCCTGCACGGCGCCGACGGTGAGGGTGAGATCGAGTTGGAGAGTCTGGCTGACCTGTACGGTGATGCCACGGCGGAGGAGGCGTTGGAAACCTCCCGCTTCCACTTCGACGCGATAGGTGCCGGGGATGAGCGAAGCGGAGTGGTAGATGCCGCTGTCATTGGTTTCCGTGGATGCGGAGACCCCGGACTCTTCATTGACGATGGTGACGCGGGCTTTCGGGATGAGGGCGCCTGTGGAGTCCTGGACAGTTCCGGTGAGCATGCTGCCTCCGGATTGAGCGAGCAGGGTATGCGCGATGAGGGCAATGATGAGCAGACGTAGCATCATGATGGTTCTCCTTAATGAGCCTCAGGCCGGGCGGCGGTAATTGGGGTTGGGCCGCGGGACGGCGGCCTTGGTGCGTTCGAGGAAGGCGGTGATGAGAGCGTTCATTTCCTTGACGCGGGCCGGTTCCCGGGCGGCGAGGTTGGTGGTTTCGCTGAGATCGTTTTTGAGGTTGTAGAGCTCGAGCTTGTCGGACTGGTCGTCGTTTTCGCAATAGAAACGGATGAGCTTCCAATCGCCTTTGCGGACCCATGTGCCGGGCGTGTTTCCGGTGAGCGGTGTGTAGTGCGGGAAGTGGCAGTAGAGAGTGTCGCGAGTGAGTTTGCCGCCTTTGAGTGCGGGGCGGATGTCGATGCCGTCGAGCGTGAGATCGCTGTGCGGCTTGAGGCCGGCCATTTGGAGGAGGGTTGGATAGAAGTCGATGCTTTGGACGAGTTCGTGGCTGACGGCGCCAGGCCTGGTTTGGCCGGGCCAGACGACGATGCAGGGTTCGCGAGTGCCGCCTTCGTAGAGTGTTGCTTTGCCACCCTTGAGTGGCGCGTTGCTGGTGGCGGGGATGTTTTCGAACTCGGGGTGCATGAGGCCGGGTTTGGTGAGCGGCCAGTGGACTCCGCCGTTGTCGGAGAAGAAGACGAAGATGGTGTCGTTGCGGAGGCCGGCCTGGTCAATGGCGTCGATGAGCTTGCCGACGCCGTCGTCGAGCGATTCGACCATGGCGGCGTACATCGGGTTGCGCTGCGGATTGTTGGGATCGACGAGTGGCTTGTATTTGTCGATGAGAGCTTGCTTGGCTTGCCATGGGGAATGGACAGAGAAGGCCCAGTAACTCATGTAGAACGGCTTGTCCTTGTGATCGTTGATGAAGCGGGAAGCTTCGGTGGACATGCGGTCTTCTATGTGCTCGCCGGCGGCGCCTTTGTTGGGCCAGAAACTCCAGGGGCCGAGGTATCCTCCGGCGGGGCCCGGGACGGGGGCGTGCGGCATGTCGACGTCGAAGCCCTGGTGGAGTGGGTCGTAGGGTTCGCGGCCGAGGTGCCATTTGCCGAAGTGGGCCGTGGCGTAGCCTGCTTCTTTGAAGGCTTCGGCGAGGGTGAAGTATTCGGTGCGGAGGCGAGTCTTGGTGTTGGCTTGGAGGGCCTTGTGGTGGGGTTGCGCTTTCTCGCCGATGGTCTGTTCGAGGACGACTTCGGGAAGGTGCGCGGCAGGTGAGGTGATGCCAAGGCGGGCGGGCCATTGTCCGGTGAGGATGCTGGCGCGCGTGGGAGAGCAGAGCGGGCAGGCGGCATAGGCGTTGGTGAAGCGCATGCCTCGGGAGGCGAGTTTGTCGATGTTGGGGGTGCGATAGAACTTGCTGCCGGTAACGGTGGTGTCGTGCCAGCCGAGGTCGTCAGCGAGGATGAAGATGACGTTGGGTTTACGTTTCTGCTGGGCGGCGGTGGCTGTGGCTGCAGCGAGGAGGGTAGAGACGAATCGACGGCGATTGAGAGATTGGCTGTGCATGGTGAAAGACCCGGATGCGATTCTTTCACTGCCAGGGGGTGGAATCAAGTAGTTGATTGTTTCGCTGGAAGAAATGACGAATTCATGGACTGTCTTGTCTGATGGGCAATTTCCGATTGGACAGGAATACCGGCGAGTGTTAGGCTGTTTCTCCAGGAGAAACGATGACGTATCTGCTGGAATCGTTGCAACGCGCGGTGCGTGTGGTGGAGTTGCTGCAAGCGAATCCGGTGGAGGCGATGCCGCTCAGCCGTCTGGCGCGGGAAGCCGGGGTGAACAGGACTTCCGTGCTGCGCATCTTACGGACGCTGGAACATTGTGGCTGGGTGGTGCAGGCCGCGCCGGGGCAATACCGGCTGGCGTTTCAACGGGTGGATACGAAGCCGCGGAGGGTGGGGTATGCGTCGCGGGATGACAGGCTGGCGTTTCCACTGGCAGTGAGCGAGTCGATCGTGCAGACTGCGGCGGGGCACGGAGTAGAGTTGCTGCGCTTGGACAATCGCGGGAGCAGGACGCAGACGCTAAAGAACGTGGAGAGGATGATACGGGAGCGGGTGGAGGTGGCGATTGTATTCCAGCCGGACGCGGCGCTGGGGCCGGAGATCGCGAGTTTGTTTCATGAGAGTGGGACGCCGGTGATCTCGCTGGAGATGCCGATTGCGGGGGCAGCGTATTTTGGGGCCGACAGCTACTCGGCGGGGATTACAGCGGGGCGGGCGGTGGCGAGGCTGCTCTTGAAATCCGGGGTAAGGGCGGAGGAGATGTTGATTGTGGGGAATCCGGGATTTGGATCGCCGTCGGCGGCGCGGCTGAATGCGTTTCGCAAAGCGTTTCAGGAGCAGGACAAGCGGAACGCGGCGATGATGGTGACGCAGGTGGAAGGGAATGGATCATTCGCCAGCGGACTGCGATTGACGCGGCTGAGGATGAAATCGTCGCGCAAGCGCCGGTGTTTGGTGGTGTGCCAGAACGATCCGACGGCGATGGGAGCGGCGCAGGCGGTGGAGGAGAGCGGACGCAGCGGGGAATGGATGATATGGAGTTTTGGCGGAGCGCTGGATGTACGGATGGAGTTGCGGAGGAAGGGGAGCCCGATGCTTGGGGCGATCGGGCTGGCGCCGGAGAGGTATGGGGATCAGGTGTGGAATCTGGTGTCGGCGATGCTGGAGAAGCGGCCTGCACCGCCGGCTTTGTTCGCAAAGATGCGGGTGCTGACGAGGGAGAACATCGGGGAACTATATCCACATGACCTCGAATTGAGCGCCGGCAGGAGTTAGCGTATGGGTTCCGCTCGGGTGGTGGAGTCGACGAAGAACATGGCGTCGAAGGCGTCGGGGACGGCGACTTCGGAGAACCAGAGGAGCGGGATGCGTTCGTCGTAAAGGGAGCCGATGGTGCGCGTGAGCAGTGGTGAGCGGAGGAGCGAGCCGGGGCCGGTGAGCGGGGCTTTGCGCAGGTCTATGGCATAGATGGGCAGGCCTGCAGTTGCGTAGAGTTGATCGAGGGTGTCGGCAGGCGCGGGTGGCACTGTGAATGGGGTGAGGCCGCGGCCTTGGCCATCGATTGCCTGGAAGCCGCCCTGGTTGAAGGCGAAGCCGACGCTGATCATTTGCGTGTTGTACTTTTCCCAGAGATAGCTGCCCATGGGGACGTAGCCGCGATAGCTGCCGGTGGCGACGTGGCCGTTGTGAGCCCAGAGCACGATCTTCGCGCCGGGGTTTTGGTCGAGGATCCAGGAGATGTTTTCAGCCATGGCGCGATCGCGGCCGGTGGAATCGGCACGCAGTTCGGCCACCTGGCAGACGACACGGGCATTGCGAATGGCCCAATCGGTTTCGGTGGCGGAGAAGCCGGCGGTGAGATAGGAAGCGCGGTTGGAGCGCATGTGGTCGACGACGGCGCCGCATTGTTGCACAGTTTCAGCGAGAGTGAGCGTTGGCGTGTTGAGGTAGCGGCTGCGGATGCTCTGCTTGCCGGTGCGGGCTTCGTTAGGATCGAGTTGGATGGCGAAGCCTGCGCCGCCGGTGAAGAAGCCGCGTGGCGTTGTGGATTCGAAGTCGAGGTCCCAGTTGGTGGAATTGGTGTAAGGCGCATCGTCGATTTCGAAGGAAAGGGAATCGAACCATGCCGTGCCGTTGCCGGGGTGGAGTGCGCCGAACACAACGCCAGTGGCATCGGCGGGGATAACGGCATTGATTTCGTAGCGAGTCCAATCGCGGGTGCCGGTGGCTCCGCGGTTGCTCATGTTGTCGAGGAAGATGGTGGAGTTGCCGCGATCGATGCGGAACCAGAGGCCGGCATAACCGCTGGTGATGCCGCTGGTTTTGATCCAGCCCTGGTAGCGGATGCGCTTGCCGGCTGCTTCAGCGATGGGGAAAGACGAGGAGACAAGGCCGAAGCCGGTAACGGAGGCGGAGAGTTTGGGGACTTCGCCGAGGACGCGGTCGATCTCGGGGACGTAGTCCGGTTCGGCTTTTGCGATGAAACTGCGGGCGACGGTGATGGCGACGTCGGCGGTTTGCATGTCGAAGCCGGTGAACTGGACGCGGCCTTTGCCGGAGGCGTTGAACTGGCGCATCCATTCGACCATGGCGAGTACTTCTTCGGTTTGCCAGGTCCAGAAATACATGCCGCGGAGGATGGCTTTGGGATCGCCAACGCCGTTGAGAACGTAGTCGTTCATGCGGTAGGACTCGGGCATGTTGGCTTCGATGGAGAAGATGTTGAAGCCCATCTCGGTGGCGAGGAATTCGAGCATGCGGTGCTTCATCTGGAAGAACTCTTTGGTGCCATGGGTGGCTTCGCCGAGCGAGACGATGCGTGCGTTTCCGACTAAGGATTTGAGCGGCTGCATGTCTTCGAAGCCATTGCCTGCCTGGACGGTGCGGAGCGGGATAGCATTGCGCTTGACCCAGGCAGTGGTTTCGTCGACTGTGGAGCGTGGGGTGAACGTGACGTCGAATTCGTAGTAGCCGGTGTTGTCGGCGAATGCGCCGTCGTTGTCGCGATCGTTGATGGTGACGATGGTGGCGTCGCCTTCGCGTTTGTAGACGAGTGCGCCGGCGGGGAGTTGAGGGTTGACGAAGTCATCGGGCTGGAAGCGGATATCACGGCTGGGGACGGTGCCGCCGCCGGAGGGGTTCGTGCAGGGAAGGGCCGGGTCCCAGCAGACAATGCCGAGCGATTTGGTGAATTGGACGAGGGAAGTGGAGGTGTTGGGGAATGTGGCGGCGCGGCGTTGATTGCCGGGGAGGACGACGTGGAAGGTGGTGGGACTGGTTTGGGTGATGGTGGTTTTGTTGGGCGTGCAGAGGATTCTGCTGCCGGGTTCGCAGCCGGGGCCTTCGTACTGAGCGGCGACGGGAAGAGCAAGGGCGAGCAGGGAGAGAAGGAGTGTTCGTATCGGGGAAAGTTCCATCTTGCTACCATTGATAGGATACATGCTTCGTTTTGAGACCGCCGGGGAGTCCCACGGCGAATGCCTGGTTGCTACTCTTGTTGGACTACCTTCCGGCATACCCGTATCGCTCCCGACAATTAATCATGAACTTTGGCGCCGCCAGCAGGGCTACGGCCGTGGCGGCCGGATGAAGATTGAGACCGACACGGTGGAGATCGTGTCGGGAGTGCGTCATTCGCAGACGATCGGTTCGCCGATCGCGATGATCATTCGCAATCGGGATTGGAAGAACTGGACAGAGACTCTGCCTGTTGAGGATTACGAGGGCAGTGGAGAGAAGAAGAAGCCTGTGGAACGTCCGCGGCCCGGGCATGCGGATCTGACGGGCGCGATCAAGTACGATTTTCCGGACGCGCGCTACATTCTGGAGCGGGCGAGCGCGAGAGAGACTACAGCTCGTGTTGCCGTGGGGGCGCTGGCCAAAACATTTCTGTCGCGATTTGGCATTGAGATTCTGAGCCATGTGATTGGAGTGGGCCAAGTGCGATTGGAGCGCGAGGCCACGTGGGAAGAGATTGTGGCGCTGTCGAAGAAGGAGGAAGTGCTGCTGGGGTGTGTGGACGCGGAAACTGAGGCACGGATGAAAGAAGCCGTTGACGTGGCGTATCGCACCGGCGACACGATTGGCGGGATTTTCGAAGTACGGGCGCATGGAGTGCCGCCGGGGCTGGGGTCGCACATTACGTGGGATACGCGGTTGGATGGAAAGCTGGCGCAGGCGATTGTGTCGATGCAGGCGGTGAAGGGCGTTGAGGTGGGTTGCGCGGAAGAGCAGGCGACGTCGTATGGATCGAAGGTGCAGGACACGATTCATTACAACAAGGACGACCGGCGGTTTTTCCGTGGAGCGAACAAAGCCGGCGGGCTGGAAGGCGGGATGTCGAACGGGCAGGAGATCTTCGTGCGCGGGCTATTGAAGCCGATTTCGACATTGCGCAAGCCGCTGGAGAGCGTGGATCTGGTGACGCGGGAGGCGGCGCTGGCGGCGTATGAACGCAGCGACGTTTGTGTGGTGCCCGCCGCAGGTGTGATTGGCGAGGCGATGGTGGCCATCGTGCTGGCGCAGGCGTTTCTGGAGAAGTTCGGAGGCGATTCGTTGCGCGAGACGCGAAGGAATTATGAGGGCTATATGGAACAGGTTCGAGGGTTCTGAGTGGGGCGTGTTGCTCGCAAGGTGGCCGCGCCGGCGCTTGTCACCGTGATGAGGTAGCGCCGCGATTGGCGTTAATGGCGATCAGTTTCAGAGCAACGCGGCCAGTTCGGGGGCGGTGCACGTGTTTGTGCGTAACCCCGGGACGTGGAGCCAGTACGGCGCAGCATGGAGCCATCAGGCCTATCTGAAGGCATCGAACACTCGGGGCGGCCGATCACTTTCGGGAGTCCGTACCGGTGTCGGAGGAGACAATTGCGGTGGGCGCTCTGCAGGTAGTTCGGGAACCGGATGGCGTTTGTTACAAGGCAGGGCGAGGTGGCATGCTGGGACGTATGCGATTGCTGATGTTGGCGCTGGGGACGATGGTGACGTGGGGACAGCGTGTGGATACGCTGGAAGCGGCGTGGAAGCTGCATGCAACGGTGACGGTGCAGGCGGATCTGCATCATGTGCAGGGAATCGACGTGGAAGGGCAGACGATGTGGGTGTCGTCTGTGGACAGAAAGGCTCGCAAGGGATATTTGTCTGTGGTGGAGTTGCCGTCGGGGCGTGTTGTGAAACAGGTGGAGGTGCAGGAAGGAGATCGCATTCATCCGGGCGGGATCATGCTAGAAGGGGATTCGATCTGGATTCCAGTGGCGGAGTATGATCGCGATGGGCCGACGACAGTGCAGCGGCGGAATAAGAAGACACTGGCCGTGGAGGCGAGCTTCGAGGTGCAGGATCACATCGGTTGTATCGCGGCGGGGAGGATGGGCCTGGTTGGCGGGGGTTGGGCGAGCCGGACGTTGTACGGATGGACGCGGGAGGGGAAGGAATTGTGGAAGCGGGCGAATCCGATTTCGACGGAGTGGCAGGATTTGAAGATGGATGGGGACATGCTGGTGGGGGCGGGCGTGACTAAGGAAAAGAGCGGGGCGATGGATTGGGTGAGTCTGCCGGATTTGAAGGTGGTGCGGCATTTGACCGCTGGGAAGACGGATCGTGGAGTGGCGTATACGAACGAAGGGATGAAAATCGGGAAGGGGCGGCTGCTGTTGTTGCCGGAAGACGCCCCTTCCCGGTTGTTTGATTTTCGAGCGCGGTAGCTAGCGGCGGCGGAAGGCTCCGATCAGAAGAGCGCCGGCGCTCAGCAGAACCAAGGTGCCGGGTTCGGGGACGTTGGAGCCGTCGAGGGTAAGAGCGCGGTCAGTATAGGTAAAGATGTTACCGCTGCCAAGCGAGATTTGTTTGGAAACGCCGTCGCCGCCAGAGCCTGAGATCCAGGCGAAGCGCGGATCAAGGTTGTCGGCCTGAACGAGAATGCTAAGCCAAGTGGTTTCTCCGGCGTTAACCAGGAACGGAGTGAGGAGATCGGCACTGAAGTTGAAGAAGTAAACCGTTTGGCCGGAGAGGGACGCCGTACCGAGATAAGTTTGTTGGACGTCGTTAAAGGCGAGAGACTGGGAAGCCGTCACGGTGCCGGGGTTGCCGGAGTTGTCAGAGGCGAGTTGGAAGTTCCAGGTGTTGCCGGCAGGCAGAACGGGGTTGTTGCCGGGGGTTCCAATATCAATGAATGCTCCAACGAAGGTGAGGCTGTTGATGTGCGCGGATTGCGGGAGCGAGAATCGCTCCCACACCTGCAAGCCGTTTGTCCCGTTGGTGGTGTGGGAAGTGCGGCCGTCGACTGAGACCAAAGGCTGGTTGAGCAGGGTCTCAGCGGAAAGTGAGGTTGAGACCAGAAAGACGGGCAATAGTAATGTTGTTAGTTTTGTCACGGAACTGTCCTCCAAGAGGGCCAGCGAAGTGACGGGTGTGTTTTTTTCACGGGTTGGGAAAAAATTGACGGGCGCCTGACCCTGTCCGGTGGGCGCGATCGAGGGAGAGAGCGGTCTGTATAGCGTAGAATGCTGTTGTTGCTGAGAACGACGGTTTGGAGATGCCGTCGTTAGTCTTGATTGCGTCCCTGTCGCCGGAACTCAAAAAAGTGAAGATAGAGGGATGCGTACGGTGGAAGAATCTCTGGCGCGGGCGATTCGCGGCGGGCTGGTGGAGGAGTTGCGAGCGCTTCTAGATGAGGATGGGTCGCGGGCGCGGGCTGTGATTGTGGATGAGAAGGGAGTGGGGCGGACGCTGCTGCATGTGGCCACGGATTGGCCGGGGCACTTTCCGCGAGTGGCGGAGACGATTGCGGTGTTGATTGCGGCGGGTGCGGAGGTGAACGCACGGGTGCGCTTCGATGATGGGAAGCAAGGGGAGACGCCGCTGCATTGGGCGGCGAGTACGGATGATGTGGCGGCGTTGGACGCGCTGTTGGATGGCGGAGCGGATATCGAGGCACCCGGGGCTGTGCTCATTAATGGCACGGCGATGTCGGATGCCGTGATCTTCGCGCAGTGGAAGGCGGCGCGTCGATTGTTGGAACGGGGCGCGAAGACGACGTTGACGCAGGCGGCAGGGCTGGGGTTGTTGGATCGGGTGCGGGAGTTGGTGGCACGGGATGCGCCGGCGAGGGAGGAGATCACGAAGTCCTTGTGGCATGCGTGCAGGGGTGGGCATCTGGCGACGGTACAGTTTCTGGTGGAGTGTGGTGGGGATGCGGGCTGGTTGGGATGGGATCATCTGACTCCACTGGGTGCGGCGGAGAAGGCGGGGCATGCGCAAGTGGCTGCGTGGTTACGTCGTGAGGTCTAAGTGTTGGATGGTGCGGGCGGCGCCGTTCTCCTGAAGGTAGACGCCGGTTGCGCGGAGTTCGCCCTGCAGGTTGTTGGCGGCGTCTTTGATGGCGAACGGTGTGTCGACAGATGTGGTGGAGATGGCGCCGACGCCGAATTCAGCCATGGATGAGAGGCCGCCTTGTGTCCAGATTTGGAGTTTGGCGAAGACGGGATCGGCTTCGTCAATCCAGCCGTTGGCGTCGGAATCGAAGGCCGCGAGTTCGGCGAATCCGTCGCCGGTCTGTGGCCCGAAGAGTTCGCTGCCATTGTTGACAACGCCGTCGGCGTTGGCGTCGAGGACGAGGAATCCGCTGCCTGATGCGAGGAACGCGATCTGTTCGGGAGTCCCGTCGGTGTTGAGATCGAAGGCGATTTTGGCGTTGGTGAGGCGCGGGGCGGCGCCGGAGAAATTGAGGATGAGCGGATCGGTGGTGTTGGATTGTGCGGTGTTGGTGGTGGTGCGGGAGTAGAACTCGCGCTGCATGGAGAGTGAGGCGGAGAATGCGATGGAACGGCCATCGGCAGTTTGGACGACGCCTTGGGCCTGAAAGCTCATGTGCTCGGATTCGGTGTGGACTTCGGTACGGCGGCGGACTTGAACGGCGACTGGTGTTGCGGCATTGGTGGTGGCACGCGCGGCGGACGGATGGTGGGCGCTGAGGCGTTGTCCGAGGAGCGCCTGCAGGATGAGCATGGCGAGTTGCTGTTTGGGGTCGATGTCTTCGAAATCGACATCGTAGGTAGCCGCGGACGCCGAGGCGAGTGGGGAAAGCGATACCGTATCGGCGGCACGGGGAGGGATTGCGGCTTCTGTGACGCGAGTGGCACTAGCGAGTTGATGCGCCGTTTGAAAGGAGAGACGCGAGGACTCGACACGCATGGCGGACCTCCGATGACTATCGAACTTCGGTGAGGTACTTATCGGCTGGCGTGGCGAATGTATTAGTGGGATGCGCCGATGGCATAGAGCGCATTGGCGGTGCGGAGGTAGAGTTTGTTTTTGTCGATGGCTGGTGTGGCGTAGATATCGGAATCGAATTCGTTGATGGCGAGGATCTCCCACTCGCCGGTGGCGCGGAGGACGACGATTTTACCGTGTTCTGTGGCGATGTAGACTTTGCCGTCAACGCCGACTGGGGAGGCGTAGTAGTCTTCGAGGGCCCCGGTGAGGCGGGCTTGTTTGAGAACTTTGCCGGTGAGGGCGTCGAGCGCGGTGGCGATGCCCCCGTTGCGGAAGAGGAATACCACGTTGTTGTAGACGAGGGGAGAGGGCACATCGGGTAGTGATTTTTCGTAACGCCAGTTGACGTTGGTGGCGGTGAGGTCGCCGGTGCCGCCGAGCTTGATGGCGAGGAGACCGTTGCGGGAAGCGCGGCGAGTGCGGAAGAAGGTCCATTCGCGTTCGTTCAGGAAGCCATCGCGATCGAGGTCAATGGCGCGCCAGGTACCGGTGGGTTGCCACGGCTTCGGGAGTTCGGATTGGGCAAGTTTGCCGTCGTGATTGGCGTCGGCAGCGGCGGCCACTTCGGAGAAGGGAGGCAGGTCGACTTGCTGGCCGTCATCGTTGCCGGTGGTCCAGCCGTTAAAGTAGAGCATGTTGCCGGAGAGGATAGGCGCGGATTTGGGCTGGCAGGTGAGTCCGCCGACGAACCACAGTGTTTCCCCGTTGGCGATGGAGTATGCCGTGAGTTGGTAGGAGCCGGGGGCGATGATTTGGGCAGGGCCGGTGGGAGGTTGGTAGACGAGGGGAGTGGAGTAGCCGTTGATCACATTGCGGGGGGACTTCCAGGCGACTTTGCCGGTGGCGGCGTCGACGGCGACGATGAACGCGTCGGTGTCTCCATCCACAACCAGAACAACTTTGCCGGAGGCATAGACGGGTGAAGCGACAATGCCGTGCTGGCTGTTGAAGGGGCCGAGGGGGAGTTGCCATTTCTGGTTGCCCTCGAGATCGTAGGCGACGAGGCCGAAATCGGCGAAGAAAGCGAAGATGTGGCTTCCGTCGGTGACAGGAGTGGGCGCGGCGCGGTGATTGAGGGCGTTCTGGTGTTCGCGCTTGGGTGCGCGGATGGAACGGCGCCAGAGGATTTTTCCAGTGGCCTGATCGAGGGCGATGGTGAGTAGTTCGTCGCCATCGGCGGCAGTGACGAAGATGCGGTTTGCGGTGAGAATGGGCGAGGATTTGCCCGCGGGGAGCGCGGTTTTCCAGAGAACGTTCTTGTTGGGTGAGAATTCGGTGGGGATGGCGCCGCAGTTGGCACAGAGCCCGGAGCCTTGGGGACCGCGGAATTGGGACCAGTCGGCGGCGGATAGAGAGAGCGCGAGCAGCGATGTCAGAAGGGTGCGCATCGTAGGTTTATATTATGCCGGACCGACTCGCTTGCGCTCGCGGCTTCAGAATACGTACTTCAAAGCAAACTGGAAGATGCGCGGATCGTTGGCGGTAAGGATACGGCCGTTGTTGTTGTCGGTGAGCGAAGAGCGCGGATTGCCGAATGCCGGGTGGTTGAAGGCGTTGAAGGCTTCGGCGCGGATTTGAATGTTCATGCGCTCGCGGATGGGGATGCGGCGCATGAGGGCGAAGTCGAAGGTGAACGCGCCGGGGCCTTGCAGCGAATAGCGGCCGGCGTTGCCGTACGTGTTGACGGGCGCGTGGGCGAAGGCGGCGGTGTTGAACCAGCGGTTCAGCGTGGGGGTGTCGACGTGCGAATCACCGACGACGTTGGCGCGATCGCCGCCGAGTCCGTTGAAGTTGTTGTCACGGCCGGCGGACGGGGAGAACCAGTAGCCGCTGCGTTTGGTGAAAATGGCGGAGAGCTGCCAATCGCCGAGAATGGTACGGGTGAGGCGATTGTCGAAGCGCGGTGTTTCGGCGAGCAGCGATGCGTTGAACAGGTGGCGGATGTCGATCTCGCAATTGCCGCGTTCCATAGTGCGGCTGTTGGGGTTGTCATAGCCGCCGGTGATTTCGGAGGTGACATCGCCATCGCTAATGCAGTGGGACCAGGTGTAATTGACGAGCGCGCTGAAGTGATTGCGAAAGCGGCGATTCAAGGAGAGCAGTAAGCCCTGGTAGGAAGCGACCGCGCCGTCATCGGCGTGCGTGAGTGAGCCCACCTTGGGGCCTTCGCGCGGGTTGAGTAGAGTGAGGATGCGGCGGCTATCAATATTGCCGCTGGTGGTGCAGAGGGCGTTGCCGCACTGGCCGGGGATGTATTGCGCCGTGTTCAGGTTCTGCAGTGTCCACCGGTGCGTGGACTTGTTGCCAAGGTAGTTGGCGGAGGCGAGCCAATCCTGGCCGAATTGATGCTGGATGCTGAGGTTCCACTGCTGCGTGTAGGGCAGGCGCATGTCGAGAGGCACGTCGGCGAACTGGCCGCCGAGTGGGAATAAGGCGTCTTTCGGAGGCGGCACTGGTTGAGGGAAGGGGTTGCCGCCGGGATAGCCTCTATAGGGATCGGCGAATCCACCGGCGGGTTGGAAGATGGTGATCGTGCTGGCCCACGGTGGGCCGAAGCCGAAGCGATCAAAGTATTGGAGCGGCGGGAAGTCGTACTGCACGGAGTAGGCCGAGCGAATGGTGGTGCGGCCGTTGCCTGCGGGATCCCAAACGAGGCCGAGGCGAGGAGCGAAGTTGCCCCAACGGTTGCGCGCCGCGGAGGAGCCGGGCATTTCCTTGTCGCCGGTGAACCAGAATCCGATGGGCGCGTTGCTGAAGACGGAAGTGCGCTGGCCCGCCTGATAGGCGGCCATATCGAAGTGTGTGGCGCGCCCGAACTCTTCGCCAGGAGGGAAGAAGGGCTCCCAGCGGAGACCGGCGGAGAAACTGAGGCTCTTGCTCAGCCGGATCTTGTCGTTGACGTAGAGGGGAGTGTAGTGATGGATGAGCGAGGTTTGCGTGAGGTTGCCCTGGGTGAAGGAATTGGGCAGGCCGAGATACATGTCGGCGAGCGGATCGTTGGTGCGAATGCCGGTGAAGCTGTAGGCCGCGTTTTGCTGGGTGGACACCTGGAAGTTGAGATAGCGGCGAATGTATTCGCCACCGAAGGAAAACTGATGCTTGCCGCGGACCCAGCTCAAGTCTTCGGCGAATTGCATAGAGCCGGAGTTGATGAACGCCTTTGAGCAGGTGCCGCAGAAGGTGGTGAGCTTACCGCTGACAGAGATGTTGGGGAAATTGTCGGGTGAGTCGGCGACATTCAAACCGATGGAGCGGGCGGTGGGCAGGCCGGGAGCGGGGCCGCGGGTGATTCGCTCACGCGTCCAGGTGACGTGAATGCTGTTGATCATCGTTGGCGTGAGGCTATAGGTGTCGCCGATGGTGAGCGATTGGACGCGGTCGAGCACGCCAGGGCGAGTGGTGAGGAGGAGGTTCTTGCCGTCCCATGCTGCGGGGTTGCGGAGGTCAGTGAAGTAGTAGCGGCCGAAGAGAGAATGACGTTCCGACTTGTTGTAGTCGCTGCGCCCGATGAACTGATCTTCGTCAGTGGGGTTTGGAATGGAGATTTGCAGGCGGCCGCAAGGATCAGTGCTGACGGGAACAAGTTTCATGAATTCGACGGCTGGACCGGAGAAGCGGCTGACGGGAATGCGATTGCCGGGGAACGCGGCCCCGGTGGTGGGATCGATGACGTTACGGGCGACTCCACAGGCAGTGGAGTTGATGAGGGAGAAATCGCCGCTCTGGACGGCTTGTGTAGCAACGAAGGATGTCGAAGTGGGAGGCGCGGTGCGGACGCGGGTGCCCTGGAATCCGCCGAAGACGAAGAGTTTGTTTCGAAAGATAGGGCCACCGATGGTGCCGCCGAACTGATTGCGCTTGAGGCTGTCCTTGTCGGTGGCAAAGAAGTTGCGGGCATTGGTGGCGCCGGTGCGGAGGAAGTGGAAGAGATTGCCGTGGAATTCATTGGTGCCGGAGCGGGTGACCATGTTGACGACCGCTCCGGCGCGCACACCGTAGTTGGCGGGGATGGCGTTGGTTTGGACGCTGAATTCCTGGACGGCGTCAGGGAAGGGAAGTGGGAGGTTGATGAGGCCGAAGGAGTCGGCATGATCGCCGCCGTCGAGCAGGTAATAGGTGCCATTGGATTGGCCACCTGCCACGGAGATGGCGGCGGAAGAGGGGTAGTTCTTGCTGCTCTTGAGGTCGCTGGGCGGGGCGATGACGGCGGCTCCGGAGAGAAGAACGAGTTGCGTTGGGTCACGGCCGTTGAGAGGGAGTTCGACGACGCGCTGGTTGTCAATGACCTGAGAGATGCTGTTCGATTGCGTCTCGGCCATAGCGGCGTTAGCGGTGACCTGGACCTCCTGAGAAACCTGGCCGAGTTCGAGTTGGATGTTGATAACGGGGTTGGCGTTGACCTGGAGGACGATGCCTTCCTGGGCGTAGCTTTTGAAGCCGGAGGCGGTGACCTCAATGCGGTAACGCCCGACAGGGAGATTGGGGACGCGATAGGCGCCATCGGTTCCGGATGTGAGGATACGCACAAGGCCGGTGTCGGCGTTGAGAGCTTTGATTTGCGCTTCGGCAACGGCGGCGCCGGCGGGGTCATATACGGTTCCGGAGATCTGAACGACCGCGGTGGCTTGCGGAAACGCCGGAACGGTGAGCCCCAGCAACACGGTGAGACATCGAAGAATTCCCAAGGTCGGCCCCTTTCGGTGAATGCGAATCGTTTCGAAAGCGCATTCGGCGAGTCGAACGTACTTGGGAAGCGATCTTATCATTGCGATTGACGGGTGTCAACGCGTTTTGGGGACATCAGACCAGATTGTCGCAAATTGTTTCGAATCGTTTCGAAACATTGTGGCGATGAGTGTATAATGCTTGGCGATGGCCAAGTACACAATGCGGGATGTGGCCCGTCTGGCGGGTGTTTCGATTGCTACGGTTTCGGCCTACATCAATGGAACGGCTGGGGTGAGCGAGCGGCTAACGGCGAAGATCGCGGAGGCGATGGCCGCGCTCGACTATCATCCCGACCAGGTGGCGCGGAGTTTGAAGGTTGGGCGGACGCAAGTGATCGGGATGGTGGTGCCGGATGTGACCAATGCGTTCTTTCCGGAAGTGATTCGCGGGGTGGAGGATGCAGCGGCGGTGGAGGGTTACAGCGTCATCCTTTGTAATTCGAATGAAGATGCGGAGCAGGAGAAGCGGCATTTGAGCACGTTGTTTTCGCGGCGCGTGGATGGAGTGCTGCTGGCCTGCACGGACACGGCAGCGGCTTACGGCAGCCTGATCCAGCGGCGTTTTCCGATCGTGTTTCTCGACCGTATTCCGCAGGGGATTCCCCATGCGGGCGTGTGCACCGACAACGAGGGCGCGGGCCATGTGGCGACGCGGCATCTGATCGGGCTGGGACATAAAAGGATCGCATTTGTGGCGGGGAACCTGCGGCATTCGCCGCATGCGGAGCGGCTGAACGGATTCCGCAAGGCGATGCAGGAGGCCAATATTGCCGTGCGCGATGAGTGCCTCCGGATGGGGGACCAGAGTATCGAAAGCGGATACAAGGCGGGGCTGGAGATGATGCGGCTGGCTGTGCCGCCGACGGCGATCATCGCCAGTAACAACCGGATGCTGCTGGGGCTGATGCGCGCGGTAAATGAACTGAAGATCCGGTGTCCGCAGCAGGTAAGTATTGTGGGCTTCGACGATTTCGCCTGGACGCAGCATTTCACGCCTCCGCTGACGGTGATTGCGCAGCCGGCGCACGAGTTGGGGCGCAAGGCGATGGAGATGCTGCTGGGGCAAATCCGCGCGGGCGAAGGTAATGAAACGAAACGTTTCGAAAATTTACGGCTGGCTGGTGAGTTGCGAGTGAGGGAATCGACGGCGAGGCCACCGGCGCTGCAACTGGTGGGGAAGACGCGCAGAAAGGGCGGAGATTAGACTATGTGGATCTATCGGCGTTGTATCGTTCTGGCGGCTACGCTGCTTATGTCCCTGCAGGCGCAGGAGCCACCGGTGATCCCGGTTGGGGCGGACGCTTACAAGATGTGGGACAAGTGGGCCTACCAGCGCATTGGGGCGCGGGCTTATATGCGCAGCACCTATGACCGGCTGGGAGGCAATCATACCGCCGACGCCTCGCACTTTTTGTATCAGGAAGCCGATGACTTCAATGTGACGCTGGATGTGGCGGGGCCAGGGATGCTGTATTTCGCGCGCTACAACCACTGGCACGGGAGCCCGTGGCACTACGAAGTGGACGGGAAGGACAACATCGTGCAGGAGAGCAGTACGGCGAATCCGCGAAAGCCGGTGCCGGACTCGGTGTTTCTGCCGGAGCATTTATTTCCCAATCCGTTGACGTGGACGTGGTCCGTGACCAAGGGCGCGGATTTGATGTGGGTGCCGATTGGATTTGAGAAGACGTTTCGGATGGCCTATTCGCGGACGTTCTACGGGACGGGCTACTACATTTATCACCAGTACGTGCGCGGCGCGAAGCTCTCGCAGGAGGTGAAGAGCTGGGATGGCCAGACTGCTCCTGATGCGGGTATTGCGGCGTTGTTGAATCGCGCGGGAACGGATATTGCTCCGGCTGCGGGCAGCGATGGCACGGTGGAACAGAAAGGGCAATTGCGGCTGGGTGCGCGCGAGACGGCGAAGGTGTGGGAATCGAGCGGGTCAGCGCGGATGATCCGTGCGCTGGAGTTTTCGGTTCCGGTGAGCCAGGCGTTGGCTCTGTCGAATGTACGGCTGCGGGTGCACTGGGATGGGCGTGCTGCGCCGTCGATTGACGCGCCGATGGCGTTGTTCCATGGCACGGGTATTCTGCATAACCAGGACAATCGTGAGTACCTGGTGAAGGGATTGCCGATGGTGGTGCAGTACCAGGGTGGGCGCGTGCATCTGCGGTGCTTTTTTCCGATGCCGTTCTTCCGCTCGGCGCGGATTGAACTGACGGGAGTGGAGAGCGAGATTGCCGATATTCGCTGGAGCATACGGCATCAGCCGTTCCGCGATCCGGCGAATCATGTGGGCTACTTCCACGCGACGTATCAGGATATTCCGAAGCCCGAGACCGGGCAGGACATGGTGCTGCTCGACACGACGAAGACAGAAGGCGGTGGAGATTGGTCGGGGAGCTTCGTTGGCACTTCGTTAATTTTCACGCATAACGGCGTGTTGAACACGCTGGAGGGCGATCCGCGATTTTTCTTTGACGATAGCCAGACGCCGCAGGCGCAGGGCACAGGGACGGAGGAATGGGGTGGAGGTGGAGACTACTGGGGCGGCCGCAACATGACGTTGCCGCTGGCAGGACACCCGGTTGGTGTGCGGCGTCCGGAGGATGCGAAAGTGCCGGAGGACAAGATTCATTCCGCGTATCGTTTTCTGCTGGCCGATTTGATGCCGTTCGGAAAGAATGCGCGGATCCAGTTTGAGCATGGGGGGACGAATCTTTCGACGGAACACTATGAAACCGTGACCTACTGGTACGGGCTTCCGGCGGCATCCCTTGTGCGCACCGATCAACTGAAGATCGGTGATGCGGAGAGTGAGCGCGCGCATCGGTATGTGTCGCCGAATGCATCGGAGGTGTATGAACTGACGTCGCGGTATGAACTGGGCCCGGATACGTTGGAGCGGTTGTGGCCGAATCTTCCACCGGTGTCGGGCGAAGGGCGCGAAGTGTATCCGGCGCACAAGGATTCGGGGCGCTACACCACGGGCGTTTCGGAGTTCAACGTGAAGCTGGATCGGAACAACCTGGGCGTACTGCTGCGCCGCAAGCTGGACTATTCGCTGGCGAACCAGCGGGCCGAGGTTTACATTGGACCGCCGGATGCGAAGGAAGGCGATTGGAAGGCGGCTGGCATCTGGTATCTGGCGGGGTCGAATGCGTGTGTGTATTCCTATCCACCGGATCGCGATGAATTGGGTGCGACGCAGCATAATGTTGAGATTTCGAACCGGCGCTTTCGCGACGATGAGTTTCTTGTGCCTCGCGATTTGACGGCGGGCAAGGATATGATTCGTGTGCGAGTGAAGTTCACGCCAGTGGACCGCACGCTGGTGCCTGGGCAAGCACAGCGTTCTGCGTCGTTTCGCGGATGGAGTGAGTTTCGTTACGACGTGTATAGTTACGTGATGCCGAGATTCCAGTGACGAACCTACGCTGGTGGATCGCCGGGCTTCTGGCTTTGGCCACGGCGCTGAACTACCTGGACCGGCAGAGCCTGCCGGTGGTGGTGGGAGAACTGCAGAAGGAGATTCCGATTTCGGAAGTGGAATACTCCCAGATGCAATCGCTGTTTCTGATGGCTTACGCGATCATGTATGCGGTTGGCGGCCGGGTGATGGACTGGTTGGGAACACGGGCCGGATATGCGGTGATGATTGTGTTCTGGTCGGCGGCGACGCTGTTGCATGGTTTCGCGACGACGGTGGGGGAATTGAAGCTGTTTCGCTTTTTGCTGGGGTTGGGTGAAGGCGGCGCGTTTCCGGGATCGGCGAAGGCTGTGTCCGAGTGGTTTCCAGCGAGAGAACGATCGTTTGCCTTCGGCATCTTCAACACGGGATCGAGCGTGGGTGCGGTAGTGGCTCCACCGCTGATTGCGTTGATTGTGTCGAGCAGCGGATGGCGCTGGGTGTTTTATGTGGCGGGTGCACTGGGCGTAGTGTGGGGCGCGATCTGGCTGTTGTTTTATGAACTGCCGGCGCGGCACAAGCGGATTACAGCGGGTGAGCGGGAGTATTTGCGGACGCAACTGGAGGCATCCGCGGGCGCTCGGCCCCGGGTGTCGTATCTGAGGCTGTTTGCGTATCGCCAGGTGTGGGGATTGCTGATCGCAAAGTTTCTCACGGATTCGGCGTGGTTCTTTTTCATCTTCTGGTTGCCGAAGTATCTGGCGGACGTACGCGGGTTGAACATCAAGGAGATTGGCTACTACGCGTGGATCCCGTACGCACTGGCTGGAGTGGGGAGTTTCTTTGGAGGCTGGCTGAGCAGTGAGTTGATCCGGCGGAAGTATTCGATTGACCGTTCACGGAAGATTGCGCTGTGCATGAGTGCGGTTCTGATGCCTGTGTCGCTGGGGATCCTATCGGCTCCGCTGAGCATTGCGATCGCGTTCTTCAGCACGGCGATGTTCGCGCATCAGTTCTGGTCGACGATTATTCAGACACTGGTGGCGGATATGTTTCCGTCATCAACGGTGGGCGCGGTGGCGGGGTTGCTGGGATGTGTGGGTTCGTTTGGAGCGATGCTGTTCAATCTGCTGGTGGGGCAGATGGTAACGCATTTTCACAGTTACGGGCAGGTGTTCACGATTTCCGGATTGATGCATCCGATTGGGTTTGTGGCGATTCTACTTCTGGTGCGGAAGATTGAGAGACTGGCGTGAGCGGCGATAGAAGCGTTCACCATCGGTGACGTAGAGCCACTGGAGACTGGGGCCGGCGAAGCGGACGTTGGTGAGACCTTGCGTGCCAGGAGGAGGGATGACCGAGGTGAGGCGGCCTTGTTTATCGCAGACCTGGACGCCGATGTTGGTGGCGATATAGAGGGCGCCCTGGGCATCGAAGGTCATGCCGCCGGGATCGGGGTCTGAGGATTCGGGCTTGGTTTGCAGCGTACAGTAGAGGCGGCGATCGCTGAGAGAGCCATCTTCGTGGATGCGCAGCGCCCAGATGAGGCTGCTGGGCGGATCGTTGACGGCGAGTGTGCGCCGGTCGGGGGAGATGGCTACGCTGCGCGGCCAGTTCAGACCTTCGAGAACGACTCGCTTGTTGCCGTTGCGATCAGCGAGCCAGACTTGGTGGAGAGGCGGAACGGTAAAGTAGATTTCGTTGCGATGATTGACGATGAGGTGATGGGTCTGGATGCCCTCGGTGATGACGGATTCCGTGCCGTCGGGGGAGAAGGCTACGATGCGCTTGTAGTCGTGCTGGCCCGCGTAGAGCCGGCCATCGGGGCCGCAGGCGATGCCGTGGGCGTTGTTGGATGGCTCTTTCCATGTGGTGATTCTGCCGTCTAGGTCGATCTTGAGAATGCGATTGCGGCGAGAGTCGGTGAAGAAGACGTTGCCTTGCGGATCGACGGTCGGATCCGCGGTGAGCTGATAACTGTCGCCGAGTTGGACCCATTGGCTCGGCTGCTGGGCAAACAGCGCCAGGAATGCGAGCAGGAGCATGCGGAGAGGATAGCAGTTAGAAGTAGGCGCGGAGCACCATTGTGATGATGCGCGGGCCGTACTGCGGGCCTGTGGCGCGGCCGAAGTTGGCGTTGCCGACTGTGCCGTTGACTCCGAAATTCGTGCGGTTAAACGGATTGAAGGCATTGGCGCTGAGTTGGAGGCGCAGTTTGGCGCCATCTCCGGTGGGCCACAGATAGAACTGTTTGATGAGGGAGATGTTGTCGACGGTGACGCGCGGCTGGCGGAAGAAGCTGTTGTACTGCGAGGCCGTGCCGAAGGCGAATTGCGAGGGGACGGAGAAGGCTGCGGAGTTGAAGTAGATGCTCGATGGGTTGTTCGGATCGAGCGTGGTGCGCTCCTGTCCGGTGCGGATGTCGCCGTCGTTCGCGTTGCACATGCGTGCGGACGTGAAGAGCACTCCGTTGCCGAGCGTGTTGGGGCAAACGAGACCGAGGAGATTGCCGCTACGCCAGTTGTGGGTGTTGGAGATGGTCCAGTTGCCGATGATGGTGTTGACCAGGCGGCTGGAATTGGTGAGGTACTTCTTTCCCTTGCCAACGGGGAGATCAAAAGTGCTGAGGAAGTTGAACACGTTGGGCTGATCGAAGGGCAGGTACGATTTGGGCTGGGTGAGATTGTACATGTCCTGGGCGTAGACCTGGTTCTGCGAGAAGATGCGGCGGAAGGTCATGAGGCCGAGGCTCTTCGAACGCACGTAGGACGCGGAGAATTGCCATGCGCCGAAGCGGCGGTGCACCTTGAACATCGCCGAGTCATACCATGTGCGTCCATGACCGCTGTTGCGCGACCAGACGTTGAGGAACTGCGGATAGGGGCGAAGCGATTGGGCGAGCGTGCCGTTGTCGGGGAAGTTGGGATAGGGCTTGGTGAAGCCGCGCTGTACAACCGCGGGTGAAGTGATCGGTTGCTGCAAGAGTGAGCCGAGGAAGAGGAACGACGGGTTTACCTGGTTAAGATCGACGGTGGAGTTGAGGCGATAGCCGCGGTTGCCTGCATAGTCGGCTTCGACGAGGAAGCCACGGATTTGACGCTGCAAGCTGAGGCTCCAATCGAACACGCGCGGGGCGCGGCCGAAGGTGGGTCCCATGTAATCGACGGAGAGCCCGTTGCCGACACTGGGGCTGAGGAATGGAGGCGGCTGATAACCCGCAGGCTTCGGGATGCCGCCGTCCCACTGGAAGGGAGCGGTGAGTCCATCGGAGAGTTGGGCGAAGGAGCCGTTGGCGCCGAGTGTGCAGCCACAGCCGCCGTTGCCTGTGCCTTCATAGAAGATGGCGAAGCCGCCTCGGATGACGGTCTTGGTTCCCAGTTGATAGGCGAAACCGGCGCGAGGGCCGATGTTGGTGAAGTCGGTGGGCCAGAAGCGCGTTACGCCGAGACGATTGGGACCACTGCCGGGGAAGACGTAGGCGCCTGGATAGTTGTTGGCCGCGGGATTCGGCGTGGTGAGGGAAACAGAGCCCATAGTGGGCGCGTACCAATTGATAGGAATGTCGTAGCGCAGACCGAGATTTAGGGTGAGCTTCGGTGTGACTTTCCAATTGTCGTGGAAGTAGAAGGCGTAGTACTGATAGCGGATTTCAGCGTTCTGAACGGGTGTGGCCGCGGCGTTGGCGGAATCGGGTAGGCCGAGCAGGAAACTGGCGAAGGAGTTTCCAGTGGTGCCGGTGGCGGCGGGGTTCGCCGTCTGATTGCGGGCGAATACGTAGATGCCGTTGGTGGTGGCCAGGTCCCGGCCGAAGGTCTTGAGCTGACGCATGTCCCAGCCCATTTTGAACTCATGCTTCTTGTGGATTACGGTGAGGCCCTGGTTCACTTCGTGCGTGTAGTTGTTCTGGCCGCCGTTGTTCACTTTGCCTTGTTGATTGCTCCAGGCGGTGTAGCCGTCGGCTCCGGCGAACTGGATGACGGGGGTGACGTCGGAATCGCCGGTGAGGTTGGGGAAGCCGGCTTTGGAAGCGAAACCACTTTGATGGGGGACGTACCAGACCTGCACTGTGCGCGAATAGCCGTAGGTGCTGTGGAGCATCACGGTGGGACTGAACATGAGGTCATGATTGACGCGGAAGATGCGGGGCCGCTGGTATTGCTCACCGAGGCCGGTGCCGAGGGGGCCGTCGAAATCGGAGACGGCTTTGACGAGCTGGCTGTCGAGGGATTGGAAATAGGAAACGCGGTTACGATCGCTGAAGACGTGATCAAACTTGAGCGACCAGACGTGATCGGTGAGCTGCGTAGTGTTGACGAAGGCGTGGTTGTTGGTGAGCGCCGGGCTGGACGGCGCGGGGATGACGGGCAGGATGTTGGAGGCTATGCGGCTGAAGCGCGTGGTGGGGATAATGTTGCCGGCGAAGGGGACGCGGGTGGCGGTGGCTCCAGAGCCAACGGTGGTGGCCGGATCGAAGATGGGCTGCGGCAACTGGCTGAAGTTGCCTTGCGTCATAAGGGCTGTGGGAACCGTATTGACGATGGAGGTGGGGCCGGCGGGGCGCAGGTCATTATCGCTGGTGAAGTAGAAAAATGTTTTGTTGCGGCCGTCATAGATTTTGGGAATGTAGACGGGGCCGCCAACGCCGCCGCTGGTGGCGTTGAGCCGATCCTTGGGGCGATAGCCGGGAGCGTTGGCGCGATTCTGGTTGACGCTCCAGCCGGCGGCATTCCAGATCTGGCGGCGCATGGAGTAAGCCCAGGTGCCGTGCAGGGCGTTGGTGCCGGATTTGGTGGTGAGGATTTCGATGCCTCCGCCGGTGCGTCCGTATTCGGCGGTGTAGCTCCCCACCAGAAGCTTGAACTCGCTGAAGGCTTCAGCGGATGGCGGATTGAAGACGGTGCCGCCGGATTCGGGTATGACGTTGCTGGTGCCGTCAATCAACTGTTCGCGGGCGCGGCCGGTAGACCCCGCGATGCTCAGTTCGGCGGAGTTGTTGACGCCCGCCATGAAGCCGAGAAAGGCAGAGGGATTCTGGAGTCCACCGGACCAGAGGGGCAGCGTTTGATACATGCGCGGGGTGAGAGTTTGACCTCGCTCGCTCATGTTGGTGTCGAGCAGTGTCTGGGATGCGGAGACTTCGATGCTTTGCTTCACGTCGCCGACTTCGAGTTGCAGATCGAGCACCTGGCGTTGGGCGATGAAGATCTGGATATTGGAGCGGACCAGCTTTTTGAAGCCGTTCTTCTCCGCGGTGACGGACCACATGCCGGCCTGGATGTTGGGGAACACGTAGCTGCCGGTGTCGTTGGAGATGCTTTTCAGGGTGACGCCGGAGGTCTCCGAGCGAGCCTCAATCAAGACTCCGGGGATGGGCGCGGCCTGAGTGTCGAGGACGGAGCCGGCGAGGGAGCCAGTTTGCGACTGGGCGAAGAGAGGGGCGGCGGCGAGAAGCAGGATCGCCAGGCGGTGGGTGGTGGGAACAACCGAGTTCATGATGAATCCTCCAAAGCAATAGACGGCTACGTAAGCTGACTTAGGTAGAGTTCTTAGTGAGTTGTCTTAGTATGAAAGAAAGACTACGCCCTGTCAAGACACCGGGCGAGCGCAACCGTTACTCGTTGCGGAGGGAATCCATCGGGTGGAGGCGAAGGATGCGGCGGCTGACGGGGATCAAGGCAGTGAGCAAGGCGAAGAGCAGGCTGGCCGCGGCTGCGGCGATGCTCCAGCGGTCAGAGGGCGTGACGGCGTAAAGCAGGGAAGAGAGGGATCGGGAGAGGAGGAGTCCGCAGAGGAGTCCGATGACGAGCCCGGCGGCGAGGAGCGGAATCAAGTCGGCAAGGACAAGGCGGAGGAGAAGGATGCGGTGTGCGCCGAGGGCGAGACGAATGCCGATGTCCCTTGTGCGTTGGAGGAAGGAATAGGAAAGCATGCCATACATGCCGGCGGCGGCGATGATGATGGCGAGCAGGGCGAAGCAGCCGCCAAGCAAGGCGAGCAGGCGCTCGCGCAGTACGGTGCTGTCGATGCGCTCGGCTTGTGTGGTGACGGCAGTAATATGCATGCCCGCCTGTGTTTGCTCCAGTTCCTTGTTGAGCAGGGCGCGGGCATCGTCGCCGGTGAGCGCGCCGCGGATGACGATGGTGGATTGATTGAGGCGGGGGAAGGCAGCGAAGACAATGGGCTCTTGCGCTTCGCGGAGTGTGTGGTAGCGCCCATTGGCGACGACTCCGATGATTTGCTGTTCAACAGGCGCGCCGCCATTGGTGCGGCGGAAGCTGTAGCCGATGGGTGAGGCGCCGGAAGGAACGTAGCGGTGGACAAACGCCTGGTTTACGATGACGGAGCGGGCATCCGCAGCGAGGTAGCCGTCGGTCGTGAAATCGTGACCTGTGAGTAACGGGATACGCATCGTTTCCAGGAATCCCGGAGCTACGCCGAGATAGACGGGCCGGGCGTCTTTGGGGATGCCGGGTCCGGTGACGAAGGCGCGCGCGGGCGTGAAGGGATTGACCAGCGGAACCATGGAGAGGCTGGCGGCGTGGATTCCGGGCTGGCGGCGCAGGCGTTTGAGCAACTCGACAATTGCGGCTGCCTCCGGTTCCCGCGGTGGGTGGGCCGAGCCGACGGTGAGGAGCGTGACGCTGTCCTTCGAGAAGCCGAGGTCGGCGCGGATCAGATTGTAGAACGAGAGGAGTAGCAGCACCGCGGTGAACACCACGGCGAAGCTGAATCCGGCTTGGAGGACGACCAGGGGACGAAGCAATCCACGCCGCACCGGTTGGGAGCGCGGCTGTTGCAGGGCATGCATTGGCGATACGGCGGACGCGCGCAGGGCTGGGACGAGGGCGGAGAGTATGGTGGTGAGCACCCCAGTGCAGAGCAGGAACGCGAGAAGACGCGCGCCGGGGCGGACGTCGAGATATGCGGGGAAATCGGCGGGAGAGAGCATGCGGACGATGATGGGGCAAGTGATCCATGCGAGCAGCAGGCCGAGGACACAGGCGGCTGCGGCGACGAGCGCACCTTCAAGGAGAATCTGTTGCACCAGCCGGGCGCGCGGCGCACCGACGGCGAGCCGGAGGGCCATCTCATGGGCACGCGCGGTGGAGCGGGCGACGAAGAGATTGGCGACGTTCGCGGATGCAATCAAGAGCACGAGAGCGACGATGAGCGACAGGATGCGGAGCGGGCGTTCAAACTGGGCGCGAAGGAGAGACGGCGTTTCGGAAGCGGGACGGAGATGAAGTTGGGCGGTGCGGAAGGCTTCGATGCTTGGTGATGGCAGATTGTGTGCACGCAATTCGGGGATGCGCTCGCCGCGGAGTTGCCGAAACAAAGGTTGGAGCTTTTGTTCTACCTGTTCCGGGGAGATGTGCGGCTCCAGACGGCCGCGGATATGGAACCAATCGACGTCGTCGCGACGGGCCCAAGCGTCTCCGCCGCGGGAGGCGAGCGGGAGCCATAGATCGGCCGGCGCCCCGGGCTCGAGGCCGCTGAAATTCCTCGGAGCCACTCCAATGATTCGGAAGCGGCCTTCAGCGGCGCCTCTGACGAACACCGTCAACGATTGGCCGATTGCATTCCCGCTGCCTTGAAAACGGCGTTGCCAGAAGGAATAGCTCAGGACCGCGGGCCGCGTTTCTTCCGGATTCGTGAGGCGGCCGGCGGCCGGTTGCAGATCGAGAATGGTGAAGGCTTCAGGCGAGAGCCACTGGGGGCGGATGGGCTGAGGTGTGGATTCTCCATCGAAGAGAACGGTCTGCATGGGGCCGCCGTACATCACTCCGAAGAGCTGGATGATGTCGTCAGCTTGCTTTCGGAACTGCTGCAACGTGCGTGGGGAGAAGTTGAGGTTATCGCCGGTGTGATGATCGCCACCTGGGCCAGGGCCGTTGTAGCTGAGGTAAACCAACTGTTCGGGACCAGGGACGGGGAGAGGGCGAAGAATCAGCGCGTCGATGAGGGAGAATGCCGCGGCGCATACTCCGATGGCGAGTCCCAGTGAGGTGACCATGATGATGGTGACAACGGCATGGGCGCGGAGCATGCGCGCGCCGAAGCGGATGTCCTGAAGGAGAGAATCGAGCCAGGGATGGAGGCGCGCATCGCGGCTCTGCTCACGCGGGCGCAGCATGTTGCCAAAACGGCGGCGTGCTTCGGCCTGGGCCTGTTCACGGGACATGCCGCGATGGATCAGGTCGTCGGTGAGGGATTCGAGGTGGAACAACTGCTCGTCGTCCAACTCCTGTTCGAGCTGGCCGCTATGCAACGCATTCCAGACGCGCGTGAGGCGAGACATCAGACGTGCCGCAGAATGTGATTGACCGCCGAGGTGACCGCTTTCCAGCGAGCCTCTTCCACGCCGAGGTATTTGCGGCCGTTGGCGGTGATCTCATAGAGACGGGCTTTGCGTTTGTTTTCGGTGACCACCCACTTGGCTTTGATCCAGCCCTCCTCTTCCATGCGATGGAGCGCAGGGTATAGCGAGCCCTGCTCCACGGTGAGTACCTCGTCGGACATGGATTCGATTTGGGAGGTAAGTCCATAGCCATGGAGGGGGCCACGGGCGTCGAGAATTTTCAGAACGAGGAGGGGTAGAGAACCCTGGAGAGCGTCGTGTCGTCCCATAGATAGCTTACTCAGTAAGATAACTCAGTATGGGGCGGGATGGGGGCGCGAAACTGCGTTGCGCCTAGCCGCCCTGCGGGAAAGTGCCCTTCAAACAAATAATGAAGTTGACGCGAAGGGAGGGCTGCCGGTTTTCGTGCGGCTGCGATGGAGCAGGCGGCGTCATCCCGAGCGTGTCCGTGGAGAGCATGGCATAAAGGGTGCCGTCGTCAGGACGATAGGTGAGGCCGCCGGCGAGCACTCCGGTGTTCTCAGCGGTGGGCGGCGTCTGATTTCCTGACCAATTGTGGGAATGCGCCGGCAGGTTGTCTTCGACGAGAGATACAAAATCCTGGCCACCGGATTCTCCCAATTTGCGGTCGGAGAGGCCGTTGCCTTGTCCACTGTGGATGGGGACACGGGCGCTGAGGTTGGGGAGGGCGAAGTTGGTGACGCCATCACCACCATAGGTCTTTCCAATGAGGGAGAACAGTTCATCGTATCCGTCGATGGGGAGGACGGAGCCGTCGCAGACCGCCCAGTCGGGAGGTGGTACCTTGGGTCCGGCAAAAATGCAGATTTCTCCGATATAGGGCATGTTATTCGCTCCAGGTGGGATAGAGGCCAGTGAGGCAGATGCAGAAGTTGAGGGATAGGAACGGCATCATGTTGTCATGGCCCTCTCCCACGCCGGCTGATGCGATGGTGTTTGTGTTTAGCGCGGAATTGTCGGGGCCCTTGGCGAAGACGGATGCGCCAGTGGCGAGCATGGCGCCGCTGGGGTTGATGGTGGTGGCGGCGCCGGAGACCGCATGTGGCTGATGGCTGTGTTGTGGCATTTGGGAGGTGGTGAGACTAATGGTCTCCGCGCCGCCCTGTTGGCCGATGGGGTAATTGGAGAGGTTAGGACCTTGACCCGCGCCGAGAGGAGTGCGGCCGCGGAGGTCAGGGAGCTTGAAGTTGTTGACGCCGTCGCCGCCAAAGGCGTTGCCGATGAGGCCGAAGAGAGTGGGGTAAGAGGCAACGGAGAGGCTCTGGCCGTTGCATGCGGCCCAGTTTCTTGGGATTAAGCCCCAGGGGTAGATACGGATCTCGCCGGTGAAGGGATCGCTATCGGGCAACGGCTGATCCGGGAAGTAGCCGCTGTGTGCGATCAGGAAGTTGATGGGCAGATAGGGTTGGAGGTTGGAATGGGCGTCGGAGCCACCTGTTTGGCTGATGGATGCTGCATCGAGATCGACGGCGTTTCCGGGTGGGGCATAGACGGCAATTCCACGCGAGGCTCCGGCGGAGAGTAGATTCTTGGCCAGAGTGGGAGTGTTGGCGGGGCCACTATTGACTTGCACTTTGTGCGTATGCGGCGCCGATTGTGCGGCGTTGAGTTGCACGTTCTCCACGCCTTCTTGAGTGGCGATGGGAATTTGTTTGTCGGGACCTCGGAGGATACGGCTGCGAATGTCCGGAACGGCGAAGTTAAAGTTGGGAGTTCCGCCGTAGCGGTTTCCAATGACAGCGTACAGGGCGCTGTATTGGGCGGGGAGAAGCAGGCGGCCGTCGCATGGGACCCAGCCCTGAGGGATCCGATTGAAGGCGACGCACAGGATGGCGCCGACGTAGGGTTGCTGCAAGAGTAAGGCCTCCGAGGGGGGGATTAGTTAGCTTTGAGCAATTCTATATAACCGTGAAAGGCAGGTCAATAGCATGAGCTTCTTTTTTCCAATAACGAGAGATATTTCGATGTTCGGCACGGAGTTGAAGCAAAATGCGAATGCCGTTGCGTGCGGTGTGGGGAAGTGATAGGCTGAAGTCCTTGCGCAAACGGGCGCATCCAGTCCGCGGGAAAGGGCCGTGCCCACCGGTTTTCTTCGTTTTGTTGATGGAATTGATCTTCTTTCTGCCCGTCGTGCGGACGCGGGCCTGACATGGAAGGAGATCTGTTATGACCCAACCCCTACGGGGCCGAACCAAAGGCCTCTCTCTCGAACAACTGAGGAAGCAAGCCAAGGAACTGTTACGGGATTACCGTGCCGGCGATGCCGCGGCGCGCGATCGCTTCGCTGTGAATGGGCGGCCCGGTGAACCGGTGCTTGCGGACGCACAGTTTGTGCTGGCTCGCGAGCATGGTTTTCCGACTTGGGCCGCGTTGAAAGATCATTGGGAAGCGGTGTTTCCGGCGCGACTCGGGTTCTACCAGTCGATTGCGGCGGATGTGCTCGCATCTTGCGGCGGCGATGGGGAAGCGCTGGAACGGCTACGCCTGGTATTCGGGCTCGAATTCAGCGGTGAGCAATTCCATGATCACGTAAGCAGAAAACTCGACGGCAGTGAAATCAACGAAGAAACCGCGCGGCTGTTTGTAGCGAAGCTATTCGGTTTCGGTGCGTGGAGTGAACTTACCGCGAGCGCGGCGTCGGCACCGCCAAGGCGCGGTGACACGATGACGCCGCCGTTCTACCGAGTGAATTGGAAAGACGGTTGGATTGAGGCGCGGCCACCATTGACGGAGAGGGACTGGGAGGAGATCGTTGCGGTGATTGACGCACACGGCATCCGCGAGTTGCGTTCCGCGGGGCAGGTGACCGATGCCGTCTTGGAACGCATCGCCGGGCTGGATGGACTGCGGCGTCTGCAACTGGAGGGATCGCGGCGGGTGACGGATGAAGGGCTGCGGCACATTGCGCGGATGGAGCGATTGGAGAGCCTGAACCTTACGGGATGCCGGATTACCGATGCGGGGCTTGCTCATGTGCGGGAACTCCAGTCGCTCAGGGAGTTCCAGATTTTCCATCACCGCGGGATCTCTGATGCGGGGCTCGAGAACCTACGGTACTGCCCGAAACTGGAGCGGGTGGAGTTGCTGGGGTCTCATTCCGGAGATGGCACGATTCGGGCGTTGGCGGGGAAGAAAGGGCTGCGGCATTTCAAATCGGGCGACCTGCTTACGGATAAAGGGCTTTCGCTGCTGGCCGAATTTCCGGTGTTTGCGCGCTGGCAGGGGGGAACGCCGCAGTACTCGTTGATGGGATTTGAGGCAGAGCCGAACTATCTGCTGCTGCGTGGAGCGATCACCGATGCCGGTTTGGTGACGCTCAGCAGGCTGGCGGGTTTGTTCGGACTGAACCTGGATGATTCGCGGCTGAAACTGAGTTCGAAAGGTCTCGAGGCGCTGGCTGGTTTGCCGCATCTCGAATGGCTGGGCTTCGATGCCACCGATGAAACGATGGCGGCGATTGCGGCGTTGCCGTGCCTGCGGATGTTGATGTGCCAGGATACGGATTCGAGCGACGCCGGGTGGGAGGTACTAGGGCGGTCGCGCAGTTTGCAGTACATCTGGGGCCGGCGGTGCTATGGCCTGTCCGACCGAGGGTTTCGCGGGTTGTCACGCATTCCCTCTTTGCGCGGTCTTTCGGTGAGTTGTAAGAACGTGTCGGACGAGGCACTCGCGTTGCTGCCGGATTTTCCCATGCTGGATGAGTTGATGCCGATGGATGTTCCGGACGCAGGGTTCCGTCATGTCGGCGCCTGTGCGCGGTTGGAGGCGCTGTGGTGTATGTATTGCCGGGATACGAGTGACGCCGCCACGGAACAGCTTGGCGGTTTGCGGAGGCTGCGCAGTTACTATGCTGGACAGACGAAGATTACGGATCGGAGCCTGGAGATCCTGAGCCGGATGGATACGCTGGAGAAACTGGAGTTCTGGTCGTGCGCGGGGGTTACGGTTCGCGGTGTGGCGCTGCTGAGCAGGCTGCCAAGACTAAAGAAGCTCACGTTGGGATCGATGTCCAACGTGAGCCGGGAGGTGGTCCGTCGTTTTCCTGTGGAGGTTCAAGTGGATTGGGGGGACTGAGGTCCCCCCAGTCGCGGACTAGGCGCTTTGCCTGCGGTATGCACCGATGGCAACGAGCGCTCCTCCGATGAGAGCCAGCGTTCCGGGCTCCGGTGTTGCTGTATCATTGAGCGGCGCGTTGACGCTGAGCGAGACGAGTTTGAAGAAGTCGTCTGTTTGTCCGATGCGAGCGCCGAAGACGAGGATATTGGCCGACGTGCTTCCACCGATGGATACGGTGCGTGGATTGTTGCTGTTTGTGGTGTCGCTGTCGATGCGGGTGAGGCCGGCGGGCATGGTTGCCAAGGTTAAGCCGGCGAGTGTGAATGTGGCAGGATTGGCCACGCTTCCGACCCACATGGTGACATCGCGGTCGGAGCCGGTCCAGGACTGAATAACCATGCTGACGGGGTCCACGGGAGTGGAGAATTTCAGAAGGAAGAAGTCCACGCCGCCCGGGGCTGAATTCTCGATGTGATGGTTGGCGAACCCGCAATCGGACGGGCCTTCGGCCGAATTGCAAATGCCCGTTCCGATGCCGGAGAAGAAGGCTGCCTGCGCGGTTTCAAATATGCCCGTGGCGGGCAGGCTGAAAGCAGCGGCAGTCATGGTGATGCCGGAATCAACTTTGGTCAATGTGCCACTGGTGAAGTCAAATGTGGCTGCTCCCGCGAACGTTCCTCCGATGCACGCGATGGCAAGCGTACGAATCATTGTGCCGATTTGGATGTTGAACATAGCTCCTGTTTTCCCTGATCAAACTGAGGTTTTGGGAGTGTTGGGACACCGCAGGCTCAGGGTCGCGTTCCTGAGGCGCGACTCTTATTCTTGCGGCAACACTCTTGCTGTGCTTATGAAGGTAACAGGTACCGAGAATGTTGGGAACGTTACTTTTGGATCTATTTCGTACTGGAGCGCGAAGTGGGACCGGGGTTATGGAACCTTAGGCGGCGAGGAGAGGGTCCCTAGGGTTTCTACTTATGGACATCTTCTATTCCGCGGCTGCTACCGCGGCCTCGACTTCGGCTCTGTATTGGGTGAGCAGGTCCTCGTTTTCGGCTTCGAAGCGCAACACGAGGATGGGCTGCGTGTTCGAGGCGCGCACGAGTCCCCAGCCTCTCTCAAAGAGCACGCGTACACCATCGACCTCGATCACAGGGCGGCGGCTGCGGAAATGCGCGGCGACTTTGGAGACGATCTCGAATTTTTTTTCTTCGGGGCAATCGTGGCGGATTTCGGGGGTGGCGATCATTTTGGGCAATCCGGCGAGCTGTGCTGATAGCGGCTTGCCGGAAGCGGCGACGATCTCTACGAGGCGGCAGGCGGCGTAGAGAGCATCATCGAAGCCGTAGTAGCGATCGGCGAAGAACATATGTCCGCTCATTTCGCCGGCCAGTTCGGCGTGCTCTTCCTTCATTTTGGCTTTGATGAGGGAATGGCCCGTTTTGTACATGATGGGATTGCCGCCGAGGCGTTTCAACTCGTCGTACATGACCTGGGAGCACTTCACCTCGCCGATGAAGGTGGCGCCGGGCTTGCGGGTGAGAATTTCGCGGGCGTAGATGAGCATCAACTGGTCGCCCCACACGACGGCGCCTGTTTCGTCGACTGCTCCGATGCGGTCGGAATCACCGTCGAAGGCGATGCCTAACTCGGCTTGGTGTGTGGCGACGGCGGTCTTGCAATGCTCGAGGTTTTTCTCGACGGTGGGATCGGGATGGTGATTGGGAAAATGGCCGTCCATGTCGAAGTACAGCTCGACGGTGTCGGCGTTGAGCTTGGAGAAGAGGTGATGCAGTGTTGGGCCTGCCGTTCCGTTGCCTGCATCTAGCACCACTTTGATGCGGCGTGAGAACTGGAACTGAGAGGAGATTTCGTCGACGTAGGCAGGCATGACATCCGCGGTAGAGAGCTTGCCTTCGCCTTGTTCGAAATCTCCGGCCTCAATCAATCGCCGCAAATGCTGGATGGATTCTCCGTAAATGGTGCTCTTGCCGTGCATCACTTTGAAGCCGTTGTAGTCGGATGGATTATGGCTTCCGGTAATCATCACCCCGCCGGCAGTGTGGAGGTGAAACACGGAGAAATAGAGCAGGGGCGTGGGCACGACACCGATGTCCGTCACATGTACGCCAGTGGAAAGCAGCCCCCTCACCATGGCATCGCGCAGCCGCTGGCCGCTGAGGCGGCAATCGCGGCCGAGGTTGATCTGTGTTTCGCCCTGGCGGCGGAAGTAGGTTCCGATGGCCCGGCCGAGGAACTCAATGCCATCCGAGGGCAGATCGACATCCGCCACGCCGCGGATGTCGTATTCACGGAAAATCGTCGGGCTGAGCATGGGGCGGATTTACATCCACTCCTTGTACAGTTCCACGAGCTTCTTGGTCATCTCGGTTTCCTCGGCGGTGTTGTTTTCGAGCGGAGGACGCACTGGGCCGCCCTTCAATCCGATGAGGTCCATCATGGTTTTCATGATGGAGACTTCATAGCCGCGCTTGCGTTCGCGGAGAGCGTAGAGGGGATGGACGAACTTGTCGACGAGCTTGTTCAAGGCGACGAAGTCCTGCGCGATGCCGAGTTCCGCCATTTTCAAGGAGAGGCGCGGGGCGACGTTGGAGATGGAAGAAGTGTAGCCCTGGACGCCGATGGAGAAGTAGGGAGTGATGCAATCGTCACCGAGGCCGCCGAGCCAGGCGAGGCGATTACCCAGCTTCGACATGATCTTCTGATAACGGCGGGCATCGCCCTGGCCGTCTTTCCAGATCTGCAGGGTGGGCACTTTGTCGGCGAGGCGGGCGACCATATCCGGGGTGAACACGGCCCAGTCGCGGCTGTAGATGGCGAGCGGCAAACCACTGGCGCGGCCCACTTCGGCGTAGTAATCGTAGAGCCCTTCCGCGGGCGCGTTGGTGTAGTAGGGCGGCATCACGAGCAGGGCGTCCGCGCCGGCCTTTTCCATCTCGCGGGCCATTTCCGAAGCGATGCGGCCGTTGAATCCGACGCCGCCAATGACCGGCATCTTGCCGTTGGTGACGGCTACGGTGCGGCGCACGACTTCGATGTTTTCACCGGGAGTCATGGAGTACATTTCGCCCGTGCCGCCGGCGGCCACCAGCGAGCAGAACGGGTGCTTGATCATCTCCAGCACGTTGAACTCGAGCGACTCCAGATCGATCGAGAGATCTTCTTTCCGAAACGGCGTAATGGGGAATCCAACGACACCCTTCAATTTGTCACGCAACATGTGAACTCCATTTCCTCGACAGTACTTAGTCTTTGGGCGCGAGCAGACTATGCTTGCGGCCGTACAGATGGTAGATAAACAGCCCGATGATCAGCCAGCAGAAGAACCAGACCCAGGTTTGCAGGGGCAGGCTGAGCATCAGCACAAAACAGAAAAGCATGGACAGAATAGGGATGAGCGGCACCAGCGGCACCCGGAAACCGCGCGGGCGCTGCGGGTGCTTTTTGCGCAGCACCAGCACACCGGCGGACACAGTGACGAAAGCGAATAGCGTCCCGATATTGCTGAGGTCGGCGAAGGTGGCGATGTCCCAAATTCCCGCGGGCAGGCCGACGGCGAATCCGGCGATCCAGGTGCTGACGTGGGGCGTTTGAAATTTCGGATGCACCTTCGAGAAGTAGCCCGGAAGCAATCCATCGCGCGACATGGCGAACCAGACGCGCGCCTGGCCGTACTGGAAGACCAGCAGGGAACTGAGCATTCCGCCGAGGGCTCCGGTGGTGACCAGAGCACGGATGTTGTCCATGCCAATGTATTCCAGCGCCTTGGCCACTGGCGCCGGATTGTTCAGCGTTTTCCAATTCATCACGCCAGTGAGCACCAGCGATACCGAGACATAGAGCACGGTGCAGATAAGCAGGCTGACGATGATGCCGAACGGCAGATCGCGCTGCGGATGCCGGCATTCTTCGGCGGCGGTGGACACGGAATCGAAGCCGATGTAGGTGAAGAAGACGATGGCGCCGCCGGTGAGCACGCCGCTGAAGCCGTTGGGGAGGAACGGTGTCCAGTTCTCGGTCTTCACCGATTTCGATGCGGCGAAGACGAACAGCAGAATGGCGGCGATTTTGATGATCACCATGATGTTGTTGGCGCGGGTGGATTCCTGCACACCGCGCACCAGCAAGGCCGTCAACGCCATAAGGATGAGAAACGCCGGCAGGTTGAAGACGCTGCCGGTGGCCTGGCCGCCTACAAACATGGGCTCAGAGAGCGCCTTCGGCAGATGGAAGCCGAAGAGGGAGTCGAGGATATCGTTGAAGTAGGCGGAGAAACCCACGGCGACGGCCATGTTCGACACGGCGTATTCGAGGATGAGATCCCAGCCGAGAATCCAGGCGACGATTTCACCGAGCGTGGCATAGGAATAGGTGTATGCACCGCCGGCGATGGGGATCATGGATGCGAGCTCGGCATAGCACAATCCGGCGAGCGCGCAGACGAATGCCACCAGGGCGAAGGAAAGCGCGATACCTGGCCCTGCCCCGGGGCGCCCGATAGTGGACACCGAGTTGGCGCCGTGCCGGATGAGGTCCAGTACGGGGGCGTTCATGATGGACGGAACGCTGAGTGTCTCGCCTGCCGCGGCGGTGCCGGTGAGGATGAAAATGCCGGAGCCAATCACCGCGCCGATGCCAAGGGCTACCAGACTCCAGGGTCCCAACGTACGGCTGAGACGCTTGCCGGGCTCTTCGCTAGCGGCAATGAGGTCGTCGATAGACTTGGTGCGCAGGTATTGGCCCATGGAATTGACAACGCGGCGGAGCGTGACCTCCGCCGCGCGCGAAGTGTATCAGGTTAAAGGGTGCTAGCGCTTGCGCTGGCCCTTCACCATCTTCTGGACCTTTTTCTTCAAGGAGCCGCGGGCGACGCCTTGGGCGCGCTTCGCCGCGGGGGCAGCCTTTTTGCGGGCGGAGCGCTTGGCGGCTTTGCGTTCGGTTTTATCGGTGATGTGTTTCGTGTTCATGCTTATTCAGTTATTCCTGCGTATTTCGCGATCAATTTTTTCAACCCGTGGCCGGGGAAGCTCACGGTGAGTTTTGCGTCGGGACCTTCGCCTTCGATGCGCACGATGGTGCCTTTCCCAAGGGTGGGATGGCGGATGGTGGCGCCGGCGGAGATCTTCGATTTCGATGGTTGCGGCGCTTGTTTGGCGGCCGCCTGAGGAGACGGAGGGCGCACGGGCGCCTGCTGCTGCGGTTGCGGGGCGCGGGGCGCCGAATTGGCGATGCCCGCCACGTTCACCGGCAGATTACGATCCTTAAAAAACTGGGCGACGTTCTCCACGGAATTGTACGTCTTTCCAGTGTAGAGATTTTTCCGTACCGTGTGGCGGACCTCATACTGTTCGCTGAAGAGGTCGACTTCACGAGCCGAGGGGCTGCCGCCCATCTTATGTACGAGCTGCGGAGGAATCTCGCGCAGGAAACGGCTGGCGATGGAGGGCTCAGGGGGAGAGCCTCCCCACTTGCGCCGCATGCGGGCCCATGTGAGATAGAGCATCTTCTCCGCGCGGGTCATGCCCACGTAACAGAGGCGGCGCTCTTCTTCGAGCATGGTTTCGGAGTCGCGGGAACGCTGGTGAGGGAACAACCCTTCTTCCATTCCAGCGAGGAAGACAACGGGGAACTCGAGGCCCTTGGCGTTGTGGATGGTGAGGAGAGAAACCTGCGCCTGTTCGTCGACGGAATCGGCATCGGAAACGAGGGCGGCGTGGTCGAGGAAATCGGCGAGTGTTTCGCCCCGCTCCGCGGCTTCGGCGGCGGCGTTGACCAACTCGTTGATGTTTTCGAGCCGCGACTGCGCTTCTTCGCTGCGATCGAGTTCGAGCATTTTCTGATAGCCGGTGTGTTCGAGCACCGCCGACATCAGCTCGTTCACGTTCTTACCCATGAACGTGCGGAGGTAGAGAATGAGATCGCGGAATGCCTTCAGCGCCGATGTGGCACGGGATCCCAGCTCATTGCTGTCAATGAAGTGGCCGAGCGATTCCCAGATGCTGATGCGTTCGGTGTTTGCGGCCTGTTCCAGGGCTTCAATGGTGCTCTTGCCGATGCCGCGCGCCGGGGTGTTGATGACGCGCAGGAGGCCAACGTTGTCGGTGGGTGTGAGCAGAAGGCGGAGGTAGGCCAGCGTATCCTTGATTTCGGCGCGCTGGTAGAAACTGAAACCACCGACGATGATGTACTTGCGCTTGTAGCGGCGGAGGGCTTCTTCAATCTGGCGCGATTGCGAATTGGTCCGGTAGAGCACGGCGACGCGCGTGGCGGGCTCGGAGCGGATGATCTTCTCGATCATGTCGGCGATGAAGAGAGCTTCGTTATCCGAGTCCATCGCTTCGTAGACGGTGATGAGGTCGCCCTTGGCTCCCGCGGTCCAGAGAGTTTTGCCCTTGCGCGCCTTGTTGTTGGCAACCACAGCGCCAGCGCTTTCGAGGATGTGCTTGGTGGAGCGATAATTCTGCTCCAGGCGGACGACTTTCGCGCGGGGGAAATCTTTCTCGAAGTCGAGAATATTGCGGATATCGGCGCCGCGCCAACTGTAGATGGATTGATCTTCGTCACCGACGACACAGACATTGCCCCGCACGCCGCCGAGCAGCAACATCAATTCGTATTGGGAGCGATTAGTGTCCTGATACTCGTCGATCATCAGGTAGTGGATGCGCTCATTCCAGGAGTTGCGAGTCTGCGCGTCGTGCTGGAGGAGACGAACGGATTCGAGCAGCAGATCGTCGAAATCGAGCGCATTGGCGGCGCGCAGGCGCGCCTCGTAGTTTTCGTAGAGCACGGCCACGCGCTGGGCGACGGGATCGGTGGCCTTGGCCTTCATTTCATCGGGGGAGACCTTGTCGGACTTGGCCTTGCTGATCATCGACAGTGCCGCGCGCGGTTCGGGATTTTTCGCTTCGAGTCCGAGCTGGCGGTAGATGGATTTGAGCGTCGAGACCTGATCGTCGTCGTCGTAGATGGAGAAGTTGCGGGTGAAGCCGGGGCGGATGTCGGCGAGGCGATCGCCATGGCGGCGCAGCAGGCGCACGCAGAAAGAATGGAAGGTGCAGACGGTGGGCGCTTCGGTGTGGCGGGAGCCGGAGAGCAGCGCTTTGACGCGATTGCGCATTTCTTCAGCGGCTTTGTTGGTGAAGGTGACCGCGACGATAGACCACGGGGGCACACCGCGATCGCAGATCATATGCGCGATGCGGTGGGTGATGACCCGTGTTTTTCCGCTGCCGGCGCCGGCCAGGATGAGCAGAGGCCCGTCGAGGTGGCGTACGGCGTCGGCTTGCTGGGGATTCATCCCCGCGAGGAAGTCCATGATGTTGCTATTGGGAACGCCGAAGGATCGAGCGGTCTCTTGCTATTGTGACATATCGGGGTAGTTGTGTTCGAGGGCTTGCGGCTTCTGACGTCGACGGCAAGCTGCTATGTCTCGATGCTAGGTGCTCTCATGCCAAGGGTTGTGAACTTGGGAAACGTATGCATCGAACACAGGCTTCGGTGCATAGAGGTAGCGGTCTAGCCAGGTTACGACATTGTAGTAGTATTCTGATTGATCTTGGTACGCACTAATCAGGCGTTCCAACTGACCGCGCGAAGATACAGCTATGGCACACAAGACTGCAGCGGTCCTCACGCTTTCGTTTTGGTGATTCAACAGCACCGGCATGCGGGTGACTGCTTCGTCGATCGAAAGATCGGGAAGCATCCACGCGCCGAAGTCCTGAAGACTCTTATGGGGCGCCTACGTTCCTTCCCGGTGTCATTGCTGTTGGGGATTCGCGAGGTGATGTCGAGCGACTCATCCAGGAGGCGATGGTACTTCATATTAAGAAGCTTCGATCAGAAGGTTTGGCCGTACCGGCTGCCGCCAGTTTCGCCGGCATAGTCGAAGTGGAGACTGCCTATTTGTGAGATGTGGGGAGTTTCTGTTCGGGCGGAACAATCTTCATGAAGTGCGGGGCATGCGCTGCCAAGCTGCGCTATCATCGAAGCCATGCAGTTCAAGGTCACAATTGTTCAGGATGAGGACGGCGTTTACATCGCGGAATGCCCGGCCATCCCTGGCTGTGTGAGCCAAGGACGGACGAAGGCGGAGGCAGAGGCGAATATCGTTGATGCGATCCGCGAATGTCTGAGCGTTCGAGTAGCACGAGGCATGCCGCTAACAGTTGAGACGGAAGAGGTTTTTGTTACTGTCTGATGCCGCCTATCCCCTTGCTTCGACCGCGAGAGGTTGTTCGCGCGTTCGAGAAACTAGGCTGGTGCGTTGACAGGCAGCGCGGTAGCCACATTGTCATGACCAAGGAAGGGAGCGTCGCTTCGCTGCCTATTCCCGATCATGCCCAGGTTGCAAGAGGACACTTCGTTCCCTCGTTTCAAAAGCACGGCTCAGCATGGACGGGTTTCTCAGCAAGATCAAACCGTGAATTGAATTCCCTCTCTACAGCTTCGCCACACGCCGGTGCACCAATAAAAACCACAGACCCATCAGCGCGAGCAACGCCCCGTTTCCGGCGATTACGTAGGGGGCCGAAAACATCGTGATCAGCTTTCCCGAAGCGAGGCTGCCGAAGGGCATGCCGCCTCGGAAGGCCACGTTGTAGACGCTCATCACGCGGCCGCGCATGGAGTCGGTGGTGATCAATTGCACCAGGGAAGCGATCATGGCGAAGCTCGCCATCAGAAGGCCGCCTGAGAGGAACAGGAAGAAGCAACTCAGGTAAAGATGCTTGCTGAAGGAGAAGGCGACGATCATCGTGCCCAGCCCGATCAGCGCGGTGATTGCGACACGGCCCTTGTTCTGCACGTTGCCGATCCCAGCCACGAACAGCGCTCCGGTTACTGAACCGAGCCCCGATACCGACAACAGCAGGGAGAACGTATTGGCGTCGCCTTTCAGAACATCCTTGGCGAAGACCGGCAGGAAGTTGATGAGCGGAATGCCAAACGCCGTCATGAAGAAGGCGATGATGATGAGCGCCTCCATCGATTCCTTTTGACGGATGAACTGGATGCCTTCCTTCATGCTGTCGAGCATGGATTGGCGCTTCTCCGGCGGAGTATAGCGCTCGTGCAACAGCAGTAACGAGATCATCACGGCGATGTAGGAAAGACCATTCAGCCCGAAACACCACACCGCGCCGAGTTTCGACATCGCCAGGCCGCCGATCACTGGTCCGATGACTCGGGCGAGGTTGAATTGAATCGAGTTGAGGGCGATGGCGTTCTGCAGATCCTCGCCCTTGACCAGACGCGGGATCAGCGCCTGATAGGCCGGCCCGCCGAAGGCCTGTGCTGTGCCTACCAGGAACGACAGGCCCAGGATGTGCCACACCTGGACGGCCTTGAGATAGAGCAGGAACGTGAGCAGGAAGGCGCAACTGAGCTGGATGAATTGCGAGATCAGGAGCAGGTGGCGGCGGTCCATACGGTCCGCCACAACGCCGCCCACCAGCGAGAAAAGGAAGATGGGGATCTGGCCCAGAAACGCGTCCAGGCCGAGCATGAACGGCGATTTCGACAATTCCAGCACGAGCCAGCTTTGAGCCAGCGTCTGCATCCAAGTGCCAATGCTGGACGTGCATGCCCCGATCCACATTAAGCGGAAATCGCGGTATGCGAACGCCTTGAAGACCCGCTTAACCAATGGGGTTCCTTACGGCAGCGGCTTTTCGCGATGAATCAAGTGCAGGATATTCCCGTCACCGTCTTTGAAGAACACGAGACGGTTGCCCTGGTTGTTGTATGGCTCGCCGAGAAACTCCACTCCGCGTGCTTTCAGTTGTTCATAGCCGGCGTCGAAATCGTCGAGTGCGATGGCAAGGTGCCGGATGCCGGGCTCTTTCATGCCCGGAGTGCCAGGCATCACGCCATCGGAAGGAATGATCTCCAGCATGCTGCCGTTGGGCGCCTTGACGAAATAGAAGACATCGTAGGAGAAGTTGATGTGGAAGCCGAGGTTCTCCACGTACCAGTCGGCCAGCTTCTTCGGATTGGGAGAAGCAATAGCCGTGTGTTCGAGTCCTTGAAACATAAACCGTGATTCTAACAGGAAAGGGCGGGCGGGGGCGCTTGCTACCCACTGCTACTCGTTAATTGCGGCAGCGGCCATGCCCATGAACACCTGCTTGGCGTTGGTGCTGGAGCCGGTGTGCTGGATGAGGAAGACACCGACGAGATCCTTTTCGGGGTCGATCCATCCGTGGGTCCCGAATGCTCCGCCGTGGCCGAAGGAGCCGACTGACATGAGGTTCAGAGTGCCAAGCGGGACGCGCGTCACTTCCCAGGTGAGGCCGAAGCCGGTGCCGGGCAGATGGCCGGCGCGGATATCCGCGGTGTGGAGCGATGTGGCTACTTTGACCGAGGCGGAGGTGAGCAGGCGCTTGCCCTGGTGGACTCCGCCGGCACGCATCATGTTGTAGAACGCGGCGAGATCCTGCGCGGTGGAATGGAGGCCGAACTCGGGCGCGGAGTATTTGGCGCCCTTGCGGTGCAGCCGCGAATCGCCGCCGAGGATGGTGGGTGGAGCGTCAACTAGCTTGCCATCCTTGGCCTGGTGGACGATAACGATGCGATCCACCTTATCGGCGGGCGGGAAGATGAAGCTGTCTTTCATGCCGAGCGGCTGAAAGAGGCGCGTCTCAAGGAATTTCTCGAACGGCATGCCTGAGGCCACTTCCACCAAACGGCCGAGAGTGGCGATGCCGGTGTTGCTGTACTGCCATTCGGTGCCGGGCTCAAAGTTGAGCGGCAACTGGGAATAGAAATGCACTGCTTCGGCCAGCGTCAGGTGCATCTTCTGGTACAACTCGCCGATGCCGGCTTGCGGGGCGCCGGCGATACCCGAGGTGTGCGTCATGAGGTCGCGAACGGTGATAGGCCGCGAGGGCTTCTTCAAGGTAACGGTGTCCTTGTCGCGATAGGCGACCATCATCTGGCCCCGGAACTCGGGAAGGTGCTTCTCCACCGGGTCGGTGAGGGCGAGTTTGCCTTCTTCCACCAGCATCATGATCGCGGTGCCGCAGACGGGCTTGGTCATGGACATGATTTGGAAGATGGAATCCGGCTTCATTTGCTTTTTGCCGGCCACGTCGGCCCAGCCGTGGGCGTCGAGCGCGGCAGTGACTCCATGACGCGATACGAGTGTCACCACCCCGGCGAGTTCGCCACGGTCGACGTACTCTTTCATGCGCGCGGAGAGGCGAGCCAAGCGGTCAGCGTCCATGCCGGCTTTGGAGGCTTCGACGATGGGCGGGGCCGCTGGCAACAGCGCCACACCCAGCAACACGAGCGATGCAATCTTCTTCATAGGGCTCCTGCTATTCAACCGCAAATGAAACTGCGAGACAAGCGCTGTAAGCACCTTGACTTCCGGTGGGTGGAATGAAATACTACCTCCCATCTCACCTAGGGAGGTTAGCGATGCTTCGCATTGCCTTCTTTGCTCTCTTTTGCTCCGTTGCATTTTCACAAGATTATCGCGGCCGTGTTCAGGGCCTGGTCAGCGACGCTACGAATGCCGCTGTCCCATCCGCCACGATCACGCTGCTCAATACCAGCACGCGCACAACGACGGTCCGCACGACGGACGAGTCGGGCCGGTATTTGTTCGATTTCGTCGAACCGGGAACCTATACGGTTACCGGCGAAGCCTCGGGCTTCGGCAAGTTCACGCAGGAGAATATTCGTGTTCTGGTCCGATCCGATCTCACGGTCAACATGACCATGCGCGTCGGCGACGTGAACCAGACCGTAACTGTGTCGGATTCAGCGGTGGAGTTGCAGTTCAACACCACGACACTGGCCCGGACCATTGACGGGACGATGCTGAAGGAACTGCCCGTACTGGCGCGGAATCCCTTCACACTGGCGCTGCTCGACCCGGCGGTGGTGAACCGCTATTCGGATGTTTCGAAGCGCAACCCGTTCTATCAGCTCTCCACGACGGGCGTTGATGTGGGCGGCCAGACCAGCGGACGCAATGAGGTGCAGATCGACGGGTCGCCGATTGGCGTCGGCTCGCGCGGTTCCTATGCTCCGCCGATGGACGCGGTGCAGGAGTTCACGGTGCAGCAGAACTCGGTGGATGCGGAATCCGGCTTCTCGGCGGGCGGCGTGATGAACGTCGGCATGAAGGCGGGCACCAACGAATACCACGGCAGTCTCTACTACTTCGGGCGTAATCCGAAACTGAATGCGGTATCGAATGTGTTCACGCGCGCTCCCAACGTGGTGCGCAATCACGTGGGCGGCGGCACTTTTGGCGGCGCCATCGTGAAGAACAAGCTGTTCACTTTCGTCACTTATGAGCAGTGGAAAAACCGGCAGCCCTACACCAAGGTGATGACGCTGCCGACGGATCTGGAGCGCATCGGCGATTTCTCCAAGACGGTCAATCGCGCCGGGGCGCTGCGTCCGATTTTTGATCCCTGGACAACGGTGACCGACACGGCCACGAACACCGCGACTCGTACGCCATTCGCAGGCAATGTCATTCCCGCATCGCGGATCGACGGGACTTCGAAGCTGTTCATGAACGACATCTGGGGACCGAACAATCCGGGCGACGATCTGACCGGTGTGAACAACTATCGCACGGGATACGCATGGTTCCTGGACTACTGGAATTTCTCCGACCGCACAGACTGGAACATTTCCGATAAGTGGAAGGTGTTTGCCCGCTACAGTGTGATCCGCACGCGCCTGGATAACAACAACTATGGCGGCACGATCGCCACGACGTCGGACAACGGCGGATTGATGGATGCGTTGAACGGCGCATTCGACAGCGTCTACACGTTGAGCGCGCGCACGGTGATCAATTTCCGGCTGGGCGTGGTCTACTCCGAAGACGAATACGATTCGGCGTGGGCGCAGGTGGGCGAGCAGGGGCTGTCGAAATACTGGCCGAACAATCCCTGGTACAAACCGTACCTGGCGGACATGCCGGCGGTGTACTACCCGAACCTGAACATCGGCGGAGCAACGTTCGGCAAATCGAGCTGGTGGAGCTACCGGCCTCGCAAGTATTCCTATCAGGGCAGCATGGGCCATGACAGGGGCCGCCATTACATGAAGTTCGGCATGGCCTACCGGCACGGCTTCGAGTATTCGCAATTGCCGAACCTGGGGACATTCCCATTCGCGGCGAATCTCACGGCGAACACGAACCTGGCGCCGAACCTGCTCAACTTCGGCAGTGCGTGGGCGACGTTTTTGTTGGGCGCGATCGACAACTCGCTGGTGACGAATTATGTCTCCCCACGGTATACGGAGCAGGATCAGTACGGGGTGTTTTTCCAGGACGATTTCAAGATGAATCGCCGGATTACGCTCAACCTCGGGCTGCGCTGGGAGTATGAGACGGCACCTTCGGAGCGCGAATTGCGTCTGGCGCGGTATCTGGATCTGACTGATCCGATTCCCGAATTCCAGCGCACACCTCCAGTGATGCCCGCGCAGGTGGGGACGATCAACGGGGCCGTGAAGCCGACCTACAACGGCAATTTCATCTACACCGATGAGAAGGCCAAAGGCTTGTACCATGCCCCGGCGCGCAATTTCCTGCCGCGAATCGGCATCGCCATCCGGGCCAACGACAAGACCGCGATTCGTATCGGATACGCGCGTTACGCGGTGCCGGTGATGAGCATTCTTGGCTACTCGTGGCGGCTGCCGGCGACGGATGGGTTCTCCACTTCGTCCACCGGTCCGGTGCAGATTCAGGGAATCCCACAAGGCGTATTCAGCAATCCCTTCCCGTCGTCGAATCCGCTGGTGATGCCGGTGGGACGCGGATATGGGCGTTACACGAACATTGGTGGAGCGGCCACATGGTCACGCCAGGATATCCGCACGCCGATGAACGACCGTTTCAACTTTACAGTGGAGCGCGACCTGATGGGCGGCTTCAAGTTTGACGGGACGTTCTTCATGAACATCGGCCACCACATGGTGCCGGAAGGGCAGGGAGGCAGCGCGGGTTTCGGTCGCTCCATGAACCTGGTGGATCCGCAGCTTTCCTACACGTACAAAACGGCGTTGACCGCGGCGGTGAACAATCCATTCTTTGGATTGCCGGCGAACGTGATGCCGGGCCAGTTGCGCGGGCAACGGACGGTGCCGCTCTCCACGCTGCTGCGGCCTTATCCTCATTACGGCGATCTCAGCGAAGGCTTCATGCCGGGCGTCGACAACCGCTACAAAGCGGTCCAACTCCGGGTGCAGCGGCGCTTTGCCAACGGCTACAGCGTCATCTGGGGTTATAACTACAACCGCGAATCGACGGGCGGATACTTCAATGCTCCGGATGAGTACATCAACAAGTTGACGATGATTCCTTCGTCTTCGCCACGGCATCGCATGACGCTAGGCACGACTTGGGAACTTCCGTTCGGTAAGGGCAAGCGTTTCGGTTCCGGCATGCATCCCGTGCTGAACCACATCGTGGGCGGCTGGTCGACGAGCCACATCTTTGTGTGGAACACGGGCAGTTTTCTGCGCTTCGGGCAACTGGAAGTGAACGGTGATCCGGGAGAGGCGACGCGTGACTGGTCGAAGTGGTTCAATACGGCGGCCTTCGCGCAGGCGATTCCGTTTACGCCCCGCACGAACCCCTTCCAGTACGACGGGATTACCGGCCCGCGGTATTGGAACCTGGATAGCACGCTATCGAAGAATTTCAGTTTGACGGAGAAGTTCAAGCTGGAGTTCCGGCTGGAAGGCTATAACCTGACGAACAGTGTGATGCCTGGTAACCCGAACCTTTCGGTGACCAGTACACAGTTCGGTGGGATTACCTCACAGGTGAACTACGGACGGGAAGTGCAGTACACGCTACGGCTGCATTTCTAGGATCGCGTTCGGAGGCGCCAAAAACGCAAAGGGGGCAGGGCAAACCTGCCCCCGATTTTTTTTTCAGCAGACCTCAAGGGCTGGGAACTCAATCACGGGAGTGAGCGGGAGGATGAGCCCCCGAGTCTGGCTGCCGCCCAGGCGTAACCCTGCGCCGGTGTCGAAATTGGGGATGGTGATGGGCGGGCCACCGGGCACGCCGTGGAGGATGAGATTGGTGGATCCGGTGAGCGGGTCATTCTCCGCCCCAGCTAACTCCAGGACGCCGGCAAAGTCGTCGACTTCCAACGGATCGTCGGTGTGAGCACGAAACTCCGACCACTTGCCCCACCACTTGGATGCGGCGGGAGCGCCAACGCCGATGGCGCCGGCGGCGAAGTGGTAGACCACAGTTTTCGGTTGCATCCCAAAGTCGCGGATCTGGAAGGTGGCGGAGGCAAAGCCTGCGTCCATCATCGGCAGTTCGGAGCCAATGGAGACTCCGATGCGAATCGCGAACCGGTTACGCGATACAGCACGGCGCCGGTTCAGCTTGCCGAGGGGCAGGCTGGCGGGGTCGGAAATACTGGTTGGAGGCTGGACGATGGCGACTTGCGCGGCGCGATGCCACTGCTCGCCGCCGGGCGCCTCCAGATTCAGGCCTCTTCGCACGGGGAGCAATCGCAGCGATCCGGCAGGAACTCCACAACCTGCGAGATAGGCGGCGATGCGGATGGCCCGGGCGCGGGCGACCTCGGTTTGTTCCCGGCGTACTCCCACGCGGCCCGCTGCTCCGGCCACCACGACATAGGTTGATCGTGACCTGCGAAGCAAAGGAACCAAGTGGGTTCCGAGGAACCGGCGGTGTTCCAGCTTAAGCCGGTCTCCGCCTGCGTCGAAATTGAAAAGCCGTACGTAATGTTCCACATACGGGGAAGGGTGCACCTGATACTCAAACTGGCCTGGCCCTGTTGCTGCTGGCATGGCGTACTACTCCGTATGGCCCCGGTCTGCGGATGGACCGGAACTCGTTTTATATGTCTAAAGGATCGTGTCGTTGCAACCCGCTTGCGTTACAACTTCCGGGTGGTTTTTTCCACCTCTCTTCATACGTAAACCCTAGCTTCACTGGATCAACGCGCGAAAGCGGGGTAGAAATAATCATACAGGAGCAAATTTTCCTAGGGAAGGGGGAATTGGCGGGTGGGGGTGCTTTCGGTTCTCGCTCAAACACGCTATACTGAACGGTTTGAGCCGAGTCGCCGGCCCGGGAGAGTTGTGTGTTCTTTTCCATTCGAGATCTGGAACTGAGGAAGCTCCCCTTTGAGGTGGAGCTACCCCCCGGACAGATTGATTTTCTGGACCCGGAGTTGAAACAGAACGGGAATCTGCATGCGGCCGGCCAAGCTGAGTTACTGAGCAGCACGCTGGGGGAAATCCGGATTCACGGACATATCCGGGTGAACATGGACACCCCGTGTGATCGCTGTTTGGAGCCTGCTTCGCTCCGTATCGATTCGGATTTCGATCTCTGCTATGGCCCCGCCGAAATGGCGACGTCGGCCGAAGAGGTGGAACTGGACGACGCCGAAGCGGAGATGGGTTTTTATGAGGGCGATGGCCTGGAACTGGCCGACGTCCTCAGGGAGTTCATCCTGTTGCAGGTGCCGATGCAAATCGTGTGCCGCCAGGATTGCAAGGGAATCTGCCCCGTTTGCGGGGGGAACCGGAATAGTGCCGCTTGCGAGTGCCGCCTTCCATCGGCGGACGACCGCTGGGCGGCTTTGAAGAATTTATAGTCGAAGAGGGATGTAAGAATGCCAAATCCAAAACGCCGACACTCTGCCCAGAGAACCTCCACTCGCCGGGCGCACGATCATCTGAAGTCCGCCTCGCTGGCCGAATGCCCGAAGTGCGGCGAGCCGAAGATGCCGCACCGCGTCTGCCCTTACTGCGGAACCTACAAAGGCAGGGAAGTCATCGAAGTCGCCGAGCAGTAGGCTCTCGGCTCAAGTCCGGTAGGCGAGTTCGGTCTTATCCGTTTCTACACCAACAATGATCACCATCGCGGTTGACGCCATGGGCGGAGATCACGCCCCTACGGCCGAGGTCGACGGGGCGATTCACGCCGTCAAGCACTATCCCGTCAAGGTCATCCTCGTCGGGAAAGAGGAGATTATTTCCGCTGAGTTGCGGAAGCACTCCGGCTGGCGTGATCTTCCCATCGAAATCCGCCATGCCAGTGAGGTGATCACCATGGAGGACAGCGCCGCCAAGGCCGTGCGCTCGAAGAAGGATTCCTCTATCCGCGTGGCTTGCCGCCTGGTTCGGGAAGGCCTAGCCGACGGAGTGGTTTCGGCAGGCAACACCGGCGCCGTCATGGCTACCGCGAAGATGGTGCAGGGGATGGTGAAAGGCGTGGAGCGGCCCGCTCTGGCCAGCGTCTTCCCCACGGTGAAGGGCACCCCCGCCGTAATGGTGGATGTGGGCGCCAATGTCGATTCTTCACCCAACATGCTGGCCCAATTTGCCATCATGGGGGAGATTTACTCCCGGGTGATTTTCAAAACGCACCGGCCCAAGGTTGGCATCCTCTCCATCGGCGAAGAGGAGCATAAAGGCAACGACCTTACTCGCGCCGCCACTCCCATTTTGAAGAAGCTTCCCATCAATTTTGTCGGCAACGTGGAAGGCCGCGACGTGTACACCGGTACGGTGGACGTGATCGTGTGCGATGGCTTCATCGGGAACGTGGTGCTGAAAGTTAGTGAAGGGCTGGTGGAGGCGATCAAGCACATGCTGCAGGACAGCCTGAAGGCCACCATCACGCGGCAGATCGGCTACGTGCTTTCGCGCGAAGCTTTCACCGATTTCAAGAAGCGCGTGGATTACTCCGAATACGGTGGTGTTCCGCTGCTGGGCGTACGCGGGGTATGTATCATCTGCCATGGCCGCAGCAACACGAATGCCATTAAGAACGCCATCCGCGTGGCATCGGAATTCGCAGGCTCCGGCATCAACCAGCGCATCGAGAATGAGTTGGGCGAACATGGGCTGGGCGCCGGCGCCGGGCAGTAGCGGAATCAAATCCGGTCTCCCGGGCATACAATAGGTACTGCACTCCCTATGCGCTTCCTTGCCCTTATTCTGCTTGGCGCCGCCGCCTTCGGCCAACCGCTGAAGAGACTCACTCCGGCCAAGTGGGCCATGGAGTTCACCCCAGGAGAGGCGAAGCCGGGCGGCACGGCCATCGCCAGATTGACGGCTACGATCGACGAGCCCTGGCACATGTATTCGCCCACCACTCCGCCCGGCGGGCCGATGATTACAAAGATCACGCTTGCGGAGAGCACGGTGGTGGAATCGATGGAGATCTACCGGCCGCAGCCCGTGCGGAAGATGGATCCGAACTTCAATATCGAAGCCGAGACGTACGACAAGCAAGCGGTTTTCTTCCTGAAGTTGAAGCTGCTGGGGAGCGCCGCGGCCATGCCCGCGGAGGTGCAGGTGAACATGCGCTACCAGGTGTGCACGGAGAAGGAATGCCTCCCGCAGCGCGCCTCGGCGAAAGCCATGCTGCGGGTTTCGGCGACGGCCGGCGAGCCGGCGTTCACGGTTCCCGAAGGGTATGCGCTGGTTCCTGCCGCGGCTGCAAAAGCGCCCGCCGCCGCCCCGGCCTCGGCGCCGCCCGCAGCCACACCGAAGAAGGAGGAAAGCCTATTGGGCTTCGCCGCTGTCGCCTTCGGATTGGGGCTGGCCGCCGTGTTCACTCCTTGTGTGTTCCCGATGATCCCGTTCACGGTTTCGGCGTTCATCCGCAACCGCAGCGTGCTGCAGGCGGCGGTGTATGCGGGGGGAATCGTGTTGTTCTTCACCTCGCTGGGCCTGTTGGTGACGGCACTAGTGGGGCCGTTTGGCGTGGTGCAACTCGGTTCGAACCCGTGGGTAAACGGTGTGATCGCGGTGGTGTTCCTGGCGTTTTCCTTCAGCCTGTTGGGTGCATTCGAGATCACGCTACCTTCCAGCTTGCTGACGAAAATGGATCAAGCCTCGCAAAGCCGGGGTGGCGTGGTTGGCGCGTTGTTGATGGGCCTCACTTTCGCGCTGACATCGTTTGCCTGCGTCGGACCGTTCATGGGATCTTTGCTGGCAGCCTCTGTGCAGGGGGATAAGCTGCAGCCTGCCATTGGGATGGCGGCGTTTTCCTCGGGACTTGCTTCACCCTTTTTCTTCCTTGCCCTGTTCCCCTCGACGCTATCGAAGATGCCGCGCAGCGGCGGCTGGTTGCCGCGGGTCAAGACCGTGCTCGGATTCGTCCTGCTGGCGGTTTCTCTGAAGTATGTGAGCAACGTCGATGTCGTGCTGCAGTGGAACGTGCTGACGCGGGAACGTTTTCTGGCGGCGTGGGTGGTGCTGTTCGCGCTGCCGGGATTGTATCTTCTGGGGTTCCTCCGTATGGAAGGCATTAAGGCGGACGAGCCTGTGGGATCGGGCCGGGCGGCGCTGGGGGCGGTGTTCCTCATTTTTGCGGTTTCCCTGATCCCCGGCATGTTCGGCGGCAAGCTGGGGGACCTGGATGCCTATGTGCCGCTGGCGTCCGAGTCCTCATTCGGAGTACAGTCCGGCGGTGGCGGCGAAAAGCTGGCCTGGAAGAAGAATCAGTACAAAGAGGCGCTGGCGCAGGCGAAGGCGGAAAACAAGCTGGTGCTGGTGACTTTCACGGGCTATGCCTGCACCAACTGCCACTGGATGAAGGCCAACATGTTCCCACGGCCTGAGGTGACGGCCGAGTTGAAGAATCATGTGCTGCTGGAACTCTACACCGACGGCGCAGATGCGGAGAGCGAGAAGAACCAGGAGTTGCAGAATTCGAAATTCGCGACAATCGCCATCCCCTACTACGTATTGCTGGATGGAGACGAAAAAGTGGTGGCTACGTTCCCGGGTTTGACGAAGGACAGCGGGGAGTTCGTCGCGTTCCTCAAAAAGCGGGGGTAACCGAATCCAGTCTGGTCCGTCTGATGGAGCATGCGGCTTTCCCTGGCCATGATGCTGTTGGTCTGCCTCCAGGGCGCGGTTGATCCGAAGCTGTCACAGGCTGTGCGTTTGTTTGATCGCGTCTGGAAGGAGTACTTCGCCGCGCGCGGGGAAAGCTATGCTCCTCCAAAGATTACCCCTTTTGCCGGGAAGGGGTCGAGCCCTTGCGGGAAGATGAATCCGGGCAACGCCTACTACTGCGAAAAGGACAACACCGTCTACTACGACGAGGAGTTCCTGGCCGCTCTGCGGCTGCGTGTCGCCTCCGATACGGGCACCTCCGGCGACGCAGCTCCGATCATCGCTATTGCCCATGAACTGGGACACGCCGTTTTTGCCCAGATGAACCGCCACAGCCAGCCGCGCGGAGTGATCCAGCAGTTACATGGCTATGGAGAGGAAAAGGTCGCCGATTGCCTGGCCGGGGTGCTGACGCGCGCTGCCTCAGAGCAGCGGTACCTCACCAAGGGCACGCTGGAAGAGGCCGAATCGACCATGGCGATCATCGGCAAGTTGAACTCACAGAAGGGGCATCCTTCCTGGCGCGTGCGGTATAACTCCTTTCTGTCCGGGTACCACAACGGGGTGGATGCCTGTTCGGCCAACACCATCGAGAACCTGCGCTACCCCTCCCGGTAAAGACCAGCGGATCATTTTATCTCGAATAAAAATTGCTCCGGCGGCTAGAGTTGAGGCATCATAAATTAAGAATCCTTAAGGTCCTGGTCGACCACCCATCCGGGCTGAGAATGCGTTATCTATTTAAGATACCTATATCTTTTGTGGCATGTATCCCCCTGCTCTCTGGGGCGAGCCTCACGCTTTTCGAGGCGCTGGAGCTGGCCGAACAGAACCATCCGCAATTGCGCGCAGGAGCGGCGCAGATTGACGTGGCACGAGCCGGTTTGGTGACGGCGAAGGCTTATCCCAATCCGGAAGCGGGATTCCGCGCGGGAGGGCAGGACTACCGGGTTCCGGGCAACGTGCGGGGCTTTGTCAGCACCTACCAATTTTCTCAGCCTTTGGAACTGGGGCCTTTGCGCCCGGCGCGGCTGGAGGTAGCCGAGCGGGGGCGCGTCAGCAGTGAGCATGCATTGGATGCGACCCGGCTGGCTGTGCTTTCCAATGTGCGGCGGGCGTTCTTTCAAGCGCTGCGCAAGCGCGAGGAAATCGAGATTCTGAATGAGAATCTGCGTCTGGTGGAGGAGTTTCGCAAGCGGCTGCAGGTGCGGGTGGACGTAGGAGAGGCCGGGCGGCTGGAACTGTATCGTGCGGATGCGGAAGTGGCAACCGCTCGCACGGCGGCCAACAGCGCGCGGCTGCAATACGTGGCCGGGTTGTCGCAATTGCGCGCGGCTATCGGCTCTACGGTGGATCCGAATCTGGCGATTGAAGGCGTTCTGGATGCGCCTTTGACGTTGCCTGCGCTCGAAGAATTGCGGAAAGAGATGATTGCGCGCCATCCATTGCTGCGTTACGCAAGGGCGGAAGTGGACCGCGCCGAATCGCGGCTGAAGTATGAAGTGGCGTTGCGCCGTCCGCAACCCTCGCTGGTAGTGGAAGTGGACCGGCCGCCCGATGTGCCGATCTATCGCGCCGGGATCAACATTCCCCTGCCGTTCTGGAACAAGCGCGAAGGGCCGATCGCCGAGGCTACGGCGCAGATTCGCCAGACACGTGCTTTGGCCGAGAGCAATGAATTGCAACTGGTGGCCGCACTGGGGAGCGCATTTGAGCGCTATCAACTGGCCACCAGCCAGTTGGAGGCCTTCCAGCAGGGTTTGCTGCAGGAGGCCGAAGCCGGTTTGCGTGCTGCGGAGACGGCTTACCGCCTGGGGGAGCGCGGCATTCTGGAGGTGCTGGACGCGCAGCGCGTGTTGCGCACAGTCCGCCTTGACTTACTCAACACCCAGTTCGACCGCCAGGCCGCGCTCGTCGATCTCGAAGAACTGCGGGCCATCGACCCGCGAAGGAGACCCTGAGTCATGCTGCACATAATGACTGCCGCCGTGCTTATCCTGAGCCTCTCCGGACTTCACGTGGGATGCGGAAAGCCTGCCGCCATTGCGGTTCAGGCTCAATCCACGCCGGGCGATCCGAACGAAATCAAGTTGGATGAAAACCTGGAACCGCGAGTCAAGATCGGGGAAGTGGAGTGGGCCACGGTGGGGGCCAGTTTCAGCGTGGCCGGGCGTGTGGAAGTGGACGAGACCAGGACGACACGCGTGGGCTCACCGGTGATGGGGCGCATTACATCGCTGGCCGCCGCCGAAGGCCAGGATGTGCACAGCGGCCAGGTGCTGGCGACCATTCTCAGCACTGGTCTGTCGCAGGCCCAGCTCGATTTCCTGAAAGCGATTTCGCAGCACCAGGTGGCCAAACGCGCGGTGGACCGGGCGCAGGTGCTGCTCAAGGCCGATGTGATCGGATCGGCGGAGTTACAACGGCGGGAAGCGGAATTGTCAGAAGCCGGGGCCGCGCTGGATGCGGCGCGCGATCAGTTGCTGCAACTCGGCATGCCGGCCGAAGCGGTTGAGGAATTGCGCAAGACGCGTACGATGAATTCCGTTTCGAGTATTCCGGCCAACATGGATGGCACGGTGATGGAGCGGAAGGTGACACCGGGGCAGATGGTGCAGCCGGCCGATACCATTTACGAGATCGCGGACCTGTCGCAGGTTTGGCTGGTGGCGGATGTGCCGGAGGCCAACGCGGGTAATCTGCGCGTGGGACAAGTGGTGGAGGCGAAGATTGCAGCTCTGCCGGGAGTGGTCATCTCCGGGAAGCTGGCTTTCGTCAGTGCCACGGTGAATCCGGAAACGCGCACCGTGATGGTGCGGATGAATGTGCCGAATCGCGAGAAGCGGCTGAAGCCCGCGATGCTGGCCACCATGGAACTGAAGGAATACACCGAGCGCCAGCAGGTGGTGCCGATGACAGCAGTGGTGCGCGACGACAACCGGGAATGCCTGTTCGTGCAGCGTGCAGGCAATCTGTTCACCTTGCGCGAAGTCAAGTTTGGCGAGGAGCATTCGGGCCGCAGAGTGCTGTTGGACGGCGTCCGTCCAGGAGAGCGCATCATCGTTGACGGTGCTTTTCATCTGAACAATGAGCGGCGCCGCCGAGCCGTGCGCGGAGCCGAGGGTTCGTAGATGGTAGAGGGACTGGTCACCGGTTCACTGAAGCAGCGCGTTGTCGTTGTCGTACTGGCAGCCATGGGGCTTGCCGCGGGGATTCATGCTACACGCAACCTTTCCGTGGACGCGTTCCCTGATGTGTCGAACGTGCAGGTTCAGGTGGCCACCGAGGTCCCGGGGCGTTCCCCGGACGAAGTGGAACGCATTGTCACGGTGCCGGTAGAGATCGGCATGACCGGCTTGCCGGGGCTGACCGAACTGCGGTCGCAGAATGAGCCGGGCCTGTCGATTGTGACCATGGTGTTCACCGATAAGACACCGGTCTACTTTGCGCGCCAGTTGGTGGGAGAGCGCCTGGACGAGGTGCGCACGCGCCTTCCGGCGGGAATCAATCCGATTCTCGGGCCGGTCTCGAACGCACTGAGCGAAGTGTATCAATACACCATCGAACATCCGAACGACGGCAAGCGCGCGCTGTCGAAGGAAGAACTGATCGAGCGGCGCATTATCCAGGATTGGGTGGCGAGGCCGTTGCTTCGCTCTATTTCCGGAGTGGCCGAGATCAACTCCACCGGCGGCTAC
>JAFDVS010000107.1:41514-64459 GCA_018268935.1 Acidobacteriota bacterium | reverse complement strand
GAAGCAGTACCAGGTGCTGGTGGATCCGATCAAGCTGCGTTACTACAAGGTCACTATCCACGACGTGTATGAGGCGCTGTCACGCAACAACGCAAATTCAAGTGGAGGCATGCTGCCGCAGGGGCCGGAGATTTTTCTTGTGCGTGGTGTGGGGCTGATCCGCGATCTGGATGACATCAGGGCCATTGTGTTGAAGGAAGTGAGCGGAACGCCGGTCTTCGTGCGCGACGTGGCTGAGGTGAAGATCGGCGAGGAAGTACGCTACGGCGCGATGGTGAAAGGCGGCTACACGGAAAGCGTGGGCGGCATTCTGATGATGGTGGCCGGTGGCAACGCCAAGCAGATTGTGGAGAGCGTGAAGCAGCGTGTGACTGAGATCAACATGAAGGGGATGCTGCCGAACGGGCTGCGCATTGTGCCCTATTACGACCGCTCTGAGCTTGTGGATTCGGCGCTGGCCACGGTGAGCCGTGTTCTGCTGGAAGGCATTGTGCTGGTTGTGGTGGTGCTGTTTCTGTTCCTCGGCGATTTGCGCTCGAGCCTGATCGTGATTGGCACGCTGGTGCTGACACCCGGGCTGACGTTCGTGGTGATGAATCAGGTGGGGCTTTCGGCCAATCTGATGTCGTTGGGTGGTCTGGCGATTGCCATTGGACTCATGGTGGACGGCTCTGTGGTAGTGGTGGAGAACGTCTTCGGCCGGCTGGGACACAGCGGAAATACGGATCGCCTCAAGTTGGTGAAAGAGGCGGTGCTGGAGGTGGCCACCCCGGTTATCTTCGGCATTGGGGTGATTATTCTGGTCTTCCTGCCGCTGATGACGCTGGAAGGGATGGAAGGCAAGATGTTTGCGCCGCTGGCGTACACCATCTCCATCGCGCTGGCGATTTCGCTGGTCATCTCGCTGACGCTGTCACCGGTGCTTTCGGCATTTCTGCTGCGCGGCGGGAATGAGCATGACACCATCTTCGTGCGCCTGCTGAAGAAGCCCTATGTGGTGCTGCTCAACTGGGCGACTCATCACTCGCTGAGCACCGTGGCGTTGGCGGTGATTGCGTTCGGGCTCACCATGTCGCTGTTTCCCTATTTGGGCACATCGTTCATTCCGGAGATGAAGGAAGGTACGATTTCGCCGAATGCCGATCGCGTGCCGCAGATTTCGCTGGAAGAATCGATGCGTATGGAAATGGAATCGCAGCGGCTTACCCTGCAGGTGCCGGGTGTAACGAACGTGGTGACCCGGTTAGGGCGTGGTGAATCGCCGGTGGATCCGGCCGGCTACAACGAAATCGACGCGATGGTGAGCCTCGCACCGATGGACAAACGCAAGGATTGGCCGCAGGAGCGTATTGCCGATGAGATCCGCAACAAACTGGAGACCCTGCCGGGTCTGAACATCGTCATGGCGCAGCCGATTTCCGATCGTGTCGATGAGATGTTGACCGGGGCTCGTGCCGATGTCGCGGTAAAGATTTTCGGCGATGACTTGCAGACGTTGATCGACAAGGGCAATGAAGTGGCGCGCCTCGCCGGCGCTGTGCGCGGCACCGCCGATGTGAAGGTAGATCGTGTGATGGGGCAGCAGAACCTCACGGTCACGATCGACCGGCAGGCCATCGCACGGCATGGGTTGAACGCGGCCGATGTGCACGATGTGATCGAGGCTTCCATCGGTGGAAAGGCGGCGACGGAAATCTACGAAGGCGAGCGGCGCTTCCAGGCGGTGGTGCGCCTGCCGGAGCGCTATCGCGATAACGCCGCCGACCTGCGTACGATTCTGGTGAATGCGCCCGATGGTGCGCAATTGCCGTTAGGCAGCCTGGCTAGGATTGAACTGCTGGACGGAGCTTCGCAGATCAAGCGGGAAATGGGAAAGCGGCGTGTGGTGGTGGGGGTGAACGTGCGCGACCGCGATCTGGGCGGCTTTGTCGCCGAGTTGCAGCGAACGCTGGAAAGCAAAGTGAAGCTGCCGTCCGGCTACTACTTCTCCTACGGCGGACAGTTCGAGAACATGGAACGTGCGCGGCGGCATCTGATGGTGATTGTGCCCATCACGATCGGCGCGATTTTCTTTCTTCTTTTTCTGCTGTTCCAGTCGGTGCGCTTCGCCGTGCTGATTATTCTGGTGCTGCCGTTCGCCTCAATGGGCGGAGTGGCGGCGCTGTACTTCACCAGGGAGTATCTCTCCGTGCCCGCCTCGGTGGGGTTCATTGCGTTATGGGGAATCGCAGTATTGAACGGTGTGGTGCTGGTCTCCTACATCCGCGGATTGCGTCAGGCGGGGATGCCGCGCAAGAAAGCGATTGTGGAAGGAGCGTTGCTGCGCTTCCGGCCGGTGATGATGACAGCGACGATTGCCGCGCTCGGATTGGTGCCGTTCCTGTTTGCCACGGGTCCGGGATCGGAAGTACAACGCCCGCTGGCAATCGTGGTCATTGGAGGCTTGATCACTTCGACGCAACTCACTTTGATCGTATTGCCCGCGCTGTACGGCTTCTTCGATGACCAGAAGGATCGGGCGGAAGAGGCGGAGATGGCGGAACTGGTGGCCGGGCGTTAATCGTGAGGGGCCGGCTGCACGGTGATGTTGCGGAACCATGCTTTCCCGTTGTGATGCTGTAAGGCGATCGATGCTGGTCCTGGGCGCAGGTGCGCCACGGCAACCGCTCCGGTGGCACTGATGGTAGCGCCGGGATTCGCCGCCAGAGCGAGTGCTTTCTCAATCATGGCCGGGGACGTGAAATTGATGGTAAGAATGCGCTCGCCGTTGATCCAGTGTTCGCAGTGCAGCGCGATGCAGACGATACGGGCCTGATTCCACACGCCAACCGGTGCGCGGGCCGGCCTTTCCGGAGCGAGCAGGCCGTAGAGGGCTCCCGTCTTTTGGTTCGGCTTGGGGACTTCGGGGCTGGTGTCGTCCACCAGTTGTAATTCGGGCCCAACAGCGGCTGCGCCGCGGGCGAAGTCCGCGCCTCCGGTTTCGTAGAAGAGGGAGTGGCGCACGAAGTACTTCACACCGCTGTTGGTGCCGGGCGCGAGCTTGTATTCGAAGCGCAGATCGAAATCGGCGGGAACCGGCGCGCTGAGCAAGTCGTGACGTCCGCCTGGCGGCTTGGCCGTGGCGATGGCGCCCTCTTCGATCACCCACGATCCGTTTGCCGCGATGCCTGCTGCAGGCCGCCACCCTTCGAGTGACTTGCCGTCGAACAACGATTGCGCCGCCAGAAAAAAGAGCAACATCATCGGGGGGCAACCCAGCGGACGGCGTTGGCAACCAGGCGGCGGTAATGCTCATTGGCGAAGATCTGCGGGCCGTGGCCGGGCTGAATCATCACCAAACGCGAGAGCATGTAGGTGCGCGTCCAGGCGACGATGGGCATGCTGGTGGCGTTGTTGGTGACCAGCAGCGGCTGGCTGCCGCCGTCCAGATAGACGCGTCCGTAAGTTTCATCGAACACATCGAAGTTGGGGACGCCTTCGAGAACGGGGTGATCCACGGCGACTTTCTGCAATGGGAAATGCACGTCGTGAAGGAAGGTGAAGGTGGGCAGCGCTCCGGCGTTGCTTTCGCGCATGCGATAGCCGGTGATCTCGTTGAACGTGTCCCAGGTTTGATAGCTGCATAGAGCATGATGCAGCACGACGACACCCTTGCCTTGGCGAAACAAGTCGAGGAAATTCCGCTCTTCGTTTTCGGTGATGCGTTTCGGCATGTCGTAAAGCACGACGACATCGAAGTCGCGCGCGATGGGCTTCGAATAGACTGTGCTGGTGGATCGCGGCGCATGCTCACGATGTTCCCATTTCCATTCCGGATGGCTGGCGAAGAGATCGAAGAAGCGTTTGTCGAAGCCATGTCCGCCGGTGACCACCAACAGCCGGACGGGTTTCGGAGGATCCGTGGCAGCCGCCATGGAAGCGAGAAACGTTCTTCGCGAATGAGCCATGTTGACAGGATACTCCCGCCGGGTGCTCAGTTTTCCTGGGTGATGGCGAGTGTCTTGTCGGCGATGAGCAGCGAGGTCTCCCGCCGCCCCGCGCCGAGTGAATTCACCTGCAATTTGATGGACGCGGGCCCTGTGCCATTGGCGGGCCCGTCGACCACGGCCCAGATGGCACCTGGCAGAATGCTCCAGGAGCAATGCGCCGCGGTCTGTAACTCCACCGTGTATGTGCCGGCGGCCAGCGCGGCTTTTAGCGAGGGGGCGCCGAGCGTATAGGAACAAGGCTCGCCGGGACCAAGGAACACTTTCCATGCGCCGCGCCCGCGAGTGAAAGCGACCAGCAGAGCGCCTTCGCCCTGCCGCTCCAGCGACATGGATTCCACCACGGTGTTGGGGAAGCCGGTATCTTCCTTCGACCACGATGTGCCGCCATCAAGCGAGACGAACACGCCGAGGTCTGTGCCCACATACAACGTGTCGGTCTTGCGCGGGTCGATGAGGATCGTGTGAACGGGTATGTCCGGGATCCCCGTGTCGCCGGATCCATCGATGGCTGTCCAGGTGGACCCGCCGTCCGTGGTTTTGTAGATATGCTTATCGGCAGACACGGCGTTGAAAGAGCCGTACACGGCGTAGGCCACATCCGCGTTAGTGGGGTCGAAAGCAATCCAGGTGGCCACGCCGACTCGCGGTTGCGCGGATGGCCAGGCGGTTTCGGCGTTGGCATCTCCGGCCGCGGAGTTGCGGAAGATACGCCCGTCGCGCAAGCCTACCAATACGCGGTTCGGATCGCTCGGTGCGACCGCGATCGCCGTGATGGGGCAGGCCGTGCGGCGGTCCGTGCAACCGGTGGCCAGGGACACGCTGGCTCGCTCCCAGATGCGCCCGCCGTTCGAAGTGCGCCACACGAAACTGCCGCCGATCCAGAGGCGCTCGGGATCCGCCGGATCCATGGTGAATGGCGCAATGAAGAGGAAATTGTCCGTGGGTTCGGAGATGCCGGAGATCGCGCTGGAGAAGGTTGCCCCGCTGTTGATGGAGCGCCGCAACGAGAGCCGGGTCGTCTCGACATAGAGCGTCCGAGTGTCCTTCGGGTTAATCGCTGTGTAGCCGCCATCGCCGCCGGAAATCGACGTCCAGCGTTCCGAACCACCGGCGTCGGTGCCGCGATTGGTGCCGTTATCCTGTGCGCCGCCGATGTAGAAATGGCCGCCGGGATAGATGGAGCCGTGGTGGAATTGAGTGACCGCGTAGTTGCGATTCAGATCCACCCAGTTGATCTTGGCATTGGATGTATTGCAGGCGGCGCGTTCCGTGGTCGCTGTTTCGCCACGGGCATTGTCTGTGCGGAAGATGCCGCCGTCGTTGGTGACGTAGAGCACCTGGTTCCCCTCACCGTCATAGCGCGGGTGGAACACGATGCCGTGTTGATCGGCATGCGCATACTGCGGCACGCCCCGCGACCACCAATAAGATGCAATGCCCCAGTTTGTGCCGCCGTCGTCGGAGCGGAACAGATCGATGCCACCGGCCCAGATTTTGTCCGGATCGAGCGGATCGACCGCGATCACGTTGTCATACCAACCCTGATTGGAGAAGCCCTTGCGCCCATTGGGCGTGCAGACATCATCGAAGAAGAGAATCGTGTTGCTGAGCAGCGAGGAGCCGATGCGATTGCCCTCTAATGTGCGGGTGCGAATTTCCCAGGTTTGCGCGTCGCCATTTTCCGAGGAACGGAACACGCCGAGCAAGCCATCGCGATAGCACGGCGCGGGCGGATTGGGGCCGGGGTTAGCGGGACAAGTACCCGGTTCGCTACTGGCGGCCATGGCATAGATGACACTCTGCCGCGAAGGCGCCAGCGCGAGCGATGTGCGCGCCATACCCGGTGCGGTAAGAACGCGCTCCCATTCGCCGCCCTCCTGCGCTTTCTTGTTGCGGAAGACGAAGCCCTGCGGATCGCCCTGGCAGGCGGCGAACAGGTAGTCGTCTTCCACGTCGGTGCGGATGACCAGATCCTGGCAACCCGTGAGCGGCGCCTTGCGATCGAGCACTACCTCCCAGGTTGAGCCCGCGTCCATGCTGCGCCAGACACCCGTGCGCGTGGCCGCGTAGACGCGATTAGTGCTGGCCTTCGACACCACTACTTTGAAGACGAAGTGAAAATCGGGATTGTTGGTGGATGCCAATTGTTCCCAATGGGCGCCGCCATCGGTGGTTTTGAAGATGCCGGCGCCGCGCACTGCGTCGAAGTTGTTGTAGCCTTCTCCGGTGCCTGCGTAAATCGTGTCAGGTGCGGCCGGATCCATCACCATGGTGGAGATGGCCAAGTTGGGCAGGAAGTCATTCAATGGCTCCCATCGCTCGCCGGCGTTGACGGACTTCCACACTCCGCCCGCGACTCCGGCGGCGTAGAGAATCTCCGGCTTGTCGGGATGGATCAGCAGAGCCCGCGTGCGGCCGCCGATGTTGCCCGGGCCCAGCGGCGTCCATTGGCCGAGCGAGATGTTGCGTTCGTTGCCTTTGGCGTCGCGTTCGACGGCGATGCGCCTGCGCGCTTTGGAGGAATACACCGGCATGCGGCGCAGTTTCTCTCGCGCGGCGACATAGCGCTCCAGAGGCAATTGCTTTTGGCCCACGGGCAGGCGCTTTTCCAGGTAATATTGCATGGCCTCGCCGGGCCGGTCTTTTTCCGGTTCTTCGGCCCAGGCGCCTGCCGCCATCATCCCAATCAGAAGCCAACGAATCATTTCAATACAACCTTTGCCACTCCGGAGTTACCGGCGGAATCATAGGCGCGGATCACCAGCAGGTGCTCGCCGGGCGCGACGTTGGAGAGCGTCGTGCGGAAGCGTTCGCGTAAGGAATCGGCGACGCCATCTTCCACGGCCAGCGGGAAGAATGGTCCGGCATCGAGCGAATACTCCGCACGTTTCACCACCGATGCTCCATCCTCGACGTTCACTTCCACTTCGACGGCGGCGCCGTTGCGCCGGGGTACAGAAGCTTGGATGCGGGGCGGGGTGTTGTCGATCAGCACCGGTGCGCTCACCAGTTCGCCTTCCCGCGCCAGCGCGGCGGGATTCGCTACGGCGTCAGAGGCGATGACGCGGAAGCGATAGCGTCCGTCGGCGAAGGCATCGCCATCCAATGTCAGGGCCAGTTCCGTCCAGTTTGTCTTCAAAGTCTTCCACTCGCGCTCCTCTTCGCCGCGAAAGGCGATGGTGTAGGCGAGTCTGTCACCGTCGGTGTCGTCGGCTTGCCAGGTAATCACCAACTGTCCACTCGATGGGCGCGATACCGTCTGCGCGGGGGTGCCGGCGGCGCTCGATGATCCGTCGCCGCTATCGCTGACGGTGACGGTGTAGACGGAGTTTGGCGCGGCCGAAGAGGCAGGTTTCGCGGAGGCCGAAGCGGTAGCCTGCGAGGTGACGTTCACTGATTTTACGACCGGCGCGGTGTTCTGCGGCAGGTAGGCGATGGTCACCTGATCGAGTTCCGGAGTGCGCCCTCCACTGCCGGTGAACTCGGCTTTCCATTGGATATAGCGCGCATTGGGGCTGGCAATGGCGGAGTCCGAAGCAGTGATGGGCTCCGACCAATCGCTCCAGGTCTGGTCGGGTTTGGCGGAATTGCCGGAGCGCGTGCGCAGCGCCAGTTTCGCACCTTGCGGCGTTTCCGAAACGAACCGAATGCGGCCCCATCGCGCGGTGCTCGAAGCATCATGCACGGGGCTTTCAAAAGTGCCCGCATCACCTGGTTGCGAACCAATGCGCAGCAAGCGCCCGGCATGGCTGGTGGCGGTGAGCAATCCTTCCGGAGTGGGCAACAGGCGTGTCGCTTCGCCTTCGCGCGTTTCCAGCAACAGCGTTGCCTTGCGATCGGCTTCCAGCCGGTAGACGCGGCCTTGTCCATCGGTGGAGAAGAGCACGGCTTGTCCCGATGGCGCGATGTCGTAGATATTTTCTTCTTTCGAACTCCACAACGTCTCCACCATGTTGTCGGGTTGGATTCGGTAGAGCGCGGCCTTTTCTACGCCGGTCATGTCGACGACAGGCGTGGACACGATGTTGGAACTGACTTGCGGGGTGGGTGATTTGGGCTGCTGCGGGGTGGGCTTGATCTCGACGCCACCCTGCGTCTGTGCGGCCTCCACGGTGATGGTGGTGGGCGTGGTGGAAACCACGGCGCCTGAGCCAAGGGACGTGACTGCGCCTGCAGCGCCAGCGGGCTTTGAGCCGAACGCGCCTCCCAGAGCCGCTACATACATTCCTCCATCGGCCGTGGGCACGATAGCGCGGATCTCCGGCAGATTGGCGTCGTAGAGTACGAAGGCTTTGTCTTTGGCCGTCACACGGTAGAGGATGCCATTCGGTTCGGTGCCCGCAAGCAATCGCCCCTGTGCATCCAACGCCAGCGCCGTAATGTGCGATTGTCCGGATTCGTACCAGACTTCGCCTGTTCCGGCCGCGGTGATGCGAAAGATCTTGCCCCCGTCGCCGGTGCCCGCATAGAGCGCTCCGTCACCGGCCACGGCCAGCGACCAGATGTAGCGGGTGCCCGGCGCGAAGTATTCGGTGGCCTTGCCTGCTTCAATGCGGTAGATCTTGCCATCGGGCGATGTTCCTGCATAGAGCACACCCTTCGCGTCCACGGCGATGGCGAATACTTCCGGCTCGGGCGCGGTCCAGATCAACTCACTCCTGCCGCTGCGGTGGACGCGATATAGCTGCCCCAAATGGCCGGTGGCCAGGTAGACGGAGGACTCCGGTCCGCGAGCCATGCTCCAGATCACGGGTTGTTCGGCGGTAAACAACGTCTCGGCTTTGGGAGCGATACGCAGCCTGCCGTCGCGTGTGAGCGAGGCGCCTTCCAACTTTCCTTTGAGGAAGTCGGAGTAGCTGCTCATTTCCCAATAACTGGTAGTGGCCGCCGGAGCGGCGAGGCACAACACGAACGGAGCGACCTTCAGAAGCTTGTTCATTCCTTCACTTCCACGCTGACCGTATGCGTCCCGGAAACCATGACATCGCCGAGCGCCACGCTCAGTTCGGTGATCTTTGAGCTGTAGCCTACGCCGATGGAACCCGCGCCTTGCGATCGGCCGAGCACCATGGCCGCCGAGGGAGGCGGCGAGGGCAGGTCTTCGCCTTGTGATTGATAGCTGGGTTCTGCTCGCCATACGCGGATGTATGCCTTCGTGTTGTCCCGCAGAGACTGCAGCAGTTTCACAACGGTGGCCGCCGATCGCGGGGGACTCATAATAGACAAGCGGAATTCGTTGAAATTTGCGATCAAAGCATCGGAGGCGGTGAATTGGAGCGTGCCCGGCGAGAAACCTTTGGGTACCGTGTAAGGCACCGTGCGAGTGAATCGTTTGCCCTCGCTGGCAAAGGTGAGGATGAGCGGAATCGTATCGCCGGGGCGCACGGTTTTACGGACAACGGTTACGTCTTCGATCTGCGTCTGGCGCTTACGCGGCGCGGCGTCGAACTCCAGTTCGACCCGTTTCACGGCTAAATCGGGGAAGCCGGTTTGCATGGCGTAGCCGACGGGAACCGCACCACTCTGCGCAGCCAGCATCGGGATATTGAACTCGCCGGAGTAAATATTGTCCGAGATCACCTTCGCTCCGTTCGCAAACTCGATCTGCTGTTTGAGCCCGAAGCTCACTGGACCGAGGATGCGTTCGGTGGCATCGAGGGCGGCGAAGGCGGTCATTTGCAGCAGGAAGGGCGTGAGGGCGGCGTCGCGCACCATTTCCATGTCATAACGCGACGACCGCGTTCCACCCTTGACTGAGATGCTGACGGGAAGCAGGGAAGCGGTGCGGCCCAGTTCGCCGCGTACAGCGGTGCTGTAGTCGTGGGTAATGACGCCCAGCATCTTGCGCGCGGTGGAGATTTTGAACGAAGTGGACAGGTTGGGGAGCAAGGTGAGCACTTCGCTTGAGGCGAAGGGCATTTCCATCTCCCCCATTGCGACGAACTTGTGGCCGAAGGCATAGACCGTTTTCCCGTCGATGTGGGTCACCGTGCCGTCGGCGCCGACGCTCATGTCGCCAGTGACCAGCATGGCACTGATCATGGAGCCGGGCTTCAGCGAGGCTGGGTCACCTGTGGGGAGCCTTGACCCGCCTCCTCCGGTGACGCCCTGGCGTGGTTCCAGCCCGAAGCTTTTGAGCATGGGTGCGAAGGCATCCAGGGCGCCGGCGGTGAATCCGCTGAAGGATACGGGCGTAGCGATCTCCGCCATCCTGGTCTCCCCCCATGTGAACCCGGAAGGCTGTGCGGCGAGTGCTGCATGCAATTGCTCCGGGGCGCACCGGCCTTGCAGCAGACAAGACTGGGTAGCAGCACGGCGAGGCGGGGCTTCCGCGTTGCGCATTTCCTCGAATGGACGGATGCCGGCAATGGGGTCCTTCGACATGGTGAACGCGAGTGCTACCGCGCCCACCAACTTGCCGTCGATGTAAACCGGAGAGCCGCTCATCCCCTGCAAGACACCAGTGTGGGCCAGCGGACCGCCGCCGAGCCGCGCGAGAATCACGTTCTGCCGCGGGCCGGCGTTTTCCAGCACTCCGAGAATTTCCACCTCGAAGCGCTCCACCTGCTCTCCCTGGAAGACAGTTAGCCCGTAGCCCTTCATGCCGGAACGGATGTCCCGCACGGGGAGAAACACAGTCTGGGCGTAGGCCGCCGCTGCCAGCAGCCCGATTAACCACCGTAGATACATCTTTATACGATTATGGCAGGGGGCGGGAATTCGCGCGAACCAACAGAGCGGCGCGCTCACCTTAGTACCATCCCCTCTTTTGCGTCAGTTGTTCGGAACGCAAACCTATGTTCTACTGAAATCATTAGAAGTTCACTCCCGGGAAGTACATGAACACAACGCTCCAAACTGAGCCCGCCCAGGATGTCCGTCCTATAGAACTGCCCTTTGGCCTTCCCGCCATTGCGTGGTTCGTTGGGCTGCTCATTCTTTGCTACGTTCCCATCCTCTATTCGCTTGTCAATCACTGGATGATTGATGAAGACATGGGGCACGGGTTTTTTGTTCCCGTTATTGCCGGATATATTGCCTGGCAGAAGCGCGCGGAACTGGCCGCGGCCCCGATGAAGAGCAACTCGTTCGGTCTGGTGATTCTGGTGCTCGCCGCAGCCCAGTCGATCATCGGCACCTTAGGCGCTGAGTTGTTCGTTTCGAGAACCGCATTCCTCTTCTCCGTGATTGGGACGGTGCTCTACATGGGAGGAATTCCTGCCATCCGCGTTCTGGCATTCCCGCTGTTTTTGTTGTTCTTCATGGTGCCGATTCCGGCCATCATCTATAACCAGATCACTTTTCCGCTGCAGTTGCTGGCAAGCCGCGTAGCCGAACTCGTACTGAGTGCGATCGGCATCCCGGTTCTCCGCGACGGCAATGTACTGGAACTGCCGAGCCAGAAACTGTCCGTAGTGGAGGCCTGTAGCGGCATTCGCTCGCTGCTGTCCCTTTCCTTCCTGTCTATGGTCTACGGCTTCTTCTTCGACAACAAAGCATGGATGAAGTGGTGGCTGCTGATCACCACGGTGCCGATCGCGATTACGGCGAACGCCTCCCGCGTGACGCTCACGGGCATCCTCAGTGAGATCAACACGGCATACGCTTCCGGTGTCTATCACAGCGCCTCCGGTTGGGTCGTGTTCATGGTCGCGCTGGTATTTCTGGTGGCGGTGCATTCGCTCACTAACCGTATCGTGGCTTGGAAAACGAAAGGGGCATAACGCAAGGATGTTTGAGTTTCTCCGTTCGAAGCCCGCGAAGATCCTGAGCATTTTCTTCCTCGTTCAGGCGGCAGCCTTCTATGGAATGTCGCGCACGGAAGAGGTGCATATCGTCAATCCGCTGAAGACGTTTCCCACGGAGTTCGGCACCTGGAGCATGATCAACGAGGGCACCGTGGAAAAAGAGGTGATGGACATCCTCAAGGCCGATGAGGTGATCACCCGAGCCTATGCGGATCGCTCGGCGCAACAGATGGCGCACCTGTTCATCGCCTACTTCAATACGCAGCGGACAGGCAAAGCGCCGCACTCGCCGAAGAACTGTCTTCCCGGTGCGGGCTGGCTGCCTGTGGTGAATGACCGGATCAACATCACGATTCCTGGACGGGAAGTGCCGGTAGAAGTGAATCGCTACATCGTGGCGAGGGGGGAAGCGAAGTCGCTGGTGTTGTACTGGTATCAGACGCACCGCCGGACGGTGGCGAGTGAGTATTCCGCCAAGGTGTTCACGGTTGTGGATGCGATCCGCTACAACCGGTCCGACACGGCCGTGGTGAAAGTGACCATTCCTATTCGCGAAGGCGTCGATAATGAGAAAGCGACCGAAATCGCCAGCCAGTTCGTGCGCAGTTTCTTTGACAAGTTGCTGCCCTTCTTCCCGGCATAATGCAACTGGCTGACCTTCCGGCAGGGGCGATTCACCGTTTCCTGTATCCACCGAACATACCTATTCTGCTCGCACGCGGGCGTGAGCCTGGCCGTACGCTAGTGGTCACCGCGGGCGTGCATGGTGACGAGTACGAAGGGATGCGTGCCATCTACGATCTCTTCGAGGGGCTGAATGCCGGCGATTTGAAGGGCAATGTTGTGGCTGTGCCCGTTCTGCATGTGGCCGCCTATGGCGCGGGCACTCGGTGCAGCCCGCTCGATGGCGCGAACCTGGCTCGTGTTTTTCCCGGAAAGCCCGATGGCTCACCGACCGAGGTGTTGGCCTGGCATTTTGAGCGCGAGATCCTGCCCCTGGCGGATGCCTACATTGATTTGCATAGTGCAGGAACCAGCTTTGTCATGCCTCCCCTGGCGGGTTATGATGCATCCGACACGGCGTCGCTTCGCTTAGCGGAGGCCTTTGGCGCGCCAGTGCTGTGGGGCCATCCGGTGATTGCTCCGGGCCGCACTGTGTCGGCTGCCAAGGCTCGCGGTATTCCTTGGATCTATACCGAAATGCGCGGCGCCGGGCGCGTGCATCCCGACGACCTCGCTTTCCTGCGCCGCGGACTTCGCAATGCCCTGCGCTATCTGGGCATTCTGCCAGGCGAGTTGGAACTGGTTCCGGTTGCCCACCATCTCTTCGGTGACGGCAACGTGGACGCATCCATCACAACGGCCAATCGCGGGTTTCTTATTACAGATCTGGAGCCTTTGGACGAAGTGTCGCAAGGGCAACTGCTCGGGAGGCTGGTGGATCTGACCGGCAACCTGATCGAGCGGTTCCATGCCCCGGTGAGCGGTGTGATAGCGTTGGTCCATGCCAAGCCCTTGGTGGATTCCGGCGAGCCGCTATTCCTCATTACCCAGCGCAAGAGTTAAGGAGATTGCATGCTGCCAGTGATCCTGGTGATAGCCGGCCTCGATGGCACGGTGGATCCGTCCGTACAGCGCGAAGTGCAGCGCGTCCCGAAGACCATGGCGGTGACTCTCATCGCCCCTGCCAATCCTGCGAAGGAAACGCTGGTGTTTCCTCCTTCGGGCAACGCCTACAAGGAGAACGGTGCTTCGCATCGCGTTTGGCGGACGATCGCCGCCACTGCTCCCGATCTGGTGCTGATTGCCGGCGCCGATCCCTATGGTTTGCAGCAGGCGCTGGAGCGCGAGAGTGTGGCGGGTGTGGGCCGCGTTGCCGTGCGTCGCGTGGACGCGAAGTCCGGCTTCCTGCGCGGCATCAAGGTGGAAGCGCAATCGGAAGCGCGGTTGGAAATGTTACGCCGTCTGGCGCGGACGCCTCAACATGTGGCCGAGCAACTGCAACCGGTCTACGGGCATGATCTCAATGAGGCCGTTTACATTCCCGCGTTCTCGCTGATCGCACGGTTGCGGACCGGGCATCAGGCCGACGTGGAGCGCATCGTCGCGCCTTATGTGACCGGCGCAAAAGATAGCCTCGCCAAGGCTTCCTCCAGTCACTTTTCCGGGCACCTGGTGTTTGCCGAACTCGCTGAGCGTACGCGCAAGCCGGAGTACATCGCGCGGGTGAAGGCGGCGGCCGACTTCGCCTTCACTCCCGACGGGCAGATGAAGGAATCGATGCCCATGCACAACCAGATGAGCGACTCCGTGTTCATGGGCTGCCCCATTCTGGTGAAAGCCGGCAAACTGACCGGCGAAGCGAAGTACTTCGATATGGCCGCAAAGCACTATCGCTTCATGAAGAAACTGGATGCGCGCCCGGACGGACTGTGGCGCCACTCGCCGCTGGATGAAGCGGCATGGGGACGCGGCGATGCTTTCGCCTTGCTGGGCATGGTGCTGGCGCTTGCCGATCTGCCTGCCGCGCACGAAGGCCATGCCGAGATTCAGAGCGACTACCGCTCGCTGGCGGCTGCCTTGGCGAAGCATCAGGATGCATCGGGCATGTGGCGGCAGGTGGTGGATAACCCGTCGTCGTATCTCGAATTCTCAGCCACGGCGATGATAGGGCGCGCTATGCTCATCGGCTTGCGCAAGGGATGGTTGCCGGCGAAGGAATATCAGCCGCGTATTGACCGTGCGTGGAATGCGATCAAAGCACGGACGTCGGCCAAGGGCGAACTGATCGACGTCTGCGAATCCACCGGCGCGCAGAAGACTCTGGCCGATTACCTGAACCGCAAAGCGATCCTCGGCGCCGATCCCCGAGGCGGCGCGATGGTGTATCTCTTCGCTGTGGAATTGATCAATCCCTGAGGCGCTCAATGCGCCATTGGCGTTCGCCTTTGCGAATGAGAATGGAGTCGCGGCTCGGCTTCATGGAAACGGGCACGCCGCTTGCGCCGGTGATGGTCATCTCCAGCCCCGCTTCGCCGCGCACGGTTTGAATGGCTGTGTCCGGAGCCTTCGTGCCTTTGCGATAGGGGCGCAGCACGGTGAAGGTGAGGTTGTTGATCGCGCCTTCGCGCGTGGAAGCTTCCACATGCCACTGCGGCGGAATCATCGGGCGGCTGATGGAGTCGAGATACTGCTTATCGGGCGCGGGTGTGTAGCCCGTCCACTGCCGGAATTCGAGCGCGGCCTGGGTGACATAGTCCACCACAACCCCGGCCTTGGCCCGATCAAGCACCAGCCTGCGATGCGCTTCATCGAGTTGGAACGGCTGATGCCCATGCAGCACGAACTGATAGGTGGATGCCGTTGGCGCGGCGAGCTCATCGCCGATCACAACAACGTCGGGTTTGACGAAAACGATGTGCCGCAATGCACGCTCCAGTTTGCCTTGATAGGATGCCGTAGCGTCTCCCACCACGTAATCCAAGCCATCCTGAAAATCGGCTCTTACAATGCGCCCACCAAGATCGGCGGAATGTTCCTTTTGCCCGGTGTTGTTGACCAGCACAGCATTCTGGGCGCGCGTGGTCCACACCCACTCCTTGTGGAACGGGCTGCCGTAGATATCGCGATAGACATTGTTCACCAGCAGGGCTTCGCCATAAGCCGACAGCGTGAAGGAGTTGTGGGCATCGTGGCCGTGGCTCCAGCGGCCCATGGGGCTCGATTTGAAGCGTACCTGGACGTTGTCGGCCGCGGATTCGAGCGTCGTATTGAGAATCGCCACGCCCGTGCCGCGGAACAGCTTCGATGGCGGCAGTGTAGGCTTCTGCGGAGCAACGTGGCCCATCGAACTCCAGAGGAAGCTGAGCACAGGCTCATCCACGTCTTCCGGCAGATCCCAGGCCTTAGCCCACCATGCCCATTGCGGATTCTTCGTGTGCGCGATGAAGAATTGCATGAAGGCCCAGCCGCGATTGGGTTGTCCCGAAGAGAGATCGCCAAAGCCCAGATCCGGTGTGCCCGGCGGCGCGCTGTACATGGCGTAGTCGGCGAAGTGCGCGAAGAAGGGCTTGCGGAATCCGTCGATGCCGAGGGACTGGGAGGCGAGATGCATCCACCAGGTGACCTTCGACATGTAACCCGCGAAGTAGGACAAGCCTTCATGCCAGCCTCCGTCTTCATCGGACCACACCGGGTAAGCAGCGTAGAACTTGGTGACCGCATACTGCAGCAGGCGGTCCGATTCCGGCGTCTCTCCGATGGTGGCGACGGCGTTCTCCGCGAGTTTGTGCCAGGTGCGATTGGCATGGCTGCCGTAGGGCTGGTTCAGATGGCCAACCCCTTCGCGGACCTCGCCACTGATCCAGGCATCGTGCGCGCGGCGTTGCATGACTCTGCGAATGCGTGCGCGCTCCTCTTCGCTGAACAATGGATAGGCCCAGTCGTAAGCTCGCGCCAGGCGATGCAGCATAGGCTTCGCTGCCTCGCAGTTGAGTGCGAACTGCGTCGGACCATCGGGATCCCATGCGGCGAGCTTCAGAGTGAACTCCCGCGCGGGCGTAGCGTACTTCTTGTCCTGGGTCATCAACCAGGCGAAGGTCAGCACCTCAGCCTCGTTCAGTGCTTTTAACGTCTGGACACGATTTGACCACCAGTGATCGCGCGTTGCGGGATTGCGCGAATCGCCGCGCACGGTGGGTTCCGGCGTGGGCTTTGCCGCTGTCAACCCGTCGGCCCGCTTGAGCAATGCCATAAATGCGGCTTTTCCCTCGCCGGCGGCATAGGCGCGCAGGCGCGGCAGTTCCTTCGCGCTGACGAACAGCCTCGGGTGCTGTGAACCGATGCGCGTCTTCAGCTCGGCCAATGTGGGTTGTGGAAACTCCGCCGCGGAAGCAGGAATGGTGAAGCGGCGCGCGCGGCTCCAGGGTGAAGTGGCCTTCGCGCTGTGAATGCGATAGCGCCAATGATAGGTGCCGGGCTTTAGGGTCTTGTGGTGCGTGTAAACGGACCAGGGAACAGCGCCGGCTTCGGTCGCGTTTTTGAATTCCGGGTTAGCAGCCCATTGCACGGTGTACGTGACAGCGTCTTTTTCGTGCACCCACGACAGCGACGGAGGATTCACTGCAACCGTTTCGCCCTCCGCGGGGCGGTAGCCCCATTCATCGGCGAGAGGCGCACGGTCGGGTTGTTGGGCCAGAGCCAGGACGGGAAGAAGAATAAGAACGAACGGCCTCATATCCTCCACGATAGCGCTGTGGGTGGCTTAAGACTGATTCCCCAAATCGGCGGATACTCTCCACGAGCCGTCGGCCTGTTTCTTCCACACCGTGAGGTACTTGCTTTTGCGGACGGTGGTCTGCCCGTCCTTGCCGGGGATGTGGAACTCCGCGGTGCCGATAGTGTAGCCAAGATCGCCGCTGGCGGCGGCATCTGCCTTTACGGGACGCCAGTCGATCACAAGCCCAGGGGTGGAGAAAATCGCCTCGGCATAGTATTCACGTAGCGCCGCCCTGCCGTGAATGAGTGGCTTGCCAGCGGGGAAGCCGGCGGCATCTTCGGCGAAGTAGCTCATCCAGCCATCGAGGCCTTTGGCCTTGGTGGCGGCACAGAAGTCGAGGTCAGCTTTCTGGATGGCCTGGATCGCCTCAGCCTGTTTTTTCGGAGCGGCTTTGCCTGCGCCGCCGGCGAGGAGGAGTGCGGCAATGGTGCGTCGAGTCATGACGCTAGGGTAGCGCTACGAATTGCCGATGTTGCGGCGCCTCTCCGTTACAACTAGCCGACGTCCACTCCCAGATCCTTCCAGCTCACCACGGTTTGCTTCACCATTGCTTCATGGCCGAGGATCGCGGTGAGCGCTGCCGTAGCGCCGATGGTGATGTCCGCCGGAGATGGGGAGCCCTTCGTGATGGCGTCATAGAACGCCGTGATGTGGGCATGCCGCGACTCCTCGGCTTTCTCGGCAAGAGCCACCGGCTTGGCATCGCGGCTCAACGGATGCATCATCGTGGTGGTGATCAGATCCACCGCGCCCTTGGAGCCATACACGTACACATACTGGCCGCCGGAGGGGAGTGTCCGCGGATGATATACGTTCTGCGTGAACGACATCTTCACCCCGTTCGTGTAGTCGAAGTTGAGAAGCGAACAATCGAAGATGGTGCGTCCCGGCGGATCGTTCTTGTACATCTGTATGCCGCCGAATCCACTGGCCTTGGAAGGGTGCGCGCCGATGACCCAGTTGCAGAGATCCAGGTTGTGGACTGATTGTTCGATCAGGTACCCGCCCGATTTGGAGACGTCGAAATACCAATCGCCGGACGTGCCGTCATGCGCGATGTCGGCGGTGGCGTGCCGTTGCGCCTTCACCATGAGCACATCGCCGATGGCGCCCTCGCGGATCTTGCGGATCGCTTCGTTGAGCTGTTTGTAGGAGCGCATCTGCTGGCCGGCGGTGAAGACGCGCTTGGTGGACCTGGCTGCCTTCACCACGTCGCGCACCTGCGCCGCTGTCACGCCGATCGGCTTCTCACAATAGACATGCTTGCCCGATTGCAGCGCCGCGACTGCCATTTGCGCATGCAAATGCGGCGGAGTGGCGACGAATACGGCCTCGATATCTTTCCGGTCAATGATCTTGCGCCAGTCCGTGTAGGTCTGCGGATTGTGCTTGGCGGCGGCGGTGGCGGCCTTGTCCAGTCGGTCGGGCTTGATGTCGCACACCGCCGCCACCTTGGCGTTCGATTGATCCATCACTCCCGATAGCAGATAAGATCCCCGGTTCCCGGTGCCGATCACCGCGGTGGGGATCTGTGCTGAAGACTGCGCGGCCAGTGAGGCGGCCGATCCGATAAGAAACGTTCTGCGAGGAAAATTCATAGAGCCCTTTCGTGATGGGTTAATCCGCGCACCACGGATTCCAGATACTCGCGTGCGCGGCGCGCCAATGCGTCCACTTGCTCGGGCGCGGAAGGCCGGGGAACAAGCGGCTCAAAAATGTTTTCGCAAGCGAGCGGCATATCGAGTCCGGTGCGCAGGACCGGCCGCAGCAACTTGTAATGATCGATCTCGCCAAAGCCCGGTCCGCAATCCTCATCCTTGGGCGTGTTGCGATGGTCCTTGATGGCGAAGGCCCGTACTTCCTTGGCGCAGGTGAGAAGATCGGGGATCGGATCGCTATTCTCGTAATCGAGCACGTTGCCTGCGTCATAGCAGATGCGCACGCCGGGATCGGCGACTTCGGCAACGATGCGCGCGCACGCCTGGCCTGTGCCTGAATTGCCGCCATGCTGCTTGATGACCACGGTGACACCGGATTGACGTGCCGTGCCCGCCATCGCTTTGAGATTGGTGACAAATGTTTCGTACTGGCCGGGTTCCGTCTTACCAAATGTCAGCAGGAAGGGGATGCGCGCGGCGGCTGCTTGTTCAATGCGGCGCAGATGAACGGGAAGGGCATTGGCCGCTTCCAGATGGACGGTGGCGAACATCATCACGGGTTGCAGGCCCAGGTCACGGCAGCGTGTGGCCAGTTTGGCTGCATCCGCGGGGAGTGCATCCGGGGCTAGCATCGGCCGTGACGTTCCGCTCGCGTCACGGTGATTCACGCCCCACGCCACGTAGCGATATCCAGCCGCGGCAATCCCTGTAAGCGCCCGCTCCATGGGAAACGCGGAATAGGGCAGTGTCATGCACGCCAATTGGAAACGTGTGAGAGCGGAGGATTGCGCTGCCGCACAAGCCAGCGGGAAGGCGGCGGTGACGAAATCTCTGCGGCGCATCGCTGATGCCTGATTATACTTCCATGGGGGCTTTCCTGCTACGTTGTGAAGTTGCGCGCTGAATTCGCATTTCGTTTGCTGCCGCCACTGCTGGCGCTGGCGATCTATTGGCCGGGCCTATGGGCTTGGTTCCAGCAGGACGATTTCGCCTGGATGGGCTTGCTGCGCGAGGTGAGGGAAGGCGCTTCTCTTTGGGATACATTGCTGAAGCCTTCGCAACACGGCACGTGGAGGCCGCTGAGCGAACGCGCCTATTTCCTGCTGTTCCCCGCCTTGTTCGGCTACGAAGCGTGGCCGATGCGCCTGGCGGCGTTTCTCACCCAAGGCGCCAGTCTGGCGCTGCTGCAGGACATCGCCTGGCGTGTCACCGGTTCCCGATGGGGGGCGGCATTGGCGCCGCTGTTGTGGATGGCGCCCAGCCAGATGACCATCGCCATGATCTCCAACGGCGCCTATGTGCATGTGATGGGCGCGTTCTTTCTGTTGCTGGCGGCGCACAGCCTGATCGCCGGAAACGTGCGGCTCATGTGGTGCGCCTTCGGCCTCGGCTTTCTCGCCTCGGAAAGCAATGTCGTGTTTCCGGGATTGGCCACGGCGTGGTGCCTGCTATTTGACCGGCCGCAGTTGCGCCGCGTAGCACTGCTCTGGGCGCTCTCGATTGCCTACTTCGCCGGGCATATGTGGCTGGCCCCGAAAATGTCCGAAGGCGCTTATGCCATGCACTTCGATGCTTCGATGTTCACCACGCTCTGGCGCTACTGGCGGATGATCTTTGAGCCGGAGAATTTCACTGTCTTTACGGGAGTGTCCGGGTGGACGCTGCAACTGCTTGGTGCGTGCTTCACGGCGACGGCGATCGCGGCGCCGCTTTGGCGGAAACAGAAAACAGGCATCTTGTTTTGGGCTTGGTTTGTCATTCTGTTGGGGCCGGTGCTGCCGCTGGCCGGCCACGTCACGGGTTACTACCTCACCATCCCTCTTGCGGCCTTCGCCTTACTTGGCGCGGGCATGGTTTCGCAGTGGCGCCCTGCATCCGTTGTTATAGCCGCGTTCATCGTGCTCTCCGCACCCTGCGCCTATCGCGCCACCGAATGGTGGAGACAGCGCGGCGAAGTCGCCGAATCGCTGGTGCGGCACGTCTTCGCCGCGCACCAGGCGAATCCGGACAAAATCCTTCTGCTCGATGGAGTGACGGACGAACAGTTCTGGGCCGCCTTGGCTCATTACCCCTTCGTCGAGCGTAAAAAAACCTACGTCTTCCTCACCCGCGGCGCCGAACAGCGCATTGCCGCCCATCCCGAATCAGGTGTGCGCATGGAGGAGTTCTTTCTTCCGGAACAGGAGGAGATGCGGCTACGCGCCGAAGGCCGTATTGTGGAGCTGAAGCTCAATCCTCAAACAGCATCACCCGGTGCTCTTTGAGGATGCAAGTGTCCATCACGACGAAGAGCCCCGCGGCGCGAGCTTTGGCTGCCGCCTCTTCGTTGATCACGTCTTCCTGCATCCACACCGCCCTGGCGCCGATGCGGATGGCCGATTCGACAATCGGCATCACCTGATCGGAGCGGCGGAAAATATTGACGATGTCGATCTTCTCCGGCACTTCTTCGAGCGTGCCGTAGGACTTCTCTCCCAACACTTCCCTCTCGTTCGGATTGACGGGGATGACACGGTAGCCCTGATCCTGCATGTACTGCGAGACGCCGTAACTAGCCCGGAATTTGCGGCTGGAAAGGCCCACGACGGCAACCGTCTTCGAAGTGGAGAGGATCTCGCGAATCGTCATTCTGGTATACGCTTCTTCGTAGCGGGCTTGCGTTTCAGCAGGCGGCGGAAACGCTCGATCTCATCTTCGGTGAGGTGGCGGAATTTGCCGGCTTTTACTGAGCCCAGTTCGAGGAAGCCGATCTTCACACGCTTCAGCTTTTCCACCAACAGGCCGAAATGGCGGAACATCAGCTTGATCTGATTCTGCCGCCCTTCAATCAATTTCACTTCATACCAGGGGTTGTCGGCGCGCTGCAGCAGCTTCAGCCCTGCCGGTGCGGTGCGCTTGCCATGTATCGGGACGCCTTCGCGAAATTCCTTCTCCTGCGCCAGTGTGAGCGTACCCTTGGTCTTCACCACGTACACTTTCTGAATTTCGCTCTTGGCGTGGGTGATGTTGTTGGCAAAGTCCCCATCGTTGGTAAGCAGCAGCAATCCCTCGCTGTCGTAATCGAGGCGGCCTACCGGGTAGACACGCTCCTTCACCCCGTGCACCAGTTCCATCACGGTCTGGCGGCCTTCGGGATCAGACATGGTGGTGACGCAACCCTTCGGCTTATGCATCACCAGGTACACCATCTTCTTCGGCTGATGCAGCAGCTTGCCGTTGACTTTGATGTGATCCTTGTCCAGATCGGCTTTCGAACCAAGTTCGGTGATGATCTGCCCGTTCACGGTGACCAGTCCGGCCGCAATCAGTTCTTCGGCTTTGCGGCGGCTGGCGACTCCAGCCCGCGAGATGATTTTTTGCAGGCGTTCCTGTGGCATTTACTCGGAGGATGCCGCGGCAGTGTTGTCGGTGGACTCGGCAGCGGTTTCGGCCGGCTCAATCGAAGTGGATTGTTCCGATGCCTGCTCCACCTGGACCGTAGATTCGGCGGCGGGAGCTTCCGCGGCAGCTTCCACCTGTGTTTCCGGTTCCGAAGCCGGCTTCGGCGACTCTGCCGGCGCGGGTGCTTCTCCGTCCTCGGTGTCGGCGAAGGCAAGGCGGCGGAGTTCCTCAAATTCCTTCAGCGTCGGCAGTTCGGCCAGATCCTTCAAACCGAATTGCATCAGGAATTCCTTGGTGGTCTTGTAGAGGATTGGCTTTCCCACTACCTGCTTGCGGCCACCAATGGCGATCAGTTTACGGTCGAGCAGGGTCTTGATCACGCCCGCACCCTGCACCCCGCGAATCTCCATGATCTCGGGAGCGGTGATGGGCTGCTTGTAGGCGATGACGGCCAAGGTTTCCAGCGCGGCGATGGAGAGCTTCAACGGCGCCTTCATGCGCTTCACGAAGTTGCGGATAGCCTCGTGATGCTCCGGTTTGGTGCCCATTTTGTATCCGCCGGCCACTTCGCGAATGGTAATGCCGCGGTCCGCGCTCGAATACTCTTCGGTGAGTTGCTGGAGCATGGCAACCACGCGCTCTTTGGGTTGATCCAGCGCGTTGGCGATCTGCTCCACGGTGAGGGGCTCTTCGGTAACGTAGATGACCGCTTCCACCAACGCTTTCATGCCGGCCTCGGCGGCAGCGGCTTCCGTCGGCTGGTCGGTAGTGGATGCGCCGAGTAACTCCTCGGCGTTCATCACCGTGGGTTCACTCGCTTCTTCGTCCTGAGTGGCGCTTGCTTCGACTTCCACGGCAGACTCGGATTCCACCGCAGGCTCCGCCTCCACC
>JAFDVS010000107.1:30638-41441 GCA_018268935.1 Acidobacteriota bacterium | reverse complement strand
AGGCTCCGCCTCCACCGCAGGCTCACCTTCCGCGGCGGGCTCCGCCTGCACTGCCGGCGCTTCCTCCACCGGAGAAGCTTCCGCTACGGCCTGTTCCGCACCGGCCGGCGCATCAGCCTGGGCCTGAGGAGTCTGATCCTGTTCTTCCATCTTCACTTCTTCACTGGGATTCATCGCAACTGACTTCAACAATCCTATTTGTATTCTTCTTCCAGCCGTTCCAGGGCCTCACCGCTCGCACTCATGAGCTCATCCACCGACCTCTCCTTGGCCACGTCGATATCGCCAAACAGTTCGCTTTGCTGCAAAGAGATGGCCTGGTGTTTCACCAACTCCAGCAGGGCGAGGAAGAGGCAGATCATGGCCCGGCGGCTGCGCTGCTTTTCAAACAACTGCGTCACGGAGAAGCGAGAGCCCTTGGGCTTGCCATCGAGCACCGTGCGCATGTAGTTGATCATGTCAGGCACGGAAACCTCATCGTTCTGCACCTGGTAGACGGGCCGGTTCTTGGCGCGCTCCAGGATATCCTGGAACACTTTCACCAGATCAAACAGGCTCACCGCGAGCCCTGGATCGTCATCCTCGGACTGAAACTGCTCCATCTGCGGGTTCGTCCACACCGCTTCTTCGATCATGCGCTTCTGCTGCAGCATTTCGGCGGCGTTCTTGAACCGTTCGTGTTCCAGCAGACGGTCCACCAGATCCTTGCGCGGGTCCTCTTCCGGAGAGATCTTCTCCAGTTCCGGATCGCGCGGCAATAACATCTTGCTTTTGATATGGATGAGTGTGGCCGCCATGAACACGAACTCAGCCCCTAGTTCGACATCGAGCGCCGCTGCCTGGGCCATGTAATCCAGATACTGCTGCGTAATCTGGGCAATTGGGATGTCGTAGATGTTGATCTGGTGCTTGCGGATGAGGTCCAGCAGCAGGTCCAGAGGGCCTTCGTATTCTTGTAGCCGGAAATTCAAGGGCTGTGACGACACTTCTATTCAAGATAGCACGCAGGGGGCGGCGGCCAAGGTTCGGTGTACGATAGAAAAATCGCCCGCGTCGCGCACATCTTTACCGTCAGCCTGTCCGCCCTCTTATTGTTTCTGGTGCAGCCGATGCTCGCCGGATTGCTGCTTCCGAGGCACGGGGGTGTGGCGGGGGTGTGGGCCGTGGCGATGTTCTTCTTCCCGGCGGTGCTTCTTGCTGGCTACGCGCATGCGTCGGTCGCTTCGCGCAAGCCGAAGGTTGCGGCCGCCGTGGCGCTGGCGAGCCTGATCTTTCTGCCCATCCGTGTTCCTGCGCTGGATGGGCAGGCGCACCCTGTCTGGACGCTGCTGGCGGAATTGATGGGGAGCATCGGTGTCCCGTTCTTCGTGCTGTCATCCACCAGCCCGACGGTGCAATCCTGGTTTGGCTCCTACCGCCTGTACGCGGTTTCCAACGCGGCCTCGCTGGTGGCTCTGCTTGCCTATCCGTTCGCAATCGAGCCGAACCTGGCGCGCAGCACCCAATTGACCGCCTGGTCCGTCGCCTACGCCGTTTATGTTGCGTCCTTTGTCTACACATCGTGGAAGGCGGCGCCGGCTTCTTCATCCGGCGACGAAGCCGATACCGCGGATTGGCCTCTGTGGATCGGACTGAGCGCCATACCAGCGGCATTGTGGCTCGCCGTGGCCAGTCAGATCAGCCAGTCGGTTGCTCCGGTTCCGCTGTTGTGGATTCTGCCGCTGGCCACGTATCTGCTTACGCTGATCCTCTGCTTTGAAGGCAACTGGTACCGCCCGTGGCTGTTCAAGTGGCTGCTGACTCCGGCGATTGCCGCCTTGATGTTTGCCTCCAAGCAGCATCACTGGAACACCAGCCTGCCGCTGGGAGTCGGGCTGTTTCTTGGCGGATTATTCGTTTGTGCCATGATCTGCCACGGGGAACTGGCTGCTCGCAAACCGCATGCGGCGCGGCCAGTGCGCTTCTATCTGGCAATGGCCTGTGGCGGCGCATTGGGCACGGCGTTTGTCAGCCTGCTGGCCCCCGCGGTGTTCTCTGACCATACCGAGTTTCATGTCGCTGTTGTGGCCTGCGTGGTCGCCGGCTTCGGGTTGCTGTTCGTCAAGCTTACGCGGGGCAACCTGGTGCGGCTAACGGTGGTTGCCGCCGCGGCCTTTGCCTATGCCCAATATGAGCAGGGCGGGGGACTGCGAGTACGCAATTTCTACGGGATTCTGGAAGTGCAAGACAAGCCCGACGTCAGGCTGCTTTCCAACGGAACCATCATCCATGGGGTGCAGTTTCATGACCCGTCGCGGACCCGCTTCCCCACCGCCTATTATGCGACGGAGACCGCCATAGGACAGATTCTGGGGAAGGCCTCCGCGCCGCGCCGCGTGGGCATCGTCGGGCTGGGAATCGGCACATTGAGCGCTTACGCCAACGAACAGGATACGTATCGCTTCTACGAGATCAATCCCGCTGTTGTGGATATCGCGCAGAAGCACTTTCTGTTTCTCCGCCAGTCAAAGGGGCGCACCGAAGTGGTGATCGAGGATGCGCGCCTGGCCATGGAGCGCGAGCAATCGCAGAACTACGACGTGCTGGTGATCGATGCCTTCTCCGGCGACGCCGTGCCCACTCATCTGCTGACGCGCGAGGCATTCCAGGTATACTTCCGGCACCTCAAGCCGGATGGCGTTCTTGCCCTACACGTCACCGGCAAATACGTCAATCTGGCTCCGGTGGCGGAATCGATCGCGGTCTCGTTGGGGTGGCAGGCGCGCACGATCGTCAATTCCCCTGTGCCGGACAAACAGGTCTTTGCGGCGACCTGGGTGGTGGTGCAGGGACGTACCGATCCCCGCCCGCAGGCGCACGCCTGGACCGACGACCGCGTGGCGCTGTGGGATGTCATTCGCCGTTAAACCTATGCCAGGCGTAACCCGGCTCGTGCCGATTGGGTTATACTGCGGAAAGCCCTTCGTGCTATTGAGGAACTCGCGCAAAACGGAGCCCGCCCGCGCCTTGGTGCGGACGCGTGTTCCTTCGGTATTGGTGGCGCGGAGCGTGCCCTTTGCGCTTTTGAGGAACTCGCGCAAAACGGAGCCCGCCCGTGCCATGATGCAGATGTGTGTTCCTTCAGCACAGGGGCGCGGAGCGTGCCCTTTGCGCTTCAAAGAAACAATGCCGGGGACCGGATTCCCCGCCTCATGAGGAGACGCAATCCCAGTTCATGAATTTACGCACTTGTGTCGCCGCGCTTTGCTTTTCCGCAGCCGTCGCTTCCGCGCAAACCTACGAAATCGCCCCTGTCTTTGGCGTGATGCGCCCCAAACAGGCGTCTCTGCTCGGCTCACTTCCCGACAACAACGATAAAAGGGACGATGATACGAAGATCAAGTACGGCCAGGGCTACGGGGTCCGCGTTACGCTCAACACGCGCGGCTATTACGGCTTTGAAGGCATGTACATGCGAGCCCGCCACACGCTGTCGGCCCGAGTCAATTACACCGGGCTGCCGGAAGTGACTCGCCAGGAAAAGATCAATGTCGGATACGGCTCCTTCAACGTGCTGGCCTACATGATGCCTCCGCGCGAACGCTTCCGCCCGTTCCTTACCGTCGGCATTCACACCCAGCGTTATGGCGAGCCACGCTTCCTCGAATGGAGCCAGGGCTCGATTCGCACGTTCGGCGGCAACTTCGGCGGCGGCGTCAAGGTGACGCTTCACCGGCACGTCCTGCTGCGGGTTGACTTCCGCGACTATATTGGCGGCAAACCCTACGATCTCAGCTACAAAGATGAGACCAAGATCGGCGGCGGGCTGTTGCAGACGCTGGAAGGCTCCATCGGTTTTTCCATCGCCTTCTAGAAGCGGGCGGCACTACACCCAGCTACGCCCCGAGGCGTGGTACGTGCTAGCACCCATACTGGCTGGTTTTCTATGCCTGACCGAGAGACCCTCTTTTTCGGTACGTTTCTCCGATTTCCCTCTACGTTTTCAACCTCGAAAATCGTTTCTGTAAAGGAGACGATGAATGGACCGAATCGGGAAACTGGCTTTACTTGCGCTCAGTGCGGGCGCATTGGCGCAAGCCGACACAATCACTTTCGCTTCGCAGGGATCGGCTTTGGATCCGTATGAATGGAACGCAATTGGGAACACTTTGGCCATCGTACCCAACGACGGGTGGGCGGCCGCTTTGCCCGGATCCTCGTGGGTGAGCTACGACAACACCGGCAAAGCATTCACACAAGGATTCCGCTTCACCGCCAACAACTATGTGCTGTCCTTCTTTGAACTGCTGGTGCTGCCGGAAGTTCCAACCGCGGGGACGATCACATTTCGCGCCGATGATTCTGCCGCGCTCTACATCAACAACGTTCTGGTGCGAGCCGAAGCGCCGCAGACGGGCAATACCTACTACACCTGTTCCGACTTCCCCGTCGGATGTCTGACACAAACCGAGTTGACCCTGGACATCGGCAGCTATCTGGTGCAGGGCGCCAACACATTGCGCTTTGATGTAGCCCAGCGTGGGGGCTGGAGCTATGGATTGAACTACGCGGGCTCAGTGGACTACCAGCCGCAAAACGACGAACCGGATGTGCCGGAGCCGGCCACCTACACACTGATCGGTGGAGGCCTGTTGGCCGCCGGGCTGTGGCGGCGCAAGGATTAGCGGTTAATCCGCAATCCAGCCGTCCACGATCTTGATCACCCGGTTCCCATAGCCTGCGTTCACTTCCGAATGCGTCACCTGGATGATGGTGGTGCCTTCGTCGTTGAGCTTCTTGAACATCTCCATGATCTCCTTGCCCTGACTCGAATGCAGGTTCCCCGTCGGCTCATCGGCAAGGATGATCTTGGGGTTGGCGATCATGGCCCGTGCGATCGCCACCAGTTGCTGCTGGCCACCCGACAATTGGTTCGGGAACAGGTCCTTCTTCCCTACGATGTGGAATTTATCGAGCGCGTCGCAGACAATGCTGTCGCGCTCGGATTTTTTGATATTGCGGTAGCTCAGCGGGATGTCGAGGTTTTCATATACCGTGAGCGAATCGAGCAGGTGATAGCTCTGAAAGACGAAGCCGAAATACTTCTTGTAGATTTCGGAGCGTTCCTTCTTTCCCAGGCGGTGGATGGGATGTTCGTAGAGGTAATACTCACCGGCCCAACTGGTGTCATGCATCCCCAGTAAATGCAGCAGCGTGGATTTTCCCGCGCCGCTCGGTCCCATGATGGAGATGAACTCCCCTTCCTTGATCTCGAGATTGATGCGGCGTAGCACCCAGGTCCGGGTCGGGCCCGCATCATAGAATTTTTCGATATTGGCAAGCTTGATCATTCGATGCTTTCAAGAAATTGAGATTCACTGCTGTCGCAAGGCCATGGCGGGCTCCAACCGGATCACGCGGCGTGCGGGCAAGTAGATTGCAGTGAGGGCAACCAGGCTGAGCAACAGCGAAGTGACGATATAAGGCTCCAGATCCGTCTGGCTCACGCCGTAAACGAGATCGCGTAGCAGGAAATGTCCGATAGCGAACGAGACGACGGAGCCGATGGCGAGCCCAGGCAGAATCAGCGTGAAGCACTGGCGCAGGATGAGCCCCGCCACATCCACCGGACAGGCGCCCATCGCCATGTGCACGCCCAACTCGGCCGAACGCTGTGTGACCATCTGCGCCGTGATGGCGTACACCCCGACGCTAGCCAGTATCAACGCCAGAACGCCGAAGACAGATAGCAACGTCGCGGCCATCCGCGGCGCCCAGAGGGAATCCTCAATGGCATCGAGCACCGGCGTCACTTCCGGTTTCGGCAACTCCGGATGGAACGCGCGCACCGCGGCGGCGAGGGCGGCCGTGTAGTGCGATGGGTGCTTGTCTGTGCGCACGATCAGCGAGGCGAAGGGCGGCGAGTTCTGCAGCAGCGGAACATAAACGCAAGGCCCTGGTTTTTCCCCGAGGTAGCTGTAGACGCTATCGCGCGCCACGCCCACCACCGTGTGATCTTCCACATCTCCGAAGAGCCGGAAGCGTTTCCCGATCGCTTCCTGCCCAGGCCAGAATGAGCGCGCCATGGTTTCATTGACGATGGCTGCCATTGGCGCCCGCAGATCGTCGGAGGGAAGAAAATCGCGGCCTCGCAGCACCAGCACATCCGCCGTGGCGAAGTAGCGCGAAGAGACGGCATTAATTCTGGCGATAGTTCCACCGCGTTTGGGATCGTTCGGATCGGTGAGAACGGTTCGCCGCATGCGGTCTTCGCCAAACAGCGGATTGGCGGAGATGGTCACCGACGCCACGCCATCCAGTTTGGCCAGCTTCTGTTGCAGGCCCAGATAGAATTTCACGCGGTCTTCGCCGCTGATGCCAAGCCGCCGCGGATTCACTTCAAAGCTGGCGATATTGTGGGTATCGAAGCCGGGATCGATGGAGCGGGCGTTGGAAAGGCTTTTGAGAAAGATATCCGCTCCCACCAGGGCCACCATGGAAAGGGTCACCTGCGCTACCACCAGGCCTTCGCGGAACTGCAGGCGTTGCCACCACCGGTTACCCGGTTGAAAGCGCTCGCGCAATTCGCTGGTGATCTCCCCCCGCAATGCTTTTAATGCCGGGATGAGGCTTGCCAGACAACCGGTGACCACCGACAGCAGCACGGCGAACAACAACACACGGCCGCTGATGGCCAATGACAGGTGATCGGAGTTCAGGTCGGAAGGGCGCATCTGCCAGAGCCACTGGCGTCCGGCAATCCCGGCGAGCAAGCCCAATGCTCCGCCCAACGTTACCAGCAGCGATGTTTCCACGAACACCTGCTTCACCAGGGTCCGCCGCGTTGCGCCGAGCGCAATGCGCACGGCCATTTCCCGCCGCCTGGCCGTGAGCCGCGAGAGCAGCACGTTGCCCGCATTGGCGATGGCGATGATCAGCACCATTGCGGCTGCTCCCATGAGGATCGCCGCGGCACGCAGCGCCTTATCGCGGCGCTCCGGTCCGAGCGAGGATTCTTCCAGTGGCACTAGCTGGTAGGTGCGTCCCGCATTCGTCTCTGGGTACTTCGCCTCCAGTTGCCCGCCGATGCATTTCACTTCAGCCGTGGCCGCTTCCAGCGTGATGCCGTCCTTCAGCCGGCCCAGCGAATAGAACATCAATGCCCGCCGGCCGCTCACCCAGTCCGGCCGTTCCAGCAGTGTGCGGTACAGCTTCAATGGCAGCCACACATCGGTCCACCCGATGCGTTCAATTCCTTTGAAGGAAGAAGGCATCACCGCGGCGACACTGAATGGGATGCGGTTGATGGTAACCGTTTTGCCGATCGCTTCGGGATCCGCTGCGAGATGCTTTCGCCAGAAGGCGTGGCTCACTACCACTGGCGGCAGGTCCACGGACTCTTCCTCGCGCAGTTTCGAGCGGGCCTGACCCAACGCCGGTTGCACGCCCAGCATGGGGAAATAGTTATCCGTCACCAGTTCACTGGCAACCTCGGCCACTTCGCCGTTTGAGGCGAAATTCACGCGCACCCCTACCGTTGCCGCCAGATGTTCAAACGACTGCGCCTGCTTGCGAATGTCCCCGTAGTTGGGAAACGAAACCATGTGGTAGCCCGGATTCCGCGGATCGGAGGTGAAGACGGAAACCAGCCGGTCTGGCCGGTGCAGGGGCAGCGGCGCCAGAAACAGCGCATCCACCAAAGTGAAGATTGCCGTATTGGCGCCAATGCCGAGCGCCAGCGAGAGCGCCACGGGAATGGTCACGGCCCGGTTGCGCCACATGCGGCGCGAGGCTTCGGCAATCGTTTCGAGGATATGCGTCATTCATGCCTCAAGGCCAGCACTGGATCCACCTTGGTGGCGCGGCGGGCCGGAATGAGGCACGCCACCAGGCCCACGGCCGTGAGCAACACCGCCGCGGTGAGATAAGCCGGAATGTGAGTGGCCGTAATCCCGTACAGCAGATTCGCGGCAACGCGGGAAGATGCGAAGGCGGCGCCAAGTCCCAACACGACTCCAGGAACTACCAGAATCATCCCGTTGGAGACGATGCTCTGCAACACGTCGCCCGGCGAAGCGCCCAGCGCCATGCGGATTCCGATTTCGCTGGTGCGCTGCGATACCGCGTACGATGACAGCCCGTACACACCAATCGCAGCCAGCGTGAGCGCCAGCAGGCCGAATACGGCTAACATGCCTGCTATTAGACGTTGCGCCCACAAAGAACGTTCCACCAGATCCGTCATTGCCGCGGGCGCGGGCAGCGGCAGATTGCTTTCCATCCGCACCACCTCCTCGCGGACTGCGCCGGCGAGGTTGCGCGGATCGCCGGAACTGCGCAACAACAGTGACGCCTCCGGCTGAAATTCCTGCCACATAGGCACGTAAATACAGGCGCGCGGCGCCTCAGACAGGGAAAAAATTTTTGTGTCCGCGGCAACTCCCACTATCGTACGTGGTGTTGTGTCGGCGGTGAACAGCAGCGTTTTCCCTACTGCCGACTGACCGGGCCAAAAGCGCCGCTCAAAGGCGCCATTGACGATCACCACCGGGGTGCTGCCCACGCGGTCCGCGGCCGTGAATTCACGCCCTTCCCGCAGGCGGATGCCGGCCGTTTCGAAATAGCGCGGCGCGATTGCGTTGGTAAGTACTTGCGCCCCGCGTTGCGGCACTTGTGCGCCAACGGGATACGTGCCGCGGAGAAATCCGCTGGAACTGAGCGGACTGATACTCGATACGCTGGCCGACCGCACCATGCCAAGAGAATTCATCCGTTCCAGCAGCCGCTGGTAGAAGCTGAGACTTTGCTCCTTGTTGAGTCCGGCGCCGGTAGGATTCAACCGCAGAAGCAACAGGTGATTGATGTCAAACCCGGGGTCTACCTGGTGCAGCCTGTTCAAGCTCTCAATGAACAGGCCTGCGCCCACCAGGGCAATTACCGAGAGCGCGCATTGGCCCATCACCATCATCGCCCGCACGCCAAAAATGCGATGCTCTCGAAAGCCGCTTACGCCGCGCTCCTTCAATTCCACGGCCAAGTTCCTGCGGCAGGCGGACAACGCGGGCGCAAGCCCGAACAGCAGTCCGGTGAAGACCGACACGGCGAGCGTAAATCCAAGCACGGTCCAATCCAGGGAAAGGTCGAGACCGGTGTTTGTTCCCATCCACGGCGGACGGAAATGCCACAGCAAATCGCGGCCCCAGCGCGCGAACAGCAATCCCAACAGACCGCCGGAAATGGAAAGCACCAGGCTTTCGGTTAGCATCTGGCGCACGATGCGCCATACGCCGGCGCCCACCGCAAGGCGCACCGCGAACTCGCGATTGCGCGAGCGCGCCCGCACCAGCAATAGCGCCGCCACATTGGCGCAGGAAATCAAAAGCACCAGCCCGACTACGGTCATCAGGATGCGCGTAGCGCTTTCCAGGATTCCGCGATTGGGAGCCGTAGTGAGCACTTCCGGCGCGGTTCGCAACCGCAACGTGCGTCCTTTGTTGATCTCATGTTCGGCGGCCAGTTGCGCGGCAATCGGCGCCAGAGATGCGCGCGCCTGCTCCAGTGTCACCTCCGGTTTCAATCGCGCGATGGAGTGGAAATAGAGGGCCCGGCGCTCCTTCATCGCTTCCGGCCGCTCCATCAGTCCGCGCACCATCGAGAGTGGAACCCACATGGCCGGTTCGGTAATCGAATTGATTCCCTTGAATCCGAATGGCATGATCCCAATCACGCTGAAATTCTGCCGGTTGATGGAGATGTTGCGCCCTACCACCGCCGGATCCGCACCAAGTTCCGATGTCCAGAATCCATGGCTCAGCACGGCCAAGGGAGCACTTCCCTCGGTGCGGTCATCGGATTCGTCGTACACGCGGCCGTAGGCCGGTTTTACGCCCAACACGCGAAAATACGCACCAGAAGCGGCCTCTCCCGCAAACAGCCGGGGTGAGTTCGAGCCGGCTGCGACGCTCAACGGAAGAGGAAAATAGATCGACATGGCGGAGAATGCCGTGGCGCGGTCGCGAATATCCTGCAGATTGAGGAGTGAGGTCGGAAGCGGCACAGGTACCTGCTCGTCGACCGTGGAGATCACCACCACACGATGCGGGTCTTCAAAGGGCACCGGCTGTAGAAACACAGCCTTAACGATGGTGAATATCGCAGTATTGGCGCCGATTCCCAGAGCCAGGGATAAGACGGAGACGGCCATGACTCCAGGATTCTTTGCAAGCGAACGGAAGGCAAACCTAACATCCTGCCAGAGGGTCTCCATTAGGGCAATTCTCGCATAGCCGCCCTATGACCGCATTCCCCTATCGATCAGATTCGAACTTCGCGCCGGAATGTGGCCCGGAGCTGATCCCTCAGTTCGTGTGCCAGCCTCCGCACTTCGTCGCGGAGACGGTGCGCATGATCGCGCAGCTCGTGCGCCTCGGTCCGCATGCGGCAGGCCTCATTGCGCATTTCATCGCGATGGCCGCGCATTTCGCGCGACACTTCCTGCTGTGCACGGCGTATTTCCTCGCGCACTTCGCGCATCGCTTCCCGCGATTGATCGCCGATCTCCATCAGGTGCGGCTTAACGTCCACGACAACTGGTTCCACCCGGCGAATATGCGGCAGCGTGACTTCCCGGGAGAAAGAAGCCAATGCACCAATCAGTACGATCAACAGCAGCGCGGCCAGATCGAAATTGCGCCGCAGCCAGTGAGAGTTCATCACACCACCTCCACGTTCTCTTCCACAATGCGGCCGTCAAAGAGATGGATGCTGCGGTCGGCATGCCGCGCATAGCGAGGATCGTGCGTCACCATGCAGATGGTGGCGCCG
>JAFDVS010000107.1:0-30585 GCA_018268935.1 Acidobacteriota bacterium | reverse complement strand
CCGGTCGGTTCGTCCGCCAGCAGGATGGCCGGTTCGCCCACCAGTGCGCGAGCCACAGCGACACGCTGCTGCTGACCGCCCGACAATTGCGACGGATAATGTTTCACGCGATGCGACATGCCGACGCGCTCCAGCGCCTCATGGACTCGCTTCTTGCGTTCCGCCGAGCCCATCCCGCGATAGGTCAGCGGCAGTTCCACATTCTCATACACCGTCAGATCGCCGATGAGATTGAACGCCTGGAAGATGAACCCGATTTCCCGGTTTCGGATGCGAGCCCGTTCGCTCAGCTTCAGGTTCTCTACCGGCTTGCCTTTCAGCGTGTAGCTGCCGCCGGAGGGAGAATCGAGCAGTCCGAGGATCGCCAGCAGCGTGGACTTGCCACAGCCCGAAGGTCCGGCGATCGCGACGTACTCGCCCTTCTTGATCTCCATGTGGATGCCGGCAAGGGCGTGGGTTTCTACTTCGTCGGTGACGAACACCTTGGTGACTGCATCCAGCTTAATCAGGGTCTCTTGCGTGCTCATCGCTTCTCCTTCGGAATTACCTTTAGACTCTTATTACGTAACAGACGTTAGCTGGTTCCGTGAAATTTTCCGATCAGTTCAATTTGATGCGGTTATGGGCGTCCCATGCCGACATATCGGAGAGAATGACCTGATCGCCCACATTCAGTCCTTCCAGAATCTCGATGGTGTTGACGGAACTGCGCCCCAGCTTGACCTGGATGCGGTTTGCTTCCTTGGTGGCAGGGTCGAGGCGGAACAACGTAACCAGGCTATTCGCCTGTCCGAAAACGGGACGACCGACAAACACCACTTCGTTGAGGCGCTCAATCTCCACCGTGCCGTCGACGCTCAAATCGGGCCGCGCGCCGTCGGGTAATTTGCCTTCCAGCCGCACGTCAACAGTCACAGTGCCATTCACCACCGCGGGATCGATGCGGCTCACCCTCCCGTCCACGGTGCCGTTGCGCGTATCGATGACGGCCAGTTGCCCGATGAGGATGTCCTTGGCTTGTGTTTCGGCGATCTTCAATTCCGCTTTCAACTTCTGCGGTTGGGCTACCTTCGCCAGAATGGTGCCTGGCGTCACGCGCTGTCCCACCTGCAGTGTCATTTCCTGCAGGACGCCATCGGTGCCGGCGCGGATCTTCAGGCCTTCCACCTGTTCTTTTTTCAATTGATAGGCGGCTTTCAGCTTCTCAATCTGCACGCGCTGCGAGGCAAGCTGCGCTTCGATGGAGTCGCCGCTGATGGCCAGCCGCTTCTCTTCAATCTCGAATCGCTTCTTCAACTCCTCTGACGAAGCTTTGGAGAGCTTTACGGTTAGTTCGGAAGTGAGCCCTTCCTGGCTTAATTTGTCGTCGCGGTCATACTGTAACTTCGCTCGTGTGAATTCGCTTTCGAGCTGTGCCGTGCGGGCTCGCTGCTCCAACTGTGAAGTTTCGAGCTTCACTTTCAGATCCGCCAAAGTGGCTTCGGCGATCTTCACCTGCCACTCGGCGTCGTTCATGGCGAGCGCCAATTCCGGGTTGGAGAGTTCCATGATCACGGAATTCTTCGTCACCAGTGCGCCGGGACGCAACTGCAGCTTTTCCACGCGGCCGTCCTGCACCGCCGGAATCCAGAGGATTTCTTCAGGGACGAGTGTTCCCAGGCCGCGCACGTTGCGGAGCATGGGGCCGCGCTTCACGGTGTCTACCCACACCGAGGATCGCTCCACGTTGGGCGCAGCCGGCTTCAAGCGATTCAGGCCGACCGTGATGAGCGGGATCGCGATCAGCACCACGATGATTGCGATGGCGCGTTTGATGATTTTCGCCCGCTTTGCGCCTTTTCTAGGAACGTCCATGGATAAATTCCCTCACGGAACAGATATTGGCACGGCGGCTGCCATCGCAAAATGCCTCCGATGCAACGTATCTTCAATACTTTAGCGCGTTTATTTCAGGGTGGGGTGTCCGCTTGTGGGACGAGTATGTACGGTTGCGCCGCCCAAACAGCAGGCTGCGCCTTCACACGGTGCGCTGTGGTTCGGTTGGACGCGCTTCCATCGGATCGAAGAATCGCACGTTGCGGCCCAGACGGTTGTAATCGCCCAGATCCTCGCGCACCTGCTCGGCATGCGCCAGCAGCTCCTTCACAACATCGGGATGCTTCGCCGCGAGATCGTAACGTTCGCCAGGGTCGGCATCGAGATCGTACAGCAGCGGCTGCGCGATGTCCCGCGCGTCGGTTTCGTCGATGTGGCGGGTTCGCAACAGCGGCATGATCCACTCCGGTTGCCCCGGCCTTGTGACGTGCAACTTCCACTTCCCCTTGCGAACCGCTTGTAAATGCGTCCAGAGATAGTAGTGGTAGGTAGTGCGCGGGCTCTTGTCCGTCTTGCCCAGCAGCAAATCACTGACGTTCATCCCGTCGATCACACGCTCCTTCGGTGGCTGCGCCCCGGCCAGAGCAGCGAACGTCGGCATCACATCGAGCGTCGCCACCAACTCGGAACAGACACGGCTCGCGGGGATGCGTCCCGGTCCCCAGAAGATACACGGCACGCGCACGCCGCCTTCCCACGTCGATACTTTGCCGCTGCGCAGCGGCCCCGCCGAGCCTCCTTCCTCCTTCTTCACCAGCCACGGTCCGTTATCGCTGGTGAACAGTATGTAGGTGTTCTTCGCCAGCCCCAGTTTTTTCACCGTATCGACAATGCGGCCGACGTTGAAATCCAGTTCCTCCACGCAATCACCGAACAGCCCGCGCTTTGATTTGCCGCGGAATTTGTCTGATGCTGCCAGTGCCGTGTGCGGCATGTTCGGACAGAGATAGACGAAGAATGGCTGCTTGCGATTGCGCTCGATGAAGCGCAGGGCTTCATCGGTGTAGCGCTGGGTGAGTGTCGCCTGCACGGCCGGGTTTTCGATCACCTTTCCATCGCGCATCAGCACTGTCTGTGTCACCGAGTCATTGCTGCTGGGCGTGCCGAACTGCATGTCGTAGCCCTGCTGCATGGGAAGCAGATCCGGCTTGTAGGCGATGTTCGAATGCCCGGCCATGTCCCATTTGCCGATCATCGCGGTGGCGTATCCGGCAGGCTTCAACACCTCGGCGAGAGTTACTTCCTTGGTGTGCAGCACCGGGTGCAGATGCTTCTTGTTGCCGTGTTCGGCCACGCGCATCGGATAGCAGCCGGTCATCAGCGCCGTGCGCGACGGCCCGCAGATTGGCTGCGCGTAGAAGGAAGTGAGCCGGGTGCCTTCCTGCGCCAGTTGGTCGATGCGCGGTGTGCGGATATTCGGCGAGCCGTATACACCGACATCTCCGTAGCCAAGATCATCGGCATAGATGAGAATGAAATTCGGCTTCGTGGAGGCGGCCGCGTGGCCGAGAAGCGCGGCGGCTCCAGTCTGCAGTAACGCCCGGCGGGTGATCATCGCTCCACAGTCTTTCGCCTTGCGGTTGCACTTGTCAATATCCGTCGCCCTCAACCGTGAAGAATCTGGCGCAGAGATTCGATTCGCTTTTATCTCCAAGGTGGATGAAGCCTTGCGCGCTACTTCCGCTTCACGTCCGGGCGCGGATCGGGAATGAAGCCATCCCGATTGGGCATGCGCACCTTCGCCAGCGACTTCGCATCCATGGTCGCGTTCTCCGGCACGATTCCGTTGAGAAACAGCACGTAGGCGACCAGCGAATACACCTCATCCGGCGCAAGCGTGCCCGCTTTGTCGAACGGCATGGCGCGATGCACGTAGTCCCACACCGTCGGTGCGTAGGGCCAGAAGCTGCCCACTGTTTTCAGTGGCTTTTTCGTCGCCAGGGTGCCTTGTCCGCCCACCAGCGGTGGGCCAATGTCGCCTTGTGCTTTCTCGCCGTGGCAGCGGGCGCACTTGGCGGAGAACAACTCGCGGCCCTGTGCCGGAGTGCCTTTTCCCGCCGGCAGCCCTTTGCCGTCGGGAGCGATGGTGAGTCCATATTGCCGAACTTCCGCTGCTTCGGGAGCGCGGCCCACTTCCTGCGCGGCCATGCGCAACGCGCCCGCCAGCAGCAGGCTAAGCCTCCACATGCGTCACGCTCCCATCGGCGCCGATGTTCCACACCTTGATCCCATTGAAGTGGAATCCTGAGTTCGTTCCACGCACCGCGATCAGCTCTTCGCGCGTGGGTTGCACGTATCCGCTTTCATCGGTCGCGCGGGAGGCAATCGCTGCCGGCTTTCCATTCCACACCCACGGCAGACGGAAACGCGTGAATGCCTTACGCAGCACGGGGGCGTCGAGTGGAGCATTCTGCCACGTCTGCCCGCCATCGAATGTCACTTCCACCCGTGTGATCTTTCCGCGTCCCGTCCAGGCGAGTCCCGTCACTTCGTATCTGCCCGCGCCCGGCAAGCGCTGACCGCCGGAAGGAAATGTGATCACGGACTTCGCTTCCTGCATCAGCGTAAACACACGAGCCTTGCCATCGGGCATCAGGTCACTGTACTTCGATGTCTCATCGCGCACATAGTAGGGTTCCGCGGTGACATGCAGCCGCCGCAGCCACTTCACCTGGATGTTGCCTTCCCAACCCGGAGTCAACAGGCGCAAGGGAAAGCCCTGCTCCGGACGCAGCGGTTCGCCGTTCTGCCCGTAGGCGAGCATCGCATCGTCCAGTTCCTTGCCGAGCGGCACGCTGCGCTGCATGCGGCAGGCATCGGCCCCTTCGGCGATCATCCATTTCGCTTCGGGCTTCAATCCCACCAGTTCCAACACAGTGCGCAACGGAACGCCGGTCCATTCGCTGCAACTGGCGAGTCCGTAGGAGCGCTGCACATCCACGCCGGTCTTCGGCTGCCACTCGCTGCCGGAGTTCCCGCCGCACTCGAGAAAATGAATCCGTGAAACCGAAGGCAGGCGCTTCAGATCGGCCATCGAGAACACCAGCGGCCGGTTCACCAAGCCATGAATGAGCAGCGTGTGCTGCGCCGGATCAATCGCCGGAACGCCGGCATGATGCCGCTCATAGTGCAGCGCGGAAGGCGTGAGAATGCCGTACTGTTCGGCCAGCGGCGATGCACTGGAACCCGCTTCCGGCGTTTTGCTCTGGCGCGTCGTGCGTGCCGCTTTGACGTACGGAGACCGTTCGCCGTAGCCACTGAGCGGTTTTCCCAATGTCCTCAGTTCTTGCGCGCGCGTGAGCATCCCGCTGCCCAATCCCACGCCCAGTTGCAGCATCCGCCGCCGGTTTGCCCGTGTCATTGCAGAGAATTGTAACAACACTAGGGGTCGAACACATTCCTGTTGACATGTTGGCCGGGCCGCCGCATACTCCAATAGACAAGCTATGGGAAAGCGCCTCGATCTTCTGCCCGGCACTCTCGATCTCCTCATCCTGAAATCCCTCTCGCGAATTCAGCCGATGCATGGCTACGGCATTGCACAGTATCTGTCGTCCACGACAGATGGTGTCTTTGAAGTAGACGAAGGCTCGCTCTATCCCGCACTGCAGCGCCTTCTGCTGGAAGGCTGGGTGGATTCCGAGTGGGGCAAATCCGAGAACAACCGCCGCGCTCGCTTCTATAGCCTGACTGCGGCCGGAACCCGTCAACTGCGCAAAGATCAAGCCGAGTTTGACCGGCTGTTGGAGGCGATGCTTCGTGTTCTACGCCCTGCGTAAGCTCACTCGTCAGATTCAATACTGGCTGCATCGCGGCCAGCGCGAACGCGAACTCCGTGAGGAAATGGAAGAGCACCGGCGCATGCGCGGCGCCGGGTCTATCGCTCGTACATCCGCACACATGGAAGACGCCCGCGCCGTTTGGATTCCACCTGCTCTTGAATCGTTAGTGCAAGACGTCCGCTATGGAGCAAGGCAGTTGATCCAGCACCGCCTCTTCACTTGTGTTTGTCTTTCTGGGCTGGCCCTCGGCATCGGTCTCAATTCCGCCGTCTTCTCCGTCATTGAAGCGGTCTACTGGCGGCCATTTCCTGTGAAGGAAGGGGACCGTGTCGTTCGCATTTACCGGATCGATGTGAACGACCGCACGGGCTCCCCGTTCTCTGAGGATGAACTTCGCCACTACCAGGAATCGGGCTCGCTGGAAGCCGTGACCGGTTATTCGATGGAGACAACCTTGGCGGAATGGCCGCGGGGCGCGGCGCTCTCCGCACTCACCGCCTTCGTCGCTCCGAATTTCTTCGACATGATCGGCGCGGAGGTGGTCAAAGGCCGAATGCCTGACGAGGAAGACACCGCCATCTGGATCACTGAGACCGCATGGAAACGGCGAATGCAATCCGATCCGGATGTGATCGGCAGCAAGCTGCTCTTGAACAATGTCCCGTTCACCATCGCCGGCGTGATCTCCAATCGCTCCTTCAGCGTCGCCAACTCCGCGACGGAGATCATCCTGCCGCTCCGTACGGCGCCGCGCTTGCGTCTGGCGATTGCCGCGTCACACCTCCGTTTGCTTGGGCGCGTTCCGCACGGCTCAACAATAGACGCGGCGCACACATCGCTCGATGTGGTCGCGCAGCGCTGGTTCGCTGAGCATGTCCAGGACAAACGCATCTACCGCCCCCTTGCGGTACGGGCGCGGCTGGCAGAAGGCACACAAGGCGAAACGGCAGGTCCAGCCGTCCTGATCCCGGTGGCATCCATTCTGGTGCTGATCATTGCCTGCGCCAATTTAACCAACCTCCTGCTGGCGCGAGCTGAAGCCCGCCGGGCGGAGATGGCCGTTCGCCTTTCACTCGGCGCATCGCGATTCCGGCTTGTCCGCCAGCTTCTCACTGAGTGCTTCCTGCTTACGTCAATGGCCGGAGTGCTGGGGCTGGCCGCCGCCAATGGCATGCTGCGCATCGCGGCAGCAATGCTGCCGAAGTACCTGCCGGATGACGCCAGCCTGCCGTGGGTGGACGTCGGCGTGAATCAGGTGGTGTTCCTGTTCACACTGGCTTTGTGCGCCGCCACGGCGATTCTGTTCGGCCTGGTGCCCGCCCTCGAAGCCACGCGCACGGAAGTGTCCGGCTCTCTGAAGACGCAGTCTCGTGGTGTGGCCGGCGCCGCGCCAGGAGCACGTTTGCGCAGCGCGCTGATCGCCATCCAGATGGCAGCTTGCGTCACTCTGCTTGTGCTGACGGCCAGTCTGCACGGTTCCATGTCGGTGATCGACGATTTTCTCAACGCGTTTAACGCGAAACCCGTGATACAGGTTCGCATCTTCATGCCGGGCGTCACCCCAGAGGCTTCTGCACAGGCCATCGACAGGGTGCGTGGGCAACTGCGCGAACTTCCCTCCGTGCAGGCAACCGCGATTACTGTGTTCCCATTCCTCCGAACCCTGGGGCGAGGCTCCGGAGCGGAACTCGAGATCGAGGGACATACGGGAGTGAGAATGCCGGCGCCCGGAATGGACGGCTATCTTTCGGATGGCGGACTCGATGTCTTTGGCATGCGGCTCACCTATGGGCGCGAGTTCACCGCCGCCGAATCGAGACTCGGCGCGCCGGTGGTGCTGATCAATGAGCCCATGGCGCGCGACTGGTGGCCCAACGAAAGCCCCGTCGGCCGCCGCATTCGCATCTGGAGAAAAGGGGAAGCAGGACCCTGGCAGGAGATCGCCGGCGTCATCGCTGAGAAAACCATCGGCGAAGGTGGGGCAGGGAGCCACTCCATGCTTTATCCACTGGGCAACTCGCGCATGCCGGGCACCATTCAGCTCAAGGTCTCCGGCGACCGGCAGGCAGCCATCAGCGCGATCCGTACGGCGATTCGTGACCGCAACGCAGACATCGTACCCAGCGTGAACTCGCTGGAGACTGCCGTGGAATTCACGCGATGGGCCCCGCGATTGGCATCGGCCGGGTCGCTCTCTATCGCCATCGCATCGTTGTGGATGGCCGCGGTCGGGCTCTACGGTGTTACGGCCTACCTTGCCTCCCGGCGCACGAAAGAGATCGGTATCCGCATGGCACTGGGAGCAACCGCCAGCGTGGTGGTGCGCATGATGGTGCGCCAGGGCGCCATTTTGGTGACTACCGGCCTGATCATTGGAATGTTCGTGGCGATAGCGGCCGAACGCGTGCTCGCTTCCACGCTTCGATTGCTTCCCGCCCGCTCGGCCGTCACTTATCTCGCCGTGTTGGGATTTCTTGGCGCAGTGGCGTTTCTTGCTATCCTCGCCCCTTCAATTCGAGCCACCCGTGTCGCCCCGCTCGATGCGCTCCGCTACGACGGCTGATCGCTACGGCAATTTCACCGGGCCGGGCATCTGCGCACGCCAGCGTTCGAACTCGGCTTCCAGATCGCGCACGATCTCCGGATACTCGGCGGCCAGATCGTGTTGCTCACCCACATCCGATTGCAGATCGAACAACTCCCAGTCCTTGCGGTCCGCGAGTTGCACCAGCTTCCACCGGCCCTTGCGAATGGCGCGATGGTACTTGTTTCCGCCGGGCCGTTGCGCGCCGCGGGGGCCAAGCCAAGCCCGGTTTTGCCAGCAAAGCACCGGATGCGGCTGATCCTTCTTCTCTCCGCGCAAATAGGGCAACAGATCGACACCGTCGAACGGCCGCTCCACCGGCAACTCTCCTCCGGCGGCTTTTACGAACGTTGGTGCGATATCCATGCTTGAGACCACGCCATCGAATCGGCGTCCGCCCGGAATGCGCGCCGGCCAGCGCATCATCATCGGAACGCGGATGCCGCCTTCGAACAAATCGAACTTGAAGCCCCGTAGCGGTGCGTTTCTGCCCGTGTTCCGTGTATGTGCCGGAGTGTGATTCCCGCCTCCGCCGTTGTCGTTGACGTAGGCCACCAGCGTGTTGCGCTCCAATCCGCACTCCCGGAGTGCCGACAGCACACGGCCCACGTTGCGATCCATGGCCCGTACCATCCCCGCGTACGTGCGCCGGTCGGGGCTCGACGATTCCCCGCCGGTCTTATCACCATCCATCGCTTCCAACGGAGCATGCGGAGCATTGAACCCGAGATACAGAAAGAACGGCCGCCTGCGGTTTTCGCCGATGAACCGCACGGCCTCCTTGCCGAAGAAATCCGTCAGATACTCGGGCGCTTCGAACGGCTGGTTGTTGCGATACAGACGGGCTGGAGGAAAGTAGGACGACATCCCACCTTCGATCCCCACCCACTCATCGAAGCCGCGTTTCTCCGGCGTGGGGCCAATTGGCGGAAACCTGTTCGCGCTGAGATGCCATTTCCCAACCAGCCCCGTGGCGTAGCCTTGCTTCTTCAAATGCTCCGCCAGCGTGGGCCCTGCGAAGGCAAAGAGTGGAAGCTCCTCCGGCTGGTACATGTTGTCGTACACACCCAGCCGCTGGTGATAGCGTCCGGTGTTGATCCCCATGCGCGACGGCACACAAATCGGCGCGGTCGAATATGCCTGTGGAAACACCACACCTGTCTGTGCCAAGCGATCCAGGTGTGGTGTGGGAATCTCTGACTTGCCGAAGGCCGGCAAGTCGGCGTAGCCAAGATCATCGGAAATGATCAGGACAAGATTCGGCTTCGGCGCAAGCGCCGCCAGGGCCGCAAGAAAGCGCCGCCGTGTCAAGCCCGCGCTTTAGTGATCACATCCAGGTACTGCTTGGCGCGCTCCGTGATCACGTCGTAGCGGCCTTCCTTGAGTGACTTTGCGTCCACCAGTTCGCCGCCAACCGCAACCGCGGCCGCGCCGGCCTTGAGGAAATCGCCGGCGGTTTCCAGATTCACCCCGCCCGTGGGGATCATTTCAATCTGCGGGAACGGCCCCTTGAGCGCCTTGATATACTTCGGCCCGCCCATGTTTCCGCAGGGGAACACCTTGACGAAATCCGCGCCGTGTTCCCACGCCGTGAGGATCTCGGTCGGTGTCAGCGCGCCTGGCATGATCGGCTTCGAATAGCGCCGCGCCATTTCAATCGTTTCCACGCGCAGCGCGGGAGTGACGATGAACTCGGCGCCCGCCAGGAAGCACACGCGGCAGGTCTCCGGATCGAGCACCGTGCCCGCGCCCAGCGTGATCTTATCGCCAAGCTTATCCGCCACCTTCTCCAGTGCCTTGATCGCTCCCGGCACCGTCATGGTAATCTCGACGGCGCGAATCCCACCTGCGTAGATGGCATCCACGGAGGCGATCGCTTCTTCCGCGCTTCCCGCGCGGACAATCGGCACAATGCCGATGTTCAAAATATTGCTGATGATCGTTTGCTTATTCATATCGTTTCGTTACCAGTCGACAACGCTGCCGTCGTCGGCATCATAAGATTGCGGATTCGTCCAATCGTGGCCGATCTTATCGGCCATCGCGTTCTCGTCCAATTCGATTCCCAACCCCGGCGCGGTGGGTAGATCCAGGTAGCCTTCCCGAACGGTGAACGGCTTCTTGATGTAGCCCTCGCCCAGACTCACCTGCTCCTGAATGAGGAAGTTCGGAATCGAAGCGCCCAGTTGTACACCGGCCGCCAGTGAAATCGGGCCCAACGGATTATGCGGCGCGATCGACGCGTAGTAAGCCTCGGCCATGCCGGCGATGATGCGTCCTTCCGTGATGCCACCGGCGTGGCACAGGTCAGGCTGCAGAATCGTTGCCGCCTTCAATTCCAGCACCTCGCGAAAGCCCCACTTGGTGAACACACGTTCCCCTGTTGCGATAGGCAAATGCGTCGATTTGGCGATCTCCGCCATCACCGTGTGATTCTGTGCCTGGCACGGCTCTTCGATGAACATCGGGTTGTACGGCTCAAAAGCTTTGATCAGCATTTTGGCGTGCGCAGGGCTGATGGCGCCGTGGAAATCGATGCCGATATCGCAATCCTCGCCCGCCGCTTTGCGCAGCATCGCGAATTGCTCGGCGGCGTACGCCACTTCCGATGGGCTCTCCACATAGCGCGCGGGACGGCGCTTCGCCGGGCCTGTTTTGAAAGCCGTGAAGCCTTTCTTTTTGTCGGCAGTAATCGCCTCAGGCGTGCGAGCATGCGAGTACACGCGCACCCGGTTGCGGGTTGGTCCGCCCAGCAGTTCATACACCGGCACGCCGAGCGCTTTGCCCTTGATGTCCCATAGCGCCTGGTCGATGCCGCTCAACGCGCTGGTGAGAATCGGCCCGCCGCGATAAAACGCATGGCGGTAGATCGCTTGCCAGTGATGCGTCACTGCCCGCGGATCTTTGCCCACCAGATACGGCTCAACTTCCTTCACCGCTGCCGCGCAGGTGATGGCGCGCCCTTCGGTGACCGGTTCGCCGAGCCCGACGATCCCCGCATTGGTATGAATCTTCAGGAACAGCCAGCGCGGTTTCACCAGAAACGTTTCCAGTTTGGTGATGCGCAGCTTGTCCTTCGGTGGAACAGGCGCTTCGTTGGCTTTGCGGCCGGGCGCGCCCTGGGCGGCGGCAGCCTCGGCGGTCATGCCCATTCCAAGCATCGACATGACAGAGTGAATAGCCTTGCGGCGATTGAGTGAGAGCGACATGGGTATCGTGGAAACCTCTTCAAGTTTACTACCATCGAAGTTCATGACACGCCGTCATTGGATCGCCACCACCGCCGCCGCAACGGCCTTGGCGCAACCTGCCGCACCGCGGGTGATCGACGCCCATAACCATCTCCGCCGGGGAGCGCCCGAAGCCGACCGCCAGTTGATCGACGCTGCCGACAAACTCGGCATCCATCAACTATGCTGCTCCACTCTGCCGCCCGAACGGCCCATGTCGCATCAGGGCTGCGTGGCTTCCAACGACTGGACCTACGAGGGCATCCGCCGCTTCCCCGGACGCGTGCTGGGCTACTGCACGTTGAACCCCGGTTATGGCAAAGCCGCTCTCGAAGAAGCAAAGCGCTGCATCGAAGGCCGCGGCTTCATCGGCATCAAGCTCTACAACGACTACCGCGCCGATGAGCCCGTCTACTACCCCATCGTGGAACTGGCGATTCAGCTCAAAGTGCCTATCCTCCAGCACGCCGGCCATACCACATGGCTGCCTTCCGCCCAGCCGCGTATCAGCGACGGCTCGCATATCAGCCGCCTTGCCGACCGCTATCCCGAAGCGATGCTCATCTGCGCTCACATCTGCGGCGGCGGCGATTGGGAGTGGACCATCAAGAGCCTCCGCAATGCACGCACGGTGTATCTCGACACCAGCGGCAGTGTGATCGACGATGGGGTGCTCGACATGGCGGTGCGCGAACTTGGTGCGGACCGGTTGCTCTTCGCCTGCGATCTTTCGATGACAGCCAGCGTGGCCCGCATCCGCTCCGCCGCACTTGATGACGCGCAGCGCGCTGCAATCCTCGGCGGCAACATGAGCCGTCTGCTCTCCCGGAGGACCGGCGCATGATTGACCTCAACGCCTACCTCGGCCCCTACGCCTTCCGCCGCTTACGTGATAACACGGCGGCAGCCCTTCTCCGCCGCATGGACAAAGCAGGTATTGAACAGGCGTTGGTATCGAGTGCCGCAGCCATCACCTATCGCAATGCACAAGCTGCGAACGAGGATCTAGCCGCCGAAATCCGCCCCCACGCCGCGCGTCTGCTGGGCGCGGCTGTCCTCAACCCCGCCTATGCCGGCTGGCGCGAAGATCTCGCCGTGTGTCAGGAGAAGTTCGGCATGCGAGCGGTGCGCCTGTACCCCAAGTGGCACGCCTATAAGCTGACGGATCCTGCCTGTATCGAACTGGTGCAGCAGGCCGCGGCCAGGGGCATGCTCATCACCATCCCGCTTCGAGTGGAAGACCGCCGTCAACAAAGCTGGCTCGTCGATATCCCGGATGTTCCCGCCGATGAGATCGCGGGCCTCATTCGCGCCGTGCCCAAAGCGAAGTTCGCGCTTCTCAATGGCGCCGGTTACACAGGGAGTATTCTCGGCAAGGCGAACAACGGGCTTCCGGCTAATTACGCCGTCGATATCTGCCTGCTGCGCGCGGAACTGGATAACGAGATCGGTGCGCTCCTCGACAACCTGGGCCCCGCGCGCGTGGTGTTTGGAACGGGGATGCCGTTCCACTACCCCGAGGCCGCGATCCTCAAAATGGATTTCCTCGATCGGGATGAAGCCACGAAGCGCCGCATCCGCACGGAGAACGCAAGAGCTCTACTGAACCCCTGAGTCGCACAATTGTGCTAGTATCACAATTGTGCGAACAACGCTCGATTTGACCGACGAAGCCTATCACCTGGCAAAGGCCGTTTCCAGGGAACGCGATTTGTCGCTTGGAAAGACGATTAGCCAACTCATCCTGGAGCGCCTCTCTACACCCGCGCGTCCTACGCCGGTCATCGAGTTTGAAAACGGAATGCCTGTCGTGACAATCGGGCGCTCCATCGGTGCAGAAGATGTTCGTGCCATTCTTGAAGAGGCGGAGTGAGTACGATCCATTTGCTGGACGCGAATGTCCTCATCGCGCTCACGGTCCGCGATCACCTCGCGCATCAACAAGCTACCAATTGGATTAGTAGGCACCCCCATTTTGCAACGTGCCCAATCACACAAGGCGCCTTGCTTCGGTTTCATACGCGCGTTGCCGGTGAAGGGTCATTCCAGCATGCACGGGCCATCCTACAGGCGTTAACGATCCTCCCACGCCACCACTTCTGGCCCGCTGACTTAACCTGTCTTGAGATTCCTTCACATGGACTTCGAGGTTACGGCCAAATCACGGATTTCTATCTCGTGGCTCTCGCCGCAGCCCGCCAATCTCGCCTCGCCACATTCGACAAAGCGCTTGCTGCTATCCACCCGCAGCACTGCATCCTGATCCGTTAGATTACGGTTACCTTCGCCTTCGCACCACTCGACACCGGCTTCACAATCCCTTCCAGCGTCTCTTCCGGAATCGTCAACGACAGCTTAAACTGCGTTCCGCTGGAACTCAACTGCATCTTATCGAGCAGCGTGGCCAGTTCCGCCGCACGCTTGTCGTTCTGGCTGTTCATCTGAAGCATACCGGCCAGAAAGCGGATCACATCCACCATCGCCGTGGCATCTTTCTCGGACCGCATGGTCGCCTCGGCGGTCAATTCCACGTTCGTCCCGAATCGCACGCCGCCCATCACGCTCTGCATCGACTGGAACAGATTGTTGTTCATCATTCCGCCCACCTGCGGATTCCGAATGTCATCGGCAATTCGCGCCACGCCGTTCGAGATCATCCATGCGTCATAGCGGCTACTCAATTCATTGATCCGCGCCAGCGTGGCCGCATCGAGCGCACCGGGCGCCCCTTTGTAGCGGTCGATGGCGGAACGCACCGAATCCTGATCGCCGGCAACTGCCGTCACATTGTCCAGAACAGCCAGCCATCCCGACTTGCCGCCCTCGGTACCGCCCGACATCACCTGCACACCGTTGTAGGTGGTCAGCTTGGCGCCGCCTGTGCTGGCGAAGGCATTGATGCGATTCGTGTCGAAGCGCCCGCGGGCCACCACTACGCTCTTACCCTTGCCGCTGGCATCGGAGGACGCCACGATCAACTCGGTAAGGTCGCGCCGCGGGTCAAAGCCCGTCGCGTCGATGAACTTGTTCATGTTCGCTTCTTCGCTCTTCAACTGGTTCAGAAGGAACTGGCCGAACCGCGAGGTCTTGATCTGATCGGCGTGAATGCCGGCCAGAAATGGCGAGTTGGCCGGGATCATCCGCAACAGGGCAGGATCGGCGGCAAATCCGGCTACGGCCGTCGCCAGGGATAAAAGAGCGGTGCGCATGTAGTTCATAAAGCGTGTCTCTGCTCGCTTATACGATAGCGCGCCAGGAAAAGTTCCGCCCCGGTGGTTTAACCTAGGTGGCATGTGCCGGTCTCGCTTGTTAATTCTGCTGGCCCTGGGTCTGACTGCGTCCGCGGCGCCCCGGTTCCCCGGCAAGTCCTGGGAGAAGCGCCGGCCTGCCGGCTGGTCGGAGGCCGGTTTGAAGGCCGCGCGCGATTTCGCCGCCACTCTGAAGACAGCCGCCGTCGTCATTGTTCAGGACGGCGCGATCGTGGACGAATGGGGCGACGTAGAGAAGGAATATCTCTGCCACTCCATGCGCAAGAGCTTCCTCAGCGCGCTTTACGGGATCGCCATATCGAACGGCAAGATCGACCTCTCCAAAACGCTTGCGGAACTGAGCATCGACGACAACGAACCGTCACTGACAGACACCGAGAAAAAGGCCACCGTCCACGATCTGCTCAAGGCCCGCAGCGGCATCTATCACCCCGCGCTCGCCGAGACCGCCTCCATGAAGGCGGTGAAACCGCTTCGTGGCAGCCACGGTCCCGGCGCCTTCTGGGTTTACAACAACTGGGACTTCAATGCTCTCGGTACCATTTACGAGAAACTCACCGGCGAGAAGATTCACCTCAGTTTTGAGCAGCGGATCGCTCAGCCCCTCGGGATGGAGCACTTCACCGAACGCGACGGGTCTTACACCAAGGGCGACGATTCCATTCATCCCGCCTATCCGTTCAAGATGTCCGCTCACGATCTCGCCCGTTTCGGAGTCCTGTTTCTCAACAATGGCAAGTGGAACGGCAGGCAGATCGTGCCCGAAGCGTGGGTGACTGAATCCACGAAGTCCTACTCCGACGCCAGCACGTACGGCGGCGATGGCTATGGCTACATGTGGTGGGTGGATCGGCATGGCTATTCGGCGCGCGGCGCCGGTGGCCACTACCTTTATGTCGTCCCCGCCATGCGTCTGGTGGTGGCGCATCGGGTAGACACGTTCGATAACCGGAACAGCGTATCCAGCGCGGAGTTCCATAAGCTGCTGGACATGATTGTGGCCGCCGGCGGGCACAGGGAACTCACCCCGGTTGCCGCTACGCGCACGCCGCAACCCTGCCACAAGCCTTCCGCCGAATGCGCGGAGCGGCTCTATCAGGGTGAGCAGCACATTGTCTTTTACCGTTCGCATTCGCTGCAGAACGGGATTCATCCCGGCGTGGAGCGCGCCTTGATCATGGTCCACGGCGCGGCCCGCAATGGCGATGCCTACTACGGCGTCTCCATGGCTTCCGCCGCTGCCGCCGGGCATCTCGCCGATACTGTTCTGGTGGCGCCCCAGTTCCGCGCCAACGCCGCCGGCTGCAAGGATCAGGTGGAGCCCGCCGAATACGCCTGGACCTGCGAGGATTGGAAGGTTGGCAACGAAGCCGCCAACGCCAAAGGAAAAGCCGCGAATTCCTTTGATTTCGTCGACGCCTTCATCCGGTTGCTGAATAACAAAACCCGGTTTCCCAATCTGAAGGAAATCGTCGTGGCGGGCCATTCCGCGGGCGGCCAGTTCGTGCAGCGCTATGCGGCTATGGCTGGTGTCGAATCGCGTCTCCCCATCCGTTACTTCGTCGCCAATCCGTCCTCTTATATGTACCTCAGCGAGAAGCGCATCTCCCGCCAGGGTAGTTGCGATACGGAAGGAAATTGCAAAGGCCGTTTCGGCCCCTACTGGGATCGCAGCAACTGTACTACCTACAACCACTACAAGCACGGGCTGGAAGAGCTGACGGGCTATGCCGCCGGCATCGGCGCAAAGCAGATCCTCACACGCTTTCCGGCGCGCAGTGTCACCTATCTGGTGGGCGCACTGGACGTGAACCAGGACTCTGATCTTGAATCCACCTGCAACGCCCAGGCCCAGGGCTTCAATCGACGCGAGCGCGGCCTGATTTTCTGGAACTACATGCGCCAGGAGTTTCAGGCCGAGCACAAGATTTCCGTCGTTGGCGGCTGCGGCCATTCCGCCACCTGTATGTATGCGAGTCCCGCGGTTCTGCCGTTGCTGTTCCCCTGATTAAAGCCGGAGCCGGTGAGAACCGATAGTACCCTCATGCGGCGTACAATCCTGATGGCTTTCCTGCTCCCGGCGATGCTCGCTTGGTCTGCCCCAGTGGAGTCCGCCGACATCCAGCCGCCATCGGCGTGGATGCTCGCCCTCCTGTTGGGGCTGGGCATCAAGATTTTCCGCTCGCTGGGCCGCTCCTAGCTGCCGTTAAGGCAGCACGATAATGGAGCCGCGCGGGAAGGCAAACCGCTTTCCCACTTCGTCAATCAGCGTCAGTTGGCATGTATACTTGCCGGCCACCAACTTCTCCAATGGCAATTCGAATTGCACCGGATACACGCCCGGCCGCTTCGCCAATGCCTCGGTCACCATCGCGGGGGCCGTTTCGAACGCCTTCGTCTTCCCTCGGAAAAACGACACCGCGCTGAAGATGTTCGGCGCCGCATCGTAGACCTCCAGGTAGACATAAAGGCTCTGGTTCTTGCGGAAGACCCGTGTGATGGAGGGGATCAGCTTCTGTTCTTTATCCACCAGTGGGTTCGACGCCAGTTGCTTGCGGTTATTCGTAGCCCCGCCGACTGCGGACTTGATCGACTCGCGCTGGTTGGCAAGCACCAGCGAACTGACGCGCAGCTTCTCCGTGGGTGTGCTCAGATCCGGCACCGTGAACGTGGTCTCAAACGTTCCGATCTTGCCATTCTGATTCTCCCGCGCCAGGAATTTCAGCCGGTATGCGCCGGGCGACAGCGTGAATCCGGTGTCGTACTGGAAGTTGCGTTTCTCCAACTTCTCCGCATCGGCCGCCGTGAGCTTCACCTCGATGCCGTCGCGCACGGTTCCAGCCAGCCGGCCTTTCGAATCGCGTACCTGCCCGATGAAATCCAGTTCCGTGGCGTCGCCGCCGCGCTTCTTCGCCAGCACCACTTCGCTGCCAGGAATCTTCACTGCGATGGGCACGAAGTAACGGTCCTTCGCCAGGCGGAAGTAATTCACCTCCAGCGCCACCGGCAAGTCGGTTACCGGATCGCCGAGCGAGAGCGCCTCTTCCAACTGCTGTTCTTTGTCCGAGTTGTTGAATTTGTTGAAATCCTTGGGCGCGAAATAGCCGCTGCGGTAGTCGAGCTTGGCCTGCAACTGCTTGTTGTTCAACCGCACCTGCAACCGCCGGAAGCGCCCGTCTGATGCCGGATTCGTACTGTAGTAGCCAAGAATGTAGTAGCTGCGGATGTCGTTCTGCGCCTGCTGGATTCCTAGCGAAAGATCGTTGTTGTCGAGGAACGCCTTGCCGCCCGTATCGGATGCCAGAGACACCAGCGTTTCCTGCTGATCCTGGAAGCGCGATTGCTGGCGCCGCTGGCTCTGTCCGGAAAACAATCCGCTGCCGCGCGATGCCGCCTGCGAGGCGTCCCCACCCGGCACCAACGCTGTCAGTCCTCGGGCATCTACGGGATAGAACGAGATGTTGGCGCGCACCGCCGCGTTCACCGTGGAACGAAGCTGCGATTGGTTCTCCATGCCCGTCTTGCCTACGCCGCTGGAAAAATAGACGAACGCTTTCTTCTCCGGCAGATTGGCCAGCATCTTCGCCGCGGACTCCAGCGCGAACAACTTGCGATCGGTGTTGAAGACGTTGAACTCGCTCTCGTCAGCTTCGAATGCCGCTCCGGTGTCTTCTGACTCATCATCGCCCGTTCCCGCTTCCGTAGCCAAGTCACTACCGTCACCGATCTTCATCCCTTTGATGGCCTGCTTCAGCAGGTCGCGGTTGTCGGTGAAATCCTGCTCCACCTTGAGATTGGTGGCGAAGCTCATCACGGCCACCACATCGGCGGGCTTCATCTGCTCATCGACGAACTTCAGTGCCGATTTCTCCGCCCGAATCTGATCGGCGGGAGGCATGGAAGACATATCGAAGAACAACACCATCAGGCGCCGGTCGCGGTATTGGATCTTGCCTTCGGCTGCGGTAGTGATGGTCTTCGGACGCGCGGGTTCATCGGGCTTTGGTGCGGGCGTGGCCGCGGCTACTGGTGCGGGTGGGGCCTCTGTATCCAGGCGTTGCACTTCGAAGATGGAAACCGTTTGCGCCTTACCGTTTTCGAGGATGGTGAAGTCATCCTTGCTCAGGTTCAGGATGTCCTTCCCGTCCTTGTCCCGCACAAAGACGTCCACCACGACAAGCTTCGTCGTCGTGCGAAAAACAACATCCGATTGCTGGGCCAGTGCGGCCGTCAACGTGGCGATGGCGAAGAAGAGTCTCATGGCGATTAGAACCGGAACCGGATGCTGCCGCTTACGCTGCGCATGTTTGCCGTGTTGGTGGGCAATCCGTAGTTGATGGCGTTCACCACTGTGCCGAGGTTGGTGAAGCTGACCGAATTGGTGAGATTCTGGCTCTCCATGCGGAACTCCACGTTCTTTCGATCTGCCAGTTCAAAGCTCCGTCCGAAACTTGCACTGAGCGAGAAGCGGCGCGGACCGTCGATGATATTGCGGCTCGAGTTGCCGAACGTCCCCGACGGTGGAATGGAGAATGCCAACAGGTTGAAGAAGCCCACGCCGTCATAGAGAGGCAGCCCCGTGGCGTTGGCGCGCTGGCTGCCGGTGGCTCCCGTGCCGCCGCCGTCGGCCTGGTTGCCGAGCACACGCGCCGTCAACGGTGTTCCGGAGGAGAGATTCACCCCGCCGCTGAGCGACCAGTTGCGCAAGAGCGCCGCCATTTTCGGGCTGCTGGCAAAAACCGTGCTGTTGGGGCGAATGGGCGAAGTAAGAATGTAGAACAGGTTCAACTGGTGGCGCTGGTCGAAACTGGATCGGCCGCGCTCTGCGCGCAGGTCGTTGTCATTTTGCGCGACAGTGGCGCCGCCTCCGCCCAGCGTCGAAGCGTTATCCAAAGACTTGCCGTAGGTGTACTGCAGGTTGCCCGAAATCCCTCGCGAGAAGCGCCGCGTAAGGCGCACCTGTCCCGAATGATAGATGGAATTGCCTTCCGACGTATCGTAGGTGAAGCCGGTGGCATTGCCAATCTGCCGCCGCTGCTCGGCGGTGAGCGGCGATCCCGGCGCCGCGCGGTTCGGAAGCCGCTGCAGGTCGAGCCTTGTTCCCTTTGTGCCCAGATACCCCAGTTCCAGAATGAAGTTGCGAGGCAGTGATTGCTGCACGGAGAAATTGAACGTCTGCGCATAGCCCACGCGGTAGGCCCGATCCACCGCATACGAGTTCGTGATCGACTGCGAAGGCGCCGTGGCAAACCCATTCTGAATCGTCAGCGTGCGCGTCAGGCTGGTGTTGATCGAAGCGGTGCGCGCAAAGGGCGGCTGAGATGCCAGCCGCGATGGGAACTGGTTGTAAATTCCGCCATTGTGGAAAATGCCGTAGCCTGCGCGGATCTGCAGGGTCTTCTTCGGAATGGGCCTCCAGGCGATGCCGATGCGCGGGGAAATGTTGTTCTTGTCCGAATCCACCAGCCCCGCTGGAAATATGCCAGAGTACGGTCCTGCTTGACCCGGAGTGACCACCGCTACTGCATTTCGCGCCGGCGCCAGATCGAGATTCGCCATCTCTCCATACTTCTCCGAATAGGGTGTAAAGAACTCGTAGCGCATACCCAGATTGAGTGTCAGATTGCTGCGGATGCGGTAGTCATCCATGGCAAAGCCATTCCAGGCCCCGGCGCGGAAATAGGTGTTTGTGCCTCCAAACCGCACCGAACTCGATTGCGGCAGCCCCAGCAGGAAGTCGGCGAAATCAAAGCCCGTCTGCGCCAGCGGTTGTCCGTTGGCGTCCAGGCTGCTGGTGGCGAGACCCGAGAAGTTGAAGGTGCCGCGCGCATTCTGATCGGTACGCTGGTTGAGTTGCATGCGGCGGTAGCCACCGCCGAAGGTGATATTGTGCGCCCCCCGCACCACCAGCAGCGAGTCGGTGAAACCCAGCGTCTGGTCGCGGCGCAGAATCGGGCTTGCATCGCTCAGTGCCCCGAAGTTAGTGAAGCTCAGGTTGGGCGGCCCGTAGTTGATCGGATCGCTCGAAACACCTTGGATTCCCAACTCGCGCGCGACATCGGTCTTGAAAGCGAAGAACGGCACCGTCTCTGATCGGTTGCGGCTGAAATTGACGCGCGTCGTGTGAATCAGCGAGCGCGAGAAGTTGTGCGTCCAGCCCAGCGACCAGCTCTGCCCCAGGCCATCGCTCGAATCGCGGAACCCCAGCAGTTGTGCGCTGGTGGCGTCGCGAAACTGAAAGTTTGCATTGATGTCGAAGCGGTCTTTTGTGCTTAGGCTGCGGTTGACGCGCAGGCCGAGTTGGTTGCTGTAGTTGTTGATCGAGGTGACGTACTGATAGTTCTGCACCGTGCCAGGCTGATTGGGCAGTGGATAATACTTCAACAATCCGAGCGCCGCGGAATTGATCCGCGATGCCGGGATTTGATTGTTGGCGAACGGTGTGTTGCTGAGCGGATCATAGATGGCGGGACGGCCGGTGAAGTCGCCGCTGCGCAGGGTATCGCCGGGCAGGGTGGAAATCGCATTGAAAGGATTGTTTCCTAACGTTCCCGAATAGGTGAGGAAGAAGAAAGTTCGGGGGGAATTGATCAGCTTTCCGAATTTGAGTGGCCCGCCGAGGTTGAGATTGATTCGGTAGTTGGAATAGGCCGCCTTTTCGAACGTCTGGCCGGTGAGCGAGTAGGGCCGTGCGTCGAGTGCGGAGTTGCGGAAATTGAATGAGAGAGAGGTGCGGATGCCTTGCTGGCCGCGGCCGGCACGGTTGCCAAATGCGCCTTCCGGGCGGAATCCAGGGCCGCCGGGCCTGCGTCCTGGAGGGCCACCCCCTCTTCCCGGAGGGCCACCACGTCCGCTGGGACCGCGGCCGGGCCCACCACCGAAACCAGGTCCGCCGCCAAAGCCGCCACCCGGTCCACCGCCACCGCCGGGAGGGCCGCCACGGAAACCACCACCGGGTCCACCACCAGGGCCACCGGGTCCACCTGTGCCGCCCCCCGGACCACCGCCGGGACCACCACCCGGTCCACCGGGTCCGCCAAAGCTCCCAGGTCCGCCCATTCCTAGCGGTCCGCCCATTCCCTCAGGTCCGCCGAAGCCGCGCAGAAAGGCTTCCCGGCCTTCCATCTCCCCCCGCTGCAGGCTGCCCTCCAGGTTGTTGCTGAGGCTTCCGTTTAAGAGGAAGGCTTCGTTCGAGCCGATGGCCGCCTGCTGCTGCTGTTCTTCGGTGGCGGGAAGTTCCGGCTGCAGGTCGACTTCCTGCACATTCTGGCCGCGCGTAACGGCAAGGCGCTGGAAGCCCTGGCCCCGCCCCTGACGTTGCGCCGCCGCTGGCCGTGGTGCAATCTCCAAGGTCCAATCCTGCGGGCTCGCCGTCCCGGCGATCGCAACATCCTTGGAGAGGGGCTGAAAACCGATCGCTTCGATCGTTAGTTTCCAGGCGCCGGCGGTCATCTTGTCGAGCCGGTAATGGCCCGACTCATCGGTGATTGCGGTCAGCCGGTTGGTTCCATCCGTGGCCGTCACCAGAACTCCGGGGATGGGTTGCTGATGGGAACGTACAGTGCCCGTCAGAGGGACGGTTTGCGCCTGCAAGAGCGAAGCCAGGCAGACCACCAAGGCTGCGCGTCCAGGGAGACTCATGCTTCTCAAGACCTCTTTCCGGGGGGTAGGGGTTACCAGTATAGGGGAATACTTTACTTTCTTAATGTTAGCCCCGTGTGAGGAGCCCCTTGTCCAAGGCCCGATCTTGCCCTTATGCTGGAGTGAATTGCCTATCCCATCGCGGTGCTCTGACGTGGTAAAAAATAGTTGCCGGGTGGGATTGCATTCGACACGCTCTTTCGGATAAAAAGAATGGGCGTCTACTTTTTTGGGAGGATTCATAGATGGTCACCTGCCCCATGTGCGATGCCGTCATTGATGTGGATGAAGAAGATCTGGATGAAGGCGATCCGCTTAGCTGTGACGAGTGCGGAGCGAGCATCAGAGTTGTAGGCGTTGACCCCATCGAACTCGAGTCGGACGATGAGGATGACGAAGACGACGAGGACTTCGACGATTTCGACGACGAGGACGAGGACGAAGAGGAAGAGGAAGAAGAAGAGGAAGACTGGTAGTCTGACGGCCTTCTCCCAATGAACCGCCGGTGTGTCCTGATCCTTCCGTTCGCCGCCGGGGCCGTGCTCCACGACTCCGGCCGTGCCCAGAAGCGCAAGCCGGATGCCGAGTCCGCCCTCCTCATAGGAACCGTGTTCCGCGATCCGGGGTTTGCTTTCCCAGGGGTGCAAGTCTTGTTGGAACCTGCACCGGACGGGAAAACGTCTGCTAAGGTGAAGGTGAAAAAGATGAAAGCGGTTTCCGACATCCGGGGTGAATTCAGTTTCCGCGTTCCGGCTGCCGCCATGCGCTATACTTTGAAATTCCAGGCAGAAGGTTTCATTCCCGAAACAAAAGAAGTGGTTGTTTCCGGTCCGGATCGTCAGGACATCTACGTCACGCTGAAACCTGCCAAGGGAGGAATTTAAGTGCGAAACGTCCTGTTCCTATTGTCACTGCTGACGGCTGGATACCTGCTGGCGGACCCGCAAATCGTGCCGCAGAACAAGAACCCACCGTTTTTCAAGGGCGAGAAGCGCGGCAAAGACGATGAGGGCAAGTCGCGCAGTCTGACGGGCAAAGTTTCCGATGACAAGGATAATCCGGCCACCGGCGCGGTGGTTCAGTTGAAGGACACAAAGAGCCTGCAGGTGCGCTCCTTCATCACCCGGGAGGACGGCGTGTATCACTTCCATGGTTTGAGCACGGACGTCGATTACCAGGTAAAGGCGGACATGAAGGGCGCTTCCAGCGGAGTAAAGACGCTGAGCGTCTTTGACAGCCGCAAGACCGCAGTGATCAATCTCAAGCTTGAAGGGAAGAAGTGAAGTTCCGGCTGGGCACTTTGGCGCTGTATGGCTGTCTGCTCACGGCCGCCGACAGGGTTACTTTGTCGGCCCCCGGCGGGCAGAAGCAGACTGTGTCCCTCGGTGAGAAGGTGACCGCCGTTGTGTTCCTTTCCGCGGTGTGCCCCATCAGCAACGAGTATGTCGATCGCATGATTCAGTTGTGGCGTGACTACTCGCCGCGGGACGTGCAGTTTCTGTTCGTCAATTCCAATGTGAATGAAACGGCCGGCGAGGTGCGGGAACATGCCGCTGCCGCGAAGTTCCCCTTTCCGGTGTATCGTGATGTGCACAATGGGTTAGCGAACCGGCTGGGAGCTTCGATTACTCCGGAAGCCTTTGTGGTCGACAAGGGGGGGAAGGTGCTTTACCAAGGGGCCTTTGATGATGCCCGCAACCCCGCCAGGGTGAAAGTGCAGTTCCTGAGGGATGCCATCGAGGACGTGCTGGCCGGCAGACCGGTATCGCGGCCAGGCGCCAAGGCGACCGGATGTACTATCAAGAGAGAGAGAAAAGCATCTTGACCCGACTTCTGTGTGTTGCCCTGCTAGGCGCCGCGTTGGCCTTACCCGCCGGAATGAATCCAGTCACCGAAGCCAGCTATGCGAAGCTGGTGGCTTCTCAAAAAGGGAAGGTGGTTCTGGTCAACTTCTGGGCGACCTACTGCGTTCCTTGCCGGGCGGAGATGCCGTCGCTGGTGAAACTGCAGCAGAAGTATGGTCCGAAGGGGTTGCTGCTGCTGACGATTTCGGCGGACGAACCCGAGGACGAAGCGAAGGCTTTACAGTTTTTGACAACGGTGAAGGTTCCCGGGCCGCATTACCTGCGCAAGACGGCAAACGAGGACAACTTCATTCGGGCCGTGGATCCCAAGTGGAGCGGTGCATTGCCGCTTTCCCTGGTCTACGATAAGGCGGGAAACAAGGTGAAGGTCTTGGTGGGGGAGGCAGACCTCAAAGCGCTGGAAACGCTGATTCAGAAGCTGTTGATGTAGACGGCGGACTAACGCAAGGGCAGTGGGTATTCGCGGAGCAGGCGGCGGTTAGCCCCCGTATCCATCAGGCGAACCCAGTACATCTCCGGAACGAGATGTTTGGTGACAGGAACTTCCAATTTTTCACCGGTTTGGCTTTGCTGATCGGCTTCCCAAACCAGATCTCCGGAAGCGTCAACCACAACAACATGATAGGCGGGGAGTTTTTCCAACTCCGTGAGGTCGAGGTGCAGACGCAACCTCTCCCTGGCTTGCACAGGCTCCGGTGACGGCTCACCGCCGCGCATAGCGGACAGTTCCACGGTCCGGTACTGGTAGTCACTCTGTTGGAGGACAGGTAACAGGAGGAAGGCGGCGATGGCGGCGGTAACACCAACGGCAGCCCAGCCTGCTCTTGACGCAGGGGTGCTGAATATTCCCTCCCACACCCGCCGGAAAACGGTGACTGGGGAGCCCTGGCGATCGCGTAACTTCTGTAATGCGAGACGTTTCGCTTTCCAATCGAGTTCCGCTTCCCTGGTTCGGAATTGGCACTGTTGGCACAGCAGGAGATGATCTTCGAGAGAGCTGAGTTCATCCTCCGGAAGTTTCCCCATCACATAGGCTTCCAGAGTCTCCTCGTGCAAATGGTCTAGATAGCTCATCCTTGGCAGGACCTCTTTCTCCACATCGCATAAAACGGCTTTGTGGGTATCTAACCTTCCTAGTGCTATGCGGAGGCGGATCTTCTCAATAAAACTGATTGGATCGGCTTACGGAACAGTTTTTTTTTGCCCAATTCCCCGAACCTGCTTTTGGCTCGGGACTTGAGCAGGCGGAACTGTGTTTCCGAGAGGCGCATTTCCCGGCAGATCTGATCTTGCGATTGCTCATCAAGATAGAAGCGGGTGAGGATCTCGCGGTCGCGCTTGGGCATGCCGCCGAGGATCTTCTCCATCAATTCCGCTTTTTGCTGGACGATGTAGTTCTCTTCCGGATCAGAGGCGGCATCCACCAGCGAAGGACCGCCTTCGATGCCCAGATGCTCCCTTCTGCTTTGGATGGCGACATCGATGTGGGCGGCCACCTGGCGCCGCACTACCGTGCGGATGAAACCCATTAGGCGCTCGGGTTCCCGAAGGTCCCCCCGGCGAATGGCCTGAACCACGATCACGAACGTGTCATGAACTTTGTCCTCTAGTTCCTGCGCGCCGAGTTGACGGCAGAGGTAGAAGCGCACACCCTTGGAGAAAATCCGATATAAGTCCTCCATTCCCGAGGGATCTTCTGCCCGGATTCGATCCACCAAGTCCTGGAGGTTGAGTTCCAGCGGAGGATTCGGGGGATTGCCCAAGGGGGAGGGCAGTTTTCCGGGAGAGTCTAGATTGTCAGAATTTGGGCCGTCACTACCAATATCGTCGTGCGTTGCTAACATGCACACCGCGTCCTTTCCAGCCACCCCTGAATGTGGCAGAGTTACTGCTTGTGTGTCCGGTCTTGTATTCCACTAGGAATAAGTAAGTGGTAGTACAACCTTACTTTTCTCAAGCAATGGCAATTTTTTCAGCAATTTGAGAAATAGCGAGGCTTAGTACTATGCGCAAGCTGCGGGGGGGGGCGCGCCAATCCGGTGCACTGTAGGCTGGGAAATAGTCAGGATTCACAATTGTCCATCATGCCAACGACGAAATAGGCGGCCCAAACCGAGGGGCGGCTGCGTGGAATCGCCGCGTTCTGGGCTTTGGCCAGGGCGATGGCGGCATTCCTGGAATCGAGAGTGTCGAATTGCTGTAAAGTTTTGTAATAGTCCTCGAAGAGAGTGCCGGATCCGTCAGGAACCGCCCAGAGGCTGGCAAGGACGCCGTTGGCGCCAGCCATCAGCCAGGCACGGGTCAACCCGATCATGCCGGCCCCCGGGGCGAAACGGCCGGTGCCGGATCCGCAACCGCTGAGCGTGACCAATACGGGGCTGGATGAGAGGGCCTGGATTTCCGGCTCGGTGAGAAGCACGGAATTGCCGCGGTCGCTCAATCCGAGGAAGATGGCGGGAGAAGAGGGGCGAGAGGTATCGGTTTGGAGGACGTGGGTGGCGAAGTGGAAGACGGCCGCTTGGGCTGGTAAGCCGTTGGCATTGAGGAGATCCCGGCCAAGTAGGATGCGGGAGGCGCCGAGGCGCCAGGCACGGGAACAGCGTTCGGCTTCGATGCGGCTGCCGGACAGGCTGGGCAGCGGTGGCTCTGTGGCCGGCCTCGGTTGGAGATGGCGGCTCCACCAGCGCATCCCTTCGTTCCAGCGCTTATCGGCACGATTGCTTACCGGGTCGGCGAAGGCGGCAAACATGGTGCGGCCGGAAGCGGCGGGCTGTCCCATGGGCGCGATGCCGGCGGCGATACGCAGCGGCGTTTCCTCCACCAGATAACGGTTGGTGCCGGGATTCGTCAATACGGCCCAGGGGACCTGGATGAATTCCTCATCCGGAAGAATGGTCCAGACGGCGCCGGGTGGAAGCGGGGAATACCCGGAAAAAACCAATTGGTGTAAACGCCGTCCCAAGTCGCGGTGGGAGGGGCGATTTTCCTGAACGGCGCGGGCAAACTCTTCCGAAGCCCGGGCTATGGCATTTCCGGAAGCAATCCAATCGAGGCGAAGCCGCCCATTTTCGATAGTGAAGCGGAGCGACTTCCGGTCGAGGGTGTAAAAAAATGTAAAGCGGTCGCCGGGGTGCAATTGCCGGGCGATTGTCTTCGAGTGGACGGATACGAAGTGGTAGGACGGGCCGGCGAGCCCGGCGACCGATTCCATTTCGTTCAACTCCTGGCGCAATTTCTCGTAGTTTTGGTGGCGGGAATTGAGGGCTGGGGTGCGGAGGGCGGCGAGCACCTTCCAGTAGCGCGCCGGGAGCCTGTTGCGCCAGTTGGAATTGGCTGCTGCCCTAGCCCGCAAACTATGCGCGCGGCTTTCGGCGGCGATGGAGAATGCGAGATCCTGCATGCCCAACTCTGCCGCGGTGGGGACGGCGAGGGCGAAGATGCTTTGCAGACTAACCTCGGACTCGACCTGAACCTGATCGCCGAGCGGCAAATGGAGGCGGAGGTCGCGGACGGAATCCAAAGCGGCGAGGAGATTGTCGAGAGCTTCCTTGGGCCGGCCCAGGGCGAGGTTAGCCTTGGCGCGGTAGGATTGGGGAAACCAGATGGGGAAGCCATTGGCGGGGTTGTCGACGGAGCGGCTCCAGAAAGCAGCGGCTTCGGCGGCGCGGCCTTGTGCCATGCGCAGTTCGCCGAGGGAGTTATAGGACCAGGAAAGTTTTGAGGGATCGGACAGGCGGCGGATGCGGAAGGCCTGGATGAGGCACTCTTCGGCTGGGGGGAAGTCTCCGGCGCGGAGGAGGATAAGTCCGATTTGCTCGAGGGCGTCGGCTTTGGCCGACTCGAGGCGGGGGACAAAGAAGCGGTCGAAATTTCGTGGGAGGGGCAGATTGTCGGCTTCCTGGATCACCATCCGCAACTGGGCGACGGCTTCGCGGCGTTTGCCGAGGCTTGCGAGGATATGGGCGAAAAAAGAGCGGAATTCGATGGTTCTGCCGGCGGGCTCCAGCGCGAGTGCGGCGATCATGGAGCGGCCGGCCTGATAGGACAGATCCAGGTTTCCGAGGATCCGGTAGACCCGCATGAGGCAGTAGTCGGCACGGGCGAGCATACGAGGCCGGCGGCCTTCGAGCGCGGCTGCGCGTGCCTGGAGACCCGCCTGGAGAGCTTCGCGGTAGCGTTGCTGAAAGATTTCGCCGACGCAAACGAAGCTGCGGAAATAGGCGACGTGGTTCGGTGATTCTTCACTGAGATTGGCTCCCTCGTCCGCTCGCTGGACGACCATGGCCCAGTTCTGCGAACGGATTGCCTGTTCCAGGGGAGCGTTCCAGGCGTCATAGACGATGCGTCCAGGTTCGTGGGTGCCGGTGATAGCGAGGTAAAGGATGAGTAATACGGAAAGGCTGAAGATGGCGCTCCCTCCAGTTGCGGAAGCGCCCGGTAGCAGGGGATATTCCTAGGGGTACCGGGACTCCCGGGACCCCTAAGACCAACATCGAAGAAAACAGGCTGCCTGTCAAGTCCGCTCCGCGCTCACGGCTGGTAGGCCGCGCGGCGCGAAGGGTCAAGGCACACTAGAAACCGAACGGAGGGTCCGGTTCAGTGGGTGGGAAGTTCGGAGGAAAGTCCGGCATAAGATGCTCCTTTCTTCCAGCGCGTGGCTGGACTCTGGATTCATGTTATTTTTTGGACTTTCCGTTTATGGGTATTTTATAAAAATCAATATTGAAAATAATGGAGATAAAATTTTTTTCCGGTAGTGATCCGGTATGGAGACAGTGGCGCCGCGGACAGGAGTGTGCTGTCGTTTGTGAGCGGGAGCCGATGCGTTAGACTGGAGAATCAACCGAATCACATGCACGTCCGACGTCTTTCGATGCTGATTGCGGGGCTTTGGCTGGGACTCACCCTGGCCATGCTCTTTGTTGCCACGGAGAACTTCCGGGGAGTTGACCGTTTGCTGGAGGCTCCGGCGAAGGAAGCCGGAGCGCTGCTGGGGAAGCTTCCGGCGGAATCGCCGCGGCGATTGTTGCGGTACATGGCCTCGGAATTGAACCGCTATTTTTTTGATTGGTATGGCGTCGCCCAGATCTGGCTGGCGGCGATTCTGCTGTTGAACCTTCTATTTGCCACTAACGGGAATAAGTTGGTGATGGTGCTGGCCGGATTACTGCTGGGGTTGGTGGTCGTGGAGCGGATGATCCTGTTTCCGGAGATCACCTACCTGGGGAGGCTGATGGATTTTGCCCCGCCGGCGCTGGATTCTCCGGTGCGGAGCCGGTTCTGGAGTTTCCACCGCTATTTTTCCGGTTTGGAAGTGCTAAAGATTCTGTTGCTGTTGGCGGTTGGGGCAAAGATGCTGATCCGGCGGGAACTGCGGAGGCGGGCAAAGGGAGTGGCGGGGATTGAAGAGACAGGCAGGGAAGCCCGGGGCGGCGGACCGCCCCAGGACTGAAGAATCACAAACAGTTACACTTTGGCGGGCACGATATAGGGTGCGCGGTAGTTGCGGGTGAGCATTTTGTTCGCTTCCGCATCTCCCTTGACGGACCAGGTTTTTTCGTCCCAGTGCAGGGTGCGGCCGAGCCGGTAAGAGATATTGGCCAGGTGCACCAGCACGCAGGAAAGGGCGCCTTCTTCAATTTCCGCATTTAAGTCTGTGGCTTTACGGCTGCGGACGGCAGAAATGAAGTTCTCGAAGTGGTGATCGCGCTCATTGCGAGAGGGGCCGGGTTGCTGCTCGCGGCCCATATAGGTGGTGTATTTGTTGTAGCCGTCGATGACGAGGTAGCCGTTGGAGCCGTAGAAGGTATTGCCGATGGTGTTGCCAGGCTTTTCGCCGCCGATGCCGGCTTCGTGGTGGCTATACCAGTGGCGGACTTCGAAGGTCATCATGCGGGGCTTCCCGTTGACCATGAATTCGTACGAGCAATTCATGGTATTGGGAGTTTCCTGGTCGTCGTCGAACATGAACTTGCCGCCGATGGCCGTGACCTTGGTGGGGTGGGTGACGCCGAGACCCCAGCGGGCGATGTCGACTTCGTGGATGCCCTGATTGCCGAGGTCGCCGTTGCCGGTGTCCCAGAANNCCAGTTGTAATGGAAGCGGTTCTTGGTGAAGGGGCGGATGGGGGCTGGGCCGCTCCACATGTCGTAGTCGACACCTGGGGGCACGGGCTCGACGGGAGTCTTTCCGATGGTGTTGCGGGATTTGAAGCAGAGGCCGCGAGCCATGTAGAGGTCGCCGAGTTCGCCGGACCGCATCTTTTGCACGGCTTCCTGGAGGGCGGCGGAGGAGCGGCTCTGGCTACCCTGTTGGACCATGCGGTTGTACTTGCGCGCG
>JAFDVS010000106.1 GCA_018268935.1 Acidobacteriota bacterium | reverse complement strand
CCGCCTCACGATTGAGTGACGGATTCAACAGCCTCACACACAGAAATCCTGACACTCCCTACCACCGTGACGATCACCATCTCTACCGGCCGTAGTCCAGCCAAGGCACATGGGGATGTTCTCGTGCCAAGCCCGCGAACGACGGTATTCCATCTGTCAGAGAGCGAGCAACTGAGCCTCTACGAATCACCGGGAAATCTTCCGCTGTCGATATTTGCCCGCTTGGCAGAGAAACCAGAGGAGCAGATCTTCCAGGACATCCGTGCTGGCCGATTATTGGCCTTGCATTTGAGTGATCAGGGATACCGGATCCCTGACTGGCAGTTGGACCCCGCCAAGTACTTGCTGACCTTGGTCGTGTTGACACATGCGGACGAGGCCAATGCTTGGGCCATCTACAGCGTGCTCTCCAAACCAACGGACCGACTGGCAGATCGTTCGCCCGTGGAGATCGTGACGGCTGGGACGATCCTTGCGGTTGGAGGCATGGTGTGCGAGCTACTTGTGAACAAGTAGAAGAGAGGCGAGGGCGTTCGCTCTGGTTCACCGGAAGCCTGAAATTGGTCGGCAGAATTCCATCGTGGCTTGGGGGCTGTGTGCCCGCTTCAGGCTGCAAGCCGACGCTCAGTCTCGGACGCTGAGCGGCTGCTTCGAACGATAGCTGTCGTCGGCTATTTGGCTGGCCCTTTGCCGTTGTTGCGCCGGGAGTGCAGCACCAGCAGGCCGACTAGCATCTTGTCCTGCCCCTTGTATGGCTTGACGATTACGTCTTTCTGCTAGCGATGGGCTGTCAAAGCAATCCTTCATCACTGCGCCCTCAGGGGGGCGCAGCGGCCCCTCGTCGTGCGTACGATCTAAGGTGCCGACAGCTTGACCGGATCGGTAGGGCGTTCAGCTTTTTCCCGGCCAGTTGCTTCTCAAAGTCAACCAACTCTGTCTCCTATTTTGGATCTGTGTCCGCGGGTCACTCAGTCGCTTCGACTTCCACTTCGACCTCGTTGGCATCGATCTCGACTTCGGTCTGGGCCTGAAGTTCGGCGATTGCTGCGCGCAGCGGTTCATAGATCGTGATTTCGCCGCCCAGGATTTCAAAGGTCACCGCGAGCACATAGCGCGCCGTCGAGTCCGGGTCATGACTCCAACCCTGATGGCCGACCACGGCGATGCAGAAGTGGTCGGGAAGGCTGTTCGAGCGGACGACCGCCCAGTCCTTCTGCACCGTCCCGCTGTTGCGCTTGAAGTCGCGGATCAGGCCATCCTGGGGTTTGTCATGCAGCACCCAAGGCAGCGTGGTGCCAGGCAGCGGCGCCTCGCCGTTTGCCGCGTCCTTCATAGCGCGCACTCGGAAATCATGTAGCCCCTCGCCCAGCCTGCTGGCCTTCCAATCGACCCAGGTTGAAAGATACCGGCGCAGGTTGCGGCGCGTGCGCCGCGGCTGGGCGACGTAGGACAGGGTCACGTCAATGCGGATGTCGAATTCATCGGCCTGCTGACGCAGCTCGGCGGGGATGGGCACTTGAAAGATGTGACACTCCCCGGCGTGTATTCCGGTTTCCCCGCTCGTTATGAGCGTCGTTCGATGGTCGGTGTTGGTGGTGGCTCGTGCCGCATCCGGTATACCGAAACCCAAGCTACGGAAAGCAGTGGACGCCGAGGCGAATAGGGCCTGCTTCTCCGGTGGCGTCATGCCGGGCGGTGGATTGCGCAAACGTCTCAGCAGGTCTTCTGCCCAGGCCGGCCACTGTGCCGATTGCACGACAAGTGCGCGGTATAGCAGCGCTGGCTCAGCGGGCAAGACACGCTGCACTTGGGCTGCAATGCGCGCGACCTTGGGTGCGGCAAAAGAGGTGCCTGCAGTGTCACGGTCCGCTGCGGGTCCGGGACCATGCAGCGTCGAGCGGACGAGATTGGGGCAAGCGGCTGGGATGACGCCGCCTGCCTGTAGGCCGGGGGGCGCGTTGTTTGTGCGTGCGGCATCGCCGCCATACTCAACAACTTCAGGCTTGATGACGTTCCAGATGCCGGGGCCTGTCCGAGAGAATGCAGACGGACCTGCAGGCTGCGCGGCGAAGGTGCGCCATGCCCCTTGCTCTGCTGCGTCATAGGCGATTGAGCCAACGGTCAATGCCTGCAGGCTTTGACCTGGGTTAGCTATGCGGGCTGAGCTTTCCACCAGGTAAGCCGGGTAGTCGCGGCCGGCGGTCAGGTGGTCGATGATGCCCAGGAATGGCGGCGTGCCTTGCAGCGGCAGGTTGCCAGCGCTTTGCACGATGAGCACATCCCGTTCATTGCACAACTGGTCAATCTCCGCCGCCCACGACGACATGTAGCGCGTGCGACAGTAGCTGCGCGCGTTGATTGAATGATTGAAGATGCGGGTCTGGCGCGGGCTATCGTTGAAGCGTTCTACAGCCTTTCGCAGCGCCTCGGGCGGGAACAACTCGACCGGCATCGCGTTCTGAGCGTCGAGCACGCGAGCGTTCTGAATCCAGAACGGCAATTGCGGTGTGCCGTCGGCCGGAACTTCTTCGCCATAAAGCACTGCCCCAGCGACGCGAGTGCCGTGGCCACCTGGTGCGACTTCATCGGCGATGGCCGTCGCGGCTTGGCCCGGCAGAAAGCAATGCGAAGTGGCTTGGTCGATGCCCGGCTGGAGCATGACGTGCGCTTCTTGGATGCCGCTGTCGATGACGCAGACGGCGGGCGCATCAGCAGCGGGTGCGACCGGCGCGACGGCGGTTGCCACTTGCACGCCTTGTTGGCCTTGGTGCTGGGGCAGCGCGATATCTTCCGGTTCGATCACTTCGAAGATGTAGGGATAGTTCAGGACGAAGTCCTTCAGCCCCTTGCCCGAGATTTTCAGCCGAACCGTAAAGCTGTCCGGCAAGACGCCCGCGTCGAAGTCGGCGCTATCCCGCATGTGCAGGATTTCGGCTTGGTAGAACTCTGTGAACTTCTGGATGGAAGTCTCGCGTTCGATCTTGATATCGTCCCACTCGTTATAGGCGGCCGCGCGCTTTTCGGACCACGCGTACTCCTTTGCGGCCCATTGGGCATCTGAGGTGCGCTCGCCCCTTACGGGGCGTTTGGGGATTTCTTGAGTACCCGCGCAGGAAATGCCGACATCGACGATGTAGGGTTGATCATCGTCGATGCTCCCCCATATCCCCATGAGGTTTTCAGAAAGAATGCGTCCAAGTCGGTTCGTCTGATTTGGGTCATCAACCACCTGGTGAACTTGGGCAATCGTTGCCGAGCCTCGCACCGCATTCACGAAGTCTCGAAGCGTCGAACGAAACGTGGACAATTGAATGTCTTCGGAGGCGACGATAACGTAGCCCTCCTCTTGCTCGGCAACGATCTCAAATTTGAGCGCATGCCTGAGGAAATCCAGATCGATGTCCGGATCAATCTGTAGCAGGATGGGAATTCCAGCCGGCAGTTCTGGTGCTCCCGGCTCGGTGACCTGACGTTGCGCTCTGCGCGTTTGCCAACTTGTAGTTAGACCTTGGACAGCTGTCTCCAACACCGAGCTATGGGTTTGACGGTCAGTCCTGTTGGCGAGAGTCTGGGGCCCGGGCAATGGTGGCAGGCCCATACGGGCCGGGCCGTGATAGCGCAGGATGAGAGGTAAGTGCTCGAAGTTGTGCGCACCCGGCATGGCTTAGGCTTTCTGCGCTGCGTCGTGACGCTGAAGCTCGTCGATGGCCTTATTAAGCTTGTCTTGCGACAGCGAGGGGCGACCGGCCAACACGGCAGCTTTGGCGGCGTCCTGGGCGGCTTTCACAACCATCGCGGCAGACGATCCTTCGAGTTTGGTAACTAGAGCACCCCAGTCGATAGGTCTGTCCATCCGCACGCTGGAGAGCGTCAACTTCAGCAACTTCTCGATCTCTGCTTTTCCAGGCGGCGGGATGGCGAAGACATCGTCAAAGCGTCTGAACAGCGCCGGGTCCAATGCGGACTCCAGATTTGTCGTCGCGACCAGTAGGCCCGGCGCGTCGTATTCCTCCATCAGTTGCAGCAAGGAGTTGACGATGCGAGAGACTTCGCCGATGTCTTTGGAGGCCGTGCGTGACCGGGCAATAAAGTCGCATTCGTCGAGCAGCAGCACGCAGGGCTTCTCGCGGGCGCTGCTGAAGATGGATCGCAGGTTCTGGGCTGACTCGCCGAAAAAAGACGAGATCAGCACATCGAAGCGCACTTTCATCAGTGGCAAGCCAGTATTCCAAGCCAACCGCTTAGCGCCCAGCGATTTGCCGCAGCCCGGTGGCCCGTAAAGCAACACAGTCTTGCGGGGCTTGAGCCCGAAGGTACGCAGCCGGTCACGTGCCGCGTACTCGGCTTCGATGCGGGCGAAGCGCTGCTCGACCGCTTCGGGCAGCACCATGTGGTGTTCTAACTGGTCGTGCGGAATGAGCGTGGCCAGCGTCTCCCCATGACGCCGACTCATGGGCAGCTCTTTCAGCGTGCGCTCAATGTCAGCCGACGGAGTCGGCGACGGCAGCGCACGTTTCGTCTTAGGCTGCTTGAGGATGGCCTCCAACTGATCAGCCAGTCTGACGTGGCCTGTCTTGCGTTCTGCTTCGACGATCTTGCCGGCAAGCCGATCCAAGTCGGATTGCGAACCATCGGCAATGGCTCGTACTACTCTTTTCAGAATATCGGCGTTCATGCGATATCACCTTTACTTGCGAGCCGTCGGACGAGCGATAGTACGCCGACAGACTGGATTCCATTGCCAAAGCCTGGCCCGCAAAGTTGCGGCCGGATCGAGTGTTGCAGGAACATCGCAGTCATGCGACGACCTCCAGGCCGCGCTTCTGCACAAGGTGCAGTAGCTTGAGCGCAGTGCCCGCCGGCTTCTTCTGCCCGATCTCCCACTTCTGTACGGTAGAAAGACTTGTGTTCAGCAAGCGCGCAAAAACCGCCTGGCTGACATGCGCGCTCTCGCGGATGCGTTTGATTTCTACCGGCTCCAACGGCTCGACCGGAGGCAGCCACAGCGGGTCGATTTCGCGCAGCGTGATTTGATCCATCACACCTGCTTTCCGAAAGCCTTTGGCGGTATCCCGCACGGCTTCAATGATGGGTGACCTCGTTTTGCTCATCGCAATCCACCTCCGCCAGCGGTCCGTCAATCAAACCCATATCTTATAGCACCTGGTGCTACAGACTCTTAAGCTGGAGTTCCTCAGGAAGGGGCACTGCTCCCGGCGGCCGGTCGCGGTCCGACTGCGGTACTTCGACGGCCAGGTTCAAATGGCTCCTTACGCTGCAGAGCGGCTCTACGATCTGGCTGCTTCAGGCTGAACTGAGTCATTCGCGTT
>JAFDVS010000105.1 GCA_018268935.1 Acidobacteriota bacterium | reverse complement strand
GCGGGGGAAGCCGACGCGGTGGACGCCGAAGGCGAGGTCGGGGGAGTAGACGTCGCCGGCGGCCTTGACGATGTTGCGCCAAGCTTCGACGGCTTGCGGTTCGTTTACCAGCAAGCGCGCGGAGTGGAATTGGGCGAGGGCGGCGAGAATGCGGAGATCGGTGAGGATGGTTTGTGCTTCTTTGGATTTCGCTCCTGCTTTTTCGGCTGCGGCTGCGTGATTGAGCACGGCGGTGGCGGTGTTGCGGAACCAGGTGCTGGTTTCGGCTGGAGTGCGTTTCGATGTGGGCTGGCCGGAGGCGGCGTCGCGCAGGCTTTGGAACTGCTCGGTGTCGGAGCCTTCGGCGGTGGCGAATTGAGTGGGTGTGCCTTGGGTCATCATTTCGGCCCAGCCTCGCGTGGTGGGGAAGAGTTGATAGCGATAGCTGGCGGCGACGATGCGGGGGAGAATGCCGCTGGCGCTGTGGAGACCGCGCATCAGGTGAAGGCCGGCGTTGCCGAAGCGCTGCTGAAATTCGCGTTCCCAGAGTTCCGCGGGAGTGTCGGGGTTGTAGGAGAGGCGGCCCCAGAGTTGGTAGAAGTGCCAGTAGCGTTCGAATTCGTAGTCGTAGAAACGGTAGGCGGGAGTGTGAATGAAGAAGGGGGATTTGTCGTGCGGTTCGCCGAGCATTTTGGTGGCGAGCATTTCGTTGACGTCGAAACTGTTGCCGTCGTAGAGGCGGGCTGAGGCGGCGAAGCGGCGGACGTATTCGGGATCGGCCCAGAGGAGGAGGCGAGTGGTGCCTCCGTTCCAGAGACGCCAGTGTACTTTGTAGCGCTGGGGATAGGTGAGGAGATCGGCGTAACCGTGGCGGCGCTCGTGTTGATTCTGACGGTTGATGTGGGTGGGGTGATAGGGGAGGCCCATCTGCTCCATCCAATATTTCGTTTCGACGCGGGCGCGGAGGCCTTGTTGGAGCGCGTCGTTGATGATGGCGTCGGGGAGTTCCTTGGCTCTTAGCGTGATGCGGAGGCCGGGCTTGGCTTTGGCCATGATGCCGAAGACGTCGTGCCAGAAGGACTGCATTTCTTCGGGTTTGAGGCCGGATTCGGCGTGCATGCGGAACTCGATGCCATCGATGGAGGGGAAGGTTTTGACGAATTGCTGGAGGGCGGTTTTGGTGTAGGCGGTGAGGTTTTCCGAGGTGACGCCGGAAACGAGGCCGGGTGTGTCTTTGCCGAGGGTGGAGTTGGCGCCTTCGATGCCTCCGCCTTGGACGCCGCCGCGGTAGATGTGATCCCAGACGGCGGGGATGACGTCGATGCCGCGCTCGTGCGCGAGTTGGATGAGGGTGTTGAGGGCCGCGGTGTTCTTTTGTTGTTGCTGTGGGGTGATGCCGATTAGGCGGACTTGGGGGAAGGTTTCGACGTTGAAGAAATAGGGATAGAGCGGAGCCATGAAGCCGCCGTTTTCGTAGCCGAAGATGATGGTGAAGGTGTTGATGCGGCTGGCGGCGAGCATGTCGAAATAGCGCTTCCAGTGGTTGGCGTCGTGGAGGCGGGATTCGAAGTAGGCGCGGTGCATGGTGTAGATGGAGATGCCGCGCTCGGCGAGGTATGGGGATTCGGTGGTGGGCTTGATGTTTTTGAAAGGATCGGGGCCTGAGGAGATGTTGTTGGCGATATCGAGGAGGGCGTACATGTAGCCGCGCGGGTCGGCGGCGCAGATGGTGAACTGCGGCGTGCGTTGGATGGTGAAGGATTCGGGGGATTGGGGTGGATTGGTGCAGGTGAGTTGGATGCGGTGCTTGGCTTTGGGGGTGAGTTTGTGGCCTTTCGATTGGAGGGCGGTGGTGAGTTTGGTGAGGCCGTGGAGGGCGGGGCCTTTGAGATATTCCGATCCGATGATGCCGATGTCCGCGGCTGGCAGCGCGGCGGCGAGGAAGAGCGCCAAGGCTAGGGGTGACATGGCCGTGCGATGTTACGGTAACATACGCCACGGCCCACACCAACGGCCGATGCCAGTGCCGGCGTCCGGGGGAAGGGGGACACGCGGTTGAGCATGTCGACGGACACAGGCAGTACGGGGAATTTCATTCTCGGATAGCGTGGCGGATATCACCTTTGATGATGCTGGGAATTTGTATCTGCTGCAGCAACATGGAGAGGTGTTGAGGATTGACGTCGGCACTGGAGTGGTGAATATGGGCGCGGGGCTGGCATGGCATAACGGGACATTGATCGCGCTGACGAAGTTGGTTCCGAACACCGGGCAACTGGGCTGGTATGAGATCAATCCATCGAACGGCGTTTCGACGTTTCTCAGCTCGTATGTGGGCGGGCAGTTTCCGGCGGATTTGGATTCGTGGAATGGGGTGTTGTATCTGGCTCGGGATGGCGGCACGTCGACGCAGTATTACACCGTGAACCCGTACTCGGGCGCGATGAACCTCATCGGGAATGGGACTGGGGCGGGAAACCGGACGCTGGCGGTCTATGATGACAGCGTCCCCGAGCCTTCGACGCTGATGATGGTGGGGCTGGCCGGGCTGGTGTTGTGCTCTCGCCCGAGAAGGGCCAAGAGACCGTAAAATGGAACAATGCCGGAAGATCAGAAATCGCCCAGCTTTGAGGCTGGGCTGACAGAGTTGGAAGCCGTTGTGAAGGAACTCGAGGGCGGCGAGCTGCCGTTGGAGCGCGCGCTTGAGTTGTTTGAGAAAGGCACTGCTCTGAGCGCGGTGTGCCGGAAGCAGTTGGACGATGCGGAGACGCGCGTCGAACAGTTGATCCGGCGTGGAGACCGCGTGATTGCTGAACCTTTTCGCACCGATTCCTAATGTCCTTTTCTCAATATTTAGCTGAACAGCAGGCGATCGCCGATGGCGCTTTGGATCGCGTTGTGCCGGGTGAGGCGCAGTCGCCGGAGACGATCCATAAGGCGATGCGATATAGCCTTTTCGCGGGTGGCAAGCGCGTGCGGCCGATTCTTTGCATGGAGGCTTGCCGCACGGTGGGCAGGCGTGTGGAAGGCGTGGAGTTTGCTGCCGCGACACTGGAACTGATTCACACGTACTCTCTGATTCACGATGATTTGCCGGCGCTCGATAACGACGATCTGCGGCGCGGGCGGCCGACGAATCATGTCGTGTTCGGCGAGGCGATGGCGATTCTGGCGGGGGATTCGCTGCTGACGCTGGCGTTTCAGGTGCTGGCACAGTTGAAAGGTTTGGATGCGGCGGTGCGGTGTGCACTGATTGAAGAATTATCGGTGGCGGCGGGAACGGTGGAAGGGATGATCGCGGGGCAGGTGCGCGACATCGAGGGGGAGAAGGCAGAGCCGACGGCGGAGCGGCTGGATGCGATTCACCGGGCAAAGACCGGAGCGCTGCTGCGGGGCAGTGTGCGCATGGGGGCTTTGTATGGCGGTGCTACCGATGAGGAGTTGGCTGCGCTGACCACGTATGGCGAGGCGATCGGGCTGGCGTTTCAGATTGTGGACGACATCCTGGATATTGAGCAGTCTTCCGAACAGTTAGGGAAGACGGCGGGCAAAGATGCGGCGCAGCATAAGATCACGTTTCCGGTGGTGTACGGGCTGGAGCGTTCGAAGGCAATGGCGGCGGAGCAATTGGCGAAAGCACATTCTTCGCTCGAAATGTTTGGGGAGCGCGCGGCGCGGCTGCGGCAACTGGCGGACAAGATTGTGCATCGGGACGCATGAAGATCGCGAAGGCCAGGGTGGATCAACTGCTGGTCGACCGGGGCCTGGTGGAATCGCGCGAAAAGGCACAGGCGTTGATTCTGGCGGGCGAAGTAATGGTGAACGGGCAGAAGGCGGATAAGCCGGGGCGAACCGTGGCGGCGGATGCTCGCGTAGAGGTGATGGGGCGGCTGCCTTATGTGAGCCGGGGCGGAATCAAGCTGGCGGCGGCGCTGGATGCCTTTGCGATTGATGTGCGGGGGATGGTGGCGATTGATATAGGCGCGTCGACGGGCGGGTTCACGGATTGTTTGCTGCAGCGCGGCGCGGCGCGGGTGCATGCGGTGGACACGGGGGCGGGGCAGATCAATTGGAAACTGCGGACGGACACGCGCGTGGTGCTGCATGAGAACTTGAATGCGCGGTATCTGGAACTGGCGGAGATCGGGGAGTTGGCGGATATTATTGTCTGCGATGTGAGCTTTATCTCCGTGACGCTGCTGATGGCGCGGTTCCCGGCGTTATTGAAGGATGACGGGCAGTTTGTAGTGTTGATCAAGCCGCAGTTTGAGGCGGGGCGGGAGCATGTGGGGAAGGGAGGCATTGTGCGCGATGCGGCGATTCACGAGGCGTGCTGTGCTAAAGTACGCGAAGCCGCTCGATCGCTCTTTTTTCGGACGCGCATTATCCCCAGTCCTATTCTCGGTACGGAAGGAAATCAGGAGTTCCTGTTGCATGCCTGTCATTGACACGGTAGGAATTGTGAGCAAGCCGGGCACGAAGCAAGCCCAGACGGTGGTGCCGTCGCTGATTGCCTGGCTGAAGGAGCGGAACATCACGGCGCGGTGTGATCCGCAGACGGCGGCCTACGCCACGGGAGTGGATCCGGTGCCACGGGAACTGGTGCCGCAAGGGGCGCAACTGGTGATTGTGTTGGGGGGCGATGGGACGCTGCTGTCGGCGGCTCGGGCGATAGCGGGGCGCGATATTCCGCTGTTCGCGGTGAATCTGGGCGGGCTGGGATTTCTGACTGCGATCACCACGGAGGAACTGTTTCCGGAACTGGAGCGCGCCCTGCGCGGCGAGCATCGGATCGGGCGGCGGCGGATGCTGCTGTGCGAGGTGATTCGCAAGGGAAAGAAAGTCTGCGATTACGAAGCGCTGAACGATGCCGTGATTACGAAGGCGGCGCTGGCGCGCATGGCGAATCTGGATACGTTCGTGGACGGGCATTTTGTGAGCACGTTCAAGGCGGACGGCTTGATTATTTCCACGCCGACGGGGTCGACGGCGTACTCGCTGTCGGCGGGTGGTCCGATCATCTATCCGTCGGTGGCGGCGTTCACGATCACGCCGATTTGTCCGCACATGCTGACGAACCGGCCGGTGATTGTGCCGGACACGAGTGTGATCCAGATCATCTCGCGCGATCTGGACGACACGACTTACCTGACGATTGACGGGCAGGTGGGCGAACCTTTGCAGCAGGACGATACGATCATTTGCAAGCGCTCCGAGCATTCGATTTCGCTGGTTAGGCCGCCGACGCAGCTTTTCTTTGATGTGCTGCGGGCCAAGCTCAAATGGGGAGAACGATGAAGAAACTGACCATCACCCACTGGATTTTCATTGCGATGTTCGCCGGGATCGCCTTTGGCGTGGCGTATCCGGAGCAGGCTAAGCAATTGACGCCGCTAAGCAACATCTTTCTGCGTTTGATCAAGTCGATCATTGCTCCGCTGTTGTTCGGCACGCTGGTGTATGGGATCGCCGGGGGCGGGCATGGGAAGGAGATGGGGCGGATCGGGCTGAAGTCGATTATCTACTTCGAGGTGGTGACGACGATTGCGCTGGTGGTGGGCCTGCTGGCGGTGAACATTGTGCAGCCGGGCGTGGGAATGAAGGTCGACATGGCGGAGAAGCCGGCGGTGGCGGCGGCGAAGATGACGTTCGCCGGTGTGCTGGAGCACACGTTCCCGACGAGTATTTTCGATGCGATGGCGAAGGGCGAAGTGTTGCAGATCGTGGTGTTCGTGTTCCTGTTTGGCGCGGCGTGCGCGGCGATCGGGCCGAAGGCGAAGCCGGTGATAGAGTTCGCCGAATCTCTGGCGGAGGTGATGTTCAAGTACACGGCGTATGTGATGTACCTGGCTCCGGTGGGCGTGTTCGCGGCGATTGCGGTGACGGTGGGCAGCAAGGGCTTCGATGTTCTGTACAACCTGGGCAAGCTGGTGCTGACGCTGTATGGGGCGCTGCTGGTGTTTGTGCTGTTCGTGCTTGGCCCGGTGATGTGGCTGTGCAAGATTCCGTTGAAGCGGTTCTTCAATCATGTGAAGGAGCCGTGGCTGATTGCGTTTTCCACGGCGACGAGCGAGGCGGCGCTGCCACGGGCGTTGGAGAACATGGAGAAGTTCGGGGTTCCGAAACATATTGTGGCTTTTGTGTTGCCGACCGGATACAGCTTCAATCTGGATGGGACGACGTTGTATTTATCGCTGGCGAGCGTGTTTGTGGCACAGGCGGCGGGCGTACAGATGAGCATCTCGGAACAGATATTGATGATGCTGACGCTGATGCTGACCAGTAAGGGAGTGGCCGGTGTGCCTCGGGCCTCGCTGGTGATTCTTGCCGGAACGCTGGCTTCGTTCAATCTGCCGGTGGAAGGCGTGTCGGTATTGTTGGGCGTGGACGCGTTGATGGACATGGTGCGCACGTCCGTGAATGTGTTGGGGAATTGCCTGGCGACGGCGGTGGTGGCGAGGTGGGAAGGCGTGGAGTTCAAGAAGTCATGATGCTGGGGTGGTTGTTGAGTGCGGCGCTGATGGCGGCTCCGGAGCGGGTCATTATTGATACCGACTGTGGGTATCTGGGCGATGACGGGACGACGATCGCGATGCTGTTGCGCTCGCCGGCGGTGGCGAAGGTGGAAGCGATCACGATTGTGACGGGGAATGTGTGGTCGGCATCGAGCGTGCGGTATGTGCGGGAGATTTTACGGATACTGAGCGTTCGCGAGGCGCCTGTTTATGTTGGGGCGGACATGCCGCTGCGCTTTACGGCGGAGATGGCGGAGGAGATGAACAGGAAGTGGGGACCGCTGGAATTTCGTGGGGCGTTTGGGGAGAAGAAGCCGGCGACGCCGAAGGAGGCTGCGCGGCCGCACGCGGTGGATGAATTGATCCGGCGGATTGAAGCGGCTCCGGGAGAGTTGACGATTGTGGCGCTGGGGCCGATGACGAACATCGCGCTGGCGTTGCAGAAACAGCCTTCGATTGCGGGCAAGATCAAGCGGTTGGTGTTCATGGGCGGGCAACTGCGAGTGCCGGGGAATGCGTCGAAGGCGGCGGAGTTCAACTTCTGGTTCGATCCGGAGGCGGCGAGCGCGGTACTGCAATCGGCGATCGCGGATAAAACAATGTTCGGGCTGGATGTTTGTAACCGGGCAATGCTGGACAAGGCGGGGTTCGACGGCATTGTGAAGGTGAAGACGCCGTTGACGCGGCGGTTCGGGGAGGATTTCGGCAAACGCTATCCGGGTTTTTATAAGAATCCGAAGGCCAGCGTGTCGTTGTGGGATGCGCTGGTGGCGGCGTGGATGATTACGCCGGGCCTGTTCGGTTCGCCGGAATCACTGCACTTGGATGTGGAGACCACTTTCGGAGAGAATTACGGTAGGGTTTTGGAACGTAAGAAGGCAGAGGGCGCAAAGCCGGTTTCCATGATGAATACCGTCGACTACGCCGGTGTCTATGCGATGTTCCGCAATCTGCTGACGCAACATGTACACCATCATTGAAGTGCCGTTCCATCTCGGGTTAGAGAATGTGGCCGTAGGGAAAGGACCGCGTGAGCTGCTGGCAGGCGGTTTAGATCAACTATTGGGGACGCATGGCATGCCCGCAGTGGTGAGCCATGTGCGGCTGCGCGATCTGCGGAGCCAGGGGCCGGATTCGATTGTGGACGTGAATCGCGTGGTGAAGCACGCGGTGCAGCAGGCGGTGGAAGAAGAGACGATTCCGGTGGTGCTGGCGGGGAACTGCAATTCGGCGGTGGGGACGATTGCGGGGTTGGAGACACTGCGGCTGGGGATTGTGTGGCTGGACCGGCATCCGGATTTTCACACACCGGAGACGAGCATCAGCGGGAACATTGAAGGAATGACGCTGGCGATTCTCACGGGGCATTGCCACGAGGAGTTGCGAGAGCGGATCGGGATGGAGCGGATTGTGTCAGAGCACGATGTGGTGCTGGCGTGTTTCTGGGATGTGGAGCAGGGTGAGAAGGAGCGGCTGGAGGATTCGTGGATCAACGCGCATCCGGTGGACTCGCTGGGGCTGCTGCCGGTGGCGTTGGACCAATTGCGGGAGCGCGTGGATGGAGTGTATTTGCACATCGACACGGATTTTCTGGAGGGGGTGGAGAATCCGGAGCGCTTTGTTTCGCTGGTGAGGGAGAGTGTGCCCGTGGTGGCGGTGGGGGTGACGAATTACAATCCGGATTTGGATACGGGTGGTTTGCTGCGGCGCGAGATTTTGAAGGTGCTGGAGGGCTTGCGTCCGCGGGTGCAGTGAGGAGGGACTGATGTTTGGGCCATACCGCAGTTTGTCGTTTGCCACATGGTTTACGGCTGCGATGCTGGTTCTCTCGCTGGGTATGCTTCCGTTTGACTCGCGGGTGGTGGCGGGGATCAACCCCTGGATCAAGCCGATTAAATTCGAAGTTTCGGTGATTGTTTACTTGATCACCGTGGCATGGATGCTGATGCATCTGCCTGGGCGAGAGACGGCGCGGCGGCGCATTGCGGCGGGAATTGCGATGGCGATGACGTTCGAGATTGCGGCGATTGTGGTGCAGGCGGCGCGCGGGGTGAAATCGCACTTCAACGACGACACGGCGATGGACGCAGCGATCTTCGGGCTGATGGGTCTGATGATCATGCTGAACACGGTGCTGGTGGGGTATCTGACGGGGGCTTATTGGAAGTCGAAGCCGGAGCTTCCGCCCGCTGTGATTTGGGGGATCCGGCTAGGGCTTGTGCTGTTTCTGTTGGCGAGTTGTGAAGGGGGACTGCTGGTGCATAACCGGGCGCACACGGTGGGTGCGTTGGATGGCGGACCGGGGCTGTTCTTTCTGAATTGGAGCGTGACGCATGGGGATTTGCGCGTGGCGCACTTTGCGGGGATGCATGGGATTCAGATTTTGCCGCTGGTGGGGTGGGTGCTGTCGCGGAAAAATCGTGAGGCGGGGGTGGGGGTGGTTGTAATCCTTTTTGTGGCGCAACTCGTCTTGTTCGCGTGGACACTACAGTTGGCACTGAGCGCGCGCCCATTCCTTTCTGTGTGAAATACAGCGCGATCCCTTTCCTGCTTCTTGCCGCCGTCGCCCTGGCGCAGGACGGGCCTTCGAACCATCGAGTGCTGCTGGCCACTTCTTCTGACGGACTTGCCTGGACGGTGCAGGACCGGGTTCTTGCGGAACGGGCTTCGGTGCCGGAGCTTTTCCTCGATCCGGCGGGGCGGCCCACGTTGCTTTTTGTGGATGCCTCAGGGGCTCGCGAATCCATTGGGGCGTTGCAACGCGATGGCGATGGCAACTGGCAGCGAGTGGCCACGAATCTGCGCGCAGTGGATCCGAATGTTGTGCGGCTGGCCGATGGTAGTTTTCGCGCTTATGTCAAAGCGGGACTGGATGGCGCCATGGCCGCGTACTCCTCCGCGGATGGGCTCAACTGGAATCCGCTGGGCGAGGTATTTCGCGACGCGCGTTTTTCGAATGCCACCGATCCCGATGTGTTCGAGACGCCGGGTGAGTGGGTGATGCTGGTGTCCATCGGTCCGCGCCTGCTGCGCTGCACATCGGCGGATGGTCTGCGCTTCACGACGGACGGCTCCACTATCGAGATTGGCGGCGCGGTTTCGGACACGGTGAAAGTGCCGGGCGGGTGGCGCACGTTTTTCCACGTGAATCCCGATCCGCGCACGGGGGCGTTGATGCGCATTCGCTCGGCATTCACGGCCGATGGCCGCTCGTGGCGTATCGAAGATGGCGACCGGGTGGTTGCGCCGCCCACGGGCCCGGCGTCGCTGGGGGTTGCGGACCCGGCTCCGGTGCAGCTTCCGGATGGGACGTGGTTGATGGCCATCAAGTCGTATCTCACTCCGCCGGTCTTTGGCGCCCCGGTGAATCCGGGTACGCCGGCGGGCATCGACACGCATACGGTGATGAGCGCCTCTAGCGTGGATGGTTTGAATTGGACACGTGACGCTGGCGTTCGCATGGCACGCGCTTCGGTGCCTGCCGTAATCAATGACAATGATGAGCGTGTTCTGCTGTACTTCGTGCAGCCTCCGAATCAGCCTGGGAGGCCGGAGACTGTGGCGCTGGCGGTCTCCACGGACGGTACGCGCTTTGAGCAGGAGCCGGGCTTTCGCATCGAAGGACTGAGCACGTTGAAGGCGGTAGACCCGTCGATCTTGAAGGACGGTGACGGGCGCTTCCGGCTGTATTACCTCGCTTCGAATCATCCGGGTGATCCGGCGGCGGGGCCCAATCCGCATGCGATTCATCTGGCGCTTTCCGATGATGGGATTGCATTTCGCGAGACAGGGCCGGTGTTTGAATACAACGACCTAGTGGATCCGGATGTGTTTCGGGTTGGCGAGGAATGGTTGATGTATGTGTACGCGGGGAAAGAGACGATCATTGCGCGCTCGGCTGACGGGATGAAGTTCACCTATGAAGCGCCGCTCTCGCCGCCGGGGTGGGGCACGACAGCGCCGATTGCGCTTCCCGATGGCCGGCTTCGATTGTACGCGTTTGACCAGCGCACGCCGGTTGGGAATGTGGTGCGGAGTTTTGTATCGAGCGATGGCGTGAATTGGACCGCCGAGGAAGGTGAGCGAATGCGCGCCAATGCGGGCGAGCAGATCACCGATCCGTTTGTGATTCGGTGGCGCGGCGGGTACAAGATGTACTTCAAGAGCAGTTCCGCGCCTGCGAATAATCCGCCGCCGAACAGCGGTCCGTTCCGCACCGGGCAAGCCGCCGATCTGGTGTTGGGGGCATTGGGATTCAATCAGAGCGGGGGCCCGCTGATGCTCAACCATCCCACGGGGCTGGCTAGCGATGGCCGTTCGTTGCTGGTTGCCGACCGGTGGAACAACCGCGTCCTCCTCTGGCGAACTGCTCCTTCCGGCAATACGCCGCCGGATGTTGTGCTGGGCCAGCCGGATTTCCAAACCAACAACTCGGGCGCGGCGCTCGATCAACTCAACTGGCCGGGTAATGTCGCCATCACTCCCAATGGGCGAACCATTGCCGTTACGGACACCAACAATGACCGTGTGCTGATCTGGAATGAGTTCCCCAGCCGCAACGGAGTGCCGGCGGATGTGGTGCTCGACATCACGATGTTTTCTTCAACCGGGGCCAACCCCACACGTTTCAGTTGGCCTTGGGGCGTGTGGACCGATGGCCGCAAATTCGCTGTTGTCGCCACGCAAGGCGCGGGTATCCTGATCTGGAACTCCATCCCGACACGCAACAATCAGCCGCCGGATTTTGTGCTGCGTCCGCGCGGGGCGGGCACGCCGCGCAATATCACGAGTGATGGAGAGAGCTTTTTCGCTGTTAGCGATCACAACAACGGCACGGAGAACCGGCCGGGCACGATGGTGTGGCTCGGCTTTCCAACCAGCGCGGAGCAGGTGACACCGGTTTACACGCTGAACGAATGGGTGAAGGGCACGTTCAGCGGCGGCAAGCTGATCGCGGCGGGGATCCAGTCGGTTTCGATATGGAACCGCGCGCCACAGGACGCTGCGACAAGGCCCGATCTGACGCTGCGTCCCAGCAGCTATCGCAATGGCGACGGGCCGGATGCGGTGATTGCCGAGGGTCGCCTGTACGTGTGTAATTACAATGGCAACAACGTGCTGGTGTGGAGAGCGGCGCCGGAGCGCGATAACCAGCCGCCTGATTTCGCCGTTGGCAGCAACACACCGGAACAGGACACGTGGGCGGAGAATTTCTTCATCCAGAATCCGGCGCTGGCCACTGATGGGCGGAGCCTGTTTGCTTCTTCGGACTTCGACAGGAAACTGTTCGTGTGGCGCACGCTGCCCACGGAGAATGCGGCGAGGCCGGATGCCGTTGTGCAACTGCAGGAAGGGCCGTGGGACAACGCGGTGCATGGCACGCGGCTTGCGCTGGCCGGGCGCAATACGGTGTATCTGTGGAACACGCTGCCGCTCAATGGGGAACGGCCGGATGTGACGTTTAGCGGACGCATCGGCGGGGTTGAGCTGCGCGAACTCACTGGCGTTGCCATGGATGCGCGCTACTTCTATCTGGCCGATCGCCAGGCGAATCGTATTTATGTTTGGGAGGGTAATCCGAGCAACGCCGTGCCGCCCAAGCTAGTTCTCGAAGTACAGAATCCAGGCCGTATTTCCAGCGACGGGAACTTCCTCGCCGTGGCTCCGTTCGAAGGACAGGACATCGTTCTGTTCCGTGTCGAAGCGCTGGGTAGTGTGAATCAGCCTATCGTCTTATCCGGCCGTGCGCGCTTCAATCTGCCCGGCGATGCACTTACGGCGAATGGCATGCTGTTCGTGGCCGATCGTAGCAATAACCGCGTTCAGGTTTGGAACCGCGTGGAAGACGCGATTGCGGGGCAGCCGGCCAATGCCTACCTCGGCGCAGCCAGTGCGACCGATATTCGGGCCGGACTCGCGCCCGATAAGCTGTTCATGCCTGGCTCGCTTGCCTATGACGGCCGGAATCTGTGGGTGGGCGAATTCAAATTTTCCACACGCATTCTCCGTTTCACTCCCCGCTAAAAGCACTCATTAAGATCATTTGATCTGAAGATCTGGGATCGAATTCAGCGCCCGACGGGATTGCGTTTCTCGCATATATGAGATATCGTTTCCCCAATATTCGAGCCTGGGTGAAAGATCCGGGGGATGAGGCTAAGCATGAAATGTTTCACAACACTCTGTCTGTTGTTGTGCACGGCGATCGGCCTTGGCGCGCAACAGACCACTGCAACCTTCTATGCCGTCATCATAGACTCCACGGGGGCGTCCATACCGGCGGCAACCGTAACCATCACGCACGATGAAACCGGTCAATCGGTGATGCGCACCACGAGCGAGACCGGCGAGGCCGTCTTCGATTTTCTTCGCGTCGGCACCTATTCTCTCCAAATCGAAGCGAAGGGTTTCAAGAGAGTTGAGACCAAGGGGCTGACGCTTTCCGCGGCGCAGAACATACGCCAGAACTTCACACTGGAGGTAGGCGCGGCCACCGAGACCGTGAAAGTGGAAGGCGCGGTGCCGCTCATCAACACCGTCTCATCCGAGCAGTTGAACACGTTTGACAGTGGAAAAATCCAGGATCTCCCCGTATTCCGCCGGAATTACACAGGCCTGCTCGCCCTCAACAGTGGCGTCACCATGGCCGCGGAAGGCGTCCGGATGAACGGTATCGGCAAGAACGGCGTTTCCTACAACGTGGATGGAACCGACGCGGGAGGCAATCCGGAAGGGCGGTACTCCTCCAATTATCTGCAGCCGAACCTGATCGACATCATGTCGATTGAAGCCATCCAGGAAGTTCACACCATTAAGGGCGTCCCGCCCGCCGAGTACGGAAACATGGTGGCCGGGCAGGTGAACCTGCTCAGCCGATCCGGAGGCAATCAGTTTCACGGCAGCCTGTTCAACAACAACCGCACGGAGAATCTGGATGCCCGCAACCAGCGCTTGCCGAACAAGCCCGGCATCACGTTCAATCAGTTTGGCGGATCGCTTGGCGGCCCTATAAAGAAGGATCGTGTCTTCTTCTTCGGTGTGTATGAAGGCTACCGCGAACGCTCTTTCTCGCTGGTGCAGGAAACCCTCATGACGCCGCGTCTGCGCAACGACGCACTCCGGTCCAACCCTTCGCTCGACCTGTATCTCAAGTACATTCCGTTGCCCAACCAACCCTATGGTCCCAACGATGATACGGCGCTGTTCATCGCCCCCGGCACCTCGCGCCGCAACGACAATCACGTCGATTTCAAGACCGATATCCGGCTCCGCGGCACCAGCAATCTCTCCTTCAGCTATACGCGCGGGCGGCCCTATCAATACCTGCCGCGCCACTATCTGAACGGCGCCAACGACCGTGAGTTCCAGGTGTACGATGAGCGCGGCACGGTCAACTTCATCACGGGGGGATCAGACTGGACCTCGGAGACCCGCTTCGGTTATCACCTCACGGACATGAACCGCGAGGACGCCTTCTTCTTTCAGCAACTCGATCCCGACAACAAGAACGAAGTGCTACCCTTTGGCCGCCGTGTTCCCCGGCTCAGCTATCCAGGGGTGGCGAACCCCGATCATGAAGTCTACCTGCTGGAAGGGCGCACCTATAACCTGGATCAGAAGTACGCCAAGCATGTCGGCTCGCAGTCCCTCAAGTTCGGATTCTCGATCCGCCGCGACTGCTGCAAGAAACTGAACCCCGAAGCGGTCAACGTGGCATTTGCCAACCGCGCCGACCTGCTGGCGAACGTCCCCAACACCATTGGGCCCACCTTCGGCAACGGGGACTTCCAGGCCAAGATGTATCAGTTTGGAGGTTTTGCGCAGACCGACTGGCGTGTCCGCTCGGACCTGACGCTGAATCTCGGCATTCGCTATGACTGGTTCACTCACCTCGTTCCCAGGGCCAGAGCGAGCGCTCCGTTATCTGGCGTCTATAATCCTGATGGATTGCTCGATGAGAACTATCGTGTGGGTCCTATCCGCCCGTTGAACAATCCCTACGAATCGGATAAATGGATCAATCTCGGTCCGCGAATCGGATTTGCCTATAACGTTGCGGGCAAGGGAAAGACGGTTGTCCGTGGCGGCTTCGGGGCATTGTTCAGCGGCCAGATTCCAGGCGCCCTTTGGGCCCATGCGCAGCCGACGCCAACAGCGCCGTTCCGCTTCAATTTCATCCGTGCCGACATCACGCGTCTCGGCTTGAAGTGGCCCACCTACAATGACGACCTCATCCGAGTGATTGAATCGGAAACCAAAGCACGCGGTTGGATCAACACTTTCTCGGTGGTGGATCCGAAGCTGCAGAATCCCTACACGATGCAGTTCACGCTCGGCATCCAGCGCGAGATCACGGACGGCCTTGTTCTGGAAACGGGCTTCGTTGGCAATCGCGGGGTCAAGTTCCTGATGCAACGGTGGATGAACGAACCCGACCGGGTGACTGGTCTGCGTCCCAACCCGATTCTCAACGTGAACTACTACGTAGACGCGACGCAGCAGTCCTTCTACAGTTCGTGGCAAAGCTCTGTCCGCAAGCGCTTCACGCATGGCTTCAGCACGAGTTTCCACTACACATGGGGACGGGCACTCTCCACGGCGGGTGGGGACATCGGCGCGTATTTCCAGGGCGAGGCCGATGCGCGCACGCAGGAGTTCTTTAATCCGAAGGCCGATCGCGGACCGAACACCGGCGACATTCAGCACTACTTCACCGGCGACTACGTGTGGGAACTGCCGAAGTTCAAGAATCTCACCAACGCGGCCGCGCGGCACATACTCGGCGGATGGCAGATTTCGGGAACTGTGCTGGCCAGGACGGGAGTGCCGGTGCAGGTTTCTCAGACAGGCACCACTCGCCAGGTCCAGCGGCCTGACTATATCGGCGGCAAGGTATACCTGGACGACTACCGCTCCACGCTCCGTTACCTGGAGGCAAGCTCCTTCACTCTGGTCCCGATTCATCCTGTATCGAGAGCCGCCGTACGTCCCGGCAATGTCGGCAACAACGCTCTCCGCGAGCCAGGCGCGGTTGTCTTCAACACTCAGGTGACGAAGGAACTGCCCCTGAGCGAGAAACTACGGCTGAGACTGGCTGCGGACATGTTCAATTTCTTCAACCACACGAACTACTCGGGTTTGGTCACGAATTTGAACAACCGCTTCTTCGGGGAACTGCAGGGCACAGGAGGCGCTCGCCTGGTGCAGTTGAACGCGAGATTGAGCTGGTAGTTTTCTCGCACAGCCCGTCAAGGAGCATGGTCAGCGCAGACCGGCCAGGTACTGTCCAAGCGCCGTGAGGTTATGGGCGAAGTCGGCGGAACTGATGATTCGCTCCGGCGGCTTCTGTGGACCCTGGAAGATCTCCACGGTGTCGTTTTCTTTGAGCGGGATGATTTGGGAACGCGCGTCTACGTTGTCGCCTGCTGAACCATCGGACCTGCCGTGGCCGATGCGGAGCACCATGTCCTTCGCAGCGTAGGTGAAGATGAGGCGATCGGCGCGGCCGATGGTGCCTAGCTTGGTCCATGCGCCGCGTTCGTCCATGGCGTTGATGAGTTGGCGTGCGGTGGCGGCGTTCGATGCCGGAGGGCGTTCCCTTTCCGTCCATGGGGACAGGCCATGGAGCTTTTCCGGACGGCGAATATTCGACGGCGGCAGCGCGGCCAGCTTGCGGTAGTCGGATTCGAATTCGCTCAGCCATGCGCCACTGACGAGCACACCGTAATGTGTGATGACGGAGTCGGGCGAGTAGCTGAGTTCGTAGCCGTCCACTGAGCGGCTGCCTAAGCCGGCGGCGATGAGGCGTGAGCCCTTGGTGATGTAGATGGGGCGATTGGTATGGAGTTCGTAGAAGCGCGCCAGCACCGGGCCAGGGGGAAGGCGGCGGAATACTTAGGCGGATCCGCGTGGGACCACGGATTTCTTGAGGTATTCGAGCGCCTTGCCGATGGGGTCGAGGTATTTGCGATCGCCGGTTTCGCGATAGAGAGCCATCAGGCCGCGCATGATTCCGTGCGTTTCGCCGCCTGTGACTGACGGCGGTTCGAAGACGCGAGCCCATGCCGGATGCATGTCGGCGTCATACTGCTGCGCCCAGGCGGGCTGCGGATCGGGCATCTGGGCGAGGAGAATGAACTGCCCACCTTTTTCGGCTGACTGGCGGTAGCGCGAGTCGTTGTAGATTCGCGCGGCTTCGAGCATCATGTCGATGGCATCGACGTTGGTGTTGTCGTTGAAGGTGTAGTGGTGCTGGTATTCGGGGCCAGGCCACTTGCGCTCCCAGGTTTGGGGATAGGATGCGCGCTTGACGGGGAACTTCGCCGCATCGGGCGGCTGGCGGAAACGCTGGGGCCAGGCGCCGATCGGGTACTGCGCGGCAAGCAGCTTGTCGAGCGCGAACAGTGCCGCTTCGTGAATCGCTTTGTCTTCGAACTTGAGAGCGCGATCGACGCGCATCAGGACGCGAATGGCTGCTTGCGTGACGTTGTCATCGAGGTTCGTTACGCCCTTGCGGTCCTCGCCGCAGTTGTTGTCGGCGCGGTACTGATACTGCTTGCGTTTTTCGGGGTTGAACTCGATGAGGTAATCCCAGCCTCCGCTGCACAACTGGCCGCGCACGAGGGCATGTGCGGCGGCGCGGGCGTGCTGCAGGTACTCGCGATCGGCGGTGGCTTCCCAGGCGTCGAGAAAGGCGAGTGCAACGATGGGCGTAGCCTCGCGCTGCACTTCCACTTGAGTAGGGCCTTCGGCGGATTCCGATCGCCCGTAGCTCAGATCGGAGGTGTAGTAGTAGTGATAGCCGCCTTCGGTGGAGACCTTGTGGCGGTAGAAATCGGCGGCGCGGCGCATGGCGCGGAGCACTTCGTCGCGCGATGGCTGCTGGGAAAGGAGCGGCACGGCGATCGTGAGAAGCAGGCCGGCCGCACGAGACTTTTGACTCGAGATCGCCATATTACCAATCGAAGCGGATGCCGGTGCGGAAGGAACGCGCGCCTGTGGCATCGAGGCCCGCGCCGCCGCCGCTGGTGGAGGTGATCACGCCGACGCCGCCGGCCGAGGTGATGTTGGTGAATGAGCCGCTGGGATCATCGGGCACGCCGTAGTTCGGATGGTTGAAGAAGTTTGTGCCGGTGATTTCGAAGCGGAGACGTGCGCGTTCCTGAATGCGGAACTCTTTGGCGAGGCCGACATTGACCGTCGAGGAGTTCGGGCCGACGATGACGCCTTTGGCTGCGCTACCGAATGCTCCGGCGGCGGGCGCAGAAAACGCGGTCGGATCGAACCAGCGTGCTGTTGTGCGCTGATCGCTGGGCAGATTGGCATCGCGAAGATGATTGGGTCGGCGCGTGACGTTGGCCGGAGTGCGGTTGTTGCTGAAAGCTGTTCCGGTGGGATCGGGGCCGGTCCAGAACGGAGTGAGGAATTGTCCGGAGTACGTGCTGACCACAGTGGACCACTCCCAGCCTTGCAGAATGGCTTTCTTCATACCTCTCGCGGTCTGCCCGAATGGGAGTTGGTAGATGAGGTTGCCGGTCCAGCGATGAGTGGGGATGTCGAGCCACACGGAGCGCTCGCGTTGACGGTCGTAGGCGTTCTCGGGCGTTTCGCCGCGTTCCAGGTCGCCGATGTCGCGGGCCCATGTCCAGGAAATCTGATAGGCGAGTCCTTTTGCCCAGCGGCGTTCCGCTTCGAGCATCAGGCCGTTGTACTGATGGCCCGCGCCATTCGAGATGTAGGTGATGGCCGGGTATTGCTGGAACATGCGCGGCTTGTCGACGAAGAGGCGGTTGTCGGCCACCGGTTGGTTGATGTTGTAGCCCCATTCGCCCTGGCGTGTGTTGGTGCCGATGTAGGAGGCGCGGAAGCCGGTATCCCAACGCTGGTGTTCCACAGTGAAGTTGTACTGCATGGAATAGGGAGTGCGGAGATCGGCGCGATAGGCGGTGGGAAGGCCGATGGTGGCTGGTCCGCCGACGCTGGTGGGGAAGATCCGGGGAAGGATCAGATCGGGTACGGGCGTGGAGTTGTTGTATGCGGGCTCGCTGACCGCGAAGGGTGCGCCGCCGGCCGAGATGTTGCGCGGCACCACGTCGTAGAAGAAGCCGAAGCCGGTGCGAATGACGGTGTTGGGTCCCAGTGGCCGCCAGGCGATGCCGAGCCGCGGGGCCCAGTTGTTCCATTCATTGCGGAGGATGCGCGACGAGTGGTAGCCCGCTTTAGAGGCTTCGACCACCTGCACGTAGCCGCTGGGGAGCAACGCGCTCACTTGATTGAGCGCGCCATCGGGAACGACAATGCGGCCAGTGGCGATATCGAAGTTCGCCTGCAAGCCGTTCTTTTCGGTGTAGGCGGGATGGAACTCGTAGCGCAGGCCGAGGTTCAGGGTCAGGTTCGAACGCACCTTGAATTCGTCGGTGATGAAGAAATCCCAGTTCCAGCGAATGCGGTCCTGGAACAATGCGGGCGCGGCGCGTTGCGAACTGGTGACAATGCCGAGGAGAAAATCGGCGTAGGGATGACCGGTGTAGCGATTGGAGAAGGTGCCGGCGCCGAACAACTGGTTGGGCATGTTCTGATCCTGATAGACCGTTCGTCCGGCCGACACACCCATCTTGATGTTGTGCCGCCCACGGAACCAGGAAAGCTGATCCTGAAACTGCTGGGCGAAGTTGAGGAAGCCGGGGTGACGCCACGCGGTTTGCGACAGGCCGGTGATGCCGACGTTCTGGAACGTCACGTTGTAGACGCCGTTGATATCGGGGACGCCTGGGGAGAGGCCGGTTAGTCCGAGGTCCTTTACTACTTCCATGCCCATCAACGGGCCGTGGCGCGGATTGTCGTTCCAGGCGTAGCCCCAGCGCGCTTCGTTGATCAGCGTAGTGCGGAAGGTGGCGGTGTAGGAACCCTGAATGGCGCGGGTGTCGCGTGTCTGCCAGCGCTGGCCGACGGTTGGCAACTGGCTGTCGTAGTCGCGCGAATGCGAGCGGTTCCATGTGTAGCGCCCGAAGACGAAGTGCTTGTCGGTGATGCGATGGTCCATGCGCGTGGTCCAGTAAGTGTTCGGATCGAAGGCGCGGGACAACTGGGCGCGGTAGTTACGGGCGGCAAACACGTTGGGATCGCCGAAGTTGGGGGCGGGATAGAAGCGTTCCTGAATTTTCTTCGTGACGGGATTGATGCGCGAGGCGGGGAGCACGTTCCCCGCGAAGGGCGCGTTGCCGGCGAACGGATCGCGGATGGCGGCATCGCGCGTGAAGTTGCCGTCGCGCCAGAGGGCCGTTGGAACCGAGGGTGTGAGATTGGAAAGGATCTGCGAACCTCGGGTTGTTTCCATGGAGTAGAAGAAGAAGCTGCGGTTTCGGCCATCGTAGACTTTGGGGATGTAGATGGGTCCGCCGACGGAGAAGCCAGGGTTGTGACGGACGCCGGTGCCGCGCTGGGCGGCGAAGGTGTCACGGGCGCGGAACCATGGGGTGGAGTAGTAATCGAAGAGGGAACCGCGCAACTGGTTCGAGCCGCCTTTGGAGACGATGGTCACCTGGCCGATGGCGCCGAACTCGGCGGTGTTGTTGGCCATGTCGACGCGGACCTCTTCGAAGCTTTCGATCTGCGACACGAGCGGGGAGATCTGCGTTCCGTCGTACTGATTGGAGAGCGTGATGCCATCGATGGAGGCATCGGATTGATTGGCGCGGGAGCCTGCGAAGCGGCGTGTGGAGGAGCCGGCGCCTGCTTGTACGACGCCTGGGGAGAGGCCGATGAAGTTCCACAGGGATCGTGTGTTGAGCGGGAGCACTTTGAGCTGCAGCGCGTCTTTCTGATCGGAGATGCGCGCCGTTTCGGTTTCGATCAGCGTGGCGCCTCCAATGACTTCGACCTTCGTTTCGACGGCGCCCACTTCGAGTTTGATGTCGAAGCGGCGCACGTCGAGTGAGACGAGGTGGATCTGTTGGATGATGTGTTCCTTGAATCCGGCCGCGGTGACGCGCAGCGTGTAGCTGCCTTGCAGCAGTTGGGAGAATGTGAAATTGCCGGAGTCGTTGGACTCGGCGTTGTAGACGTAGTTGGATTCCGTGTTGGTGACTACAATTTTCGCTCCGGGAATGACGGCGCCGGTTGAATCGGTGACTGTTCCCGTGATGTTGGCGAATGTGGTTTGCGCGCTCAGTGGCGCGGCGAGTGTGAGAAAAACGAGCAGAACGCCTGTCTTCCAGAACATTGCAAGACTCCCCGTGGCGAAGTTGCCGATTCGTACTTCCGGCTCGCAAATCAGTATATGTCAAACGGGGGTGGGGCTTTGAGTAGGACCGACTCGCTCACGCTCGCGTCTCAGTAGGGTGCAATCACCCTCGAACCAAGTAGGTCTTCACTACCCAGCCCAAGCCTCCCACGGCGGCGACGAATCCAACGCCGATCGCGGGCAGGACCCAGGAGCCGGACATCGCGCCTAATCCCACGGCTACGGCACACAGCAGGATGAGCGCAGCCATTTCCATGGCTCGCATCGGGCGCATGGCGCGTTCGGCCTGATCGCGGCGGGCGCGCAACTCCGCCTTCCAATAGACGAGGCCGGGGGGCGGCACTTCCGCTTTGGTCTCTTCGCCCAGAAAGGAAGCGACGAGCAGTGTTTCCGCGCAGGTGGCGCAGGAGGCCGCGTGTGCCGCCAGGTCCACCGGCAGTTCGCCGCGATGCGCCGCTTCCAGTACCTTTGTTTCGAACGCGCACGGATCCATCTACATCACCATCCTCTCGCAATAGCCGATGGACTTCAAAAGCTCGGCCAGTTTCTGACGGACGCGGAACAGCATGGGCCGGATGCTGACTTCGCGCAGTCCCATGATTTCGGCGATTTCGCGGTGGCTGGAGCCTTCGACATAGGCGAGCCACACCAGCTCACGCTCGCGGGGCTTGAGCGTATTGAGCACCTTGCCGACATCGGATTTCATCGGCACCTGCTCCAGGCGGGATTCTTCTTCTGTGGAATGCACGGTTTCCTTCAGAGGCAGCGCGCCTTCCACTTTGCCGCGATACAAGTCACGGACCAGGTTGGTTGCAATGCGGAAGAGGTAGTTCTTCCGCTCCCGCTCGCCAAGGGCCGGCAATTCCGCGCGCAGGAACTTGTAGTAAGCCTCCTGCAGGACTTCGTCGGCAACCGCCGCGTTGCCCGTGAGCCGCACGAGGTACGACTTGAGGGGACGCGCCGTCTGCGCATAGAAGTCCTGGAATGTTTCCGGACTCAGCGATAGGCGGGGCTGGTTCACTTCGCGTTTCCGCTCCCATTCAAGAAGCCCCACTTTTTGAGCAGCAGGTAGCTCCAGCCGGCGGACAACACCATGCCCGCGCCTACGGCGATGACGATGGCTCCGGTAGCGCGAACAAAGACCTGGAACTCGGGGTCACCGCCGAAATTGCCGGCGGCGAACAGGCCCATGCCGCCGAACAGCAGCACGAGTCCGCCTTGGATGGAATTGAGCACGCGGGAAACAAACGGCCCGCGACCGGTGGATTGCTCGCCGAGCAGTGTTTTGTAGGCTTCACTTTCAACGAACGACATCACGTCAGGGCCTGTGCCCAGTTTGTCCACCAGTTTTGCCGAGACTTCCGACATGTAGCGGTCGCGCTTCGAGCGCTGGATGGCCAGCACGACGTTCTTCACGATGTAGGACACGGCGGTGAAGAGAGACACCATCACCACCGCGATCATTGCTTTTTCGCCCATCTCCAAACTCCTTTGCAGTCAATTCCAACATCCTTCCAAACGCGTCTGCCCCACCGGATGTTATCAGTCTTTTCACCCTTCCCTATCCCGCATGCGGTAGAATCCTCTCTTTGGCTATGAGCGAAGCGATTTACAACCCCAGTCAGGAATTTTCCTCCCGAGCGCATGTCCCCTCCATGGAGGCTTACCAGGCGCTCTACGATAAGGCCAAGGACAACCCGGAGCAGTTTTGGGGCGAACTCGCCGAACAGGAACTGCACTGGTTCGAGAAGTGGAACCACGTTTTCGAATGGAATCCGCCGTTCTGCAAATGGTTTGTGGGTGCGAAGACGAACGTTTCCTACAACTGCATTGACCGGCATCTGAACGGGCCGCGGAAGAACAAGATCGCGATTCTGTGGGAAGGCGAACCGGGCGACCAGCGGATGATCTCCTATCAGGAATTGCATCGCCTGGTTTCGCGCTTTGCTTCGGTGCTGCAGTCGCGCGGTTACAAGGCCGGGGACCGGGCCATCATCTACATGCCGATGATCCCGGAACTCCCGGTGGCCATGCTCGCCTGTGCCCGCCTCGGTATCACCCACTCCGTCNNATCTACATGCCGATGATCCCCGAGTTGCCTATTGCCATGCTGGCTTGCGCGCGGCTCGGCGTGACGCACTCGGTGGTGTTTGGTGGATTTTCGGCGGAGGCGCTGAAGGCACGCATTCAGGATCTGGACGCACACCTGGTGATCACCGCCGACGGTGGTTGGCGCCGGGCACGTGAAGTGCGGCTGAAGGACGCCGCCGATGA
>JAFDVS010000104.1 GCA_018268935.1 Acidobacteriota bacterium | reverse complement strand
CAACCCCGGATCGCGGGCCGCGGCGATGAAGTCTTTCGCCGTGAGGATGCGTTGCTGCTCAAGGATGCCCGCCATGTCGAAGAGGTTGCTGCCTTCGGGAAAGGTGACTTCGAAGAAGAAGATGTCACCGCGGGCGATGCGGGAGAAAACATCGAGGGGCGTGGCGGCTTTGAGGAACTGATACTCACCGGCCTGGAGCGCGCGCCCCGGGCGCATGATTCGCGCGGCGAGGAAATGCCATTCGCTGCGGACCACGCCGGCCTGGGCGAGTTGCCGGGCGATCTGGCGGGTGCCGGCTCCGCGCGGGATCTCGACAATCACTTCGTTGGAAAAGCCGCGGTAGGGCGACTGCACGGACACGTAGGCGGCGATGCCGAGCGCCGCGGCGAGCGCGAGAGCGGTGAAGGCGAGCTGCTTTATTCTTCTTCCGGCCATGGACACGCTTCGGGGAGAGAGTCGAGATAGCTTTGCAGAATGAGCACCGCGGAAAGCTTGTCGATGGCTTTGGCGCGTTTCTCAATGCCGATGCCGCTGGAACGCAGGACGCGGCCGGCCTGCACGGTGGTCAACCGTTCATCCCATAGTGTGACGGGGATGCTGGTGCGCTGTTCCAGTTTGGAGGCAAAGTCGGCCACCAGTTGGGCCTGCCGTCCGGCGTCGCCGCTCATATGCAAGGGATAGCCTACCAAAAACATTCCGACCTCATGTTGTTTTGCGATCTGGTGGAGCCGCCAGAGGTCGGTGCGGAGGTTCTTGCGCACCACGGTGTCCAAGCCCTGGGCTGTAATGCGCAAGGGATCGCTGAGGGCGAGGCCGATGCGGCGGAGGCCGACGTCGAGGCTCAGGATTCGGGTCAGGTCAGGTTGCGGGGTATCGCTCATAGCGGGAAATCAGGCTCTCTCGTATAGGTTCGCACGTGTAAGATAGATGGTAAGAGTGGAGCTTCTCACCCCATCGTTAGCCACCAAGATGCCGCGCCCCACCGGGAGTTTCCTCGCCGGGCTGGCGGCGGTGATTGCTCTCCTCTATTTTGGACGAATCTTCTTCATCACGGTTACTGTAGCGCTGATTCTGGCGTTGATCCTGGATCCGCTGGTGAGCTTCTGCATGCGGATGCGGATGCCGCGCGGGGTGGCGTGCTTTGTCACCTGTAGCCTGGCGCTGCTGGTGGTCTACTTTGGGGCGGTGGCGTTCTACACACAGGCGGCGGGGCTGCTGGAGGATCTGCCTGCCTACAGCCAGCGCATCAATGAAATGGTGGACAGCGTGGTGAGCCGGCTGGAAAACACGGAGAAGTCGATTTCGGACATTGTGGTGCCGAAGCGGCTGCGCGACGCCAAGACGTCGCAGGTGATCACCACACCGCCGCCTCCGCCGCAAAAGACCGCGGCCAAGCGGCGCTCGGCCGACCCGCCGATTCCCACGGTTCAGGAAGTGCGGATCAGCCAGGAAAAGCAGCCGATCGTGAACACCGTCTATGCGTATCTCAGTTCGTTTTATGACGTGCTGCTGATGGCCAGCTTTGTTCCGTTTCTGGTGTATTTCATGCTGAGTTGGCGCGATCACGTGCGGCGCAGCGCGATGATGCTGTTCCAGGGGGCGGACCGGATGATTGCGGGCAAGAGTTGGGAAGGCATCGCGGACATGGCTCGGGCGTATGTGGTGGGGAATTTCATTCTGGGGATGCTGCTGTCGGTGGCCAGTTCCATTGTTTTCTGGTGGGCGAATCTTCCCTTCCCGCTGTTGATCGGGCCGGTGAGCGCGTTTCTCAGCCTCATCCCATATGTCGGTTTGCCGCTGGCGTTGATTCCGCCGTTCTTTGCCGCGCTGCCGGTGCATCCGAAGATCGGCGCGTATCTGATCATTGGGAGCACGGTGGCGTTTTTCCATCTGCTGGCGTTGAACCTGCTGTATCCGAAACTGGTGGGCGCGAGGGTGCACCTGAATCCGCTGGCGGTGACGTTGTCGCTGATGTTCTGGGGAACACTGTGGGGCGCGGCGGGGCTGGTGCTGGGGATTCCGATTACGGCTGGGGTGAAGGCGGTGTGCGACAACGTACGGGGACTGGAGCCGTACGGCAAGCTGCTGGGCGATTAGCGGCGCACGTGCTGGACGCAGTGACCTCATTGATGAAAAGCGAGCGCCGGTCGCGCTTCTATGCGAGGGCTGCCTGGGGGTGCGGACCTTCAAAAGGCCTAAGCAGCATGTGCGGAACGTATCGGTGATTTTCGAGAGCGCCTGCGTAGGGCTTGCGACGGCTGTTACCTTGCAGGACCAGGCACTGGATTCGAACATCAAATCGTCACCGCTGGTGTTATGGCTGCCGCTGATTTCCGTGATCGGCACGCCAGTTGTGATTGCTCTAACCGTGGCACTGTACTTTTCGTTGGGCCTGCACAGCGTGGACAAATCCGGTGCTCTGATGGTCTTCCTCTGTTTGGTTGCGTTGTCTTCGGCCCGTGTACGGGCTTTATCGTTTGATGAAGAGATCGGGCTTGTCACGGTTTGTCGACCGGCAACAGCTTTCGAAATTGCTGAACGGGATTCGCCGGGGACATGGACGCGGGTTGACCATCCTGACCTGCCGAGACGACAACTGGAAAGACTGTGTGCACCAGGCGTTTCTGCTTGCCGATTGCGTGATTGTGGATGCCGCGCAGTGGACCGAGAGTCTGGAGTGGGAGTTCGAGCACGCGGTGGAGTTGATGGGGCAAGAACGTGTGATGCTGGCAACTCCGGCAGGGCCAGACGCCATTCGACTGGAGACGTTGGGCGATAACCGGCAAACAGCGGAAATCAAGACGACCGGCCGTTTGGCGGCCTGGCGGGAAAGGGGGAGTATTGAAACCGTGATGGCGCCAAGTTGGAAGCAGCCGGGCTGACTATTGCGAACTGCTGACGCTGGCGGTCTTGCGGTTCATGGCGCGGGCTGCGCGCCGGCGCTGCCGCTCCAGTTCCAGGAGTTCCTGGCGGCGGCGCATCTTGATATCGAGATCGAGCTTGTGCCAGAACTTGAGGAAGTACTGCACGGCGCTGACCACTCCGAACACCACTACGCCCCACATCCAGAACATGGCGTAGGGCATCAGCGAGCGGTTGTTCATGGAGAGCATGAGCAGGGAAATGGCGATCACCTGGGCGAGCATTTTTGTCTTGCCCAGATCGCTTGCTTTGATGGTGATGCCGCTGGCGGCGGCGATGCCGCGCAGGCCCGTGACGGCGAACTCACGGCCGATGACGAGAATCGCCATCCAGCCGGGAATCACGCGCACTTGCACGAGCGACACCAGGGCGCTGGACACCAGCAATTTGTCGGCAATGGGATCGAGCAAAGTGCCTACGGTGGTGATTTGTTTCCAGCGCCGGGCGAGATAGCCGTCCATCAAATCAGTGAACGCAGCAGCGAGGAAAATCGCCAGCGCGACCTGTTCGTTGGCTACAGACACACCCCACAGGTAGATGTTGCGGCTATCCGTGACGAGGGCCGCCACCAGCAGCGGCACAAAGAAGATGCGCAACAGGGTGAGGCTATTGGGTATGTTCATTCCGCCTCAATCTACTTATTGAACCACAAAATGTTTCAGGCGCCAGCGAAGGCTTTCCGGGGCATCGGCGATCACTTCGCAGACATCGTCAATATAGCGGATCTCGCGGACCTGTGCATACTCGTGGAGCAGATGAAGGGTACCGCCATCACCGGCGGGAAAACGAAGGGTGACGCGCTGGAGGGGATCGGCGGGGAGCACGCGGTCAATGAGAGCGAGCAACTCCGGCACGCCGGCGCCGGTTTGCGCGGAGATGGATGCGGCGTAGGACTTGCCTTTTTCGGCGGCAGCGCCGAGAAGGCGAGCGGCGGCGATATCCGCGTTTTCCACGCCATCGGGAAGCAGATCGGCTTTGTTGAGCACCAGCACCTGCAGCGTTTCGTCGGCTTCAATTTCGCGCAACACCTCCATCACCTGGGCGGTGTGTTCGGCTGCGTAGGGGGATGAGACGTCGACCACATGGAGAAGGAGGACAGCCTGGCGAACTTCTTCGAGGGTGGCGCGGAACGCCTTGACCAGCGTCGTCGGGAGACTGCGGATGAAGCCGACGGTGTCACTGAGCAGGACGTGGCGTTTGGACGGCAGTTGGAGTTGACGGACGGTGGGGTCAAGGGTGGCGAAGAGCCGCGCATCGGCGACCACGCCGGAGCCAGTGAGTCGATTGAAGAGTGTGGATTTGCCGGCGTTGGTGTAGCCCACCAGGGCGATGGTGGCCAAAGGGACGTCGACACGTTGGCGGCGCTGGATGGCGCGGCCGGATTTGACGCCTTCCAGTTCGATCTCAATTTTCTTGATGCGTTTGGAAATTTTTCGCCGGTCGGTTTCGAGCTGGGTTTCGCCTGGGCCCCTGGTGCCGATACCGCCGCCGAGGCGCGAGAGTTGAGTTCCCCGCCCCACGAGGCGGGGCAAGGCGTAGTTGAGTTGCGCCAGTTCGACCTGGAGCTGCCCTTCGCGGGTGCGGGCGCGGGAAGCGAAAATGTCGAGGATCAGTTGGGTGCGGTCAATGACTTTGCATTCCAACTGTTTTTCGAGGTTGCGCAACTGCGTGGGGGTGAGCTCGTTATCGAAGATGACGACGCCGGCATCGAAGCCTTTGACCAATCCGGCGAGCTCGGTGACTTTGCCGGAACCGATGAGGGTGGCGGCATCGAGGGAACTGCGGGCCTGGATGACGCGCTCAAGGACGGTGGCACCGGCGGTTGCCGCCAGCGCTTCGAGTTCTTCCAATGATTCTTCGGGAGTCACTGTCACGTGTCCGGGGTTTGCAGGCACACGTGTTTTCAGATCGACACCGACAAGAATGGCTTTTTCCCGCGAGGGAGACTGAGATTCAGTAAGAGGGGCGATCTATTCGGCCTCCGGAGGTCCTACCGGAACAGGCGTGCCAGGTGCGGCAGGGTGACCGCCCACGTAGCCGCCAGGGTGCGAAGCTTTGGGAACAACGACCGTGGAAATCGCATGCTTGAAAATCAACTGTTCCTGATTGTTGGTCTCCAAAACCACGGAGTATTTATCGAAGCTCTTGATGCGGCCGCTCAGCTTCACGCCGCTCATGAGGTATATGGTCAGGAAGGTCTTGTCTCTGCGGGCATTGTTGAGAAAAGCCTCCTGGATGTTTTGCGCCAGCTTGTCCATTGTCTTTTTCCTTGCGCTGTCGGCGGTCGGGTCGCCCAGCGACAGATTTATCTAAGTTTTTGCCAGCTGATGGTTCTCCTGGTGTTTCTATCATATCCGATCTCGGCAGTGGCGGGGAACGGAGAAAATTTTGGCCCGAAGCGGGCAGTTTTCGCGCCACTATGAGTGGGGGAGCCTTTCGGCGCGGCTTCCGGCTTGACATCCATCCGCGCGAGCTCCCCCGACTTCCCTTAGTCAACCCCTTGGTGCGAAACGGGGAATCGGGGCGCTGCCGGCGGGTCAAGTTCCGTTGGCGGCGCCTAATACAGCGAAGGGGGCGGGCAGGCTTTTCGGACGCAGAGAAACGAAAAGGCCCGGACCGCTCAGCAGGCCCGGGCCTTCCGGATTGTTTTCGCGCTTCCGATGCAGGATCAGACTACCGCCGGACGGTGCCGGTTGAGATAATCCGTCATCTGGTCTTTGAGCTGCAGCTTCAGCTTTTTCAACCGCGCTTCCTCCAACTGTTCCTCTTCGGTGGGGTGCGATTTCATTTCCAGATCGTGGACACGCTTTTTGAGGTCGGCGTGCTGTTCCGCCATGTGCCGGAACTCTTCATCCTGCTGCATCAGTTGCGCTTTCAATTCTTCTTGCGTGATCTCCATAGACAGGGTCTCTCCTTCCTGAGATACCACGCCGAGTCGGGTTGTTCTTGAGGAATATCAATGGCTCGGTGGGTGAGAATCATTCGTCCTATCACTCGGGCAGGTCACCGAACGGCCTGCCGTTCTGATGCAACGTTAACACAGTGACTAGGGGAATACAATACAGCCCCGACAGTAGGGAAGTACCATGTCAGTTTGTATCGATTGCTGGGTTGCGGCGCAGCCGTAATCCGGCCAGGATCAGAGCAGTGCCGGTTGCGAGCAATGTCCAGGAACCAGGCTCGGGAACATCGGCAGGCAGGCCGAACATGACGTTGTCGACGTCGTAGGTTTCCTGGTCACCGTTGGCCAGGAACGAGTCGAAGGGGGTGTCGGAGATCCAGCCGTAGAAGGTGGAAGGGCCAATTCCGGTGAGGCTGGCAGTGCCTCCGCCGGTAAGGTAGAGCGTGAATTCGATGCCGCCTCCCTGCCCCTGGGGTGTGGTATCCCAGTAAGCGGCCGCGGCATATACGGGGCCCGGTTTGTATCCAAAGGTGGCCTCATAGGGGCTTTCCAATTGGTAGACGCTGCCATTGACAAAGGTGCCGCGGGCGGGTCCGATGAAGCCTCCGGATGCGTTGGTGAAGCTTTGCAGCCCGCCTGGTTCGAAGGTTTCCGTGACATGAGAGCCAACGGCGATTGCCCATGCGTTGGGGTCAGTGTAGGTGACGACAGTTGCGGAGGCGGTGGCCACCGACAACGCGAATCCGAGGGAGAGAGTCAGGGTGAGGTGATGGATTGTTTTTGTGTAATTGTGCCTCATGCAAGGTGAGGCGCGAAGGGATGAGGGCTTTCTCTCACGAGTTACAGGACTTTTACGTACCAGAGGTACTGGCGAGCGGCTCAATAGTTCGCACCGAGGCAAGGATGACTCCGAACGCGGTGACGTGCATCAGGCTGACCAGGGCGAACACCGGCTGGTAACCGGCGCCGGCATCGAGGATGCGGCCCACAATCAATCCGAAGACGACTCCGCCCATGGCGCCGCCGAATCCCACGAGGCCAGCGACTGCGCCGACGGTGCTGCGGGGAAAGAGATCGGCGGGCAGCGTCATCACCAGAGTGGACCACGACTGCTGGCCGCAAAAGGCGAGGCTGAACAACACCAGCGCCAGTTCGACGGGCGATTGGGTGACGAAGAAGATCCACGGCATGCAGGCGGCACTGAGCCCGAGAGCGACCTTACGCGCGTTGTTCACCGAGGCGCCGCGGCGCAGCATGCGGCTGGAGAACCATCCGCCGAGCATGCTTCCGAAGCCGGCCGCGGCATAGGGGATCCAGGCGTAGGCGCCGACCTGTTTCGTGTCGAAGCCGCGCACGTCATAGAGGTACTTGGGCAGCCAGAACAGATAGAAGTACCAGGCGGCGTCACTGAGGAATTTCGCGGTGACCAATCCCCAAACCTGACGCAGCGCGAGCAGCCGCAGCCAGGGGACAGCGGGACCCGGATGGGTGGCTGTGGCCGGGGTGAAGTACATGCGCCACCAGATCCAGGTCCACACGAGGCCGCATGCGCCGGTGATGAAGAAGACCCAGCGCCAGTTGGTGAAGCCGATGATGGCGGCGATGGCAGGGGGCGCAATGACGGCGCCGACCGCGGTGCCTGCGTTGATCATTCCCATGGCGGTGGAGCGCTGGTCCACCGGGAACCATTCGGCGACGGCTTTGGTTGCGGCTGGAAAGCCGCCGCCTTCGCCCATGCCTAACAGGAACCGGCAGATGGCGAGGCCCAGGAATGCCGTGGCGAAGCCATGCCCGGCGCATGCGGCCGACCAGGCCACCATGATGACGGCGAACCCAATGCGCGTCCCCCACAAGTCCATCAACTTGCCGCCCGCGGCGTACATTACCGCATAGGCCAACAGGAAGGCTGCCTGGAGTTGCGAGAACTGCGTGTTGCTGACCGGAATCTCTTTCTGGATGGCGGCGATGGCAACGGGGAGCGTCTGGCGATCGAGGTAGCTGATGGCGATGGCCGCGGTGATCAGCCAGGCAACCGGCCAGCGTTTCTCTACCAAGTGACCTGCACCAGCGAGACTCCCTGCCGGGGCAGGGCGAACTCGGTTTCCACGACGCCGTTGTTGGGGGTCACCCAGGCGGGCGAGGTGAGCATGTGGAGTTGTCCGGCGGCTTCGAGGGCGGCGTATTGTTGTGGTGACGGCTGCTGCGGGGAGCCCATCTCCTTCCACAATGTATACGCGTTCGAATGTTTCTCATCGATGCGGTAGTGGCGCAGCAGGACGCGTTTGGCCGTCGCCGGCACGCCGGAGAGGCTGAGCGAGATGCGCGCCGGTGGCGAGGCGACATCGTCGTCGTGGTAGTTCCACACCATGGCGTTGATCGTGCTGGGGGTGCGGGTCGCCATGGCGTTGATGTCGGAGTTTGCTTTCACGCCGGCTTTGAGGATTTCGCCGATCGCCAGTGTGCCTGTGGTCTCGGCCTTGATTCGCTCTCCGTTCATCAGGCCAAACATGCGAAAGACATTGAGCACGGGTTTGTCGATGCCGTTGGTGGCCAGGTCGCGGAAGCCGTCAAAGTACGGTTGGTCTTCGAATTCGAAGGCCCACGTGACGGCGCCTTCGAAGTTGACGCCGTGGCTGGCGGCAAGTTCATGTTTGCGGGCGAATGTGGCCGCAGTGTAGCTGGAGTACATCGTACCGTTGCGATAGGCGTTCTGCGGATTGAAGCGCACCGAACAGGCGGCGCAGCCTTCGGGATCGGATTCGCCGATGATGATCGGGAGGTTTTTCAGGGTGGGAAAGGAAGCCACGATTTCGAAACCGCGGTCGATGTCGCGCATTTGAAACTCGCTGCCCATTTGCACGTGGCCATCTACGACCTTCGGGCGGCCCTTGGCATGGAAGGTGATGTAGTCGATGGGGGAACCAATTTTACCGGTGGCGTAGTTTTTGCCGCTGACGACATGCTGGAGAAAGTCGCGGAGGAATTTGGCGGCCTGTTCGCCGCCGGGGCCGGTGCTGGTGGGCCCGCCGACGCGAATCGCCGGGAGAGCGCGTTTGATTGCATCCGCCGTGTAGTCGTAGAGCTGGTGGTATTCCTCCGGCGTGCCCTGCCAATAGGCAATGTTCGGCTCATTCCACACTTCCCAATACCAGGTGGCCACTTCGTCACGGCCGTAGCGCTCAATGGAATGCCGCACCCAGGCGTAGATAAGGTCCGACCATTTTTTGTAATCGCGCGGCGGCTGGGCCCAGCCGGTGTAGATGTTGCGATAGGGCTGTGACGGATCCCAGTGATGGCGGTAAGGCTGCGGCTTCGCGGAGAGTGCTTCGGGCATGAAGCCCACTTCGATCATGGGCTTCATTTTGCGCTCGACGTAGGTGTCGACAATGCGGTCGACGATGGTCCAGTCGTACTTGGGATTCCCGGCTGCATCTTCGGTGTAGGCGTTGGTGGAGCCCCATTTGAGCGCCGCGACGCCATCGCCGGAGGTCAGCATGTTGTGCGCCCGCACATGGACGGGTACGGGACTCAACGCGGCCAGTTCCGTGAGCAGTTTGCGGCCGTCTTTCATGTAGGTGTAGTTCGGCTCGTCATAGCCGAAGAAGGAGAAGATGGGCCGGAGCGGGCCCAGTCGCGCGGCGGCATCGACTTTTACTGTGACCGTTTGTTGGGCATACGCCTGCCCGAGCGTGAGCAGAAGGATTGCTAGCGGTTTCATGGTCTAAAAGGTCAGCTTAACGGCAACCTGCATCTGGCGGGGAGCCGTGGAAGTGGCCGTGACTCTTCCCACTGTTCCGGTGTCGAGCGTTGCGTTGGGCGCGGCGAAGCTCGGGGTGTTCGGAAGATTGAAGGCTTCGAAGCGGAATTGCAACTTTGAGCGTTCGCTGATGACGAAGTTTTTGAACATGGAGAAATCGATGGTGCGGACGATGTCGGGGGAGAGAATGCGGAGCCCCGCGTTGCCGTAGATGAAATTCGGGGCGGCGGCGAAGGCGGTTGCGTCAAACCAGCGTTCGAGGGTGGGTGTGTCGAGTTTTCCGGAAGCAATGCGGTTCGGGCGCTGGCCGCCCACGCCGGTGTTGGCGACATCGCGAGCCATGGTCACCGTGTAGGGCACGCCGCTGCGGAAGATGAGGATGCCCTGCAGTTGCCAGCCGCCGATGACAGCATCGGCCAAACGGCTGGATTGCGAGGCAAAGTGCTGCCCCTTTCCGAACGGCAACTGGTAGCCGAAGCTGTTTGAGATGGTATGGGGCACGTGGTATTCGGACGGGCCTTTTTCGAAGGTGTAGCGGCCGCCGCCGGTGGGAGAGTTGGTGGTCCACAGGCTCTTGGCGAAGGTGTAGGAACTGAGGAACCACAGACCTTGTGAGAGCCGCTTTTCGAACTTCATCTGGAGGGCGTGATAGGTGGTAGAGGTGTCGCTGGAGATATAGGAGAAGCCGGCGTAGCGCGGGAAGGGGCGGCGGGCCTGAATGGCGCCGGCGCCGGCGTCGGGGATGTTGAACGCGTTGTTGCCTTGAATGTTCGAGCCTTTGTTGCCTACATACTCGATGTCGAACATGTAGTGTCTGCCAAGCTGGCGCTGCACACCGAAGTTCCAGTGCTGGTCATTGCCCATCTGGAGGCGAGTGTAGGTAGGCGTAAGCCCGATGGTGGAATTGGGTGAACCAAGGGGGGCGCCGAGGAAGAAGTCGGCCAGGGTGCGGTTGGGCACGACGCCCTGATCATTGACGGCGCTGTCGGAAAGCAGGAAGGGCGGCATGAAGAGATTCACACGGCCATCGGTGTATTCGCCTTCGTAGAAGATTCCGTAGCCGCCGCGGATTACGGTTGCTTCGCCAACCGGGCGCCAGGCGAAGCCGATGCGCGGAGCCCACTGGCTCTTGTCGGGATAGGTGATGGAATAGGGCAATCCCGCTTCTTTCGAAGTTTGGATCAGGCTGCCGAGAAAGCTGTAAGCGCGCTTGGCTCCTGGCTGAGCGCCCAAGTCGACTTCGTTGGTGCGGCTGGCCACGATGATGGGCCGGGCCTGCGTGCCATCGAAGGTGCCCGTTTGCCCGCGATAGGCGGAGGTGAAGGGAGTGTACTCGTAGCGGATGCCGAGATTCAGCGTGAGCCGGTCACTCAGCTTGATGTCGTCCTGGAGGAAGAAGTGCGATGCCGTGTAGGCGCCGCCGAAGGTGTCGGAAGGATAGCCGCGTCCGCCATTCTGCGGCAGGCCGAGCATGAAATCGGCGATGGCGTCACCGGTGCGTGCGGCCGAGGCCGGGTTCTGGGTGTTCTGGCCGTTGAAGTTCCACTGCCCCATGTAGTTTTTGCTGTCGGTGCCGAGCCATTGGTAGTGCCGGATCTTGGTTCCGAACTTGACGACATGCTTGCCCCGGATCCAGGTGGCGTTGTCGGTGAATTCCAGGGTATAGCGATCCTGTGTCTTCGGACGCTGATCAAAGGTAGAACCAGAAAGGCCGGCGTAGCCGGAGAACGCGAAATCGGGGAAGGAGCCGATGTCGAAGGAGCGCTTCGTTTCTTCCATGCCCTTGATGCCCGCGTCCTTGTTGAAGTCGCGGCCGAGCAGATAGGGGTTTAGCGAGATCAGCCCGTAGAGGGTGTTCACGCGCAGTTCGTTGATGAGCGAAGGCTTCAGGTTGCTGGTGATGCTGATGGTGTAGTTCTGGCCGCGGGTGCTGGAATCGGCTACGCCAAGGGCGGGCGCGTTGCCCGGTTCGCTCAAACCGTTCTTGTTGATACCCCAGCGGAAGAAGACGCGATGGGCGTCGTTGATGTTGTGATCGACGCGCACGGTGTACTGGTCGAGATCGAGGCCGGTGGATGGAGAGAAGGTGTACAGCCCGCCGGGAGTGGAGGCCGTGGTGAGATACGGGGCGAAGAACTGGGCTTGCGGGGACAGGCGGGAAGAAGGAATGCGGTTGCCCGCAAATGGAGTGCGGATGGCGCCCGCGCCCGCGGGATTGGGGCCGGTTGTGGCCGGATCGTAGAGCGTGCTGGCCAGCGCCGAATAGTCGCCCGCGAGCATTGCCGGGGTGGGGCTGAAGCGGTTGACGACGCTGCCCTGGCGCTCGCGCGTGCCTTCGTAGTTGAAGAAGAAGAAGGTGCGGCTGCGCCCGTCGTAGACTTTGGGGAGGAAGACCGGCCCGCCGATGGAAGCGCCGAACTGGTTGCGCTTGAGAATGTCGCGGCGGAGGCCGAAGAAGTTACGGGAGTCGAGCTTGTCGTTGCGCAGGAACTCGTAGAGTGTGCCTCGGACGGTGTTGGTTCCGGACTTGGTGGTGGCGTTGAAGAAACTGCCCGAGCGGCTGTGCTCGGCGGAGTAGGCGTTCTGCTGCACGCTGAACTCCTGCAGCGCATCGATGGAGGTTTGGATCCAACTGCCGCCCTGATGCTGCTCGGTGGTGTCGGCGCCGTCGAGGTAGTAGCTTACCTGGCGGCCACGGACGCCGCTGATGGTAGTGCCATTGAAGAACTCCGGGCGCACGCGGTTGACGTTGCCGGTTCCGCCGAGGAGGACGACGCCGGGTGTAAGGCGGGCGAGTTCGTTGAATCCGCGCCCGTTCAGCGGCAGGTCGACAATCTGCTGGTTGGTCATGACGTGTCCGAGGTTGCCGGATTCGGAGTTCAGGAGTGGAATCTCGGAATTCACTTCCACCACAGTCGATGTTTCGCCGAGGGCGAGTTCGAGATCGAGTTGCAGGTCGCGGCCCACCAGCATTTCGACGCCGGATCGCACGGTGGTTTTGAAGCCAGGGGCGGAGGCGGAGACATCGTAGATTCCCGGATTGAGCGAGGCGACGACATAGGATCCGGCGGCGTCGGTGGTGACGCGGTGCGCGACGCCGGTTTCCTTATTGGTGACGGTGATGGCGGCATTGGGGACCGTGGCCCGGTTGGGATCGAGGGCTGCGCCGCTGATGCGGCCGGTTTGGACCTGGCAGGGGGCAAGGGTTGCCGAGATGAGAGAGAGCAACAGGAGAAGGCTTCGCGACACAGGAATCCTTTCACCGACGAGGTTAACTTTGGGGAATGGTAGCACCATTGAATTATCAATTCAAGTGAAGGCGGCATATTTCTTCCCGTGTTTTCCTGATCTGTGCTAGCATTGGCACTGCCAATGCCGCGCAAAGTGAGTACCAGCAAGGAAGACGTGACCGTCAAATTGATCTCCGTCTTCAAACGCCTCATCTCCGAAGGTACGCTGGCCCCGGGCGGCAGGCTTCCGGCGGAACGGGAACTCGCCACGAGTTTCGGGGTGAGCCGGAACTCGCTGCGGCAGGCACTGAAAGTGCTGGAAATCATGGGTGTGATCTCGCAACGTGTGGGCGATGGCACCTATCTCAATTCGGGCGCGCAGGCCATTCTGGGCGAACCCATGGAGTTTCTCATTTTGTTGGACGGCATCTCCATGCAGGAACTGATGGAGGCGCGCCTCATTGTGGAACCGGAGTTAACGGCGCAGGCCGCGACGCGAGCGACCGCCGAGGACATCGCGGAAATCGAGCGCGAACTGAAAGCGATGGAAGATGCGGGCGAGGATTCCGACCGGCTGGTGGAGCACGATCTGCTGTTCCACCAGGCGATTTTCCGTGCAGCCGGGAATCGCGTGTGCAGCCTCATGTTCAGCGTGGTGCATCGCTCCATGAAGCGCTTGATTACGATGACGTCGAAGGTGGTGAGTCCCGAGCACACGCTGACGCTGCACCGCCGGATTGTTGCCGCAATCCGCAAACGCAACGCGGAAGAAGCGCGGCGCAGAATGAGTGAGCATCTGATCGACGCGCAGAAGCTCATCCACAAAGCTTCGGGGCAGATGGACCAGGAGAAGATCCAGCGGCGGATCGCCAAGTTCACCGCCGACGGCGCCAAACGCGATCAAGCCGGGTTGTGATTCTTATGGGTGCAGGCGGGAAACTCAGACAACGCCACGTTGAGATCGCGGCCGAGGTCCTGTTTCCAGTGATGCGCGGAGTAGTGATAGGCCTCAATCACGAGGCGTTTGGCGAGCGTGAAAAACACCCCTAGCTCATCCTTGCGTGCGCCTTCGTTCGTGGCCATTGCTGCCACGATCTGATCCTGCTGTTCGCGCGTGAGGGAAGCGAAGGGCTTCGAGAAGCGCTTCTTGGCGTCGCCTTCGACGGCGGCCAAACCACGGCGGAAGGCCTGCTGCTGGCCCGGTTCGCCGTATTTTAAGACCAGATCGATGTACCTCACGGCCCCGGCCTGCTCGGCACCCGGCAGGATTATATCGCCCAGGCGCACGACGGCCTGCGCTTCGGCCGGTGTGAAGAACTTCGGCAGGAAGGGAGCATTCGGCTGGAAGGCAGCCATGCCCAGAATCGGAAACAGTTCTCTGCGCTCCATGGTTACAGTGCTCCTTTTTTTGCCTGCGCGGCGAGGTAATCGCTCATGCGCCAGCTTAGGGCGGCGATCGTGAGCACCGGGTTCTTTTCGGGGTACCAGGGAAACACCGATCCGTCGCCGAGGAACAGATTTTTCAAATCGTGGCTCTGCCCGTACTCGTTGACCACCGATGTTTTCGGATCCTTGCCCATGCGCGCCGTTCCGACCCAATGGTTGTAGTCGATGACCATGTTTTGCGGAGTGATGGCGGCGGGCTTGGAGACGACTTTGCCGCCGGCGGCTTCGATGATCATGGAGCACTTCTCCACCACGTCCCTGGCCATGTTCAGGTCGTTCTGTTCGTAGTGCAGATGGACGCGCGAAAGCGGCAGTCCGAACTTGTCTTTGCGGTTGGGGTCGAGGTCCACGAGTTTCTTCGGGCTCTGCAGGAGCGTGCCCTGCATGTTCATGCCGGCATGCAGCAGGTTCTGCTCAATCAGTTCCTGCTTCATTTTCGCGCCGTAACCCGGCACGTGGCGGATCATAAAATTGTTGGGCGTATAGCCGGAGCCGCACTGCACCTGGTAAGTGCCTTCGAAATCGGGATGCGCCTTGTCCCAATACATGCCGGTCAACAGGCTGTGATAATAGCCGGTGCCTTCATCGGCCTTGGCCGTGCGGCCTCGCAGATCGTTGAAGACTCCGATGACAGTGAGCCCGAAATGGCTGGTGAGATTACGGCCCACTTGTCCGCTCAAATTGGCCAGACCATTGGGAAAGCGCCGCGACTTGTTGATGAGCAGGTGGCGCGCTGTCTCGATGGTGCTGCAGGCGAGCACCATCGCTCCGCACTCGATGCTGTGAGTGGAGCCGTCATCCTTGCGGTACTCGATGCCGGTGACCTTCGATTCGTCGCTATTGAGCAGAATCCGGGTCATGGTGGCCCCGGTGAGGAGCGTGAGGCGGCCCGTTTTCTCCGCCAGCGGAATGGCGGTGTTGGCGGCGGTGTACTTCGCATCGACACAGCAATTGCCGCACTTGCCGCAGAAGTGGCAGAGGGAACGTCCGGTGAAATGAGGAGCGGTGAGCATGGCCTTCCGTTGAGCGATGAACTCCATCTTCATGCCCTTCGCCTTGAGCCGGTTCACGCCGCGCTTCAACATCTGCTCGCCACACTTGAGCGGGACGCCGCGCGTGAATTCACCGTCCGGAATGTTCCAGAGCCCGTCCTTAAAGCCGTAGGAACCCATCAAGCGCTCCGTGCGGCTGTAGTAGGGCGCCACTTGCTCATAGGGAATAGGCCAGTGCTTGTAATCGCCGGGGCCGAAGCGGAGGGTGTGTCCGGCCCAGCAGAGGGAACGGCCGCCCACGAATTTGAGCAGCCCGTGATTTGGGTTATCGCCAACGGGGGTGAAATGATCGCGCTCGCGATGGTCGCCGAAGAGGCTCTCAATGGGATTGCGGAGGCCTTTTTTCAAGCGGTCTTCGAGGACGGAGTAGGGATCGGAATGCTTGCCGTAATCGACACCGGCGCGGAGGCGGGGCCCGGCTTCCACGAGGGCGACCTTGAGTCCGGCCTGGGTGAGGACGTATGCGGCCATTCCCCCGCCATGCCCGCTGCCCACGATAATGACGTCGTATTTTGTGGCCATTGCTTGCGAGAGAATATCACAGCCGCCGGTGTTCGAGGTGGACACCGCGAGCGCTCGGCCGTGCGGGCCTTTTCCTCTGCTGTGGAATTTGGTACCTTTAACTCGTCATTCCAAGAAGATCAGGCTCTAACGGAGGTTGCATTGCGACTTGCGCATAATCAGCTCGTGCCCGCAGTCCTTTTTCTGCTATGCACTTCATTTACGGCAAATGCGGCCGTTCGCGGGGATGAGGCGATGTACGTGGGTGGAACCATTACGGATGTCGCGGAAAAAACCGAGGGGAAGCTGGACACCTCTGAGGCCAGTCACGCCACGTTTACTGCGAAGAAGGGCGCCTTTCGCATTGCATACGCGACCATCACCTCAATCGAATACGGGCAGAAGGCCGGCCGGAGAGTGGGGGTGGCGCTGGCTATCAGCCCGGTTGCCCTGCTTTCCAAAAAGCGAAAGCATTTTCTCTCCATCGCCTTTGCGGACAACCAAGGGAACAAGCAGGGCGCTGTGTTCGAAGTAGCCAAGGGCAGAGTTCGGGATGTCGCCTCGGTATTCGAAACACGGTCCGGCAAGAAAATCGACTTCGAGTCCGCAGAAGCAAAGAAGCATTTCGAAGGACACTAGACAATGACGCGCAGGTACTATATCGCAACGGCTGCGGTGCTCATCCCGGCTTCTTTGAGGAGCGCGGTGCGGGGCAAAGAAGTGATGTACGTGGGTGGCACAGCGCAAGGAGTGCCTGAGGCCACTGAGGGAGAGTTGGACACGTCCGACCCTAAGGTGCTTCGATTCACCTCTAAGAAGGGGAATTTCGAAGTCATTTATGAAAGCATCACATCCATCGAGTACGGCCAGAAAGCGGGCCGGCGCCTGGGTGTCGCGCTGACAATCACGGTGTGGGCGTTGTTCTCAAAGAAGCGGAAGCATTTCCTCACCCTTGGATTCAAGGACGCGGATGACAAGCCGCAGGGAGTGGTGTTGGAGCTCCCGAAAGGAACTCCGAAATCCATCATCACGATCGTTGAAGCGAGGAGCGGACGGAAGTGCGAGTACGAGTCGGAGGAGGCTCGCAAGCATGTGCATGGGTAGCAATCTGGTGCTTGTGTTGCCTGCAGCCGCGGTCCTGTTATACGGATCGCAAGCGGCTACCCCACCGCCCGAGGCCAATGAGGAGAGCAAGAAAATCGCCCAAGTCAAACGTATTTGTGTAGAGCGGCTGGCCGGCGACGAGAAAACGGTAGAAGTGGCAAGAGAAATGGCCATCGCCGGACTGTTCTCCGTGAAGCGTTTCGTTGTATTGGAAAAGTGCGATAAGGCCGAAGCAACGCTTAAAGGCGCAGTTATGGAGCGTTTCAGCCGGCGATCGCGAGGGGAAGGTGAGTCGACCGATTTCGGCGTCGCTGCCGGAGGAGCAAGCGTCGCCGGATCAACCGCACGGGCCGGCTTTGGCGCGGCAACGGGAGGGGCCAGTGAATCCCTATATTCTTCGGAAACGTCGTCAAGCGCATCGGTGATTCTGCGCCTTGTCCACGCCGACGGAGGAGTCATTTGGGCGACGACGCAGGATAGCAATGGCGGCAAGCTGAAAGGCGCCGTTCCGGATGCGATCGACCGCGCCATCAAGCAACTGATGCGCGATGTGGACAAAGCCAGCAAGAATCAGGCCCCGTAGCAGGGTCAGAATGGCTTGTAGAGAGTAGCTCCGGCCGGCGGCTGAAAGCGGAACTCCGCATCCGGAAGGGCAACATCCACCTCGGCCTTGGCCAACGTCTCAAGCAACGGGCCGTTCTGCCACTGCACTACCAGCTTTCTTCCGGGGTCGATCCATAGCTTGTAGGTTCCACCCATCGAATAGAGCGTCTCGTGCTGCAGGATGTTCAACGGCTGTGAGTAGTGCGCTTCCACTACCGTGCAACGGATGGAACGCCCGTCGGCCTGGATCGTTTCGTCGGGGAGAATGCGCGCCGATTCGAGATTGTCGGCCAAGTCTTCGTACAGCATTTCCGCGCTGCGCAGGAATTGAGTGAACGAACTGCGCCAATACAGGTTGCGCTTGGGCCAGTATTGCCAGTAGCCATCGGGTTGGGCGCGATCCTGAATCCATACATCGCCGGTCTGCTCAAAGGTGAGCCGCCATTGGCCGGGGCGGCGGAAGAGAACATCCACCGGCATGCGGATCTGCCGGCGTCCTTGCGGTGAAACCTGATCGAAGACCTGGACGTGGCGGCCGCGGTAGGTCTGCGCCGCATTGTAGTTTGTGGCCACGCCGGCCAGCAGGCTTCGGGCCTTGGCGTAATCAGAGGAAGGGGCAGGTGGCTGTGGCGCGAGAGGTGGCTGTGCAAAGCCGCCGCTGATGGTGATCCCCATGGGCTCCGGATCCTTCGGCAGCTTGCTCGCCACGGCTGCCAGATCGAACAGGGCTTCAGACGGCGGTGTACTCACATTGAGTTTCGTTACGACCACCGTGCGGCGCATGGGAAGCTTGTCGATGCGTCCATCGCCGGGATCGCCGGGGGGCATAGGGGGGCGCGTCGAGATCTCTTTGAAGACGTACTTCTCCTGCTTGCCGATCCAGACGGTGGTCTTGCCCATGATCATGCCGTCGCGGTATTGCAGCGTGCGATCGTACTCGATGACATAGCAGGGGACGCGTTGTCCAGCCACGGTCAACGTTTCTTCGCCTTTCAGCCGGATGTTGGTGGCGCCGGGGGTGAGTGAATCGTAGATGAGCCAGTGCGTGCCGGGGAACTCATCAGGACGAATGCCCTCGGCCCAGCGTTGCGGGGTCTTGGCGCGATAGCGGTAATTCTGCGGGCCGAACTGCGCCATCTCGGTTCCATTGGTAAGCTCAATGCGCCAGTTTTCGCCGTCGCGGTCGATGCGGATGTTGTTTGAAGGCAAGAAATATGTAGAGATCCGGTAGCGGTTGGTGGAGTTCTCGAGCGCGCTCTGTTGTTCCACAACGACGTTTGCCTCCACCTCGAGGCTCGGCATGGCGCAGGTGCAGTAGTTCTCTTCGGCTTCGGTGAGAATACGGTGTGCGGAAACCGTGGCCCTTTGCTGGGCGATTGCCACGCCGGCCAGACAAGCGAGCATCAGCAGCCGCTTCATGGGCGCACCTCCGGCTTTGACTCGAGCGAGGAATAGGTCACGGTAGTCTCCACATGTTGCCACTGCAGCACCAAACCGCTGCCCGGCTCGATCCAGTACAGAAGCCGATAGGCCTTGGCCGGCGGCAAACCGGTTACGCCGCGGCGATGCAGCAGTGCGGGCAAACGGGTGTACCAGGCTTCGACCTGCCGCGTGCTCACTTTGCGGCCCGCAAACTCCAGTTCCGCTGATCCGCCGATGCCGGCTGTGATCAAGTTCGCGCCGATGTCGTCGTGCAGCATGGCGACAATCGAGGGGTCCGAACGGTCACCGCGATCGACTTGATCGGGATTGCCGGGCGCGGTGGTGCGGGTCACTTTCCACTGGCCGGGACGCGCGCAATCGAGGGTCAGCTTCTGCGCGAAGCGAATGTAGTCCGCACCGCCCCACGCTCCTGAACTGGATTCGGTCAACTGCATTCCTTCGGCGTGTACCGACTGCATGCCTGCATACAGCTTCGCCGATTTGGAAAGCAGCGCCATGGCCTCTTCCACGCCACTGCCGGGTGTGGGAGCATCCGCCGACCAGGTTTTCAGGAACTGCGCATATACGACGCTCGCTTGCTGCCGCGGCTGTTGCACCTGCCGCGTGAAGCGCGCCGGCGCGATGGGCGTATCGAAGCTGATCGACTGAAAGACGATTGTGCGAGTGGAGGCGGGGAGGGTGACAACCTCCTTCCACACGCTGTGCTGCGACGCATCCACCCAAAGCTTGAGGGTAAGCGTTTCCTTGGGCAGCGTGTATTGCACTTCCACTACACGGCAGGGCACGCTGCGTTGTCCCACACGCAGCGTTTCGGGCGCAAGAAACCGCGCCTCGCCGATCCGGATGAGAGGCTGATGCTGCGTTTCTCCCTGATGGAACTGTTGCGGACGCAGCAAGCGATCGTAGAACAAGGGATGCGATCCGGTCATGACAGGCAGCACCAGCATGGGTGGAAGATTGAGCCCGTCCCGCGAAGTGCGTGTTCCGATGCGTGCCATGTAATCCACGCGTTGCTGGCCGCTGGTCCAATCGACTTCCACCTTGGCCGATGAGCGCGAATAGTAGCTGCCCCGTGTTTCTTCCATCGTCACATCGGCTTGTGCGGAGTAAGATGTCCGGCTCAGGTAGCGAAGGGAAATCTCACGGAGGAAGCGCAGCGCCTCTTCATCGGCGGCAACGCAGGGGGCCCAGAAAAGCAATGCGAGTACTACAGGACGCATTGGACTGCCATCATGGTATCACCCGCGCGACCGCGCCATCTCTGGTGTGCGCCGCGCCGGATTCGATCTGGTGCAGGACTTCGCGCGGCGTCAGCGTCTTGAGGCACTGGAGATGGTATTCGCAATCGGTTTCGTAGGGGCGAAGCCAGCATGCCGGTTCGCAAGGCAGGCGTTTGGTGACGGCGCGCATATGGGGAAACGGCATCAGTTCCCGGTGCGGGCTGGTGATGCCGAAGATGCCGTAGGTGGGCGTACCGGCGGCGACGGCGAGATGCATCAGGCCGGAGTCATTGGAGATCATCATGCGGCACTGTTTGAGGAGCGCCGCGGTATCGGGGAGGTCGAGGTTAAGAGGGGTAAAGTCGGTGACGTGAGCGGGCCATTGGAATGCGGATTGAAAGTAGGTGGTTTCGGTGTAGAGATCGTCAGAGGAGCCGACGATGGCGACGTGGGGGAAGTGGCCGCACAGTTCCGCGTAGCCATGCCACTTCTTGAAATGGCGGTTGGGGTGGCAGCCGGGGTGCATGGCGACGGTTCCTTCGGGAATGTCGAAGCGGCGGCCGGAATCGCGGACGAAGGAGTTGGGGAGCGGCGCATTCCATCCGAGTTTGGCGGCGACACGGAGGCAGAACTCGGCGTCGCCGCGGTTGGGAGCATCGACGGAAGACCAGATGCGGCGATGGGCGCGGATGAGATGCTTCAGCTCAGTACGGCGGAGCTTGACGATGGCGAGGTCATAGGTGATGTCGCGGATGGGATCCGATGTTGGGGAGAGCGGCTTGCCGAACGGATGCGGGTGGACGTAGACGTGGCGGACTTCGGGGTGATTCTGGTAGAGGGCAACGGCCGAAGGATAGTGAGGAATGATGAGGAGATCGACGGTGTAGCCGAGTCCGGTGAGGACACGGGCGAGGCAGGAACAGCGGACGATGTCACCGACGCCACCATGGAGGACGAGGAGGGCTTGCATGGGTTGGGTTAGTGTAGCAGCGCGGGTGGGAGCGGTTCGTAGACAAGCGTGCGTTTGTGCAGATTGCCACGCAGCAGGCCGCCGCGATTGAGCCAGCATTGCCGCCAGCAATCGAGTCCGGTGAGAATGGCATGCTCCCAATGCGCCTGGTGGTAACACTTCACCTCCAGGAAATGCGTGAGATCGAGGACCATGCGCAGCAGCGCAGGATCGATGCGCGTCACGCCGTTGCGCAGTCCGTCCGCGCGCACCGCATTGTGCACCAGCGTGACGATCGTCTCCTCGATGAGCACCGCACGGCCGGTGTCTTCCACATCGTGGATGGGAATGTCGCTGCGGCGGCGGCGACGCATCACGGTGCGCAGAACGGGTGACCAGGCAAAGTGCGCGAGGAAGCTGGCGTGAAGGGCATCGTGGAAGCGGTAGCCATCCTCGACGTAATTATTGTCAATTTGTGGATCACCGATGGGAATTGTGTCTTTGATTACCATTTTGACGCAGGTTCTTCCCAACAATTCTGTCTCCCGGAGAACAATACGAAACGTGCGGGGAACACGCTCGTACTTGCCGAAAGTGTCATCGAAAAAGGGGTACGAATCGAGGGAAGGAAGGAGCGTCGATGGGGGTGAAGTTTGCATTGCCCGGCGGAATTTCCTGTAGTATACTTGAGCCTCGCTGAAGCAGTCCAATTTCTTTGTTGATGTGAGGTGAAAGCTATGTACCAGCAGGATGCTGAGTGGATGAAACCGGAACTGCCTCTCTATGCATGGAGCGGCTCGCAGGCGAGCGAGGGCGGTGATCTGGATGTGGATGAAGACGAGACGGAAGAAGGCGAGGAAGAAGAGTAGCTTCCGGATCGAACATTAGAATGATTGAGAAGGCCGGGAACGGGGCAGAGGCATCGATCCCGGCCTTTCGTTCTTTATACTAGATTCCTTGAGTTCGAAAACAGGAGCATCCGGCGAGCAACCACGCATACGGCCCGGCAGCGTGCTGGGTCCTTATGAGATCCGAAGTGTGCTCGGCGTCGGGGGCATGGGGGAAGTTTTTCGGGCACATGATGCGCGGGTGGGGCGCGATGTGGCGATCAAGATTCTGCCGCAGGGCTTGTTTCTGGACAAAGCGCGGCGGGAGCGGTTCGCGATGGAGGCACGTGCCACCGGGGCGCTGAATCACCCCAACATCGTTTCGCTGTTCGATGTGAACCTGGATCACGACCCGCCCTACATTGTTTCCGAGTTGGTGGAAGGGCAATCGCTACGGAGCCTGCTGCAGCGCGGCCCGGTGCCGGTGCGGCAACTGCTGGATATCGCGGTGCAGGTGGCGGATGGGTTGTCGGCGGCGCATCGCATGCGCTTTGTGCATCGGGACCTGAAGCCGGAGAACGTGATTCTCACCGCCGACGGGCGGCCGAAGATCCTCGATTTCGGATTGGCGAAGCAGATGCCGAATCCGATTCTGGGAAGCGGCGAACAGGCAACCATGGTGGCCTCGCCGACGATTGAAGGCACGGTGGTGGGGACGGTGCACTACATGAGTCCGGAGCAGGCGCGCGGGCGGGTGCTCGATACACGCTCTGACGTATTCAGCCTGGGGATCATTCTTTATGAGATGGCGGTGGGGCGGTACCCATTCCCGCGTGAATCTTCGGCCGAGGTATTGAACGCGATCATCAACGATGAGCCGCCGGAGATGAGCGCGGGCATTCCGCCCACGCTGCGGTGGACCATCCTGCGCTGTCTGGCGAAGGATCCGGACGAGCGCTATCATTCGACGCGCGATCTGTGGCTCGATTTACGGCAACAACGGGAGCGGCTGGGGGAGATGACCAGCATTTCGATGGCGGCGGTGAGCGGGACGGCACCGGCTCCGGCGGCCACCAGCGAGAAACGCGGCAGGGTTTGGTTGGCGGGATTGGGCGGGCTGGCGATCGGGCTGGTGGCCATGGGACTGCTGAGCAGTCAACCAAAGGAAGCAATTTCGGCACGGCAGTTCCGGCCCCTGGCGACGAGCGGGGCGTATGAGGATGGCGCAGCGTGGTCTCCGGATGGGAAGAGCATCGCCTACCATGTGGCCATCAACGGAGTTTCGCAGATCTTCACACAGAGCCTGGATTCGCCGACGCCGACGCAGGTGACGCGCGGCGCCGAGCAATGCCGGACGCCCGTGTGGTCGCAGGACGGAGAACGGTTGTACTTTCTGCGCAATGATGACGTCGCCTCCATTGGGGCGGCGGGGGGCGAACCGCAAGTGGTGTTGCGCGATGCGTTCGCATTCAGTGTGTCGCCGTCAGGGGACAAGCTGGCCATCGTGCGGCGAAAGACGAATCCGCTGGCGTTTGAGGTATGGATTTCCTCGCCCATTGGCGCGCCGCCGGTGCGCTACAAGAACGAACCGTACGCCAATTCCGTGGTGGGATTCAATCGCGCGCTGGTGTCGTTTTCTCCGGACGGCAAGAAGCTGATGTTCTGGGCGCCCTACACTTCGGCCAACGCCTCGTCGGACTATTGGCTGCTGCCGGTGCCGGCCGAGTCGGGGACGCCGAAGAAGGTGCTGGAATCGCTTGGGAATTATATTCGCATGGGCGGACTGAGCTGGATGCCGGACAGCCGCCGCGTGGTGGTGGCGTACACCGATGCGGCCGACAGTTTCCGCGCGCATATCTATCTGGCCGATACATCCACCGGGAAGGCGTCGCCGCTGATCAGCAGCATTGAAGCGGAAGGATGGCCGCAGGTATCGCGCGATGGAACGAAGCTGGCGTACACGTCGATCCGGAATGATACGGACCTGGTGGAGATTCCTCTCGATGGATCGCCGGTGCGCGATCTGCTGGCCACCAGCCGCATGGAGCGCTCGGCGCACTGGTCGCGGGAGCGCAGGGAGTTGACTTACGTATCCGACCGCGGGGGGAACGATGAGATTTGGGTAAAGACAATGGATCAGGGTTGGGAGAAGCCGCTGGTGCCGTCGCGGGACAAAGCGGAGTTGCTCGATTCGCCGTCGTTTTCACCGGACGGATCGCGGGTGGCTTTTGTGCGGACGGGCAAGAACGGGCCGGAGATCTGGATTGCGCCGGTGGCGGGGGGCGCTCCCGTACGGTTGATGACGGTCAACGAGCCGCAACTGGCTCCGACGTGGTCGCCGGACAACCGGTATATCGCCTACTTTTCGCGCGGGAGCAAGGGTGGGCTGAAGAAGATGATGGTGGGCTCGACGGCGGCGCCTGTATTGCTGCACGAGACGGTGGGGATGTGCACCATCTGTGTGCCGGAGTGGTCGCCCAAGGGGGACTGGATTGCTTACAGCGATGCGCAGGGCACGCTGCTTGTGTCGCCGGATGGCGGCAAGGAACGGGTGTTGCGAAGGCCTCCGTTTACGGCGGTAGTGTGGTCGCACGATGCGGCAACGCTTTATGGGCTGCAGGAAGAGGGGACCGTGCAGAAGATCATCGGCGTGGAAGTGAGCACGGGGAGGGAGCGGGTGTTGAATCAGATTGAGGCGCGGGTGCGCATCCGGTCGTTGTTGACGCCAGGCATGCGGCTCTCGTTATCGCCGGATGGCAAGTCGATTGCGGCGACATCGAGGACGGAGACCGGGGATATCTGGATGGTGGAAGATTTTGAAGGGCGAAAGCAGGACGGCTTTCTGTCGCGGCTATTTTCGCGGTGAGGAGGGGGGACGGTGTTCGTCATCTGTAACGGGATGCCGCGCAGTGCATCCACGTGGTCGTTCCGGGTGGTGGTGGAGTTGCTGCAGCGGCAGTACCCGGGCGAGTTTATTCACAAGGGATATGATCCGAACCTGGTGCAATTCACAAAGAGCGCACCGGCGGCGGTGCGGCACGTGGTGATGAAGTCTCATCCGCTCACGCCTCTGGGACGGAATCTGCTGCGGGTGGGCGCGGTGCAAGTCATCTACACGTGGAGGGATTTGGCGGACGCGATGGTGTCCGGCCTGGAGACGTTCGCGCGAGGCGGGGCGACGTTCGAGACCTTTCTTGGCTCATTCGATGAAGCCCTGGAGGTGCTGGCATTCCACCGCCGCGAAGGATTGGCGCTGGAGGTGAACTACGCGGATGTGATGGCCGATGCGCGCACCCAGGTGGAACGTATCGCGCTTCATCTCTGGCCCAAGGGTGTAGCGACGGGCGTTATCGACGAGGCGAGCGCGGCCACATCGATGGATGCCGCGGCTCGGGCGGTGGAGCACGTGCAAGCAGCGGCGGATGCGTCGTTATTGGAGACGCCGTATTCGCGCTTTCATCCGGAGACGTTATTTCACCGGCATCATCTGAACGGAGGCGAGCAGGGGAAGGGGCGGGCGCGATTGAGCGCGGAGCAGTTGGAAGCGCTTGAGCGGCTGCGGGAGAAGCACGGGTTCCGCGATCTGACTTTGGCCTGAGGGCCGCATTTCTGACACACTGAAAGGATATGATTCGAGGCCTGAAGGGCCAGTTAATTGTCTCGTGCCAGGCGGTGGAGAAGGAGCCGTTTTTTTCCCCTGACTCAATGGCCCGATTTGCGCGTGCGGCGCGGGATGGCGGCGCGGCGGGTATTCGCGCGAATTCTCCGGAGGATATACGCGCCATCCGGAACGCGGTGGGGCTGCCTGTCATCGGGATTCAGAAGCGGATGATGGACGACGGGCGCATTCTGATCACGCCGACGGTGGAAGACGCAGCGGCGCTGGTACAGGCGGGCGCGATCGCGATTGCCGTGGATTGCACGAGGCGCGGGCAGCGCTATGGAGCGTTGGAGCGGCTGGCGCGCATTAAGAAGAAGTTCGAAGTCGAGGTGCTGGCCGACATTGCCACGGAAGATGAAGCGGTGTACGCGGAGGCGGCGGGCGCGGATTATATTCTGACTACGATGCGCGGGTTCACCGTCGATACGACGCATGTGCGGCGCTTCGAGCCGGAGTTTGTGGCGCGGCTGGTGCGGCGGCTGGGGACTCCGGTGATTGCCGAAGGGCGGATTCATTCGCCGGAACAGGCGCGGACGGCGCTGGAGGCGGGCGCGTTCGCGGTGGTGGTGGGCGGCGCCATCACGAAACCGAAGGAGATCACGCAACGCTTCGTCACGTCCATGCGTGGCGATGCAAAGCCGCGCACGGTGGTTGGCGTCGATCTGGGGGGCACGAACACGAAGGCCGGCGCGGTGCGGAGCAACGGGGAACTGGTGCAGGCGTTCGCGGTTCCAACTCCGGCGCGGGCGACGCAACTGGACCTGCTGGACCATCTGGAGAAGCAGGTGCGGCGGGCCATGGAGGCAGCCGGCGAACCGGTGTCGGCCGTCGGCATTGCGACAGCAGGGTGGGTGGATCCTGCCACGGGGACGGTGGTGCATGCCACGGGGAATCTGCCGTTCTGGACCGGCGCCCCCATTGCGGCGGCATTGCAGCAGGTGTTGCGATTGCCGGTGTATGTGGAAAATGACGCCAATGCATTTGCGCTGGCGGAAGGGCGTTTCGGCGCGGCGGCGGGCGCATCGAGCTATGTCGGGTTAACGGTTGGCACGGGCCTGGGCGCGGGCGTGGTGATGGAACGACGCTTGTTGCGCGGGGCGCATCATCTGGCGAACGCGCTGGGGCATATGGTGGTGGAGCCGGATGGATTGCCCTGCACCTGCGGGCAGAAGGGTTGCCTGGAGGTGTACGTCAACTCCGCGGCGCTGGCGCGCTATGAAGGATCGCTGGAGAAGCTGGCGGAGTACCTGGCGAGGGGGTGCGCGGCGGTGGTGCACGCCTATGATCCGAGTGTGCTGGTGATCGGCGGCGGGCTGGCGGTGAATAACGAACGGCTTTTCGAATTGCTGCGCGAGCGGCTGCCCGAATTGGTGTTCGCGTGGGAGCGGCGGGGCACGAAGGTAATGGCGTCCGGGTTGGGATACGAGGCTGGCGTGATGGGCGCGGCAGCCGTCGCGCTGGAAGGCTAGCGCTATTCGTCGCGCAGTGCCTGGGTTGGCTGAATGCTCAAGCTGCGCCGCGTGGGACCGAGCGCGGCGAGGAAGCCAACGCCCACCATCAGCAGGGCGACGGCGGGCAGCACGAAGGGATTCGGCGGACGGTTGCCCCCGGAGACCAGCATCTTCGTAAAGGCCGTGGCGACAATGGCGCCGGATGCTGCTCCGGCGGCGAGTTGCAGCAGGGCGCGAGAAAAGACGGCGGTGATGATGCGGGTGTGCCCGGCTCCGAGTGCCATGCGGATGCCGATTTCGCGGCGGCGCTGCGATACCGTGAACGACATCAGGGCATAGACGCCTGCCGAGGAAAGCAGCCAGACGCTGATGGTGATGCCGAGCAAGACACCGGCTTCGAGGCGGGAGATCCACTGCTCTTTGCGGAGCGCTTCCTCGAGTGAGCGAATGTCGCGGAGATAGAGTTCGGGATCGACATTGGCGGCCATCTCGCGGAGGGGTTGACTGAAGGTTGCGGGAGCGGCGCCGCGGATGCGGAGGGTGAGGACTGCTGGCTGGACTTCGCCCGCGGTGATGGGGTGATAGATCTTGTTGCCCGAGTCTTCCATTCCAGCGCTCACCCCGTTGGGGAAGTTGTTCACTACACCCACGATTTCGTACCAGCGGCCAGGTTGACGGGCTTCTATGTAGCGGATACGGCGTCCGAGGGCTTGGCCGCCGAAGACTTGCTGCGCGAGTTGCTGGTTGACGATGACAGTTCCGCTTTGGGTGGTATCGGCCGCGTGGAACGCTCGTCCAGCGAGCAAGGCGACGTCGAAGGTCTGGAAGTAGTTGCGTGCCACACGGCCGCGGCGGGCTTCGATCCATTCCCCGGAACTGCCTTCGGCCTCAATGCGTGCGCCTGGTTCGTCGCCAGGCTCGTGGCTGGAGAAGGTGAGCCGGGCAACGCGAGGATCCGCCTCCAGACGGTGCATCAGTTCGGTTTGGCGGCGGGCATAGTGGTCCGGGGAGGGAGTGTCCATGCCGAGTTGGGCGGAAAGGAACTGGTCCGCGGCGAAGCCGGGGCCAACCATGCCGGCGCGGAGGCTGGTCCAGGATTGCACCACCGAGGGTGGGAGCAGAGCAACGGCGAACGCCACCTGGGCCACGATGAGGATGGTCCAGGTTTTTCCGAGGCGCATGCCGGAGTCCCCTGCCCCGACAATACGGAGGCCGGCATGAAGCTTGCGGCCGGTGGCCTGAAGGCCGGGCAGTAAGCCGACGATGGCCGCGGAGAGGACACTCAATATCGCGGCATAGAGGATGGCTTGCGGAGTGAGGCGGAAGGAGATCCAGAAGGGGAGATCGAAATTCTCGGTGGCGGAAGTGATGAGACGAAGGGCGTAGGCGGCGATGGCGATTCCGGCGGCGGAAGCGGCGACGGAGAGAACCAGTGCTTCGAGGAATAGCTGGGTGAGGATGCGGCCACGGCTTGCGCCGAGCGCGGTGCGGAGTCCGATCTCGGACTGGCGCATTGCGGTGCGAGTGTAAACGAGGATGGCGACGTTGAGGCACACCAGCACGAGCAGTGAGATGACGAGGCCTTGCATGGCGAAGATGCCGGCCAGGTCGTCGTCGGTCTGCACTTTCAGAATGGGCAGCGGGTAGGGGGAGACGCGCGGCTGGAGGGACTGGTAGGTGGTTGGGAACGCGACGGCGGTGCGCTGGCCGATGGCGCTGAGTTCGGCGCGGGCGGCTTCCAGGGTGACCCCGGGCGCGAGGCGTCCGAAGAGGGTGAGGGCCGGTCCGGTGAGAGGCTGAGGCGGCGCAACGGCGGCGCGGAGGGGAACCCAGAAATGGTGATTAACGGGGAAGGTGTAGCCCTTGGGCATGACACCGATGACGGCATGATGGGTGGCTCCGAGTTGCAGGGTGCGATTGAGGACGGCGGGATCGGAAGCAAAGCGCGTCCTCCAGTAGCTCTCACTGATGACGACCACGTGAGGGGCGGAGGCGCGTTCGTCGGCTTCGGTGAGGGTTCGGCCGAGGAGAGGGCGCACACGGGCCACGCCAAAGGCGGAGGCAGTGATGGCGGCAACTCGAACGCTTTCCGGAGGAGCAGGGGGAGCGATGAGGCTGGGAGTGAGTGTCTGATAGGCGCTCAGTTCTCCGATCGACTTGAGGCTATCGCGCCAGAGGTGGAACTCGTAGAGGGTACGGGGCTCAGGCCGGGAGGCGACGGAGTCCCAGAGGTCGAGTGAGACGAGGCTGGCGCCGTCGGCAATGGGCAATGAGGACGCGAGATAGTTGAGCTGAAAAACGCTGAATCCACCGGCGGCAATGGCCACAGCGACGGCAATGCCTGCGCCCCCGGCCAGCGTAAGCCCAGGGAACTTGCGCAGCATGCGCAGGCCGAGTTTCAGATCCAACCACCAGGAGAAAGGCATTCTTGTGTAAGGACTGTGAAAGTGGGTGCTTTCTTTCACCCCTGGGAGGAAAAAGTTTTACTCCGTGGACTGGGCGGCGAGTTGGGCGAACCAGCCGTTCTGGGCGATCAGGGCCGTGGGGGGGCCTTGCTCGACGACCTGGCCCTCCTTCATGACGTAAACGTAGTCGGCGTCTTTCATCATGGTGTAGCGGTGGGCGATGACGAGCATGGTGGGGCGGGGGTTGAGGAGGGTGAGGGCGTGTTTCACCTCGGTCTCAGTGGCGTAATCGAGGTTGGCGGTGGCTTCGTCAAGAACGAGGAGGCGGGGTTTGTCCACCAGCATGCGGGCGATCTGCAGGCGCTGGCGCTCTCCGGCGGAGAGGCCGACTCCGTCTTCGCCCACTTCCGTGTTGAGGCCCTGCGGGAGGCGTTCGAGCGTGCGGCTGAGGCCCGCGGCGAGGGCCGCTTCACGCACTTCGGCATCGGTGGCGTGGGGTCGCTTGTAGCGGATGTTGCCGGCGAGCGTGGCGCGGAATACAACGCCGTCGGTGGACACGACGCCAATGGCGCGGCGGACTGCATCGGGGCCGGTTTGGGAGAGCTTGTGACCATCGATGACGATGTCGCCGGAGGTGGGCTCGTAGAGCTTTAGAAGAAGATCGGCGGTGGTGGTCTTCCCTGCCCCGGAAGGTCCGGCGAGGACGGTGATTTTGCCCGGTTCGAGGGTGAGGTTGATCCCGCGGAGCACTTCGCGATTGGGGACGTAGGAGAAGCGGACGTTTTGGAATTCGACACGCCCGGGGCCGGGAGCAAGGTCCTGGCCGGGCTGCTCAGTGGGACCGGCGTCGAGGAGTTTCACCGCGCGGAGGAGCGAGGCCATGTACTCCTGCAGGCTGACCGCGATTTCGTTGAGCGAATCGATGGGGGAGTAGAGGCGATCGAGGTAGGCGACGAACATGACCACATCACCGGGGGTGAGCTGGTGCTGGAGAACGAGGAAGCCGCCGTAGCCGAGCACCATGGATTTGCTGAGATTGCTGAGCGCGCTCTGCGAAATGTAGAAGCGTTGCGCGGTGGCGATGCGTTGCAGGTAGACGTCGTAGGCGTGTGTGGATTCCTCTTTGAGGCGCTGTTCCTCGCGGGTTTCGGCGCCGGAGAGCTTCACAGTCTTGACGGCGGAGATGGAGTCGGCGATGTGGGCGGAGATGTTTTCCCAGAGTTCGTAGTAAGTGTCGAGGTTGGTGCGCATGCGGAGCGCGGAGCGGCGGGCGATCCAGAGATAGAAGGGGAGGAGGACGAACGAGACAACGGCCATCCGCCAGTTTTGCGAGAACATGATGGCGCAGATGCCGACGAAGCGGACGGCTTCGGGGAGGATTTGCTGGGAGAACGCGGCGACGATGGGGGCCACGTGATCGCACTGGTCGATGCGTTTGGCAAGGCCTGCGCTAGCGGTGTGGCTGAAGAAGGAGATGGGGAGACGCAGTACGTGGCCGAAGGTGTTGACGATGAAGGTGGACTCCATGCGGCTGGCGACACGCGCTCCGTAGAGCCGCGAGCGCAGGGAGAAGAAATAGCCGCCGACGCTGATGACGAAGAGGAGGACAACGGAAACAATGAGAGTCTGAAGTGTTTCCTTCGGGCTGGTGGGCGGGATGGCCGGATTGGCAGTGACGAAGAGGCCTGCGACGGCATTGATGGCGTATTTGTAGATGAGGGGCTGGAGAAGGTCGGCGCCGGTGGCGAGGAAGGAGAACAGGGCGATGAGTGCGAACTGCGGTTTGTGCTGGCGGGCCAGGGCGAGAAGGGCTTGGAAGACGCGGGGAGAAAAGGCGGGATCCGGGGCGGGTTGAGCCACAGGGCGATTATACGATGGGGCTTCCGTGCCCTGGGCGATGGAATGCAAACGGGCGGAGTGCAGGTTCGCTGCAATCCGCCCGCGGCGATTCCCAGGTGTTGGCCTGCGCGCGTTAGCTTGCGGCCGCAGTGGTAAGCAGGGATTCGATTTTCGAGAAAATCGTGGAAATTTGGGTGGACACACCAGGCATCACGGCGCCTGCCGCGACGGCCACGAAGCCGGCCATCAGCGCGTACTCAATGAGGTCCTGGCCCTTCTGGTCGCGCCAGATCTTCAGCATCATCAGATAATTCATAGCTTTCTTCATCGTTCTCTCCTGGTGTAGATTATTGGAACTTGATTGCTCCGGTGAATTCATGATCAGGGGAAAACGCGGATGGCCCAATCGTCCGATGGTACTTTTTTGATAGCGCCTGCTGCCCAGGCATGATCGTACTGGGTTAAACGCCTTAGTCAATGCTGGCGCGGCAAATCGGCAGGCTTGCTATTGAAGGGATCAGAGGCCGATGAGGATGGCGATGATGCCCGCGGTGGCTTCACCGAACATGATGGTGTTGGAGGTGCCGTCGATCACCTGGGACTTGGCTTTCTGCTCCGCGGCGAGATCGCCGCGCGCTTCGGCGGATTGTGCCTGCTGAAGGAGTGCGGTGGCCCAGTTTGCGGTGGTAGCATCAACGGCGGTGCGGTTGGCGATGGCAATGACGCCGTCATAGCTGAACAATCGGGTTCCTTCCCAAGCCGTCGGGACCGTCGAGATTCCATAGGATTCCCAGGCTTCGTCGTTGGCGCCGAAGCGGAGCTCGCGGGCGATCACTTGGTACAGGTTCTGCATGATGAAGCGCACCGAACCATCGCCGAAGAGGAAGTTGCCGCCGTTCATCGCATCGGAGATGGACTTGAGAGTGACGCGGCCGTCAGTGCCTTTGAGTCTGGCAAAGGCATCCTGGGCCGTAGCAGGGGAATCGACGTGCTGGCGGATGGATTGATACAGCACGTCCTTTTCGGCAGAGGGCAACAGGCCGGCAAGAGCGGCGAAGGATTTGGCGGCTTCGACGGCGATATTGAGGTAGGCTTGCTGGCGGGCGGCATCCGCGGTGGCGATTCTGGCTGTGGAGGTGGAGATTTTGAGGGCGCCGTTGGCGAGGTTGGCTTCGAGGTGAATGAGTTCGGAGCCCGTGAAGCCAGCCGCGGGGAGGGCATCGACGGCGAAGCGTTTGGCGGAGGCTTCGAGCTGCGTGAAGAGATACCCGGACTTGGCAGGGTGAGACATGTTCACCGCCGGCAACAGTTCTCCGAGGCTGCCCGGAAGGGTTTTGGATTTGTCGTACCTGGCCTGGACGGCGGCGGCGAGTTGATTAACCGTGGCAGCGGCGGAATTACGGTTGGCCGCTTCGCGCACCTTTTGGACCGCGGGAAGGAGCAGACCGATGAGGATGGCGATAATCCCAGTGGCGGTGGTCAATTCAAGAACACCGATTCCGTTGCGGCGGCGGGTGGTAGTAGTGTTGGTTTGTTTCATCTCAATCCCTTTTGTGGGGAACGTGCAAAAGGGAGCAGAAAGCCATCACTGGGTTTGCGGAAAGGCGCCTGAGAAAGCGAATCGGGCGGAGCACAGTTTCCTGCACTCCGCCCAATGCGACCCCCGAACTTGAAATTGGTTAGCTGGCAGCCGCGGTGGTGAGCAGCGACTCGATCTTTGAGAAAATGGTGGAAATCTGGGTGGATACGCCGGGCATCACGGCGCCGGCCGCGACGGCGACAAAGCCGGCCATCAGCGCGTATTCAATCAAGTCCTGCCCCTTCTGGTCGCGCCAGATCTTGAGCATCATCATGTAATTCATTGCTTTCTTCATTGTTCTCTCCAGGTGTAGATTTTGTTTGGAAGTCGTTTGCTCCCGTGAACTGATCATCTCCGGAGAACACGAATGGCCCAATCGTCCAATGGTACTTTTTTAATGGCGCGAGCAGCCCAGGGATGATTGTACTGAGCCCAATACCTTAGAACCGTCCTAAGGGTAAGATAAGGGCGGGCGGTTCCGAAGGGAGAAGGCGATGGCGGATCCGGCACGGCTCAGTCTGAATTTGTTGCGGCGGGCCGTCGAACTGGCAAAGCCTTACTGGACGTCCCATGAGCGGCGGAAGGCGTGGTGGCTGCTGTTTTGGTTGGGGCTGCTGTTGCTTGGTTACACGGAATTCGCGGTGCTGTTCAACCAGCAATCAGGGGAGTTCACTTCGGCGCTGGCGGCGCAGGATGGACCGCGCTTCTGGCGCTCCATTGCGATGTTCTTCGGGCTGCTGGTGGTGGGGGTGCCGATTGACGCCTACTACTATTACATTCGCGACAAGCTGGCGTTGCATTGGCGGCGGTGGCTGACGGACCGGTTCGTCGGGCGCTATCTGCGGGACCGATCGTATTACCACCTGCAAGGGCATCCGGACGTGGACAATCCGGATCAGCGCATCGCCGACGACGTGAATGCGTTCACTTTTCAATCGCTGCAGTTCGTACTGGTGTTTGCCAACGGCGTGCTGCAGTTGCTGGCCTTTGGGCGGGTGTTGTGGTCCATTTCGACTTACCTGGTGTGGTTCCTCGCGTTGTATGCAGCCGTGATTACCGGGATCACGTTCGGGATTTTTGGCCAGCGGATGGTTTCGTTGTATTTCACGCAGCGGCGCCGCGAGGCGGATTTTCGCTTCAGCCTGGTGCGGCTGCGGGAGAATGCCGAGTCGATTGCGCTCTATCACGGGGAGCGGGAAGAGTTGCTGCACCTGCAGCGCGTGTTTTCCAGGCTGTTCGCGAACGCGACGCAGGTGATTCAATGGACACTGCGGCTGAACTTCTTCTACTACGGCAACTCGTATCTGACGATGGTTCTGCCGGCGATCATCATTGCGCCGCGGGTGCTTTCGGGGGAACTGGAGGTGGGGCGGATCGTACAGGCGACGGGGGCGTTTTCGGCGATCCTGTCGGCGCTGACGTTGCTGGTGGACAACATCGAAGGGCTGAGCCGATTTGCGGCCAGTGTGAGCCGGTTGGAGACATTCGCCTCGGCGATGGAGCACCGGCGCGGCGGCGAGGGCCGTATTGAGACGCGGGTAGGCGAGGATCTGCGGTTTGACATGGTGACGCTGCGGACTCCGGATGGAGGCCGGACGCTGGTACAGGATCTGAACGTGTGTGTACGGCATGGGGAAGGATTGCTGATTATGGGAGCGAGCGGGTTGGGGAAGAGCTCGCTGCTGCGGGCCGTGGCGGGGTTGTGGGATCGGGGGGAAGGGGTGCTGTGGCGTCCAGCGCCGGAAGAACTGCTGTTTGTTCCGCAACACGCCTATGCCGCGCAAGGGAGCTTACGGCTGCAGTTGAACTATCCGAATCTGGGGCGTGAGGTTTCCGACGAGGAGTTGCGCAGTGTTCTGGAGCGCGTCAATCTGCCAGGGCTGGTGGAGCGCTGCGGCGGGTTCGATGAGGAGTTCGATTTCGAGAAGGTGCTTTCGGTGGGAGAACGGCAGCGGCTGGCCTTTGCCCGCGTGTTTCTCAAGAAGCCGCGCTACGTGCTGTTGGATGAGGCCACCAGCGCGCTGGACGGGCCGAATGAAGCGGCGCTTTATGAACAATTAGTGGCCACATCCACCACCATGGTGAGCGTGAGCCATCATCCGGCACTGGCCCGCTATCATGCCCAGGTGCTGGAGTTACGGGAGGGCGGCAAATGGAGTGTGGCGGATGGATTTGGGGGGAACGCGCGCCATCTGTTATCCTGAGAAGTCGAACTCCTCCTATCACTTCGTAACAACTGAGGTTATCCATGTCAGGCCATTCTAAGTGGCACACGATTAAGCACAAGAAAGCCGCGATCGACGCGAAGCGCGGCAAGCTGTTCACCCGGCTGATTAAGGAAATCATGATTGCCGCCCGCGGCGGTGGTGGCGATCCGGATGCGAATCCCCGGCTGCGTACAGCAATCACAGCGGCAAAAGGCGTCAGCATGCCCGCCGACAATATCACTCGCGCCATCAAACGCGGCACTGGTGAATTGGACGGCGGACAACTCGACGAGATTATGTTTGAAGGCTACGGACCGGGCGGCGCCGCCGTGCTGGTGAAGGTGGCCACCGACAATCGCAACCGCACTGTCTCCGAGATCCGGCATGCGTTCTCAAAGAATGGCGGAAACCTGGGCGAAGTGGGCAGCGTCGCATGGATGTTCGACCGCAAGAGCCAGATCATCATTGAAGGCGATAAGGCCGAAGAAGAATCGCTGATGAACCTGGTGCTGGAAGCAGGGGGCGACGATCTGCGCAACGACGGAGGCAACTGGGAAGTGCTGTCGGCTCCGGAAGCGCACTTTACGGTGGTGGAAGCCATCGAGAAGGCGGGCATTCCCACGGTGTCGGCGGAAATCGCAATGATCCCGAAGAACCTCATCCGTGTGGAAGGCGCAAACGCGAAGACGATGTTGAGGCTGACCGAAGTTCTGGAAGATCAGGACGATGTGCAGAGCGTTTGGTCGAACTTCGATATCGACGAGAAGGAAATGGAGGCGCTGGCCAGCTAAGGCCTGCGCTCAATCATGCGCGTCCTCGGCATCGATTGCGGCACGGAACGCACCGGTTACGGGGTGATCGATACCGATGGACGCAGGCATTCGCTGATTTCCAGTGGAGTGATTCGCACCAATACCAAACAGCCGCTATCGGTGCGTCTGCTGGAGATTGGCAACGGGTTGCGCAAGGTAATTGCCGATTTCCAGCCGGAGCAGGCGGCGGTGGAAGCAGTGTTTCATGCGGTGAACGTGAAGAGTGCGTTGACGCTGGCGCATGCGCGCGGTGTGGCGCTGTTTACGGTGACCGAAGCCGGATTGGCGCTAGGCGAGTATTCTCCGCTGGAGGTAAAGAACAGCGTGGTGGGATATGGACGCGCCGAGAAGGCGCAGGTACAGTTCATGGTGCAGTCGATACTGCGGCTGCCGGAAAAGATCGAAAGCGAAGACGCATCGGACGCTGTGGCAGTGGCCATCTGCCATGCGACACACACACTCACCAGAGCTCGCGCGGAGGCAACTCGATGAGATTCCTGCTCGCCTTGACCGCCACTACTATCCTTGCCGCAGCAGCGGACGGACCACACATCTTCTACAGCAAGACGTTTCCCGGATCGTCGCCGGCGTATATGGAGATCACGCTCGATCAGAAGGGGCGTGTGGAATATCGCGAGGCGCCGAAAGAAGAGGATCCTCTGATTTCGCAATTGACGGAAGAGGAGACGAAGCAGATCTGGGCTTTGGCTGAGAAGCTGAACTGGTTCAAGAAGCCTTTGGAATCGGGGCTTCCCGTGGCCAAGATGGGCGAGAAGCTCTTCCGCATCGAGAACCACAGCGAGAAGGGGGAAGTGAAGTTCAACTTCACCCAGGACGAGGATGGGAAACAGATGCAGGATTGGTTTGAGCGCATGGGCGAGAGCTCCTATCACCGCATTGCGCTGGAGAAGGCGGTGCGTTTCGATAAGTTGGGTGTGAACAAAGCGCTGCTGCAGATGCAGGCGGCGATGGAGCGCAACCGGCTGGTGGGGCTGCCGCAGTATTTGCCGATGCTCGACCGCGTGGCGAAGAACGATAGCTATCTGCACATGGCGCGGGAGCGGGCGGCTTCCATTGCCGATTACATCCGCAACCCGCAGAAGCCGAAGGCCGGACAACAATGAAGCGATTTTTGACGATGGCGCTGCTGGCTGCCCTGCCCCTGTTGGCGCAGAACAGCAAGCCGAAGCCGAGCGAGGACGATGAGTTGCGCCAGTCGATGGGCGAAGCCGGATCGAGCCCGATGGAAATCAGCCGCGCGCTGGAGAAGCATCTGGCGAAGTATCCGAAGTCGGCGCGGCGCGAGGAGATTGAGCGGGCGTTGATCAAGGCGGCGATCGACAATCGGGACAACGCGCGGATTCTTCGCTATGGCGAGCAGTATCTGGATAAGAATCCGAATGACCTGGTGGTGCTGGAGCGGGTGACGCGGCTGCTGACTTCGCGCGAGGACAAGGAAAGCAATGAGCGCGGGCTGAAGTACGCGCTGCTGTTTGAGAAGGGCATGCGCGAGTTGGAGCAGGATAAGCCGGCGACGCGCATGGATGCGCAGTTGCGCGAGGATCTGGATCGCGGGCTGGGGCGTGCATATACGTTCCAGGCGCGGGCGAAGGGCCACCTCGGCGCTTATGCCGAAGCGGTGGAACTGGCGAAGAAGAGCTTTGCCGCCTATGCTTCGGCGGAACCGGCGCGCGAAGCGGCAACGTGGTTGTTGAAGCAGGACAAGATTGCCGAGGCGATTCCGCTTCTGGCCGATGCGTTCTCGCTGCCGGATATCCGGTTGACGGATGAAGACCGGCTGGCGATTCGGAAGCAGATGGCAGGCTTGTATCAGAAGCTGCATGGATCGGAAAAGGGGCTGGGGGATATCATTCTCGCGTCCTATGACCGTTCGATTGCGGTGCAGGAGGAACGCAAAGCGAAGTTGCGGGCTCTTGATCCGAATTCTGGTGTGACGAACGCCATGGAGTACACGATTACCGGCGTGAACGGGGAGTCTCTGGATCTGAAGTCACTGCGGGGTAAAGTGGTGCTGCTCGATTTCTGGGCCACATGGTGTGGGCCTTGCCGCGTGCAGTATCCGATCTACGAAAAGGTGAAAGCGAGCTTCAAGGGGCGTGACGATGTCGTGTTTTTGGGCATCAACACCGATCAGGAGCGCGACGTGGTGAAGCCGTTTCTGGCCCAGAACAAGTGGAACAAAGCGGTGTACTACGAGGATGGATTGTCCAATCTGCTGAAGGTGGCGTCGATTCCGACGACGATGATTTTCAATCGCAAAGGCGTGATGACGTCGCGATTGAACGGGTTTGTGCCGGAGCGCTTTGAGGACATGCTGCGCGAGCGCATTGAAGAAGCGCTGAAGGAGGAATAAATGGTCTTCCGCCGCGTGGTGTGGATTGTGCTGGATAGCGTGGGCATTGGCGAGATGCCGGATGCCGCGGCTTACGGAGACGCGGGCAGCGATACGCTGGGCAACATCGCCCGGCAGCGCAAATTGGAGCTGCCGAATCTGCGGGCGCTGGGGATTGGAAATATCCGGCCGATCGAAGGGCTGCCGGGCGTGGCTGAGCCTGAGGGCTCTTTCGGAAAATGCACGCTGGCGTCGCCGGGGAAGGATACGACCACCGGGCATTGGGAGATGGTGGGGATTCATTTGGAGAAGCCATTTCCGCTGTATCCGAATGGTTTTCCGCCGGAGGTGATGGAGGAATTCGAGCGGCGCATCGGGCGGCCGACGTTGGGCAACAAGGCAGCATCAGGGACCGAGATTATCAAGGAACTCGGTGAAGAGCATGTGCGCACCGGATCCCCGATTGTGTACACCTCGGCGGACAGCGTGTTTCAGATTGCCATGCACGAAGAGACCATCCCGCTGTGGGAGCAGTACAAGATCTGCGAAACGGCGCGGGAACTGCTGCGGGGCAAGCATGAAGTGGGGCGCGTGATTGCGCGGCCGTTCGAAGGCGAAGTAGGCGCATTCAAGCGCACGTCGAACCGCAAGGATTACGCTGTGCCGCCGCCGCGCGGGATGCTGCTGGATCAATTGAAGGATGCAGGTGTCCACGTCATCAGTGTGGGGAAAATTTTCGATGTGTTCCTGGGGCGCGGCATCGCCGAGTTCGATAAGACGAAGACGAATGCCGAAGGGATGGCGAAGACGCTGGAGGCTCTGGCCGAAGATAAGGATGGATTGACCTTCGTCAACCTGGTGGATTTCGATATGCTCTACGGGCATCGCAACGATGTCGAGGGGTATGCGCGGGCGTTGGAAGAAGTGGACGCGTGGGTGCCCTCGCTGCGCGCTTCGTTGCAGCCGGGCGATCTGGCGATCTTCACGGCCGACCATGGGTGCGATCCGACTACACCTTCCACCGATCACAGCCGGGAGTATGTGCCGGTGCTGGCCTTCGGCCCCAGTGTGCAGGCGGGAGTGGATTTGGGGACTCGCGGCTCTTTATCGGATATCGGGCAGACGGTGGCAGAGAACTTCGGCGTATCTATCGCCAAGGGCGAGAGCTTCCTCGACTGCCTTTCTTTCAGTGGGTGAAAAAAGGTAAGCTGAAGGCGAACCCATGTCGTCGGTTACCGTTACCTCGCGCGGGGCGTTGCGCAAATCCGACCTGCGCGAAGCCAATGAACGGCTGCTGCTGAACATCATCCGGCAAAACACAGGCATCTCACAGAGCGATATGTCGCGCATGACGGGTTTTGCGCCAAGCTCCGTAAAGCTGATTGTGGACCGCATGCGGAAGCGCGGCTTGCTGGCGATCGGCGAGAAGAACGGGGATGTGCCGATGGGGCGCCGCCCGCTGGCGCTGACGCTTTGCCCGGACGCCATGGTGGCCATGGGCGTGGAGATCGCCTTGCCTGTCACACGAGTGGTGATGGCGGATTTGAACGGGCGTCTGCTGAAGCAGAAGGCGGTGGCATGGCACGGGAATCCGGATGTGGTGCTGCGCCGTGTACGCGAAGCGCTGGATGGGATGATCGGCGGGTTGGGCCGGAAGCAATCGCTGCTTGGCGTTGGCGTGAGCATACCCGGGACGCTTGATCGCGGCACTGGACTGGTGGTGGCCGCGGAGAATCTGGGGTGGGTGAACGTGCCGTTGGGGTCGATCCTGACGCACGGGCTGAAGACGCACGTTTACTACGAAAACAACGCGATTTTGTCGGCGCTGGCCGAGCGGTGGTTTGGCGAGCCGGGGGCGAAGGTGATGGATAATTTCGTGTTCTTAACCGCGCATGACGGATTGGGAACGGGTGTCATTCTGGATGGAAAACCGCTGCTGGGGGCGTATGGGGAAGCCTGCGAATTCGGGCACGTCACGGTGGTGCCGGATGGGCGGCCTTGCCTGTGCGGGAACACGGGTTGTTGGGAGCAGTATGCTTCCGATTTCGCTCTGGTGCGGATGTATGGGGGAGCGGAGAAGGTGACCGCGCTGGAGGTGGTGGCGCGGGCTCGGGAGGGCGATCGGGAGGCGTTGCGGGCGTTGGATGAGGCGGCGGAGTATGTGGGGCGCGGGATTGTGAATTTGAATGCGGCGTTCAACCCGGAGGCTATCGTCGTCGATGGGTATCTGGCCGCCGGTTGGGATCTGATGGAAGAGCGGGTGATGACGGTGTTGCGGGCGCGCATGGCGTATCGATGTCTGGCGCGGATGCGGATTGTGAAAGCGCGGCATGGGTCTGACGCGAGTTTGATGGGGACACTGGCGCTGGTGTTAAGCGGGTTCTTTACAGAGTTTCAATCGCGGGCGGTGTGAAGTTAGGCGCCGGCCTGGAGGCCCGCGCCACTGCAACCACCTTGACATTCGGCGTGCCGTGAGGCAGTATTTCACTAAGTGAAAAATGTCTTGCTGAGGAGGTTCCATGTCTAGGATGTCCCTTCCACTCGCTTTCCTATTCGCCGCCAGTCTGGCGTTTGGCCAAGCCACACAGAGCAGCTTGCTGGGTACGGTGACCGACGCCACCGGATCACCGGTGCCGGGGGCCGATGTCACCGTGCGTAATGAAGGCACCAATTTCGCGCGTGCAGTGAAGTCGGATGCCGCAGGCGATTACCGCGTTTCGGGGCTTGAAGCGGGGTGGTACCGCGTGGACGTGAAGGCCCCCGGATTCCGCGCGCTGAGCCAGACGAAGATCGATCTTTCGTCGGCGCAGATCAAGCGCGTGGACGTGCGGCTGGAAGTGGGCGACGTCACCACTACAGTGACTGTAGAAGGCGGCACGACGCAGGTGGAGACGGAAACGGCCACCTTGTCGAATCTGAAAACGGCGCGCGATTTCGCGCAACTGCCGTTGAGCACGCAGGGCCGCGGTTGGGCGAACATCACCAACGTCACCGCCGGCGTGCAGAGCGCGAGCGGGTTTGAGGTGAACGGCGCGCGCGATACGGCGAACAATTTCACTTCCGACGGCATCTCGGTGAACGATATGGTGAGCAGCCGCAACACGGCCAATGGCTTTTCCGGGGACATCGAAACGTTCGCGGAAATTAAGATCCTCACCGCCAACAGCTCGGCCGAGTATCCGCAGGTAGCGCAGTTCGCGGCCGTTAGCAAAGGCGGTGGGAACGATCCGCACGGGTCGTTGTATTGGGGGATTTTCAACAGCAAGTTTTCCGCGCGGGCGTGGTCGGATCGCGTGCCTGTGTCGTTTACGAATCACAACATGTTCGCGCTGAACGGCGGCGGCCCGGTCTTCATTCCTAAGGTGTACAACGGCAAGAACCGGACGTTCTTCTTCGCATCCTACAGCGGGGCGCGGTACCGGATTGGGAACCGCATGATCTTCAGCGTGCCGACGGCGGCGATGCGGGGCGGCGACTTCTCTGCCCTGGCCGGGCGCATCAACCTGGTGGACAGCCTGGCGAACAATCAGCCGTTTGCCGGCAACCGCGTTCCCACGAGCCGCATCAGCCCGATCGCGCAGAAAGTGAACGACCTGGTGTATCCGGAGCCGAACCAGGTGGGCTTGGGCACGTATGGGATGACGAACAACTACTACGCCGACCCCGGCGGGAAGTACGATTCCGACGTCTACTCGTTCCGGGGCGATCACAAAATCAACGACAAGAACCTGCTGTTCGCGCGCGTCGGACTGACCATCAACAACAAGAATTTTTATCCGGGCGGGTTGAAGAGCGGCTACGGGCAATCGAGCAACCTGTCGAATTTGCCGGGGCGCAGCGTGGTGATCTCCGATACGCACACCTTCTCGCCGAGTCTGGTGAATGAAGCGAAGGTTGGATTCAATCGCACCTACACCCGCAGCTTCGACACGATGTTCGGTGAGAATATTCAGTCGCTGCTTGGGATACAGGGGATCGACAACCCGAACAACGATCCGGCGATTGCCGGGATGCCGGGGTTCAGCTTTGCCGGGGCGCTGCCGTTCCATGGGACGGCGGGACGCAACGACAGCTACACGGCGCAGAACACCTACCAGGCGATCGACAATTTCTCGTGGTATCGCGGGCGTCACAATTTCAAGATGGGCGTGGATGTGCGTCGCTTACAGGTGAACAATCAGAACAAGCCGCTGTTCCTGCGCGGGCAGTATGCGTTTGACGACCGGTTGAGCGGGTTGGCGTATGCGAACTTCCTGCTGGGCTGGCCGGTGAGTGCATCGAAGGGTGTGGCGCGGCCCAATGCCTACACACGCAGCACGCACACAGGCTTCTACTGGCAAGACGATTTCAAGATCAACAGCCGTCTCACTCTGAACTACGGCATTCGCTATGAGTATCAGACTCCGTGGGTGGAGAAATTCGACCGCATGTTCACTTTCGATCCGGCGACGGGCAGCATGGTGACGGCGGGCACCGCTATTCCCTCTGACCTGGTGCCGAGCGTAGTGGCCACTCTCCCGATTGTGACGGCTTCACGCGCAGGCCTGCCCGAGCGGAGCCTCATGAAGAGCGACAGCAACAATTGGAATCCGCGCATCGGCCTGGCCTACCGGCCGTTCGGCGATGCGACCACGGTGATCCGCGCGGGCTTCGGTATCTACACCCACTTTTGGCCCGGGCTGCTGGCCTTGAATCAGACGGGCGGGCCGTGGCAATCGCAGGAGACGTTCATCATTGAGAACGCCAATACACCGGCCATCCAGTTCCCGAATCCGTTCCGCACCACATCTTCGTTTGCCGGCATTCAAACCATCAGCGGCAACAGCGCGGCATTTCCCAATGAGCGCACGCAGCAGATGAATCTGTCCATCGGCCGGCAGATCTGGGGGATGGCTGTGGACATTGGCTACGTCGGGACGCGCAGCATCAACGTGCCGTTCAACGACGATCTCAATTTACTGCGGCCGAGCACCACGGCGTTCAGCACGGCACGGCGTCCGTATCCGCGGTTCAATGCGGCGAATCTGATTCAGACCGGCGGCTCGTCCAACTATCACGGCTTCACGTTCCAGGCCGATCGACGTGTGGCCAAAGGCGTCTGGTACAACGTGAACTACACCTGGGCGAAGGGATTGACCGATGTGGATCTGCGCAACTACTCCGGCGGCAGCCAGCAGAATCAATATGAGCGCTGGCTGGAGCGCGGAGATGACAGCAATCTGCGGCGCCAGCAACTGCGGTTCAGCTACGTCATCGACGTTCCGTATGGGCGGGGGCAGAAGTTTGGCTCAACCATTCCCACGGTGGTGAATCATGTGATCGGCGGCTGGCAGTTGGCGGGCATTACGACGATGTCGACCGGCGCCCGTCTGAGCCCTGCCTTCTCCAACACCGATCCAGCCAACACCAACCAGTTCGGAGGAAGGCCGGATCGGATTGGGGATGGCAACTTCGATTCCGGTGAGATGCGCGACCGCATTCAGACCTCGCGTCCGGTGTTCGATACGAATTCGTTCGTGCGGCCGTTGACGGGGCGCGGTTTCTATGGGAACTCGGCTCGCTACATCCTGACCGGGCCGGGCACGGTGAACTGGAACGCCGGATTGCACAAGAACTGGCGGTTGAAGGAAAGCGGCGTATTCCAGTTCCGCTGGGAAATGTTCAATGCGTTCAACCGTGCGAACTTCAACAACCCGGCCACGAACATCACCGGCGGCGATTTCGGGCTGGTGACCACGGCGCAAGGTGGCCGCTCGATGCTGTTCGGGCTTAGGCTGGATTATTGATGCAACTCCTTGTTTTGTTACTCGCGGCTGGTTCCCTTTGGGGCCAGCCGCTGAACCCGGCGCAGCGCTACGAACTGTTTCAGAAGAATCTGGCGGAGCGGGCCGCAGCGATTACCGCGGGGCAATTCGCGGGCATTTCCGGGTTGGAGGATTGGAAGAAGCGGCGGCCGGAGGTAAAGCGGCAGTTCCTGGATATGCTGGGGCTCGATCCGCTGCCTGCGCGCACGCCACTGCAGGCTCGGATCACGGGTGGATTTGAACGCGCTGATTTCCGGGTTGAGAATATCGTCTTCCAAAGCAGCCCCGGATTGTATGTCACGGGGAATTTGTATCTGCCGAAGGGGGCGAAGGCGCCGTATCCGGCTGTTGTTTATGTCACGGGGCACTCCCCTTCCCCGGATGGGGCGAAGATCACCTATCAGCATCATGGGGTGTGGTTCGCGGAGCAGGGGTTTGCGGCGTTTGTTCTCGATACCATCGAGTTCGGCGAGATTGGCGGGCTGCATCACGGGTTGCACAATCTCGGCATGTACAACTGGTTATCGCTGGGCTATACGCCGGCGGGTGTGGAAGTGTGGAATGCGATGCGCGCACTGGATTATCTGGAGACGCGCAAGGACGTGGATGCGAAGAATGCGGGGATCACGGGGCGCTCCGGCGGAGGCGCCGTATCGTGGTTTACGGCAGCAGCGGATGAACGGTTTCGCGTTGCGGCACCGGTGCATGGGACGTGGGCCGTTGGCCCGCATGTGCAGCACGACACGGTGCAGCAGAATTGCGATTGCATCTATTTCTGGAATACCTATCAGATGGATCTGCCGCTGGTGGGGGCGCTGATTGCGCCGCGTCCGCTGCGGATTGTGAATGCGACGAAGGACGGAGCGTTTCCTCCGACGGGTTACCGGCCGGTGTATGAATGCCTGCGCCCGGTGTACCAGTGGTACGGAGTGCCGGAAGCGGTGACGGAGTATGAAGAAGAGACAGGGCATGTGGACAACCCCGGCTATCGCAAAGCGGCCAATGAATGGTTGAACCGCTGGATGCGAAAGGATGAGACTCCGTATCAGGAACCGAAGTTCGACCGCGAGACAGCGGCCACGCTGCGGGTGCTGAAGACGCTGCCTTCCGATTCCCGCAATGAAGCGATTCACAAGAGTTTTCTGCCGCTGCCGAAGCTGGCCGCGCCGGTGTCGTTGCCCGCCTGGGAGAAGCGCAAAACGGCGGTGGCAGCGGGATTGAAGGACAAGGTCTACCGCGCCTTCCCTAAAACAAAAGAGCCGTTTGCTGTTTGGAAGGCCGAGCACAAGATGTGGACGCAGAACTACGCCGATTCCTACCGCGTGCAGTTCAGCACGGAGAAGAACGTGCGGGTGCATGGGGAACTGTTTGTGCCCCGGGAGGAAAAGGCGCGGCAGCGGGCGTTGATTTATGTGAAAGGGAAAGACGACATCGTGTTCGGCGTGGATTACGATCTGCTGCTGTCGGCGTTGTCGACGCACGTGGTTTTGGTAGTGAATCCACGGGCGGTGGACTACCCCATGACGAACTTCCGCTTTGCAGCCACTCAGATGACAGCGGCGCTGCTGGGCGGAACCGTAGAAAGCCTGCAGTTGTGGGATGTGCTGCGCGCAGTGGACTACCTGGTGGACGAAGAGAAGCTGCCGGTGAAATCGATTTCACTGTATGGAAGAAAGACGATGGGCGGGTTGGCTTTGCATGCGGCGGCTTTGGATTCGCGCATTACACGCGTGATTCTCGATGATCCGCCGGGCTCGCACTGGCAGGGTCCACCGCTGCTGAATGTGCTGCGGGTGACGGATCTGGCGGAGGTGGCGGCGATGGTTGCGCCGCGCGAGATCGTGTCATTGACGGCTCTGCCGGAATCCTACCGGCTGACTTCGGCGGTGTACCGGCTGTATGGGAAGAGTGTGAGGCAGGTGGATGCATTGGGGCAAGCATTACGGGTTTGGGAGTAGCAATGAAGATCACTCGACGGAAACTAGCGGCGCTGGCTATGCAGGCCGCGGCAGTGCAGGCGCAGGCGCCGGGAGAGCGGCCGCAGAAGAGCGGCGATGTGCAGGTGTTGAACCCGCGGAACAAGGTTCCGGTGAGCCTGCTGATCGACGATTCGACGTGCCTGGTGAACCTGGCGCATTTTGGTATTCCCCACTTTGCCGAAGCCTATCCGGATCGCTACCTGCAGGATTGGCGCAAGCTGCCGCGCGAGATTCCGGACAGCTTTGTGCGCGAGTTCGGCGAATGGACGCGCGAGAACGGCGTGAAAGGCAAGTACAGCATCGTTCCCTACCCTGCCTGCGTGGGCTGGGTGGATCGCGATATGCCGGGCTGGAGCCGCAAGGAACTTACGGACAGTCTCAGCCTGGTGCGCACGCTGATTGCTCCGAACTGGGACATCCACCCGGAGATGATCACGCACACCTGGGTCATCGATACGAAGACCGGGCGGCCGTTCCCTGAGCGCACGGAGCGCTTCATGGAGAATTTCGGCTGGAGCCAGGACAAGTCCGCCGATGAGATCGCGAACTACATGGCCTACGCGCTGCGGATTCTGAAGAATGCCGAGTTGCCGTGCGAAGGCATCACCACCCCGGGCGGATTCGCCGGGCGGCGGCTGGTGGAGTTGTCGAAGGCGACGCTGCAGGCCTGCAAGGATGTGTACCAGACGGAGATCCCCCACTACTTCCGGCATGCGATTCTGGATTCGCGCAGTGTGGCGCCGCGGGTGGAGAACGTGCGCGGGTTAAATAGTTCCGATCCGCAGTGTGTGGTGTCGATCATCGCCTGCACCGGCGACTGGTATGGCGGATGGGACGGGTTGGTAACTCCCGCACTGGACAAGATGATCACCGCGGATTCGAAGGCCGGACGGATGGCGGAAGTGATTGAACGCGGCGAGCCGGCGATCATGATGTGCCACTGGCCGGGGATTTACTGTAACGGGCAGAAGGACGGGTTCCACACGCTCAAGGAGGTCCACAAGCGGCTGAAGGCGGGCTACGGGGACCGTTTCGAGTGGATGAAGATCGGCGATATCGCGCGCTATTGGGCGGCGAAGGAATTGACGGCGATCTCGAAGGAGGGCAACCGGGTGAAGCTGCGGGCCCCTTATGCCTGTCCCGACTTCACGTTGAAGATTTCGGGGCGGAATGTTCGTGGCGTGAAGATCGGGAATGCGATGGCGAAAGCCAAGGTGGAGCAGGATGGGGTGGTGGTGATCTTCGATCTGGCGAAGGGGGAGACCAGCCTGGAGCTGGTGTAGGGGCCGCTATGGCCGCCGGAGGCACCAGAGCCCGGCAAGCTTGTCCAGCAGGTCCCCGGTGCGGTTCGCCCCGGAACTTCCAACTTCGCACCGGTGTCTAGACGTGCATGTGGACATGGCGCTTCTTCACGCCCCTGCTCCTACCGTCCATCCTCTGCCCCTGCACGTGCTTCGCAGTCCCTGAAGCACCATGTGCCATTCCACTCGACGATGTTGCAGTTTTCACAGGAATCGTCCTGGCACGCCTGCCCTTCGTTTATTCCGTCCACGTAGAGGAGATCTTTTCCGGCCTCCCGGCCAATAGCAAACACCTCTTCCTGGGTTCGGGTACACCATGTGCATCCTTCTTTGAAGTTGGGCGCAAATATCTCTTTCTTGCCTCCAAGAACAACAGATTCTCCAACTATTTGTACTTCGCCGACCGCTGCTCCGCGTCTCGACCTGTCTTCACTGCCACCGATGACATCGCTTGGCTGCGAGCCAACTCCCGCCGAAAGCAACAAACCCGAATCTATGGCGAGGTCATCCAGAACGGCGGCTGGAATCCGCTGCGGCCGCTCCAAGAGAACGACGTTACCATCCCTGACGCCCAAGTTACCCTCGCAGGAGAAGGCAAAACGTACACTACCCTAACATCCCGCGATGGATCCTACAGCTTCGCCGGCATTCCTCCGGGCCATTACCGGATCTCTGCCCAGAAATGGCCTTGGATTTCCAGCCCCTGGTCCAGCCTTGAACTCCGCAAAGGTCGTTGCGCCCGCCTTCTCCTCCACCTGCTGCCCTCCTCTCCACCCGCAAAAATTTCGGCCCGGAGCGCTCAGAGGCGTCCGGGCCGATAGTGTCGAATCAGAATTGGAGAAAGACCGTGTGGGGACCCGGTGCTGTTACAGCGCCTCGGGCATTTTCAGACTGGCTTTGGCCAGAGATTCGTTCAGGATCTCTTCCGCGTTGACTTCCGTGGTGTTCCGCGCAATGGCTGTTTCGGTCAACAGCATATGGCGCGCACGGTCGAGCATCTTCTTTTCCCGGAAGGACAGTGGTTTGTCCTTCTGGAGGATGAGGAGACACTTGAGGACCTCTGCTGTTTCGAGCAGACTTCCGAAGCGCATCTTGTCAGAGTTTTCCTTGAAGCGGTCTTTCCAGTCCTGGCAATGCTTGGGTTTCCCCGTGGCCAGGAACAGGAGGACTTTGTTGATCTCTGTGGCCTTGGTTACTTTTCTAAGACCAACGTCGAGCACATGGCTGAACGGCACCATGACCGTCATCCTGCTGGCATTGATCCTCAAGAGATAGAAGCGCTCGAATTGGCTTCCGAAAGAGCGTGCGCTGATGTTCTCAATCACAGCGACGCCGTGATTGGGGTATACAACGCGTTCACCGATCTGAAAGGTCATGCTCGGACCCTCTCTAGCTGGTTTAGCGGGGTGACCAACTAGCCACCTTCCGTACGTGGAAAGAAGATCTTAACGTTGTATACAACAGCTTGTCAAGCAAAAATATCGATACCAGACACCTATTTTTATTTCCTTGATTTTAAAGGGCTTAGTGGCAATATTACAGTAATCGAAGTTAGTACGCAGAGGGGGTGCCAGCGGATCGCCTATCGCTATGAATGTATACACCCTGACATGGGAGAACAGTGTTCAGTAAGCGTTCTCTGATCTGAAGTCTTTTGTATCAGAGTGAATGTAATTGATATTTCAGTGCTAGAGGCTCGCACTGTAGAAGCTCCTGGCAGCTCCTGGATTCCTTTGATAAATTGATTTTCATGGCACAAAGAGTCGACGTGTCTTATACAGTATCGGGCGACCCTACATCCCTACTTGCGTTGCGAACGAAGATTGAGCACGGAGCACCCGGCCAATTCACGATGCGACTGCACGAGCGCAAGTCCGCAGCGAGGGAAGGGTTCGGGCAAACGGAGATCGCAGACTTGATCATTTCCGCAGTTGCTGGCGGAGCGGCAAAGGCAGCGGTGGATTATTTGTTGGTGCTGCTTAAGGACGCTGGGAAGAAACAGTCTGTTCGTAGAAAGAAGCGGGCGCCTACGAACAAGCGGACCACGAAGGCGACGACCAAGAAGGCGACGACCAAGAGGAAGAAGAAGGGGTAGTGCATGTTGCCGGCCCATAGACGCCCGTTCGCATCCGGGGGGTCGGACTACCGACTGGATCCACATGCGCTCTTGCTGCATATTCCGGGTGGCAAGCGACGGTTTGCGGATGGACCGATGCTAGCCGGAGAATTCCACAATCACTATGTGGCCCTTGTTCACGAGTGCGCCCATTGGTTTCAGGTGAACGGAACCAGCTTCGGCGCCTTGGCACAGGTGATCACATATTCGCAGGGGCGGAATTGCTTGGGACGCCTGGAGCGGATGAACCGTAGCAAGCGGCAGCGCCTGTTGGAGCGGAGAATCCGTTCCGGGGAGCCGATCACGGGGGAGCTGGCGGCAAGCCCGGACCCGGAGATTCAGGAGCTGTGCGACAACTGGCAGGATCACGAAGTTGCCTTGGAGTTAGCGGTGAACGGGCTTGACTCCAGGCGCAGAGTGGACCGAGAAACGGTGTTGCGGTTTGTCTTTGGCGTTTACGCGCTTTCGATAGCCTCACAGGCTGGTTTTCAGGAGTACTCAAGCGATGAATGGGCGGAAGATGTGTACCGTCCGGGTGAGCGAGGCATCGCAGAAATAGCGTCGGAGGACGGCCGAATCGGAGTCCGATGTCTCCTGGAGGGGGCTGCCACAGCTCAGGAGTTGCTGGCTATGTTGCAGCTTGGTCAGATAGCTCCATTCCAGGGGCCACGGCAAAAGGAGGAACAGCTGGAATGCTGGCAGCGATTGATGAGTCGAAGACGTGGATATGCCCGCGCGTTCCGGTTGTTCCTGCAGTTCTACAAGCCAGAAACGAAGGCGATACGGCGCCCCGAGACGCTGCAGCTGTTTTCGTTTCTCTGCGATTTGGCGCTCAATCCATTTGTTCCCCCGGCGCATGTGCCAATGGGCTCCCACTACGAATGGCCGGAGATATACCCGCCGATACGGTTTGTCCGGTTGCTGCAAGCGCTACGGCCGGGTGAGGATTGGGGCCGGCGGCTCACACCTGACACCGTTGTAGCCATGCGGGAAGAGTTGCTTGAGCTGGCCGGTCTGGGAGCATTCCCGCTCCAGTTCGGCCCGAACTGGAGTGATGAGAACTATGAAATGTTCCTCAAATCGAAGCCGAGCGAGGAGGAGCGTGTGATCATGGAACATCAACGGTTTCGTCTGTGGGTGCAAGCGCAATGTTGGAAGAAGCGGACTGAGAATCCGTGGGTATTCGTGAACTGCCATGATTTCCTGTTTGGAGCGCGCGGGACGTCTCCTGGGTTTGTACGAAACGAACAGACCAGAGGGTGGCTGATACCGCCGTTCCGATGGGCTTACAAGCGAACGCGAGGCGAGGCTTTAGGGATGGTGGACCTGGATAGGACACATGGGACTGATATTCTGCTGGCAGCAGCTGCGGACATCAGCCAATTTGAGTTGATGAGTGGGACGGAGAAGTTGACTTTGCCTCAGTTCCCCAATGGGGATCGGAACTTCATCAGGAGGTGCGTACGTGCTTCCTATGAGAACAGATTCAAAGTAGCCGCGTTCTCGGTCTGGTAGGTGAGTAGTTCCTGCTGGTGAGGCTCCAGCGCTTCAGGCGTAAAGCTCGCTGAGGGGCAGGCGAAGTTCAAGCGACTCGAGAATCAGCGTGGCGCCGAGCCCCTGAAAGCTGGAAAGGATCCACTTCTCTTGCGGAGCGCGGCGGAAGACTTCGGCACGGGGCTGGTCGCGCCAGACGAGGACGTATTCCTGGATGGACGGAACCTGACGGTAGAGGAGGAACTTCCCTCCGTAGTCGTAGTCTTGCGTGGAGGGCGAGAGGATCTCGAAGATCACTTTGGGATTCGAGACGCTGGTGTCTTTCTCCGAGATTTGGGCCGGATCGCCGGACACGATGGCGATGTCCGGATACACATACTGCACGGGGGTAACGCGAATCCGCAGGGCGGCGTAGGTGGCGCTGGGCGTTCCGTCCAGCCGCTGATCCAGGGCTCGCCCCAGGCGGATAACGAGCCGGGCGTGGGCCGGCGAGGCGTCGAACGCGGGGAAAACTTCGCCCTCGCGGTATTCCAGCGGGATTTCAGATTTGGCGTCAGCCATCAGATACTCCTCGACCGTCATTCGGGGAGTAGGACTGGCCATACAGAGAATTGTACTTCAGGTTTAGATGTAGAGTTCCCGAAGCGGAATTCGCCTGTCGAGCGATTCGAGAATCAGCGTCGTGTCGATACCGTCGTAAGAGGAGAGAATCCACTTGTCGCCAGGGGCCCGGCGATACACTTCCGCCCTCGGCTGGTCGCGCGACACCAACACGTATTCTTCCAGCGAAGGAAGCTGCCGATAGAGCAGAAATTTCCCGCCGTAGTCGTAGTCGAGCGTGGATGGGGATACGATCTCGATCACCACTTTAGGGTTCGAGACGCTCGAATCCTCCTCGGAAGTCTGAACCGGCTTTCCGGAGACCACGGATACGTCGGGACAGACGTACTGCGATGAGGTGATGCGAACCTGCAGCTTCACGTAAGTGACGAAGGGGGTTCCCTTCAACCGGTGGACGAGGGCCGCGCAAAGCGTAGCCGTCAATCTGGCGTGCGCCGGTGTGGCGTCGAGTGCACGCAGAACCTTGCCATCCTGGAATTCCAAGGGGATGTCGGAACTGCGCTCCGCTTCGAGATACTCTTCGAGCGTCATCCTCCGAGCCGGAATAGCCATACCCCCGATTGTACCCCGGGTGGGTGCACTACTTCAGTTCGAGGATTTCCTTCTCTTTGGCCAGCGAGGCGGCGTCGAGTTTCTTGATCTCGGCGTCGGTGAGCTTCTGAATTTCATCATGCGCCCGGCGCTCCTCGTCTTCGCTGATCGCCTTGTCCTTGAGGAGCTTCTTCACTGCATCGTTGGCATCGCGGCGGATGTTGCGGAGGGCAACGCGATGATCCTCGGCGATGTTGTGCAGATGCTTCACCAGTTCCTTGCGGCGGTCCTGGGTGAGCGGAGGAATGGGCACGCGGATCACCTTGCCGTCATTCATCGGATTCAGGCCGAGGTCGGAAGAGCGGATAGCCTTCTCGATGGGTCCGATGGTGGAGGCGTCCCACGGCTGGACGGTGATCATGGCGGGCTCGGGAACGTGGAGGTTGGCCAACTGGTTGATCGGCGTGGGGGTGCCGTAGTATTCCACCTTGATGCCATCGAGCAGGTTGACCGAAGCACGTCCGGTGCGGATGTTGCTCATCGAATGCATCAGGTCGGCAATGACCTTCTCCATGCGGGATTTCGCGCCCGCTTCCAATTCCTTCAGACTCGGACCGGATTGGCCGGATGATTGGGCTGGTTTCATGATTTGGCCTCTTCCAATAATCTAACGGATGAGCGTGCCTACGGGCTCGCCCATCGACATTCGCATTATATTGCCTGCGACGGTGAGATTGAAAACCTGAATGGGGAGTTTGTTATCGCGGCACATGGCGACGGCGGAGGCGTCCATCACGCGAAGGGCCTGCGACAGCACTTCCTGGAACGTAATTTCGTCGTAACGCACGGCGTCGGCATGGAGCATCGGGTCCTTGTCGTAGACGCCGTCGACGCGGGTTGCCTTGGCGATGACTTCGGCGCCGATTTCGAGGGCGCGAAGCGTTGCCGCGGTGTCGGTGGAGAAATAGGGATTGGATGTACCGGCGACGAAGATGACGATGCGGCCCTTTTCCAGATGGCGCACGGCGCGCCGCTGGATGTAGGGCTCGGCCACCTGATTCATGTGGATGGCAGTCATGACGCGAGTCGGGACGCCCTGCTTTTCGAGGGCATCCTGCAGTGCGACGCCGTTGATGACGGTAGCGAGCATACCCATGTGGTCGGCGGCCACACGGTTCATGTTGCGGGCGGCGGCGTTGACTCCGCGAAAGAAGTTGCCGCCACCCACCACTAACCCGAGTTGAATGCCTTGCTGGGCCACTTCCACGAGTTCGGCGGCGAGCGAACGCACGCGTTCGGGATCGATGCCGAAACCCTGGTTGCCGGCGAGAACCTCGCCGCTCAGTTTGAGGAGAATCCTACGATAAGCGGCCACGGTGACGCGTTCTCCGCTTACTCGGACGCCGGAGCGTCGCCGACCTTGAAGCGGACGAAGCGGGCCACGCTGATGTTCTCACCGAGCTTGGCGATTTTGGTTTTGATCAGGTCTTCGATCTTCATCGTGTTGTCCTTGATGAAGGGTTGATCGAGGAGACAGATCTCTTCGTAGAACTTCGACATGCGGCCTTCGATGATCTTGTCGACCATCTTTTCGGGCTTGCCTTCGTTCAGAGCGCGGGCGCGCTGGATCTCTTTTTCCTTCTCGATCGCAGCGGCGGTTACGTCTTCGCGGCGGATGAACTGCGGATCGGCGGCGGCGATCTGCATGGCGATGTCCTTCACCAGGTCGTTGAAGTCATCGGTGCGGGCGACGAAGTCGGATTCGCAGTTGATTTCCACCAGCACGCCGAGCTGGGAGCCGGAGTGGATGTAACTCCCAATGACACCCTGCCTGGTGCTGCGTTCGGATTTTTTGGAGGCGGAAGCAATGCCACGCTTGCGGAGAACCACTTCGGCGCCGGCGACGTCGCCGTTCGATTCCTTGAGCGCGGTCTTGCATTCCATCATTCCAGCTCCGGTGCGGTCGCGGAGCTCTTTCACCATTTGCGCGGTGATTTCGGCCATAGTTCGTAAATCCTTTTCTACAGAAATCGCTCAGTGCTTCGCGCAGCCGTTACGGGCGGTAGCCGGCAAGTTCGTCTTCGGCTTCCGTACGGCGGCGGCCCTTGATCGGCAGTGCGGCCAGATCGTCCTCAGAGAGGCTCTCGGCCATGAGTTGCTGCGAGTACTGGGGATCGAGGTACTGGTTGATATCGGCGGTTTCGGAGATCGCATCGTCGGAAGGCGTATCGGAAGTGGCGTGGCCGGGGCCGAATTCGGCTTCGGTGACACGCTGGCGGCCTTCGATGACGGCTTCGGCGATCTTATTGGTGAACAGGCGGATGGCGCGGAGAGCGTCGTCGTTTCCGGGAATCACGTAGTCCACCATGTCGGGGTCGCAATTGGTGTCAACGACGGCCACAACGGGGATACCGAGCTTCTTCGCTTCGGCGACGGCGATGGATTCCTTGTTGGAATCGACGACAAAGAGGAGGTCGGGGAGGCCGGGCATATCTTTGATGCCGGCGAGATTCGATTGCAGGTGCTTGCGCTCGCGCTCGAGGCGGATGATTTCCTTTTTGGCGCGGCCGATCCAGCCGTTTTCGGCGAGATCGTCGAGGTCCTTGAGGCGGTTGATGGAGCGCTTCACGGTGACGAAGTTGGTGAGCAAGCCGCCCAGCCAGCGCTGGTTCACGTAATACTGCGTGGAGCGCGTGGCTTCTTCGGCGATGGCTTCCTGCGCCTGGCGCTTGGTGCCGACGAAGAGGACGGATTTACCGGAGCCGGCCATTTCCTCGACGAAACGCATCGCGTCCTTGAAGAGTTTCAAGGTCTTCTGGAGATCAATGATGTAGATCCCGTTACGTTCGCCAAAGATGTATTCTTTCATCTTTGGATTCCAGCGCTTGGTCTGGTGCCCGAAGTGAACGCCCGCTTCGAGCAATTCTTTCATTGTAATCGACGGCAAAATGCCTCCTTCATGGATCGGCCGGGCGAATCCTCAAAATCGCGTGCGGTCCAAAGCGAGATTTACACGCGTGGGGAGCCCGGCCTGGGTTTCAAAAGCCTGGAACGATTCTCCAGCAGCTAACGAGTTTAGCGCTTGGAGAACTGGAATCTGCGACGAGCGCCCTTTTGGCCGTACTTCTTGCGCTCATGAGCGCGCGGGTCGCGGGTGAGAAAACCGAGAGATTTGAGCCTGCCGCGCAATTCGCCATTGAATTGGACGAGGGCGCGGGAGATGCCGAGGCGAACAGCGCCGGCCTGTCCGTTGATGCCGCCGCCATTGGCGAGGACGAGCACATCGAACTTGTCGGCCATCTCAGTGGCCAGCAGAGCCTGGCGTGCCATCGCGCGGGACGCGGGGGTGGTGAAATAGGCTTCGATGTCACGGCCATTGACCGTGATGGCGCCCTTACCGGGGCGCAGGAAAACGCGGGCCACTGCGCTCTTGCGGCGGCCGGTACCCAGATGCTGAATCAGTCCTGGCAAAGTCTGCTCCTAGAAATTACGCTAATGGGGATGGCTTCTGAGCGCTATGCGGATGCTTGTCGCCAGCATAGACCTTGAGCTTGCGATACATCTGGTCGCCGAGCTTGGTCTTGGGCAGCATCCCGCGAATGGCTTCTTCCACCATGCGAACAGGCCGTTCCGCGCGTTGCTTCTTGGCCTGGACGGTGCGAAGCCCGCCCGGATATCCCGAGTGATAGTGATAGACTTTCTGCTCTTCCTTGGCGCCGGTGAGGCGGACCTTGTCGGCGTTGATCACGATGACGTGATCGCCCGCGTCCATAAAGGGCGTGAAAGTCGGTTTATGTTTGCCGCGCAGGACGAAGGCTGCCTTGCTGGCGAGCCGGCCCAATACGGCATTCTCTGCATCGATCACATACCAAGAGCGATCGATTTCATGCTTGGAAGGAAACTCCGTGTTCATACAGACAGACGATCTCCGTTTGACCCCTACAAAAGTTTTAGTTTATCGAACGCCACCGCCCACTGTCAAACCTAACCCCCCGCCCTGCTTGGCGATTCCGGGGATGGAGATGGGCAAACGGCCGGTGAGCGGGATCTCGCCGAGCACGGCGCGCACGGCCGCGGCCTCGCTTGGCTGGGAGGTGGAGAAGGTGGCGAGGAACGCCTTCACCTGGGGATAAGCGCGGACGAGGTAGGGGTTGCCGAGGGTCACGAGGATGGTGGGGCGGGATTCGATGAAGCCGCGGAGGAAGTTCTGCTGGAATTCGGGGAGAGTTCCATTGCCGGAGTAGCCGGCGAAGGCGGCAACCACGGTGGTATTGCAGGATGCGGCTGTTTTCGCCGCCTCTTCGATTTCCGCGGCGGTCCACTGCGGATCGATCAGACTGACAGGCATCTCCGCACCGCGCTGCTTAATCTCCTGGGTGATGCGGCGGCCTTGCGAGCCGTAGCGGCTCTCGCTGAGAACAAACCAGCAGGTAGAGGCTCCGGGTTTGGCCGGAAGCAGGTTGCCCTCGTTGCGCACCAGCGTGATGGCTTTCTCGGCCACGGTGCGGGCGAGCTCGACATCTTCTTCCAGGTCGAGCGAATCATTGACGGATTCCAGATCCACCAGGCGCTGCTTGTGGAGGCCGAGCTGGTACTTGGCACGCAGCAATTTTTCCAGGCTCTCGTCAATGCGCTGGGGCTTGATGCGGCCGGAGCGAAGCGCCGCGGCAATGGCGTTGACCGCTTTTTCCGGGTTAGCGGGCATCAGCAGCACATCGGCGCCGGCTTCGATGGCGCGCACGGCCGGCTCGCCCGCGGGGAACTTGCTGGTGAGCCCCTGCATATCCATCGCGTCGGTGGTGATAAGACCTTTGAATCCGAGTTCCTTGCGCAGCAGGTCGGTGAGCACGGCGGGGGAAACCGTGGCCGGAATTTCCTGCGGTTCCAAGGAGGGCACCCAGAGATGCGCGGTCATGACGGAATCCACGCCCGCTTCAATCGCGGCGCGGAACGGAACCAGTTCCAGTTCTTCCAGCCGCTGCTTGGTGGCATCCACTTTCGCCAGGCCGGCGTGCGTATCCACTGCGGTGTCTCCGTGGCCGGGGAAATGCTTCACCGTCACCAGCACACGGTTTGCCGCGTCGCTGCGGGCGCCTTCGATGAATGCCTTCACGTTGGCCGAGACCTGTTGCGGATCTTCACTGAACGAGCGGATGTTGATGATCGGGTTATCGGGATTGTTGTTGACGTCGGCCACGGGCGCAAAGACCCAATGAATGCCCATGGCGCGGGATTCGCGGGCGGTCACGGCGCCCAGTTTGCTCGTCAGGGAGAGATCGCCGGTGGCGGAGAAGGCCATGGCATGGGGGAACTTCGTGGCGCCGGCGACACGCATGGAGGCGCCACGCTCGAAGTCCGCACCTACGATGAGTGGAACCGTGGCGAGCCGCTGCATGCGGTTGAGAAACGCGGCCGAGGTGGTGGCTTCGGCATTCTGCGCCACGCCGTTCTGCAGGCGGTTCACCAGAATGAGGCCGCCAACGCCGAGTTGCTTCACGCGTTGCGCGTATTGCCGGTAGAGGCGGGAACGCAGGCTGGGGTTGTCGCCATAGAAAGGAATGACCAGCAACTGTGCGATCTTCTGCCGCTCCGTCATCTTCGACATCCACAGCTTGACCTGGCGTGTCTCGGGGGACAGGGTTGCCGCGGCCGCCGGCTTCGGGGCAACTTTGGGTCTGGCTTTGGGCGGAGCGGCCTTGCGGGCCGGTACGGTTTGCGCGGCGGCAACTAAAAGGAGAATTGCGAAGAAAAGGATAATTCGATACAAACCGCGGATCGAGGTTAGCAGGGCCACCCTTTTAGGATACGCCCTTACTCTTTGCCTTGAGCGGCGCCTTGGTCACACTGGCCGCCGGCTTGCGTGGCGCTTTGCGGCGTAACAGCCGGGCCACGGCTCGCACCAACTGGTGCACTTCATTGGCACTCTTCTGAATCACCGCGTCCGATCCTGTGTTCTCCTCCGTGAGGCCGAGTGTATCGGCAAAACCGGAGATCAGGATGACGGGCGTGTGAGGATAGAGCTCACGCACTTTGGCAATGAGCTCGATGCCGGTAATGTTGGGCAATTTGTAGTCGGTGATGATCAGATCGAACGACGTCTCGGCGATGCGCTGCAATGCATCGATGGGGTCGCTCGATACCGTGATGGAATAGCCCAACTCCTGCAATACCGCCTTGCGCGCAGTGAGTCCGTGGCGGTTGTCGTCCACCAAAAGAATCTTTGCCGCAATGCTTGGGGAATCCGCTGATCGGGGTGACACTCTCTTCAAACCAAAGTGAAGTTAGCAGAGCACTGCAAAGCATGTCAATGCGGGCTGTAATCGCTTCGCAACAGTGAAGATTTTTCGCTTGACAAGTAGGGTGCTGCATGATGACCGCAATTTGTTCGCGCCATGCCGTGCGCAAGAAGCACCGAGGCTGGCATAATCGAAAACGATGCAGCCAAAAATTCCCATCGCCTCCATCACTGATGAGTTCTCTCCGGACTTCGCCGTTGCTCTTGATGCAATGGTGGAGATCGGCATGCAGTTGGCGGAACTGCGCGTGTTGTGGGGAAAGAACATACTGAACCTCAGCGACGAAGAACTCGCGAAAGCACGCGATTTATTGGGGGAACGTAACATCAGCGTTGTTTCCATTGCGTCTCCCGTGCTGAAGTGCGTGTTGCCAGGAGCGCCCGATATTGACACGCGCTTCCAGCACGATGTGTTCGCTTCTTCGCACACTTTCGACGATCAGCCGCGGCTCACCGATCGCGCGTTTCACGTCGCGAAATTTTTCAACGCCAAGGTGGTGCGTGTGTTCTCCTACTGGAGGACCGTCGATCCGGACAAGTGTTTTGACGGAATTGTGAAAGCGCTCGATGGGCTGGCGCGCAAGGCGCAAGCGGAAGGGCTGATCATCGGGCTCGAAAACGAGCATGCCTGCAACATCGCGACGGCGAGTGAAACGAAAAAAGTACTAGACGTTTTGCCTCATTCCAACCTGCAGGTGGTGTGGGACCCGGCGAACTGCCTCATCTCGGGTGAGAATCCTTACCCGGAAGGCTACAAGCTGTTGCCGCCATCGCGCATCGCGCACGTTCATATCAAAGATTGCCACATGGACGGGCACAAGCCCGTATGGGGTCCGGTGGGCACACGCGCCATTGACTGGAAAGGACAGATTGCGGCGTTGCATGCCGACGGATATCCGGGCTGCATCAGCCTGGAGACGCACTGGCCGGGCCCGGGGAATAACAAGTACGAAGCAAGCTGGATCTGCGGCTGGAATCTGCGCGGACTGGCTTCGATGTAGTTTTATTGCATCATCAGCAGGCGCGCCCTGGCTTCGACATCGTTGGGCCACATGGAGAGCAATTGTTGCAGTTGGCGGCGCGCTTCATCCTTCCTGCCAAGGGCCAGGAAGCAATCAGCAAGGCCGCGCATGGCGGCGGGATTGTTGGGCTCAACCTTCAGCGCCGCTTCAAAGTGCGCCCGGGCGATCTCATTCTGCCCTTTGCGGAATGACAGGGTGCCTGCTTCGATTTGAATCAGGGCCTTCTTCGGCTCCAGGCGCAGGATCTCTTCATACAGGGCCAGTGCGCGGTCGAAATCACCGGCCTGTTTCTTGAGGCTGGCCAGATTCACCATCATCATGTCGTTGTCTTTGGTGACGGAGAGCGTGTGCTCATAGAGGGTGAGGCTGTCTTTCCAATACGAGGTCTGGACGAGGGATAGAAAGCTGAGCACGCCGAGCATGAGGCCCATGACGGCAGAACGAGCGGGAAGCGGCACACGGAAGCGCAAGGCGAGCGCGGCCAGGCCCCAGGAAACGGCGATGGTGATGCCGATCATGGGCAGGTAGGTGAAGCGATCGGCAAGCGCTTGCACACCGGTCTGCGCGAGGCCGAGCATGGGAATCATTGCGCCAAGGAACCACAGCCAACCCACAATCAGGTAAGGATTCTCGCGGCGGCGCAGCCAGGCGAACGCCGAGATGGCGGCCAGCAACAGCGCCGCGCCGATCAATGCGGGAGTAGAGATCTTCGCAAAGGGATACATCACGCCCAGATCCACCGGCCAGATCATCTTGCCGAGGTAGCGGGCGTAGCTCACTATGCCGTTCCAGATGCGGAAATAAACGGGCAGCGATTCAAGCGAGACCACCGCGCCCATCTGGCGCTGGCCAAGGAACGTGATCACGCTGACCGCGCCGGCGAGCCACAACATCGGCGTCTTCTCGAGCAGCATGCGCCTGGCTTCCTCGAAGCTGCGCCAGCGCCGCAGCGGCCAATAGTCGAGCAGCACCAGCACGAAGGGAAGGGTCACCACGCTCGGCTTGCTCATCAGGCCGAGAGCGAATAAAGCGGTGACGCCATAGAGGCGCAGGCGCGAAGGCCGCCTGGTGTAGAAGGAATAGGCGAGCAGCGTAAGCATCCAGAAGAAGCCGCTTAGCACATCTTTGCGCTCGGCGATCCAGGCCACGCTTTCCACCCGCAGCGGATGCACCGCAAACAGAGCGGCGGCAATGGCGCTGCGCCACAGGCTTCCCGTTAGGCGCCACAAGGCGATGAGCAGCAGCACGGAGTTGGCGCAATGCCAGAAGAGATTGACCAGATGGTGCGGGCCCGCGCGCATGCCGAACAATTGGATGTCGATCATGTGCGAGATCCAGGTGAGCGGCTGCCAGTAGAAATAACCGGCGGTGGTGAACGCCCATTGCACGTTGGCCACGCTCAAGCCGCTGCGGACGCTCGGATTTTCGTGGATATACTTCGAATCGTCAAGAGTGATGAAGTCATGCGACGCTGTCTGCACGTAGATCAGCACGCACGCCATCACCAGCGAAAACGCCGCCATGACCAGCAGCATGCGCTCATTGCGCGGCCGGATGAGTTGCGGGGCTTGCTGCTCAGGAGCAGACTTTGGTTTCCGCGCTTTTGCCATCGTTCGATCTTCCAGCATAGCCTGAGAGAGAGTGGATGTTGTTCAGATCACCAAAACATTAGACGTGGCCAGCGTTCTCGCCGCCTATCGCGAAGGCGCCTTCCCGATGGGCTATCCGGGGCGGCGCGTCATCACCTGGCACTGCCCGGACCGCCGCGCCGTGCTGCCGCTTGATGCGCTGCACGTGTCGCGGTCGCTGGAGCGGCGCATGCGCAAGGGCGGATTCCGCGTATCGTTTGATGAAGCCTTCGGCGAAGTGATGCGCGGATGCGCGGAGCGGGAATCGACGTGGATCACGAGCGACATTTTCCGGGTGTATGGAGAGTTGCACCGGAAAGGGATTGCGCATTCGGTGGAGGTGTGGGTGGATGACCTGCTGGCGGGAGGATTGTATGGAGTACATCTGGGCGGAGCGTTCTTTGCGGAGTCGAAATTTCACCGGGTGACGGATATGTCGAAGGTGGCGCTGGTGTCGATGGCGCGGCGGCTGGCAGAGCGCGGGTTTCGCTTCATGGAGGTGCAATATCTCACCGAACACCTGGCGCAGTTTGGCGTAAAGGAAATCGAGCATGCGGAGTATGTCCGCATGCTCGACGAAGCACTTGCAATGGAAGTGGAGTTCTAGCTGGCGCACTCACCGCGGCCGAGCTGCAGCGAATAGGCCATGTCGTCGCCCCAATCCTGATAGATCTCCGGGAACATTTCGGCGGGCTTGGCAAGGTCCGACGTCAGATTCTTGAAGAACGGAATCTGGAAGCGCATCACATACTGGCGGAATGTCTCGCCTTCCTGGCGATTGGCCGCGTAGTGATCGAGCACGCGGCGCGCGGCTTCGGGGGCGAGACGCGCCGGGACGCTTTGCACGGCAAGGCCGAAGCGAAGCAGGCCGGCTTCATCGTAGCCGCCGCCGAGCAGCATCTGGTAATAAGGCACTTCCTTGCCGCCGATCTTGCGCGCGTTCCCGTAGAAGCCAACGTCACCGAGCCAGTGCTGGCCGCAGGAATTCGGGCAACCACTGGAGCGAATGCGCAGCTTGCGAACATGCTTATCCGGGTGGCTCTTCACGGCGAGATACAGAGCCGCCCCCAGATTCATCGTCTTCGTCAAGGCGAGGTTGCAGGAGTAGGCGCCGGGGCAGGTGACGATGTCTTCGATCTCATCGGCTCCCGGAGCGTGCATGCCGATCAGCTTCAGTGCTGCGTAGACGCGCCGCAGATTGGCCACGGGGATGAAGCCAAGCACAATGTTCTGCTCAATGGTGAAGCGCAGCGCACCGTCGCCCGCGTCTTCGGCGATCTTGGCGATGCCGCGCATCTGGTCGCCGGTGAGGTTGCCTTGCGGCACCATCACGGTGACACAGGCGTAGCCGGCCTGGCGCTGTTCCTTCACGTTGCTTTCGAGCCAGCGATCGAATTCGGCATCGGGCTGGCGCGCGTCAATGACGGGAAGCAGATCGCCCGCGCCGAGCGGCGGCGCCTTGGTGACAAAACCGCCGAAACCTTCGGGCACTTCCGTGGGCACAGGGACTCCGCCGTTGGCGAGGATGTCCTGATACTCGGCTTCGATTGTCTCCTTGACCCAATCCCAGCCGCGGTCTTTGATCACGAACTTGAGACGGGCGGTGTTCTTGTTCTGCCGGTTGCCGTGTTTGTTGAAGAGGCGGATGATGGCTTCGAGGCGCGGGATGAGTTGATCGACAGGGAGGAACTCGTCGAGCAGGTGCGCTTCGCGCGGCAGCGGTCCGAGGCCTCCACCGACGAAGACGCGGAAGCCGTGTTTCGTCTCGCCGTTCTCTTCGCGCGTGACGGCTTGCAGGCCTGCATCGTGCATGCCGGCGAGCATCGGATCACTGGCATAGCCGCTGAAAGAGATCTTGAATTTGCGCGGCAGGCTGTCGGTGAGTTCTTTATGGAGAAAGGCGAAGGCAGCCAGGCGGGCGTAGGGGCGCACGTCGAAGGCTTCGCCGGGAAGCAGGCCGGCGAGCGAATCGGCAGTGACGTTGCGGACAGTGTTGTAGCAGGCTTCGCGCGTGGTGAGGCGCGCATCGGCGAGCATGTGGAGGAGATCGGGCACCTGTTTGAGCGGCACGAAGTGATACTGCATGTTCTGGCGCGTGGTGAGATGGCCCTTGCCGCCGCCGAAGTTATCGGCCACACGCGCCAGTTGCACCATCTGTGCCGCCGTCAGCGTGCCTCCCGGCACTTTCGTGCGGATCATTTGCACGCCCGGCTGGCGCTGGCTGTAAATGCCGCGGCGCAGGCGCTGGGCGCGGAATTGATCGTCGTTGATCTCGCCGGCGAGATACTTTTCAATGTGCTGGCGAAACACCTCGATGTCGGAGCGGACAGTTTTGTCGTACTCGGCTTCGGTGGGGGTGTTAGCGGAATAGACGGGCGCTTCGGTAATCTCCATATTCCCTATAGAGATTAGCATGTTTGGGTCTTGCATACAAGTAGTAATTTGTATAGATATCACAGATGAGGGCGCTGGTCAGAGGGCCAGGCGCAGGCCGAAGCTGGCGCCGGGCCGCGGGGTTCGTGAAGTGAATGCTTCGGCGCGGATGTGGAGGGGGAGGGGCTCGGGGAACTCGGAGTTTTTGAACAGGGTATGATTTTCGCCGAACTGAGTCGCGGGCTGCGCATTTGATGGCCAGCGCTCTCTGCAGTCTATGGGCTCATTCAGCGCGACGTAAGATAGATCATGGAATCGAATGCTTTGTCTCGCTTAACTTTATGACTCTTTCCGAGCTCGAACTGCTTCTGAAGAACGAATCGAACACCGTAGACTGGAAAGCAACCGGCGATCCTGAGAAGATCGCCAAAACCCTAGCAGCCTATGCGAACGACTACGAACAGGTCGGTAGCGGCTCGGTCGTTTGTGGTGTTGAGGAATCGAAGAGCCCTCAAGATGGAACACGAGCAGTCGTTGCCGGACTCTCGCGCGGGACAGTTGAGACGCTTCAGAACAGAATCTTCGAGATTGCTCGGTCACTCGTGTATCCGCCTATCGCTCCGCGCTTCGATAGAGTTGCCCTTGACGATGGGAAGGAAGTTCTCCTGGTATGGGCTGCGGCCAGCAGCGACATACATTCCTTCAGAAGCGAGATCTTCATCCGACTCGGGGATAAGGTGACGAAAGCTACGGTGAGCCAAATCGCCGAGCTCTCGCTCAGAAAACAGCATCTCGACTGGCTTGCACAACCATGCCCAGGAGCAACGACGGATGATTTGGACTTGTTCGCCTTGGAAGATCTCGCGAGGCGTCTGCGGGTCTCGGGAACACCGTCCACGCTTCTAGATGCCGGTGCTCGCATTGTCGGTAGTGCACTACCCCTCACCAGCCAAGTGGAGACGCCTGCTCGCAAGCTAGTGGTGCCGAATCGATTCGCCATTCTGCTCGTCGGGAGCCAGCCACATAGATTTCTGCCGGGCGCTTTCATTTCGTTGACGCGGTTTCGAGGGACTACTCGTGCCGACGAGACCTTCGTCCTGGGCGATGTTTTCGGCCCCATTCCGTATCTTGTGGAAAAGGTTATGGGCGTTCTTGAAACCGAGGCCGCTTTCGTCACCGACAAGTCGGAGGATTTTCAGAGTGGCCGACAGAACAAACGACGATATTCGATGCAGGCGTTGCAAGAGATCTTGGTGAACTCCCTGGCGCACCGAGATTATCGAAGTGATCTATCAACGAAGGTCAGCGTTTTTGCCGATCGAATTGAATTTGAAAACCCAGGCGGTGCTCCATTGGGCGTGACCATGGATGAACTCAAGAAGGGTACAACTCGCTGGCGTAACCCATCGCTGGCTCGTTATCTATTTGAACTTGGCTTGGCTCAAGAGCGCGGTACGGGTATTCCAAGAGCTGTTCAGGAGACGATAGCGCTTTCAGGCAGCGAGCCCACGTTTGAGGTCGGCGAATGGTTCAAAGTGACAGTTCCCGCCCATAACCCGCCAGTTCTCCGCTCGGAGGGCGAGCCGGTGAATCCCAGCTCTGGCGTGATGGTGATTTCGATCGGCTACGGTACGATCGAACTCGACATCATCCGTCGCTCTCACGCAGCCTTCAGGGACCTTGGAGAGGACCGGCTACGCACATACAACTACTCTGGGGTAGTCACTGGGGAAGAGTGGCAAGTTGTTCTACGAGATCTCCGAGCTTGGCTCCGCGAGTGCGTGGAGCTTCCATCCTTCAAAGAGCTTCACTTGTTCTATCGGGGTCCCGTGGCATTCGGTCCGCTGATCGGAGCCATCGCTTCGGGTCGAAAGCCCCTTGTCGTGTACTACTTTGACGAGGACGAAGGAGTTTATCGATCGGCGTACCGCATCGATCGCAAACTGCTGCAGGCCAAATAGCGCTAGAATGCGATTGGAGCATCGAGGTGGCTTTCAAAGGCCCCTTGCGTCGCGAGAAGCAAGTGAGAACCGGGTGAATTGCCGGGACGTCCGGAGACGGATTATCGGCAGCCAAGGCCAGCACGGCGGTAACACCAAGGGGTTGGCAAGGTTCAGAGACTAGGATCCGAGCGAAAGCAGTAACGATCCCACGAGCGCCCGGCATCTCGTATTTCGAGATGGTGAGATAGTCCGTTCTGCCGCATAATGCGATACCTCAAACGGCAGAGGCTGAGGATAAAGAGCCTCAGCGATAACATAAACCGCTAAGATCTCGATGCTCCACTTTCTACATTCGGAAGTCACCACGAGTAGCCGACGGCTTGTCCACAGTAGTTTCTGCATCACGCGCTAACCGGAAGGCTGGTCAGAACGCCAGGCGCAATCCGAACTGGATTTGGCGGGGCGTGTTTGCCTGTGCGGCGATGATGCCGAAGGCAGGCACACCGAAGCTGGCGCCTGGGCCGCCGAAGATGGGCGTGTTGGTGAAGTTGAAGGCTTCGGCGCGGATCTGGAGGCGGAGGCGTTCGGCGATCTCGAAGTTTTTGAACAGCGAGAGATCCATGTTCTTGAGCGATGGGCTGCGCACGTCGGGGAGTGTGCGGGAGAGGTTGCCGTGGGTGAAGGGCGCGGGCTGGGAGAAGACGGCGCGGGTGAAGTATTCGGTGAGGCGATCGACGACGGGGCCGGAGCGGGCGGCGCTGGTTCCGTTGTTGTTGGGGCGCTGGGTTCCGTTGACGGGCGCGCCTGCGCCGATCAATTCGCCGAGAGAATTCGAGGTGTTCACGCTGGTGCCGAGGAAGACGGGGAGTCCGCTGGAAAACGTCGCGATCCCGTTGAGCTGCCAGCCGCCAACCACGGCGTTGGCCGCTGGGTGCATGGAATCGCCGAAGAGTTTGTTTTTCCCAACGGGAATCTCGTACGTGCCGCTGAGCACCAGCCGGTGGGCCACGTCGAAGACCGACAGGCTGCGTTCGGCGCGGCGGTTGTACCAATCCTGTGTATAGGCGAAGGGACCGTTCAATCCGGTGCCGGAATTGGAAATGTCGTCGATGAGTTTCGACCAGGTGTAAGCGCCGAGGAACGAGACGCCATTGCGGAAGCGGCGATCGAGGCGCAACTGCAGCGAGTGATAGGTGGAACTGCCATAGGAGCTTTTCTCCATGGCGATGGTGGTGAATTGCGGGTACGGCCGGAGCAATTGCGAGCGGCGGACGGTGGGCAGGCGCAGAGTGGAAGTGGGATCGGTGATGACACCGGCGAACGGATTCGGCACTTGATCGAGGAGCGCGGCGCCGAGGCGCAATGTGTCGGTTGTGAGCTGATTGATGGAGCCGAACACCGAGGGGAGGCTGGTGCCTTTCGACCCGGCGTAGCCGATCTCGAGCAGCAGGCCGGCGATGGGCTCTTTCTGGATATTGATGTTCCACTGCTGCACGTAGGGCGTGCGATCGTATTGATCGTTGGTTTGGAACTCCGAGCCGGCGAAACTGAGTAATCCCTGGGCACTGCCGAAGGGGAGCGTGAAGCCGCGCGGGAAGGGATTGGAGAGACGGTCGGCGGGAGTGAGTCCACCGTCGTTTGAGCCGGTGTAGACAGTGCGCGAAGCGAAGCCTGCGTTGCCTCCACCGCCTAATGTTCCTGCGGCTGTGGCGCTGGAAGCGGAGAAGAAGATGGCGTAGCCGCCGCGCAGGACGAAGCCTCGGGGAGCGCGCCAGGCGAAGCCGAAGCGTGGACCAAGGTTATTGCGGTCCGTAGAGAACTGCTTGTCGCGATCCACTCCAACGAACTGCAATCCGCCTTTGAGATTGGGGAACGCGGGGACGCGCGAGGCAAGCGGGCTGGTGACTTCGCCGTTGAATACGCTGAGCCGGTTGTAGCGCTCGCTGCGGGGGATTTCGAGTTCATAGCGCAGGCCGAGATTGAGGGTGAGGTTTTTGCTGACTTTGAAATCGTCCTGCACGAAGATGCCGTAATAGGGGCTTTGCGTGGAGAGGTGGGTATCGTGCGTGGCGGCGCCGGTGGCCGCGTAGCCGAGCAGAAACGACGCCATTCCGTTGCCCGCCGTGGCCGTGGCGCGCGTCGGATCGGGGCCCTGCGTGAAAGCCTGATTGAAGGCGAAGTTCCCCGCCGGGAACTGCCCCTGGAAGAAGTTCGTGCGGTTGATGCGAAGCTGGCCCCCGAACTTGAGCGAGTGCTTTCCGCTGATCCAGGTGCGGTTCTCCTGGAAGGTGTGGCTTTCGAGCGAAAAACGGGCGTTGAAGGATTCGCCGATGGCTCCGTAACCGGCCACTGTGATGGCCGGGATACCGCGGTTGTCGGCAATGGCGGCGAGATCGGCGGGAAGCCCGAATTCACGATTGATATCGGTGCCGAAGGAGTGCGACTGGCGATTGGTGAAGAGGCGCGCGAAGCCGTATGTGGTCTCCGAGAGCAGGTTCGGCCGGATGCTGTGGGTGTAGTTGGCGGCGGCGGTTTGCCCCGGGCGCGGGATGATGGCCGCGCCAGGCTGGCCGATGGTGCCGTAGAAGTTGGGATTGACGGCGCGGAAATCGCGATTGCTGAGGCGGATGTAGAAGTTCTTCGCCGGGGCGAAGCTGTGATCGACGCGGACGTCGAAGTTGTCGTCGTCGGTGGCGCCGGCTCCGGCTGCAAGGAAATTGTTTTGCGCCGCCGGGCCGGTGCCGGCGGTGTTCGGGCGCGGGTAGAGCGCGGCGAGTTTCGTCGCCACAGGATCGATGCGCGTGGCAGGAATACGGTTCCCGGCGAAGGGTGTGCGGGTGAAGACGCCGTTGTCGCCGCGCAGTGTGGTGGACGGATCGTAGATGATCACAGGGGCGCCGGCGGCGTTGAACGTCTGGGAGAAATCGCCGCCGATTTCGTTGGCTCGGGGAATGGTGGCGGTGCTGGTTTGCTGGTTGCGCTGGCGTTGGCCTTCATAGCCGCCGAAGAAGAAGGTCCGGTTCTTGCCGTTGTAGAGGCCGGGGATCAGCACGGGGCCGCCGAGCGTGAATCCATACTGGTTGCGCTGGAAGACGCCGAGCTTGCGCCCGGCGCGGTTCTGAAACCAATCGTTCGAATCGAGGCTGCTGTTGCGGATGTATTCGTAGACGCTGCCGTGCAGTTCGTTGGTGCCGGATTTGACCACCAGGTTGATCACGCCGCCGGTGGTGCGTCCGAACTCGGCGGAGAAGGAATTGGTTTGCACTTTGAATTCCTGCACTCGCTCGACGGAGGGAAGCGTGGCGGTGGCGAAGGTGCCCGGGCTATTTTCGGGAACTGTGGCGGGTGCGCCATCCTGCAGGATTTCGGTGGCGCCGCCGCGGCCTCCGTTGACGCTGATATTGGCGAGGTTGAGCGGATTGTCGCTGAAGCCGGGGCCGGGAATGACGCCGGAGGTTAGCCCGGCAAGACTGATTGGATTGCGGCCGTTCAGCGGGAGGTCGATGATCTGTTGGCGGCCGATGACCTGGCCCAGTTCGCCGCGTTCGGTCTGCAACACAGGAGGAGCGCCGGTGACCTGCACGGTTTCGGTGATGGAGCCAAGTTCGAGGGTGAGATCGAGGGTGACGGACTCGGCGACGTTGACGACGACATGCGTGCGCGCGGTGCGTTTGAAGCCATCGTGATTGGCGGTGACGGTGTACGTGCTGGGCTTCACCGAAACAAAGCGGGCCACTCCATCAGCCGCAGCGATCTGCGTAGTGATGGTGGACGTGGCTTCATCGGTGAGCGTGATGGATGCGCCGGAGATGGCTGCCCCCGAGGGATCCTGCACCGATACAACAACGAGGCCGGCCGAGGTTTGGGCATCAAGCAGACCGCCCATGGTGAAGAGGAGGAGGAGCAACTTGGTCACAGGGGGCATTCTATTTCAACTTGTCGCTGCCGTGGGGTGGCGTGATAGCATGCCAACGTATGAATCGACGGACGTTTTTGGGAAGCGCAATCGGAGCTTCGGTTGCGGCGGCGCAGAGTGCGAAGAGACCGAACATTCTGTATGTATTCGCGGACCAGCTCAGGGCGCACTCGGTGGGCTGCTACGGGAACACGGAAGTGAAGACGCCGAACCTGGACCGGCTGGCGGCGGAGGGCATTCTCTTTGAGCACACATTCGCCAATGTGCCGGTGTGCTGTCCGGCGCGGGCGAACATGATCACGGGCACATACACGCATCGCAACGGGATGGTGGCGAACGATCTGCGGCTGCGCGAGACGGAGGTGACCAGCGCGAAGCTTTTGTCGGCGCAGGGGTATCGCACGGGGTTCATCGGAAAGTGGCATCTCGATGGCGGCCAGCGCATGCCGGGCTTTGTGCCACCGGGACCGCGGCGGCAGGGCTTTGCCTTCTGGGGCGCCAATGAGTGCAGCCACGCCCATTTCAACACGCAGTATTTTCGCGATTCACCGGAGCCGATTCCGATGAAGAAGTTCGAGGCCGAGGGTTGGACGGATGTCGCTGTGGATTTCCTCAAGGAAACGAAGGCGAGTGGGAAGCCGTTTTTCCTGACGATTGCGATGGGGCCGCCGCATGATCCCTATGGGGCGCCGGAGGAGTACATGAAGATGTATGACGCGGCGAAGTTGACGATGCGGCCGAACTGGAAAGCCGGCGGAGCGAACGTGCCGGGGCCGAAGCAGATTGCGGCCTATTATGCGGCGACGACGGCGGTGGATGATCAGGTGGGGCGGCTGATGCGGGTATTGAAGGAATTGGATCTGGAACAGGACACGATTGTTTTGTTTTCCTCCGATCACGGGGATATGTTGGGGTCGCATGGATTGCGATTGAAGCGGAAGCCCTGGGAGGAGTCGATTCGGATACCGGGGATTCTGCGCTATCCGCGAAAGGTGAAGGGCGGGCAGAAGGTGAAGGCTCCGTTCACGCATGTGGATTTTGCTCCGACGCTGTTGTCGTTGTGCGGGGTCACGCCGCCGGCGTCGATGCAGGGGACGAACTTCGGGCCGCTGGTGTTGGGGCAGAAGATGAAGGCGCCGGATTCGGCGTATTTCCAGATTTTCGGGCCGTTCCAAGGGGATGGGACAGACGATGGCTGGCGCGGTGTCCGCACGGAACGGTACATGTACGCGCGCTTCCAGGACAAGCCGTGGGTGCTTTACGATCTGCAGAAGGATCCGTATGAGATGAAGAATCTGGTGGGGGATGCTTCCATGGCCGCTGTACAGGCGGAAATGGAGAAGCGGCTGAATGAGTGGATGAAGAAGACGGGCGATAGCTGGAGCTACAACTGGAAGGAACTTGTCGAGGACCGCGGCCGCCTGTATCGCCATCAGACGTTCTACACGGTGGAGGATTATCTGAAGTGGGCGAAGGCGCACCCGGAGGCGGATAAACAATAGCTACGCGGCGTACATCCGCCTGGCGATGGCGGTGAGTTCTTTGGCGATGCCTGCGTTGCCGGAGTCGTCGATGACGTTGCGGAATTCGCCGGGGTCGTTTTTCAAATCGAATAACTCCGAGCGGCCCCAAGCGAGGTGGTTCAGCTTCCAGCGATCCGTGCGGACCATGAGAATCGGGTCTTTGCCCACATAACGGTCATCGCGTGTGAAGACGTTGTGGCAGAAGTAATACTCGGAGTAGGCGAATTCGCGCGCCGTGTAGCGGCGCCGCTGCACCAGATTGGCGAAGCTGCGTCCGTGGATCTTCGCCGCCGGCGCCTGGTGGCCGCACAACTCGGCGAGCGTGGGGAACAGATCCACCTGTTCGATGAGTTGCGTCCGCGGCTTTCCCGACTCCATGCGATCCGGCATGCTGATCAGCAGCGGTACGGCCACCGACTGCTCATACATGTTGTGCTTGGTCCACATGCGATGCGCGCCTGCCATTTCGCCGTGGTCTGAGGTGTAGACCACCACGGTCTTCTTATCCAGGCCCAGTTCCCGCAAAGCGTCGTAGACACGCCCCACGCAAGCATCCATCTGGCTGATGTTGCCGTAATAGCCGGCGATGGATTGGCGCAGTTGCTCGTCGGTCTGCTGATACCAACCGCGCTCCTTGGCGCGAATCAGGTGCCCCTCGAAGCCCATCTCCAATTCCGCGCTGGAACGCTTGGGAAGCGTGAGCTTCGACGGGTCGTACAGATCGAAGTACTGCCGCATCGGCACCAGCGGCGTATGCGGCATGAAGAACGAAGCCCACAAACAGAACGGACGGCTTTTGTTTGCGTGAAGAAACTTCACCGCTTCCCCGGCATAGTAGTTGTCCTGAAAGAAGCGCGCCGCCAGCTTCGATGGCTTGCCCGCGGTTCCTTCCGCCCCGCCCTGATCCGCGCGCAGTTGCTTGCGCTCATCGGCGGTGAGTGTGTTCTGGAAATCGGCCTCGTACAGGCGGTGATCAAAACCATGCCGCCGCGTCTCATCGACGAAATGCATCTTGCCGATGGCGCCGGTGGCGTAACCGCGTTCGCGAAAGAAATGCCCGATGGTGCGGGCCTCGTCCGGAAGCGGGTCCTGAAGAATCCGCGCCCCATGCGTATGCGCGTACTGGCCGGTGATCAACGAACCGCGCGAAGGCACGCATACCGGCGCCTGGCAGTAAGCCCGGTCAAACCGCACCGCGCGGGAGGCGATTTCGTCGATGTGCGGGGTCTTCACTTCCCTGCTCCCATAGCAGCCCGAAGCCTCGCGCTGATGCTGGTCGGACATGAGGAACAGCAGGTTCAGCCGCTTCGATTGGGCGCGAGCAAAGAAGGGCGCGGCGGCGCCCGTGAGAACAGTGCGGCGTGGGATCACGAGAATAGGGTACAGCATCGAGTCGCCTGACGAGCACTAAGGGATTCCAAGCCGGTGCTTAAGGCAATCCAGCGATAGTACTTTCTTTCAGGGGGGACTAAAGTGGAGTTCATAAGGAGCTTACCTATGCGCAAGTTTTGGATTCCCGTGATTCTGACCCTGGTTGTGGGAGCGATCGTCAGCGCGCAGTCGCTGATTGAAAGTGCGACAGCTGCCGCGGGTGGATCAGCGGCCGGCGTTGCGGGCAAACAGGTAAGCGATGGGCTGGACAAGGTGTTTGGCAAGATGGCGGATGTGACGGGCAAGGCAGCGGGTACGGGGAATGGTTTGCATAAGACGACCACCGGAGTTCCTCCGGTTCCGGAAGTC
>JAFDVS010000103.1 GCA_018268935.1 Acidobacteriota bacterium | reverse complement strand
CTGATGTGAACTTTATCAGTCACAACACTCGAAAAAAATCTCACCCCCTACAAACCAAGCCATTTCCCCGCGCAGCGCCCCACGAACACACCCTTCCATTCGCACCCCCCATGCCACACTCGAACCGAGGCAACCACAATGATCGCCCAAGCTACTACCCCCAAACTCTCCCGTTCCGAGCAAGCCAGGATCAACGGATCGCTAGGACGCGGCCCTGTCACCGAGCAAGGTAAACTCCGCTCCTCCCAAAACGCCTTTAAACACGGCGTCTATTCGAGCAAGATCATCCTCCCCGGAGAATCCTCCGAAGAGTTCTTCAAGCTCCTTGGCGCCTATGAAGAGCAATTCCGCCCCACCGATCAACTGGAGCGCGACCTCATCCAGGACCTCGCCGACGCCCGCTGGCGCATTGAACGCATGAAGCGTCAGGAAACCCTCGATTGGTCCCAGGCCACCATGGAAGCCGCTCAGGATCCGCGGCTCGCCGAAGCGCCCTACGAAGTTCTCCACGAATACGCCCATCGCGAGCGCGCGCAGATGAAGGGCAACCCCCTTGAAAACCTCCGCCGCGCCGAAGCCCGCTATCGCCGCGACTTCGACCGCGCTCTCAAAACCCTCAATCAGCACCGCCGCGAAAAATTACGGAACGAACCCAAGATCGAGCAACCAGCGCCCCAGCCGGAGCCGCAACCCGAACCCGAAAATGTGAGGAACGAACCCAACGAGCCCGAAACCCGCAACGATCTTCCCTCAATCTTCGCTAAGCTGCCGCTCCACGACCCCCAATTCCTCCAGGCCTTGCGCGCTTTGCATGCCCTCCGAACCAAAAATCAATGACAATATTCCCATGAACCGCCGCCAACTCCTCGCAACATCGGCCGCGTCCGCCCTGAGTGTATCCATGCCCCCGGCGGCATCCGCGCTCGCCAGGCAACTGAAGATCACGGGCCTCGAAACCGACCTCCTCAAACGCCCCGGCCGCGAACCCAACTACGACGCCATCCACAAGCTCGGCATTGACCAGGGCTCCGTCGTCCTCCGCATCAAAACCGATGCAGGCATCACCGGCTGGGCCAGCACCTCCTTCGGCATGATCGCCGGCGGCCCGAAAGTCGTACAAACCATCCTCGAAGAGGAAGTGAAGCCCGTCATCACCGGCATGGATCCCGCCTTCCCCCGCAAGATCCGAGCCGAACTCTGGAAAGCCCTCGAATACCACGGCGTCGGCGGAGTCATCCACTTCGCCCTGTCAGCCACCGACATCGCCATCTGGGACATTATGGGCAAAGCCGCCGGGCTCCCTGTCTGGCGCATGCTCGGAGCCTACCGCGACCGCATGCCTGCCTACTCCATGTGCGGCTGGTATTACGACAACGATGCCGACCTTTCCAAATACAAACGCTCCATCAACCAGGCCATGGAGCACGGCTATCGCGCCATCAAAATCAAAACCGGCCGCTACTCGCTCGAAGACGACGTGAAGCGTATCCGCATCGCTCTCGACATCGCAGGCAAAGACCGTCGTGTCATGACCGATGCCAATCAGGTCTTCAACCGCAATGAAGCGCTCCGCCGCGGCCGCGTCTATCAGGACATGGGCCTCTTCTGGTATGAAGAGCCGCTCCAGCCTCACGAAATGGATGGCTACGCCGAACTCGCCGAAAAGCTCGACATCCGCATCGCCACCGGCGAGAACCTCTACACCAAATTCCAATTCGCCGACTTAATCGCCCGCCGCGGCGCCGACGTCGTTCAACCCGATAATCGCCGCGCCGGCGGTGTCACCGAGTGGATGGAAATCGCCGCCATCTCCGATGGCTACGGCCTCGAACTCGCCAGCCACGGCGGAGGTTCCGTCAACATGAACATGCTTCTCGCCATGCCCAATGCCATCTACATGGAGACTGGCGGCGCGCAAAAGATGATCGATGGCGAAATCCCCGCGCCTCAGGAACCCGGCATGAGCACCGAAGTCTCAAAAATCGAGATCGAGAAATATCGAGTGCGATAACCCAAACGCGTGTTGCCGCGTCTATCCGCTTAGTACAACTCTTTTGGAGGCGACGATGAGGTCCTATCCTCTGCTTCTCTCGCTTCTCTTTCCTGCGCTCGCAGCCGCGCAGGCCGACACCTCCTGCTGGATCCAGGATGTCGCATCCCCCGGCAATGGCGTCGCTGCGCTGCTCTGCGACAGTGAGAAGCTTCTTCTCAGCGACGGAAGCACTTCCAACTTTCGTCCAGTACCCATCAACGTTCCGGGAAAGCTGCGTGCCATCGCCTTCCCAAAACCCGGTCACGGTTTCATCACCGGCGACGCCGGCCTCGTGCTCGAAACCAACGATGCCGGCAAAACCTGGCAACCCAAAGAGGTGCCCACCAAGGAAACCCTCACCACCGTTCACTTCCTCGGTGACCTCGGCTGGATCGCCGGCTACGGCGGAGCGATTCTCCATACGCGCGACGCCGGCCGTACCTGGACCGCTCAAAATTCAGGAGCATCCATCTCCCTCGAATCCATCTTCTTCGCCGACCCCGAATACGGTTGGGCCGCCGGCTGGGGCGGCGCCATGATCCGCACCACTGACGGCGGCAAAACATGGAGCCCCATCAAGGCCCAGGCCGCGCTCTGGTCCTTCAACTCCGTCTACTTCCGCGATCGCAAGAACGGTTGGGCCACCGGCCAGTTCGGACTCATGCTCCGCACCAAAGATGGCGGCGACACCTGGCAGCAGCAGACTTCACCCGTCAACGCTTCCCTCCGCTCCATGTACTTTGACGCCTCCGGCCGAGGCTGGCTCACCGCCGAGAACACCATCCTCACCAGCTCCGATGGCGGCGAAACCTGGACCTCCAGTTGGAACCGGAAACTCGCCTTCATCCACACGCTCGTGCCCTTTGGTGACACCCTGCTTGCGGTTGGCCCCTTCTCCGCCATGATCTACCAGAACGGCCAGTGGAAGGAGCTCACGGTCTTCCCGAAGAGCGCCTCATCGTAGCTCGATCATCGCGCGCACCTTGTTCATGATGCCGCGCGCCAGACGAAGATTCATATCGCCTAACGGCTGATCCGTGGTCACGTACGTCCACGTTGCCCCTCGCTGGTATCCATCCGGCATGGCGCAACTCGCGGGATCGCGGATCGCCTCTTCCATCGACGGCAGCATCTCTTCAAACAGGTTCGCCGCATCGTGCAAAAACGTATCCAGAGGATTCTTTCCTCCGAAAGAGACCCAGTGTATCCCCGACTTCATCTCGGCGATCGTGGCGATGTATTGCGACCACAGATCGTCCATCCGCAGCAAAGCCGTATGGGCATCGGGACACTCGCGTTCGCCCAGCAGCACATCCAATCGCATCGATTGCACCATCCGCCGCTGGTTCTCGATCAGTTGATCGTACTTGAGCAGCGTCTTGCGCACTTCCAGATTCTCGCCTTCAATCACCCGTTGAATGTGCTCCAGCGCTTCCACCGGATTCGCCGCCGTTCGCAACGCCTCGGCCAGCCCGAACCTTACCATGAGGTCATCTTCCAGACTCAGAAAGAACCGCGATTCGCCGGGATCGCCCTGCCGTCCCGCGCGCCCGCGCAGTTGGTGATCGATGCGCCGAGCTTCATGCCGCGCCGTCCCGATGACATACAGCCCGCCCAACGCAGCTACGCCATCGCCCAACTGAATATCGGTGCCGCGCCCTGCCATGTTCGTCGAGATAGTGACAGCGCCGCGCTGCCCTGCCTGCGCCACGATGGCAGCTTCCTCAGCATCATTGCGAGCATTCAGCACGCGATGTGGAATCGCCGCGACCTGCAACCGCCGGCTGATCCGCTCCGAATCGGCGACGCTTGCCGTGCCTACCAAGACGGGCCTTCCCGCCGCATGCTGCGCGGCAATCTCGTCGAGCAACGCGGCATCGCGCTCGAAGCCGCCACGGTAAATGTGATCCGGCTGATCCACCCGGATCATCGGCCGGTGCGTGGGGATCGAAACCACTTCCAGCCCATACACCTTCCACAGTTCCTCGGCCTGCGTCAGCGCGGTTCCTGTCATCCCGCACAGCTTCGGATACAGCCGCACCAGGCTCTGCAGCGTGATCGAACCAAGAATGCGTCCCTGCGTCCGCAGCGGCAGCGCTTCCTTCGCTTCCAACGCAGTCTGCAACCCTGCGGGCCAGCGCCGCAACTCCGCAATGCGGCCCTTGAATTCGTCCACAATCTGGATCTCATCGCCGCGCACGATGTAGTCCACATCGCGCCGCAGCAGCACCTGTGCATGCAACGCATCGCTCACCGCGGTGAACAGCGCCGGATCGTCATAGAGGTTCGGCACACCCAGCGCGCGTTCCACTTTCTCCGTTCCGAGGTCGGTCAGCAGCACGTTCCGCCCATGCTCATCCACCTGATAATCCGCATGCCGCTGCAGCGCCTTGGCAATCCGGGCCAGGCTCTCCACCAGATCCTTCGGCGGCGCCTCGCCTCCGGCAATCACCAGCGGAATGCGCGCTTCGTCAATCAGGATCGAATCGGCTTCGTCGATCAGCGCGACATCGAAGTCGCGATGCACCAGATCCTCAGCCTTGAGCGCCAGCCCATCGCGCAACAAATCGAATCCCACTTCATTCGGAGTCGCATACACGATGTCGCAATCGTAAGCCGCGCGCCGCTCATCGGGTGTCATTCCCTGCTGGATGAATCCCACCGTGAATCCGAGTTCGCGGTACACCGGGCCCATCCATTCGGCATCGCGCCGCGCCAGGTAATCGTTCGCCGTCAGCACATGCACCGCATGCCCGTTGGCCGCAAAGTAACAGGCGGACATGACCGCAGTAAGCGTCTTGCCTTCGCCCGTCTGCATCTCGGCGATCTTGCCTTCGGTCATGGTCACCGCGCCAAGCAACTGCACATCGAACGGCCGCAGGCCAAGCACGCGCTCGATCGCCAGCGACGCCGCGGCAATCGAATCTGTCAGCGAGACAGGTTTCTCCGGAAGCTCTCCTTCACCCGCGCGCTTGCGAATCGCCTGCACTACTTCCGCATAGAAGTTCAGTTGATCCGTTGCCGGTTTCGACAACAACGACGCCGCTTTGCCCAGCAACTTCTCAAACAAGGCTTATTCCGAAAGCACGCACACATCCCGAAGCTGGCGGTAGTCATCGGCATAGTCCAGGCCATAGCCAACCACAAACGCGTCCGGAATCTGGAAGCCCACGTAATCGACAGCCACCGGACGCAGCCGGCGTTCCGGCTTGTCCAACAGCGTGGCAATCTTAATCGACTTCGGACGCCGCTGCTGCAGCACGTGAATCAGATACGTCAGCGTTACCCCGCTGTCGAGGATGTCTTCCACGATCAGCACATCGAAGCCTTCAATCGTCGTATCCAGGTCTTTCGTCAGCCGCACTTCACCCGACGTGGTCTTGCCCTTGCCGTAGCTCGACGTGCCGAGAAAGTCCATCCGGATCGGATGCTTGATCGCCCGAGCGAGATCGGAATAAAACAGGATCGCGCCCTTCAGTACGCACAGCATGTACAGCGGGCCGCGGCCTTCATAGTCCTTGTCAATCTGTGCCGCGATCTCGCGAATGCGTTCCTGAATCTGCTGTTCGGAAAGCAGGACGGTGAGCTTTGCTTCAGACATGGTGGTTGGTTAGTCGGAGGAACGAAGTCTTGTCGAAGGAGGTCCGATGTGAATGTGCGGTGCGGTGGCGGCGCCCTTCACCGCGGTGCGGAATGCCAGGTAGGGAATCCCCGTACGGTCCAGGTAGCGGCGCAGCCACTGCCCTTCCGCCGAATCGGGATTCACGGCCACATCCACCCGCCCTGTATGGTTCAGGCCCATGGTGCGATGGAAGGCCGTGTCGCCCTTCGCGCTTACCGGCAGGTTGCGCGAAAACGCGGTCTCAAACTCTTTCTCAATTGCCCGCAGCCGCGTCGGGGGCAGGCCTCCGTAAGAGGGTTCGTCTTCGGTCGCCGCGGTCTGCTCGGCTTCGGACTGCCGCTGCTGCTCGGCCCGCGCCATCTCGGCCAGGTCGTTCCACAGCCGCGCCTGTGCCTCGGCCACTTCCAATGTCTTGTGCCGCAGGGCCAGTTCTTCCTTCAGTGGATCGAGCGACAGCCGCGAAACAACGCCGGCTTCCACCAGCCTCTGCTGGGCCGCGATCCGCCGTTCCTGCCGTTCAATGAGGTTCTTTGCGCTTTCCAGCATTTGCCGGGTCAGCGGCTCGTTCAGGTCTTCCATCTTCAAAGACCCATAGAGCGTGCGCCGCAGAAAGGCCTGCTGCTCGGCTTCCTGTACCGCGGAGCGAGCCTCATCCAGCTTGTTGCGCGGTAAGCCACCGTCGGCAACCAGTTTTTCGATGCGCTGCAGTTCCTGCTTCGCCTTCAGGACTTCCATCGATTCGACGGACTCCGACCCGGGCGCAAGTAGGGACACAACAAGCGCAAGGGGCAACAACAAGCGCATAGTTTCATTGTACGCTAAATATAGGAGCTTATTCTTAGACCAGATTGCCTCGCAAAACAGCTACCACCAAACGCGCGGGGGCCGCTAAGCCCGCCGCCAAGAAAGCAGCCCGCCCGCGGAAGCAGAAGGTCGTCGCACCTCCTGCGGAACTCGCCGCATGGCAGGTCGCCCTTCAGGCCGCCGAATCAAAGAAGGCGGAAAACGTTCGCGTCCTCGATCTGCAGGGGCTTACCAGCTTCACCGATTACCTCGTCCTCTGTACGGGCAACAACCCGCGCCAGGTCCAGGCCATCGCCGATGAAGTGGAACTCCAACTGAAGAACTTCGGCGAACGCCCCAAGAGCGTGGAAGGCTACAAGAACGCCGAATGGGTTCTGCTCGACTACGGCGATTACGTCGTCAACGTCTTTTCCGACAAGGCGCGCACCTACTACGACCTCGACCGGTTGTGGCAGGACGCCGCCGAAGTGCGCCAGACCGAAGAACAGCCGTCATAGCCGCACGGGCTGTTCCTTCTGCGTCGTCAGGACAATCGTCGTCTGTGTGCGCCCTGCGCCGGCGCGCCCTTTTAATTCCTCGGTGAGGATCCGGTCCAGTTCCCGCGTGCTGCCGCAGCGCACCTTCAAAAAGAAGTCATGCTCGCCGGCCACGTGGTGGCACTCTTCCACCGCGTTCAGTTCGCCAATCACATCCAGGAAGCGCTTTCGTTTGCCGTGATCGGTTAAGGCCACGGCAATGAAGGCTGTCAGCGGCTTGCCGATTGCCTCGGCATCGAGCAGCGCCGCATAGCCTCTGATCACCCCGCGTTCCTCCAGCTTGCGGACACGGTCGGCCGCGGCCGGTGGAGATAGCTTCAGGTGCTCGGCCAGTTCCGCCCAGGTGGCCCGGCCTCTTTCGGATAGAATCCTAATCACCTCTTTGTCTATCGAATCGAAAGAATTATCTACCGTCATATTACGAAAAAATTGTATCATAGGAGAATGATCTTCGATGCAACAGCCCCTGAACTCGCCTCCGATGCCGCATTGGATGCCTACCTGTCGGACTTTGAGCACTGCGCCATTCCCGGTGCGGAATGGACCCACGCGGCTCACCTTGCCGTGGCCGGAGCCTACCTGCTTCGCACGCCGGTGGAAGGTGCAATCGACGCGGTTCGGGCCAGCATTCAGCGCTACGCCTTGCATCGCAGCGGCAGCCTCAGCAAGTATCACGAAACCCTTACCCGCTTCTGGATGTATCTGGGCCAAGCCTTCCTCAACGAATTGGGCCTTCCGGGCGCCGAGGGGGTGCGTGCCATGGTGGGCGCCTATGGCCGCCGCAGCGACATCCACCGCGACTACTACAGCTACGAGGTGGCAAAGGACGATCGCGCCCGCACCGGCTGGGAAGCCCCCGACTTGAAGGCGCTCCCCGCCGCCTGGCGCAAGGACGGACTGCTGGTGAGCACGAACCCACGACTGTTGCATCTCGACACAATCCATTCGTTCCTGTCCACCACCTATTGGGCGGAAGGCATCCCGAAGTCGACCCTGGCCAAGTGCCTGCGCAACTCAGTCCCGTTCGGTGTGTATGACGGACAGCGTCAGGTCGGCATTGCCCGCGTCATCACAGACCTCACGAGTTTCGGGTATCTTGCCGATGTGTTTGTGGATGAGGACTACCGGGGTCGAGGTGTGGCAAAGTGGTTAATGGAATGCGTGATGGCCCATCCCAGCCTGCAGGGTTTCCGCCGCTGGACGTTGGTGACACGTGATGCGCAGAGTCTCTATCAGAAGTACGGTTTCCAGATTGTGGAACGCCCCGAACGTTGGATGGAGATCACGCGGCCTGGCCTGTACAAGGAGCAGGCCTGAGGCATTATCGATTGCACCGGACTGGCATCCCGCGTGCATGCACTTTGACGCTCTTGCATTCTGAGGGCTCTCTGATAGTTGAAAACGGGAAAAAATTACCCGAACCAAGGCACTTTCTCTATCCGTGACTCCCGTTCGCGGGTCTTAGGAACCAGGCCAAAACTATTTTCTCTCCGAGGAGGATCAACAACACATGAATCGCCGGTTGTGTGGGCGAGTCTCGCTTCTTGCCCTGGCTGCGGCAACTTTGTTTGCCCAGGGCAACACCACCACCGCATCCAAGGACGATTGGGAGGAGATCAATTTTGAAACCAATTCGTCCGTACTAGTGGATGGATACCCCAGCCTTCTCCGGCTGGCGGAGCTATTGAAGAAGAACCCCGGCCACAAGGTCAGCCTGGTGGGTCACGGGGACGATCGCGGATCAGCCAAGTCTAATGAGTCGCTCGGCATGAAACGCGCGCAGGCGGTCAAGGACTTCCTCCAGAAGTACGGCGCCGATCCTTCGCGCATCACTGCCAGCAGCGGCGGCAAGCGCAGCCCCAAGGTCCCGGGCACTTCCGCCGAAGCCCGCTTCATGAATCGCCGCGTGAATGTCACCGTCACCGATGCCAACGGCAAGGTGGTGGGGGATGGAGGCATCGGCGACGTCATCGAAAGTCTCCAGAAGTCGCTGGCCGACGCCATGAAGAAGCAGGAAGACTGCTGCGATTCGATCAGCAAGAAACTGGATAAGCTCGATCGTCTGGACGAAATCGCCCAGATGCTGCGCGATATGAAGAGAGAAAACGACGGCCTCCGCAAGGAGATCGACGCTCTGAAGAACGCGCAGGCTTCCACGGACAAGGCCATCGCGAGCCTGCCCAAACCGCTCAGTTCCAATGAAGTCAGTTCCATCACCGAGAAGTCGGCCACCGACGCCATCAACAAATCGAAGATGCCCCGGTTCGCCCTGCTCGGCCTGAACGCCGGCATCGACGATGCCCGCAAACTGACCTTCACCGGAAAGGCCCGCTACTTCGCACCCTTCCAGGAACACTTCGCGTTCCAGGGACAAGGCGAATACCTCTACTTCCGCGACCGCAAGGAAGGCCAGTTTGACCTCGGTTTGGTCAGCCGCTACAAGTCGGTGCAGGCCGGCCTGTTCAGCAGCTTCAAAAACATCCAGATCAACGATCTGCGTTCGGGCGGCACGCTCGGGCAGGGCGCTATGACCTTGGATTACATTTTCGGCCGCGGCAAGGTCGGAATGTTCGGAACCAAGGCGTTCCTGGACAACGCTGTGCTGCGCCGCGAAGCGCTGACCCGCACCATCACGCAGGAGACGTTGCTCAAGGCCGTCGATCAGATCGGCGCCCAGACGACTCTCGGCCTCTATAAGGATGTGTACCTCGAAGGAAACCTCGGGTACCTCAAGAGCTACGGCGGCGCGGACCGTCCCGGCGGTACGCTGCGCTTCGTCTTCCCGCTCAATCAGTACTGGGCCTTCACACTCGAAGGCGGCATGAACGAAACCTTCCTCGGACGCGGCAACAACGGCCGTGTCGTGGCTGGTGTGCAGTTGGGCAATTTCATTCGCCCGAAGGAGTTCAAGGCCGCGGCGCACCCCATTCCGGTGGATGTGCCTCGCGTCCGTTATGAGTTGATCACGCGCAAGGTGCGCACCGGCAACGATGCTCCCATCGCCGATGCGGGTCCTGACCAGATCGGCATCAACCCCGGTCAGGTTACGCTCGATGGCTCGGCGTCGTCCGATCCGGAAGGCGACCCGATCACCTTCCAGTGGCTGCAAACCGGTGGTCCGGCGGTATCGCTGTCCGGCGCCAACACGGCGAAGGCTACGTTCACCGCTACGGAAGGCTCCAGCTACTCGTTCCGCTTGACCGTCACGGATGACAAGGGCGCCTCGTCGGTGGCTCGTGTCAACGTGTCTGTCTCGCGCACCCCGCAGGTCCGCATCACGCGCTTCGTGGCCAATCCGCAACAGATCCGCGCCGGCGAGGCAACCTCGCTGACCTGGACCGTGGAGAACGCCGATGAAGTGACCATCGACGGCATTGGCCGTGTCGATGCGCGCGGCGGTTCCACCAACCTCTCGCCTGAGCAGACCACCACTTACAAGCTGACTGCGCGCAATCGCGGCGGCGAAGTAAGCGAAACCGTCACGGTCACCGTGCAGCGGCCGGATGCAAGAATCATCTTCTTCACCGCCTCACCGATGAACGTGGTGGCCGGCCAATCGACAACGCTCAGCTGGCAGACCGAGAACGCCGATACCGTGGAGATCAGCGGTGTAGGCGGCGTGGCGCAAAGTGGCTCGCAGACGGTGACGCCGGACGGCAACACCACCTACGTGATCACGGCGCGCAACCGCTTCGGCCAAGCCACGTCGCAGGTTGCGGTACGGGTCACCCCGGCGCCAATGCCTCGCATCGTGCGCTTCACCGCGGCTCCGGCGGAGATCGTCAACGGCGAACAAGCCTCGCTGGTCTGGCAGGTGGAGAATGCCACCGATGTCAGCATCAGCACGGTGGGTGAAGTGGCCATCACGGGCAGCACGAATGTGGGCCCGGCAACCACCACCACCTACGTCCTGACGGCGCGCAATGGCTCGGGTACGGTAACGGCGGAAACGACCGTGACGGTACTGCCTGCGTTGCGCATCCTCAGCTTCGTGGCCAATCCGACAACGTCGCCGCGTCCTGGCGCACCTGTGGTGCTGACCTGGAACGTGGAAGGCGCGACGGAAGTGGTGCTGGATGGAGTAGGCGTGGTTGGCGCAAGCGGGAACATCACGGTGAACCCGACCGTCGACACCGTCTACACGTTGCGCGCCTTTGGCCGCCGCGGTTCGCAGATCGCCCGTGCTGACGTGAAGGTCACGCAGCAGCAGGGCTCAGGCGGACCGGTTGCGGACGCTGGTCCGAACCAGGTGACGACCAGTCAGGAAGCCCGTCTGGATGGCACGCGTTCGCGGCATCCGGAAGGATTGGTGATTGGCTTCTCCTGGCGTGCAGTGGGCCGTCAACCGGCACTGCTGCTCGGCGGCGATACGGCCACTCCGACCGTACGGTTCGATCCGCTCGCCTTCGGTGAGTACACGTTCGAACTGACGGTGACCGACTCGCAAGGCAGGTTCTCGAAGGCCACCACCAAGGTGTTCTTCGCCGCCTACTAAGCAAGTACACACGAACCCTAAAAAGGGCTGTCCATCCGATGAGGGTGGGCAGCCCTTTCTCTTTGCTATTTGCCGCGGAAACGGAAGGTGAGGCCGACGGTGACGGTGAGCGGATAGCCCGGCGTCGCGTGAATACCTGTGGAAGCGAGGCCGCCCATGTAGGGACGGGATTCGACGTTGTTCTGCGTTTCGTAATAGGAACGATCGGTGAAGTTGTCGATGGCGAAGCTCGCGTCGAGGTTGCGGCGCAGCCTCTTCACGAGGCTCAAATCGAATACCGTGTGGCCGGCGGCGCGGATGGAAGCATCTTCGCCATCGAGGCGGTAGCTGTTGATGGAGCGCATGCGAATCGAGCCGCTCCAGCCCTTCCAGTTCGACAACGTGAGGCCGGTGTTGGCCACGAAGTGCGGGGCGCGGTCGACATAGACGCGCGGATCAGTACCGCGATAGAAGGCGTTGGTCACCTTCGTGAGCCCCGCGCTGAGGGTCAGCTTTTTGGTGAGTTCCACCGAGGTCTTCGCTTCATAGCCGTAAGCCCGGCTGGGTCCGAGGAACTCGAGTGAACCGTCGTCGGCAATGTAGACGAGTTCGTTCGAACGGTCGATCCAGAAGGCATCGAGAGCAAGGCCCAGGCGGTTCCAGTGATGCGAAGTGCCCACTTCGTAGAAGTCTGTCGTGGCGATGCGCTTGCCGTCGCGGTTGGTGAGAATGCTGCGGGCATCGATGGAAGAGATGCCGCGACCGTAGTTGGCATGAAGCGTGAAAGGCACGCGCGCTGAGGGCGTGAAGGCGAGCGCGGCCTTCGGCTGGAACTGAGTGGAGGTTTGCGTATCGCCGGCAAGCGGGTCGACACGGTCCTCGACGGCAAAGCGGAATACGTCATAACGAAGCCCGCCGGTGAGTTGCAGCTTGTTGCCGAGGAGATTGAGCGATTCCTGCAGATAACCGGCGCCATTGGTGACGTGCGCGTTGGCTTTGGTGGTGACTCCGATGGGCGTGCGGCCGATGCGGGGATAGAGGCCAACGTTGATCTGCGAGTCGTGGAAGTTGCCGCCGGCAGTGAGCAGACTCATGCCGCCGAATGCGTGGGCAGGTTTGAGGTATTGCGCATTGGCGCCCTGCTGGAGGCGGCTGTCATGCTGCTGGATGGCGTCGCCGTTTTCCGGGTCGTTGAGAAAGTAGGTGAAGTTCGAATAGAGATCGAACAGCGAACGGCCGAGGAAGCCATCGAGCTTCCAGACGGAGCCGTCGCTGTTCTGCTGGCTGAAGTAGCCGGCGATGGTGCCGGAGCGGATGCGCCCGCCTTCGCCCGGATCGAGATAGCCGAAGCGGTCCAGTTGTCCGGAGTTGATGAGGGACAGAGGGATCTGGCCGGACGAATTGTAATGGTTACGGCCGCCGTTGAGCTTAATGGAGTAGGTGCGTCCGTGTTCCAGATGGCGCGTGAAGTTGCCGGTGAGATTGTCACGGCGGTATTCGAGCGGCTTGAGGAACGGGCCGTCGGTGTAGGAACCTTCGTAGGAGAGAAAGGAGTCGAGGTCGCGCAGCGTGGGGCTGTAGGAAAGGAAGCCGCGTTTGGTGCCGAAGGAGCCGCCCTGCACTTTGGCGGTGAACTCATCGGGGAAGGATTCACGCAGCCGGATATGAACCACGCCGAGCCCGCTGAAGTCGCCGTATTCGGCGCTGAACGGGCCGTTGATGATCTGCGCTTCCTGGATGAGTTCGGGGGAGAGGCTCTTCAGCGAGCCGAGGTAGCCTTGGCCGTGTCCTTGCGTGGATTGGTTCTGTTGGATGTTGTCGACGAGGACTTTCAGACCGCCGCTGACGCCGCCGTGATCGAGGTTGAAGCCGAAGCGGCGCACTTCGATGGACTTGCCGCCGCCCTCATGCTGGCCCGCATTGATGCCTGCGTTGAGCTGATGGAAGACCTGGTCATCGCGGGAGAACAGGGTCTGTTGGAAGACTTCGGAGTTGCGGCGGTCGACCGATGGCTCGATGGTGGAGGCCGTGATCACGACGGTAGTGTGGATCTTCGGCAGTTCCTGAGCGGGCGCCGGGGCAAGTAGCAAGAATGCGAGAAAGCGTAGCACGGAAGTCAGAATCGTATCACTATCTGTTACGGGGGCGCCACTGACTTTGGATGTGTTTGCCGCTACACTGATCGGCATGCCACATATCGACGGACATGAGACGGGAGATTTCTGCTGGTTCGAATTGGGAACCAGTGACCAGAATGGCGCGAAGGCATTCTATAGCGAGCTGTTTGGATGGACCATCCGGGACACGCCGATGGGTCCGGACGCGGTATACACGGTCTTCGAGTTAGAAGGGAGGCCGTGCGCGGCGGCGTACACCCTGATGCCGGATCTGGTAGCCAAGGGGATTCCGCCCCATTGGATGACGTATGTGGAAGGGAACGCGGACGCGGCTGCGGAGAAGGCGCAAGGGCTGGGGGCCACGATGTTCTGCCCGCCGATGGACGTAGCGGACTACGGGCGGATGGTCACTTTCCAGGATCCGACGGGCGCAGTGTTGAGCGTCTGGCAATCAAAGTCACACCACGGCACGCTGATTACGGGGGTGCCCGGCACGTTTTGTTGGGGCGAGTTGAGCAGCCAGCAGCCGGAGAAGGCGGTGCCGTTTTATGAAGCGATGTTCGGATGGAAGATGATGCGGGGGGAGAACCCGGGGGACAACTATCTGCACATCATGAACGGGCAGCAGATGATTGGAGGCGTAGTGCCTCCGGAACATCGCGACCCGAACGTGCCTTCGCACTGGATGAGCTATTTCCTGGTGGCCGATTGCGATGCGTCGGCGGCGAAGGTGACAGCGATGGGCGGGAAAGTTGTGTTTGGGCCGATGACGATGGAGAAGGTGGGGCGGATGGCGTATGTTGCCGATCCGCAGGGTGCGATGTTCGCTTTGTTCCAGCCGCCTGCTTAACCGGCGGCGACTTCGGCCCAGACGGTGAGTTGGATGGATGCGTTGAGCGGCATGTCCGATATTCCGAGTGCGGAGCGGACATGCCGGCCACGCTCTTCGAAGATTTCGACAAAGAAGTCGGAGGCGCCATCGAGGACGCGAGGATGATCGCGGAAGCCGGCGGCGCAGTGGACGTTGCCTTCGACACGAACGATCCTGACGATCTTTTCGAGGTCGCCACCGGTAGCGGCATGGAGTTGAGCGATGGCGTTGAGGGCTGCCTGACGGGCGGCTTTGTAGCCATCCTCGACCCAGACGCTATCGCCGAGTTTGCCGGGATAGAGCATGGTTTTGCCCTGCCAGGGAAGCTGGCCGGCGGTGACGATGAGGTTGCCGGTGCGTATCCAGGGAAGATAGTTACTGACGGCGGCGGGAGGCTCGGGGAGAGTGAGCCCGAGGCGTTGGAGGTTTTCAAGGGCGGTCACAGCTTTCGAGTATAGCGGGTCGATCTGCTGCGCCACATGATGAGGGCGGCCAGGGCCACGCACAACCAGCCGAAGGCGTCGCCGGTGCGGGTGTAGAGGGTGGGAATGCGCGCCCTAGCGGGGATGGAGGCCATGAGCAGACGGCCGGGGAGCGGCGCGCTCTCGCTTTCGGCGATGATCCGGCCGTAGGGATCGGTTGCGCTCAGTAGCCCCTGGCGGGAGGACCGGAGGATGGTGTAGCCATTCTCGATGGCGCGCGAGGCCGTGATTCTGGCCCCCATCCAGGCATCGAGTGAGAAGTCCCAGGCGGGGACGAGCATGACCGCGGCGCCGCGCTGGCCGTACTGGCGGCCCAGGGTTGCGAAATGCATGTCCTTGCAGATGGCGATGCCGAAGGGGATGCCATCTATCTCGCGGAGGCTGTAGCTGTCGCCGGGAATGTAGCGGGCGCGTTCGGGAGGGGCGAGGAAGTGTTTGCGGTAGACGATGTCGCGGTGGCCTTCGGGGTTGTAGAGCCAGGCCTGGTTGGAAATGCCTTGGCTGGTTTCGACGGCGAGCCCTGCCAGGAGCCATACACGACGCCGCTGTGCGGAGGCTGCGAAGAGGGTGTTCCATTCCCCGGCGCCGGGCTCTGTGGTTACGGCGATCTTCTCCGGCAGTAGGACGAGGCGCGCGCCATGCGCGGCGGCAGAAGCGATGTGGTTTTCGTAGGCCTCCTGAATTTTCCTGATATAGACGGGAGTGGCCTGCAGTCCGATGGCATCGTCGACGGCGGCAATCGCGATGGGGATGCTGGGGGCAGGTTGCGGTGCGCTCAGCCGTTGCGCGCCATACAGGATGGCGGCGGATTCGAGGACAAGCACTGCGCCGAGGGCAAAGAGGCGAGGCCGGGACCGCCAGCCACAGGCCAGGACGATGGCTATCGCCGAGGGAAGGAGACACAGCAGGAACAGGACGCCGGGAACACCCAGCAGGGATGCCGTCTGTATGAAGGGGAGGAAGTCCGATTGCGTGAACGCGAGGCTGGCCCAATTGCCGTCGGGATGGAGAGCCGCCAGGAGAGTATCCACGGCAACCCAGAGGACGGGGTAAGCGGCGATGGTCCACGGAGCGGGTGTGCTTCGGATCGCCCGCTGTGTTTCTGAGAGGACAAACAGGAAAATCAGGGCCTGCGCAAGGATGATGATGATTCCCGCCACGGCAGGCATCACCTGGAAATAGTAGGTGGAGTTGGCATGGTAGCCGATGGCGCAGGCGGCGAACGCATAGGGACGCCAAGTGCGGTCATCGGCGCGCAGGACGGCGTAAAGCAGGAGGCCCGGCACGAGCCAGGCGAGCCAGGGAGATGGTTGCAGGTTGACGGCAAAGCGAAGCAGGATGCCGAGGGAACCAGCCGCCAGAATCCGAAGGAGCATGAAGTATCAAGTATAGGACGGTGGGCTTGACACTCCGCTGCGGTTGCGCCCAGGATGAGGCATGAGGGACCCGGCGGAAAAGAAGGTGGCGCTGCTGGAGCTGACGGCGGCATCGATTATTGTCTTCATCGTGCTGACGGTGCTGGCAATGATTTTTTTGTATAAGCCGGGGTAGCGGCGTATCAGGCCGTGAGGTGCGCGAGACTGCGGAGCTTGGCGGCAAGCGTGGTTCGCTTCAGTTTGAGGATTTCCGCGGCCTGCGTCTTGTTGCCGTTGGTGCGGCGGAGGGCCTGTTCAAGCAGGTGCAACTCGATGCGGCCGACGGTTTCTTCAAAATCGAGACCTTCATCGGGTAGAGAGACGAAGGAAGAATCGCGGTCTTCCATGATGGCGCGGCGCGGGGCGACGTAGGGAATGGCGAAATCGGTGGGGAGCAGAATGAGGCGGTCCCCGCTGAGTGCCACCGCATGTTCGATGGAGTTTTCGAGCTGGCGCACGTTGCCCGGCCAGGAGAAGCCACAGAGCATTTCGAGGGTTTCCTGGGCAAACTGGCGGACGGGAATCCCTTCCTGGAGGCAGACTTTTTCGGCGAAGTACTGCGCGAGGGAAGGAACATCGGTGGCGCGGTCGCGCAGTGGAGGCAGTTGCAGCGGGACCACGTTGAGCCTGTAGTAGAGATCTTCGCGGAACTTGCCGGCCTGGATCTTTTCCATGAGGTTGGCGTTGGTGGCGGCAATGATGCGGACATCGACGCGGATAGTGTCGGAACTGCCCACGCGTTGGAATTCGCGTTCCTGGAGGACGCGCAGCAGCTTGGCCTGCGTCTCGAGGCCCATGTCGCCGATTTCGTCGAGGAAGAGGGTACTGCGATTGGCCTGTTCGAAGCGGCCGGTGCGTCCCTGCACGGCTCCGGTGAAAGCGCCGCGGGTATGGCCGAAGAGTTCGGCTTCGAGCAGGGCTTCAGGCAAAGCGGTGCAATTGACGGCGATCATCGGCAAGTGGGCGCGCGGGCTGGCGGCGTGCAGAGCACGAGCCGTGACCTCCTTACCGGTGCCGGTTTCTCCGTGGATGAGAACGGTGGCCTTCTTGGGACCAATCAAGCGGATCTTGTCGGCCAACCGTTCCATGACAGGACTCCGGCCGATGAGGAATCGCCTCCAGTTCTCTTCGTAGGCGACGACAGTCTGTTGAACAGCCATGCGGCAAATCTCTCTCCACTGTCACCATCGGAGGAGCAGGGGTAGAAGTGAATGCAGAGATTGCCTGAGAAGGGGGAGGGGATGGGAGGCTTTGGTGAGTTGGGGTGAGGGGAACGTAGGGGCTGTGTAGCAAACGTAGGAAGAGGTTGTGATGAAGGGAAAGGGCGAGGGGGGGTGGCGTGCAGCAAATGTCTTTTTCGGGGGACCTTAGACGATTTTGGATTAAACTTTTCCGCGTCCCAGCCATGCCCCGGCGAGTGTCATGAGGAGGCAGGCCAGAACGGAGAGGAAGATGTAGGCAATGGCTTTCTGCCAGGCGCCACTGCGGAGTAACGTTAAGGTCTCCAGACTGAACGAGGAAAAGGTGGTGAAGCCGCCGCAGAGGCCGATCATGAGGAAGAAGCGGATGGGCGGGTGATGGCTCCAGTTGGAGGCGAGGCCTATGACGAAGCTGCCTAGGATGTTTACTGCCCAAGTGCCCCAGGGAAAGCCCGAACCGTAGAGGCGAGTGACCTCAGTCCCAAGCCAGAAGCGCAGCATGCCGCCGAGCGCGGAGCCGATGGCAATCCAGATGTAGAAGGTGGCGTTCACGCTATTCGAAGACCACTGCTTGATGGCCGTATACGCGAGGCACGGTACAGACGGCGTAGCTGGCTTCCATGCGGAAGGGGATGCTCTGCTGGGAGGGAGCGAGATAGACCTTGCGCGGGGGGATGGCTCGGCGGACGCGCAGTTCTATGTTTTCCATGAGGCCGGGTTCTTCGATGATGTCGATGTCGGGAGCGCGGCGGGTCATCGGGTAATAGAGGAGATGAACGATGTGGCGGAATCGCGCTGGAGAGCGGAAGGGTTGAGTGAGCAAGGTGGCTTGCGCGCAGGAGGGGAGGTTCTTCGTTTGGAGGGAAGGCTCGGGGAGAAGACGGTCGATCAGTTGTGCGATGACTTGTTTCTGGACGGCGTAGCCATCGGCGGAGTAGGAACGGAAGAAGGGATTGGCGACGTAGATGGTGTTGCCGTTTTGGGTGATGAGAGGCTCTTTGGTGGCTCGGCCGAAGGGGGTTTGTTTGTGAGAGCTGAAGGATTCGGGGCTGCGATCGAAGTAAGGATGGCCGTAGGTGGCCAGCACCTGGGTGCCGGGCTTGGCGACGACGGAAGTGCCGTGCTGGTAGAGGAAATAGGGCTGCTGATCGATGGTGGGGAAGTGTTCGGGGTTGAGCAGCATGTACTCGCCTTTGAACCTGGCCGGGCCTTCGTATTGAACGCCGATGTCGACGGCGAACTTCGAGGCTTCGCGATCGAAGAGGCTCAGGTTGCTGAGCAGGAGGGCGCGGCCGGCGGCGACGTGCTTGCGGACCCGTTCGACGACGGCGGGGACGGCGCGGATCTCGTCGGGGACGATGACCACTTTGTAGGGAGCGAGATCGGATTCGGTATCGAGGATGTCGAACTGGTGGTGCAGTTCGTTCAGCATGTTCGTGAAGCCCTGATCGACGGGCGGGACCTTTTGCGTGGCCGTGTCGGGGTTGGTGGCGGCGATGGAGATGACACCGATGTCGGCGACGCCTTTGGTCTCTTTGGCCCAGGGTTCGAGGGCTTCGATTCTGGCGTAGGTTTTGCCGATGCGGGAGTAGGTGGCGGGGTCGAGGCGGCCGCGCGGATGGAGTTGATCGCCGATGCAGACCTTGGCGCCGTTGGCGAGGAAGTTGAGGCACTCGTAATCGAGGGCGGCCTGGTTTTTGAGCCCTCCGAAATCGCCCCAGGATTTGTGGAAGCGTCCGGTCATGCCGACCATTTCCTTGTTGAGGGTGCGCATGTAGCGGACGCGTTGATGGAAGTGGGTGTAGCCCCAGCCTCCGGTGGGCAGCGACTCGATTTCGATGTGGGTGTAGAAGGGGAGTTCGTCGCGGACTCCGATGACGAGGCGGCTGTTGAAGAAGGTGAGGGCGTTGGGGCGCTTGGATCGGACGACGTCGTAGAGGAGCTTTTCTACGCGCTTGGCCACGAGTTTGTTGTGTTGGAAGATGTGCTCGGGTGATGTGGAGAGGTTGAGTTTGGCGCGCTCGGCTTTGCACCACCGGCAGAAGCAGCCGTCGGGGGGTTGTTTGAGGATGTCGAAGAAGACGCCACCGATTTCGTAGTTGTCAACGATCTCTTTGTTTTCGGCGATGACCTGATCGAGGTAGGGGGTGTTCATGCAGAGCCAGGGCCACTGATCGGTAGGTGGGCCGCCGATGTGGTGGCCGTCTTTGTCGATCATGAGCCAATCGGGGTGGCGGCGCGATTGGAGGACGTCCCAGACGAGGGAGTAGTAATAGTTGACGCGGATGCCGGCGGCGCGGCAGCTCTTCACCATGCCGCCGAGCATGTCGGTTTTGAGGGCGGGGTGGCGGGCGGCGATCTTGGTGTCGTAGTAGGCGTAACCGTGGTGGCACTTGGCGAAGACGTTGATGGAGTTGACGCGGGCCTGCTGGAGGGTGCGGGCGAACTCGGCGGGATCGAAGTCGGCGCCGACGTCGGGGATGAGTTCGCTGGTGTGGAAGTCGAGATGGACCTGGCGGAAGGGGAGTTCCTTGCCGTCGATGTCGGGGGCTTGTGGAGCGGCTAGCGGGGCCAAGGCGGAGGAGAGGAGGAATGCGCGGCGTTGCATCTCGTGATCAGAATAACAGTAGTATGCCGATTGCGAAGAGTAAGCGCGAGCTTTTGGAGGCGATGGAGACGGAGCACCGGCTGCTGGTGGAGGCGTTGGCGGGATTGGATGGTGAGGCGATGATGCGGCCGGGGGTGTGCCACGAGTGGTCGTCGAAGGATGTGCTGGCGCATTTGGTGGGTTGGAAGAAGATGTTCCTTGCGTGGTACGCGGCGGGGTTGAAGGGGGAGAATCCACGGACTCCTTGTGAGGATTTGAAGTGGACGGAGACCCCGGCGTTGAATGCTCGGATCTATGGAGAGTGGAAGGATGTGCCTTTGGATGCGGTGCGGCGGGAGTTTGATGCTACTTATGCGGCGATGCTGGAGCTGGCGCGGGGTCTGAGCGAGGCGGATTTGTTTCGGGTGAAGCTGTATCCGTGGATGCGGACGTGGCCGTTGGCGCGGTGGATTGCGGCAAATACGAGCAGCCATTACCGGTGGGCTCGGGTGCGGGTGCGTAGGTTCACTAAAAATAGTGTTTAGTTAAAGTATATATTTACTATTTGGCTTTATTAGTGGTAGTATGGTCTTGTGGATATCGCTCTGGACGAAATCGGGGCAGTGCTTGGGCAGTTCAATCCATGGTGGCGGGGGGAGCCGGTAGCGGATCTTCCGCCTTGGCATAGAGCGGCCTGGCATGAGTTGCAGCGGTGGGTGGCGAAGCCGCCGGCGCACCGGGCGATTCTTGTGTCCGGGGCGCGGCAGGTGGGGAAGACGACACTGCTGCTGCAGTCGATTGCACAACTGCTGGCGGATGGGGTTCCGGCGGGGAACATTTTGTATGCGACGTTTGATCATCCGATTGTGAAACTGGCGGGGATTGAGCGTGTGTTGAAGGCATGGCGGGAAAGAGAGCCGAAGCGCGAGGGGCCGGAGTTTCTGTTTCTGGATGAAGCGCAGTATCTGACCGGGTGGGGGACGTGGATCAAGCACCAGGTGGATTTTGCGAAGAGCCGGCGGATTGTGTTTACGGGGTCGGCGATGCCTCTGCTGGAGGCCGCAAATGAGTCAGGGGTGGGGCGGTGGCACACGATCCGGCTGGCTACGTTGTCGTTCTATGAATATGTTCAGATCAAGAAGCTGAAGCTTCCGGCGTTGCCGCACTTGCGCAGCCTGATGGAGATTTTTGGATCCTCGAGGACGGAGTTGGTGCACATCCGGGAATCCGCAGTGCCGTACCTGGGGCATTTTCATGAGTACCTGATACGGGGAGGGTTTCCGCAGACGGCGCTGGTGGAGAGCATCACTCAGGCACAGAGGTTGTTGCGTGAGGACATCGTGGATAAGGTATTGAAGCGCGACATGACGGCGATTTTCGGGGTGAGGCATGTGATTGAACTGGAGCGCACGTTCCTTTATTTGTGTATGCATAACGGGGGGCTGGTGGACTTTCCGGCGCTTTGCTCGAACCTGGAGGTGAACCGTCCGACGGCGCAGCGATTCATTGATCTGCTGGAGGCGACGCACATGATCTTCCGGCTGCTGCCGTTTGGGTACGGGAAGGAAGTGCTGCGCGGGCGGGTGAAGGTGTATCTGGCGGATCCGGCGATTGGGCCGTCAGTGCTGATGAAAGGGAAAGCGATTCTGGAGGATGCGACGGCGCTGGGGGTGGCGACGGAGACGGCAGTGATCAAGCATCTGTTCACGCGATATTATTCGCGGCAGATTCGGTTTTCGTTCTGGCGCGGGAAGGGAGATCAGGAGGTGGATCTGGTGGCGGAGATGGGGGACGAGATTGTTCCGTTCGAAGTGAAATACCGCGAGGGGAAGACCGGAAGCCGCGAATTACGGGGGTTGGTGGAGCTTTGCCGTCAGAAGTCGATTGAGAGAGCGTACGTGGTGACGAAGTCGATGGACGATTTGGGGATGTGGAAGGAAGCTCCGAAGGATGTGGCGGATCGGATCATGCGGGTGCCGGCGGCGCTGCTTTGCTATTGGATGGGAGAAGCCGAGATGACGGCGGGCTTGGTGTAAAATGCATGTACCGTGCTATTGAACGCAATACGTGTCTTTGCAATCGTTTCCACTGGGCTTTGGGCTGAAGATCTACCGCGGCAGACGGCGGAAATTCTAGCCGCCAATTGTCTCAGTTGCCATGGGTCGGCGATGAAGATGGGGGATCTCGATTTGCGCTCGCGCGAGTCGATGTTGAAGGGCGGCAAGCATGGTCCGGCGTTGGTGCCGAGCGATCCGGAAAAGAGCCGTTTGTTCCGGCATGCGGCGCATATGGAGCAGCCGGCGATGCCTCCGGGGCGGAAGTTGCAGGACTGGCAATTGACGGTGCTACGGCGGTGGATTGGTACTGGCGCTCCTTTGGATCAGCCGATTGTGGATGCGACCGATCAGAAGAAGGCGATGGCTGCGATGGAGGATCGGCCGATTCTGGAAGAGGAACGGCAGTTCTGGTCGTTCCGTCCGGTAACGCGGCCGGCTGTGCCCGCGGTGAAGAATGCGTGGGTGAAGAACGAGATTGATGCGTATGTGTGGGAGGGGCTGCGGAAGAAGGGATTGAAGCCCGCGCCTGTAGCTTCGAAGCGGGTGTTGGTGCGACGGGCGTATCTGGATTTGATTGGATTGCCACCGACTCCGGCGGAGGTGGAAGCGTTTGTGAAGGACACGCGGCCGGATGCGTGGTCTTTGCTTGTGGAGAAGTTGCTGGCCTCGCCGCATTATGGCGAGCGCTGGGCGCGGCACTGGCTGGATCTGGTGCGCTATGCCGATTCGGGCGGGTTTGAATATGACCGGGATCGGGCGGATGCATGGCGGTATCGCGACTGGGTGGTGAAGGCGTTCAATCAGGATCTGCCGTACGACCAGTTTGTGAAGCTGCAGATTGCCGGGGATGAGATAGATCCGAAGTCGCATGATGCTTTGATTGCCACGGGTTTCCTGCGGCATGGGCCGGAGCACAACGTGAAGTCGGAGTTCACGCGGATGGAGGAGTTGGACGATATTCTGTCCACTACCGGCAATGCGTTTTTGGGAATGACGATTGGTTGCGCGCGGTGCCACAATCACAAATTCGATCCGATTCCGCAGAAGGACTATTACCGGATGCAGGCGGTGTTCTTCTCGACGAAGTTTAACGATGCGCCGCTGCTGGATGCGGATGCGTTACGGCGGCATAAGGAAGCCGAGGCACGGATTGAAGAAGAGGCGCGGCCGTTGAAGCGCGAGTTGGAAGCGCTGGTGAAGCCGTATCGGGATAAGAAGGTGGAAGAGGAACGGGCGAAGCTGCCGGATTACATTCAGGAGGCGTTGCGCACTCCGCCGGAGAAGCGGACCGAAGGGCAGAAGCTGAATGTGATTCAGGTGGAGAAGACGCGGAACTTCAGCGAGGACGATGTGATTGCATCGATGCCCGCGGATGTGAAGGCGAAGCATGGTGAGTTGCAACGGCGCGTGCGGCAGATTGAGCGGAAGAAGGAACGGATTCCTTCGGCGATGGCGATTGGGGAGAACGGGCGCGAGGCGGATCCTTCGTATTTCCTGCATCGCGGGAGCCCGGATTCGAAGGGATCGCTGATGAAGCCGGGCGTGCTGAGCGTGATCACGCGCGAGGAACCGCAGTTCCCTGCCCCGCCGGCGAATGCGGAATCGAGCTACCGGAGAAAGGGCTTTGCGGAGTGGCTGGCATCGCCTGCGAATCCACTGTTTGTGCGGGTGATGGCGAATCGGATCTGGCAGCATCATTTCGGCGAGGGCATTGTGCGGACGCCCAGCAATTTCGGGAAGACGGGCGAGGCTCCGACACATCCGGAGTTATTGGAATGGCTGTCGAGCGAGTTTGTGAAGAGCAACTGGAGCATCAAAGGAATGCACCGGATGATGATGAACTCGAATGCGTACCTGATGGCGAGCGATGATGTGGCGGAAGGGATGAAGGCCGATCTGGAGAACCGGCTGTTGTGGCGGATGGCGCGACAGCGGCTGGAAGGCGAAGTCATTCGCGATGCGATGCTGGCGGTGTCGGGGACGCTGGACAGCAAGGCGGGCGGGCCGGGCGTGCATCCCTTTATTGACCCGTCGCTGTGGCAAGGCAGTTCGGGACGCAGTTGGCCGGGGAAGAAGGATGACGATCCGAGCACGTGGCGGCGGAGCATCTATGTGCACAGCAAGCGATCGATTCCGCTGCCGATGTTGGATGTGTTTGATAAGCCGGATGGGATTACGAGCTGTGCGCGGCGGAACCGTTCTACGATTGCACCGCAGGCGCTGATTCTGATGAACAACAGTTTCGTGCGGATTCAGGCGCAGCAGTTTGCAACGCGGCTGGAGCGAGAGGCGGGAAAGGATGCGGGGCAGCAGGTGGCGCGGGCGTTTGAGCTGGCGTATCTGCGGGCACCGAGCCAGGCGGAGCGCGCGGCGGCGGTGGATTTTCTGAAGAGCAATCCCGATGCGCTGGTGGATTTTTGCCAGGCGCTGTTTAATAGCAACGAATTTGTGTACATGCCATGAAGCAACGATTTCTTTCGAGACGCGAATTTTTGATGCAGGCCGGGGGCGGAATCGGCAGCCTGGCACTGGCGGATTTGCTGGCGCGGGAGCAGGCTCAGGCGGCGACGACGGGCGAGGCGGTGAATCCGCTGGCAGCGCGCAAGCCGCATTTCGCGGGCAAAGCGAAGGCCGTTATTTCGATCTTCTGCTACGGCGGGGTGAGCCAGATGGACACGTTCGATCCGAAGCCGGAGCTGTACCGGCGGCGGGGCGAAGCGATGGCGGGCAAGGGCCAGGTGGTGGTGTCGCAGGGCAACCCGGGCGGATTGATGCCGTCGCCATGGGGCTTCAAGAAGTACGGGCAGAGCGGGATGGATGTATCGGACCTGTTCCCGAAGGTTGGGGAGTTGGTGGATGACATCGCGTTTGTGAAGTCGATGTATGCGCTGAGCAACGACCACGGGCCGGCGTTGTTCCAGATGAATACGGGGCATATTTTGCCGGGGCATCCGAGCATGGGCTCATGGGTGACCTATGGTTTGGGGACGGAGAATCAATCGCTGCCGGCGTATGTGGTGTTCACGGATCCGCGGGGCGGGCCGATTGGTGGGGCTCCGAACTGGTCGAATGGATATATGCCCGCGGCGTATCAGGGGACGCAGTTCCGATCGACGGGCGATCCGATTGTGGATTTGAAGCCGGGCAACGATATGTCGCCGGAGCGGCAACGGCGATGGCTGGATCTGCTGGGACGGCTGAATGCGGAGCATGCGAAGAAGAATCCCGAGGATACGGAGTTGTCGGCGCGAATTGCGACGTATGAGCTGGCGTTCCGGATGCAGACACATGCTCTGGAAGCAGTGGATTTGAATAAAGAGACGGATGCGACGAAGAAGCTGTACGGGTTGGAAGATAAGACGACGGAGTATTTCGGGCGGCAGTGCTTGATGGCGCGGCGGCTGGTGGAGCGCGGGGTTCGGATGGTGCAGTTGTATTCCGGCGGCGGGAATTTTCAGACGAGTTGGGATGCGCACTGGGACATTGTGGAGAACCACGGGATGCACGCGGCGGAGACCGACGGGCCGATTGCCGGGCTGATTCGGGATCTGAAGTCGCGCGGGCTGCTGGATTCGACGTTGATTATCTGGCATGGCGAGTTTGGGCGGATGCCGATTTCGCAGCGGATGAGCGGGCGTGATCATAATCCGCATGTGTTTACGGTGTGGATGGCGGGCGGCGGAGTCAAAGGTGGCACGCGCGTTGGCGAGTCAGATGAGTTTGGGTACAAGGTGGCGAGCAACGGGAAGTCGATTCCGGATTTGCACGCGACGATTCTGCATCTGCTGGGCTTCGATCACGAGAAGCTGACGTACTTCTACAACGGGCGGAATATGCGGCTGACAGATGTCAGTGGCTCGGTGATTCGCGAGATACTCGCTTGACGGCGTAGAAGAGGGTGAGGGCAAGGAATAAGGCGAAGAGCAGCAAGTGCCAGACGTGCGACTTGATCCAGGGCATTGTTTCGTGGCCTAACTGGGTGCCGAGCCAGGCGAGTCCGAAGTAGCGGGGGATGCGGGCGGCGAGGACGACGATCATGTATTTGACAGGGGAGACTCCGAGGGCACCGGCGGAGACGACGAATACTTTGAGGGGCAGAGGGATGGGGAGCAGCGCGGGAACGAAGACGGTGATGAGGCCGTAGGTTTGGAACCAGACGCGGAACTTCGAGCCGCCCTCGGTGGCTGTGACGCGATTGAGATAAGCCTGGCCGCCTTTCTGGGCGATGTAGAAGAGGAAGAGGCTGCCCATTGCGGAGCCGACGACGGCGAAGAGGGCAGACAGGTAGGCCGCGCCGGGATTGATGATGGCGGTGGCGACAAGTAGGGCGTCGACGGCGGCGGGGAGAGGGACACCGGCGGAGTCGAGGATCGCAAGTAGGAACAGGCCGGGGGCTCCCCAGGAGGTCAGGATGGCAGCGAGCTTCTTCAATCTCTTTTATTGTCCTATGAGATCGAGTAGAGCTTGCTGATCGAGCACGGGGATGCCGAGTTGCTGGGCTTTGGTGAGCTTGGAGCCGGCGGCCTCACCCGCGACGAGATAGGTTGTTTTCTTGCTGACGGAATCGGTGACTTTGCCGCCGGCGGCTTCGATTTTCGCTTTGGCTTCGTCGCGGGAGAGCGACGGAAGGGTTCCGGTGATGACGAAGACTTTGCCTGCGAGGGGGCCGCCTTCGATGCGTTTCGCCTCGTGGGTGAAGGTGAGCCGCGCTGTGCGCAGGCGTTCGACCAGGGCTTGGTTGTGCTCTTCGGCGAAGAAGCGGCGGATGCTTTCGGCGACTTTGGGGCCGACTTCGTTGGCTGATTGCAGGGTGTCGGCGTCGGCGGTGGCGATGCGGTCGAGATCGCCGAAGGTGTCGGCGAGGATTTGCGCGGTGCGCTCGCCGACGAATGGGATGCCGAGCCCGTTGAGGACGCGTGGGAGCGGCTGTTGGCGGGAGCGGTCGATGTTGTCTCGAATTTTGGTGGCGGACTTTTCGCCCATGCGCTCGAGTGTGAGGAATTGTTCGAGGGTGAGGTCGTAGAGGTCGGCGATGTTCTTGACGAGGCCACGATCGACGAGTTGATCGACGAGCACGTCGCCCATGCCGTCGATGTCCATGACGCCTCGCGCGGCGAAGTGGAGTACGGACTCTTTGAGACGCGCCGGGCAATTGCTGTTGAGGCAACGGCTGGCAGCCTCGCCTTCAGCGCGGACAACGTCGCTGCCGCATTCCGGACATTGCTTCGGCATCTCGAATTTGCGGCGGTCGATGCCTTGGCGGACGACTTTGACGACTTTGGGGATGACGTCGCCGGAGCGCTCGATTAAGACGGTGTCGCCGATTTGGACGTCGAGGCGCTGAATTTCGTCCTCGTTGTGGAGGGTGGCGTTGGAGACGGTGACTCCGCTGACGAAGACGGGCTTGAGTTTTGCGACAGGCGTGAGTGCGCCGGTGCGGCCGACTTGCACGATGATGTTTTCGACGACAGTCTCTTCCTGGCGGGCGGGGAATTTGAAGGCGATGGCCCAGCGTGGGGCTTTGGCGGTCCAGCCGAGGCGTTCTTGTTGGGGGATGGAATCGACTTTGGCGACGACGCCGTCGATCTCGTAGCCGAGATCGTCACGGCGGGTTTCGATTTTCTGGCAGAAGGCGTAGAGTGCATCGACGTCGTTGACTCGCTTGTTATTGGGGTTGACCTTGAAGCCCATTTGTTGGAGCGCCTGGAGGGATTCCCAATGGCTGTCGTAGGCGGGTCTGCCGTCGACGAGGAGGAGGTAGGCGAAGAATTCGAGTTTGCGTGCGGCGGTGATGGAGGGCTCAAGGACGCGGAGGCTTCCGGCGGCGGAGTTGCGGGGGTTGACGTAGCGGGGCAGGCCCTGGCGTTCGCGCTCTTCGTTGAGTTGAGCGAAGTGTTTTTGCAGCATGACGACTTCGCCGCGGACTTCGAAGCGGGGCAGGTGGGTGGGGACTTTGAGCGGAAGCGTGCGGATGGTGCGGGCATTGTCCGTGACGTCTTCACCTTCGGCTCCATCGCCTCGGGTGACGGCGAGACGAAACTGACCCTCTTCAAAACGGGCGGCCATGGAGAGGCCATCCAGCTTCACTTCGGCAACGTACTGGAAGGGCTCGCCGTTGAGGAGGTCGCGGACGCGGCGATCGAAGTCACGGAGTTCGGCTTCGTTGAGGGCGTTGTCAAGGCTGAGCATGGCGGAGCTGTGCCGCACTTTGACGAAGCCTTCGCGGGGCTTGCCGCCGACGCGTTGAGTGGGGGAATCGAGCGTGAGGAACTCGGGATGCGCGGCTTCGAGCGCCTGAAGCTCGCGCATCATGGCATCATATTCGAGGTCGGAGATCTCGGGCTTGTCGAGGACGTAGTAGAGGTATTCGTGTTTGCGGAGTTCATCCCGCAGCGCGGCGATTTTCTCTTGAACGTGTTGCCCCATGAACGTTTTATTATGGCAAGTAGCAGAGGATCGAAGCAGCCATCCCTCGTTATCAAGACGGTATTCTCATTTACAACCCGAATGCGGGCAAGCTCCGGCGCATGCCTGGATTGATTGCCGATGCTGTGCGCGTGCTGGCGGAGTGCGGGCATGACGTGGAGGCTCGGCCGACGGCGGGGCCGGGGGATGCGACGTCGATTGCCCGTGCAGCGGTGGATGGCGAGGCGAAGCTGGTTCTGGCGGCGGGCGGCGATGGCACGATCAACGAGGTTTTGAATGGGATGATCGGGTCGCAGGTGCCGCTGGGGGTGCTGCCCGCGGGAACGGCGAATGTGCTGGCGATGGAGACGGGGATTCCGACGTCACCGCCGAAGGCCGCGGCGGTGTTGGGAGAGATGCAGGCGGCGAGGGTGGCGACGGGGTTGGTCAGGAATGCGGATGGAACGGTGCGGCGGCATTTTGTGTGCATGGCCGGAGCGGGATTGGATGCGCATATCGTGGCGTACATCGATCCGGGAATGAAGCGGCGGTTGGGGAAAGGCGCGTATTGGATTGCGGGGTTCCAGTCGATTGCGCGGCGGCTGGTGGAGTTGGATGCGACACTGCCGCAATCGACTCATCGGTGCAGCTTCGCGCTGGCGAGCCTGGTGCGGAACTACGGCGGCGACCTGGAGATCGCGCTGAACGCGAGTCTGCTTTCGCCACATTTTGGATTGTATTTGTTTGAGGGAAGCAATCCGCTGCGGTATTTGAAGTACTTGACTGGCGTGGCGCTAAGGAATGCGGCGCGGCTGAAGGGCGTGACAGCGACGAATGTGACGCGGCTGGCGCTGGATCCGGTGAATGGGAGCAAGGTGCACTTGCAGTTGGATGGGGAGGAGGCGGGGACATTGCCCGCTTCGCTGGAAGTGGTGCCGGATTCGTTGACGCTTTTGCTGCCGGCGAAGTTTCTAGAGAAGGAGCGGGCGCGGTGGACAACCTGACGCACACGCTGACCGGGTTGATGATGTCGCGGGCGGGGTTGAACCGGCTGAGTCCGTACGCATCGGTGATTGCGATGTTAGCGGCGAACATTCCGGACGCGGATGGCGTGGTGCGATTGGGTGGAACGTCTCTGGATTATTTGGACGTGCATCGCGGGTGGACGCACACGTTGGCGGCGTCGCCGGTGGTGGCGGCTTGTGTGGTTGGGTTAGTGGCGGCGGTGGCGCGGAAGCGGCTGCCGTGGTTTGGAGCCTGGCTGGTGGCCTGGTTGGCGGTGCTGTCGCACATTGTGATGGATTGGTCGAATGTGTATGGGATCCGGATGCTGATGCCGTTTCGTTCGGATTGGCTGCATCTGGATGTGACCAATGTGGTGGATATTTGGATTTGGGCGGTGCTGCTGCTGGCGGTGGTGGGGCCACTGCTATCGAAGCTGGTGAGTTCCGAGATTGGGGCCAAGCCGAGTTCGGGGCGTGGGGCGGCGATTTTCGCGCTGAGCACGCTGCTGATTTATGAAGGGGCACGGTTCGTGCTGCATGAACGGGCGGTGCAGACGTTGAACTCGCACACGTATGCTGGGGCTCCGGCGAAGCGGGTGGCGGCGTTTCCGCATTTCGGGAATCCGTTTGAGTGGGTGACGTATGTGGAGATGTCGAATGGCGTATCGATGCAGAGGATCAATCTGCTGTTTCCGTATGATCCGACGGCGGGGACGGTGTACTATCCGCCGCAGCCATCGGCGGCGTTGGAGGCGGCGAGGCGCACTTCGACAGTGCAGCGGTTCCTGGGTTTCGCGCAGTACGCATTCTGGCTGGCGACTCCGCTGGACCGGCCTGAGGGAGCGACGCGGGTGGAGGTGATTGATCTGCGGTTTGGGGATCCGACGTCGCCGCGGTTTGTGGCCACGGTGGTGGTGGATGCGGCGGGGCGGGTGCTGGAAGAGAATTACGGGTTCGGTCCACTGCAGCCGCGATAACATAGCGGTCATGGAATATCCGATGAGAATTGCGGGTGAACCCGTAAGGTCGGCGCATCCACAGGATGTGCAGTTGCCGTTTGACGGGTCCACGGTGGGGACGATTTTTCAGGCGGAATCGGCGCAGGTGGAAGCGGCCGTGGCGGCGGCGAAGGCTGCAGGACCGTTGATGCGCGAGATGACGCTGCATGATCGGGCGACGGTGCTGCGTAAGGCGTATCAGATGTTGATGGACCGTGTGGCGGAGTTCGCGCAGGCGATCAGTTCGGAGTCGGGGAAGCCGATCAAGGAAGCGCGGATGGAGGCGGAGCGGGCAGCGTTGACGCTGCTGTTTTCGAGTGAGGAAGCACACCGGTTGCACGGAGAAGTGGTACCGATGGATGCGTCGCCGGCGGGCAAAGGGCATTGGGCAATGACGGTGCGCGAGCCGGTGGGTGTGATTGCGGCGATTACTCCGTTTAATTTTCCGGTGAATCTGGCGATGCATAAGATCGGGCCGGCGCTGGCTGGTGGGAATACGGTGGTGCACAAGCCTGCGTCGACAACGCCGATCAGCGCGGTGATGATGGCGGATCTGTTTGTGGAGTGCGGATTGCCGAAGGGCGCGTTGAATGTGATTACGGGGCCGGGCGGGTCGATTGGGGAACAATTGGTGTTTCACAAAGACATCGCGATGATCACGTTTACGGGGAGCCCGGAGGTGGGGTTACGGCTGCGGAATCTGGCTGGGATGAAACGGGTGACGCTGGAGTTGGGGAACAATTCGGCGGTGATTGTGGAGAGCGACGCGAATCTGGACGAGGCGGCGGCGCGCTGCGTGGCGGGGAGTTTCGCACACTCTGGACAAGTTTGTATCAGCGTGCAGCGGATCTACGTCAATGAAAGTGTAAGGGCTCCATTCCTCGAGCGGGTGGTGGAGATGACGCGGAAGCTTCGTCTCGGCCATCCGCTCGAAAACTCGACGGATATCAGCTCGTTGATTACGGAGCGCGAGGCGGAGCGTGTGGAGAGCTGGATTGGCGAGGCAGTGGAGCGTGGCGCAAAGTTGTTGACGGGCGGGAAGCGGACGAGGGCGACGCTGGAGCCGGCTGTGCTGAGCGATGTGCCGGATAGTGCGCAGATCATGTGCCGGGAGGCGTTTGGGCCGGTGGTGGGGATCAATTCGTATGGCTCGTTGGATGAGGCGGTTGCTCGCGTGAATGCGTCGGATTATGGGCTGCAGGCGGGGATTTATACGCGGGATATTGAGAAGGCGTTTCAGACGGCGCGGAAGGTGCATGTGGGCGGGTTCATGATTAACGAGATTCCGCAGTATCGGGTGGATCAGATGCCGTATGGCGGAGTGAAGATGAGTGGGACGGGGCGCGAGGGTCCGAAGTATGCGATTGAAGAGATGACGGAACCGAAGTTGATTTGCTGGAAGGTGTGATTATGATGCTGAGTAAACGGGAGCTGCTTTGGTTGTTGCCTGCTTCGCTGCTGGCGCAGGGGAAAGGGAAAGGCAAGGGAAAGGGTGCGTCGTATTCGGCGGTTTTTGGTGCGGCGGATACGCGGGTGATTCTGGATTATTTTCATCCGGCGGGGAGTGGATTGCCGCCGGGATTGGCGAAGCGCGGAGGGGATTTGCCTCCGGGGTTGGAGAAACAGCTGCGGAAGAAGGGAACGCTGCCGCCGGGATTGCAGAAGAAACTGGTGGCGTTTCCGGTGGAGCTGGATGGGCGGCTGGGGCCGGTGTGTGGGGGGTGTCGGCGGGCGACGTTGGGGACTTGGGCGCTGCTGATTCAGGATGCGACGAATGTGATTCTGGATATTATTGATCTTTCGCGGCGCTAGCAGCTTTGAGGAATGGGCCACAGATCAACGCAGATGGACGCGGATCAGCATTTTGGCGCTCATCGGCGGCCGGATTTGAAGCTGAATCCCAACAATATGTAGAGGGATTGTTTGCGGCCGCGTTCGTCTGGTGTGTAGTCCCAGAGGGGTTGCGAGTGGATGTGATAGCGGACGGCGAGGCGGAGNNNACCAGCCGCGCCAGTCGTGATTGAGGATGGCGGCGGGCTCCCAGATGCGGCCTTTGTATACATCTGAACGGTTGGCGTAGGCGAAAGTGCGGGTGAGAAAGCTGGACTCCAGTGCTATGTGTCTGGGGAGTGGGAAGGTGATGGAGGCGCCGTAGGCGTTGAGGCGCTTCTCGTAGCGGTATGTGGGGGATTGAGGCAGGTGGAATTCGGCGAGGGGTGCGATGCCAATGAGCAGGCCGGGTTCAATACGCGTGATGCGCAGCATGGGTTTGCGGACCTGGTCGTTCAAGGTGAAGGCAAGGTTGAGCGCGACGTCGACTTGATCGCGCTTGTAGCGGACGCTGCTGTTGTCGCCGGCGCGGGGGGAGTCCCATCTGGTGTAGCGGATCTCAGGTGAGAGGAGAATGCGGCCGGTGCGGAACTCGAGGCCGGCGGAGAGCACGGCGCCGATGGCGGTGCGCCGGTTGAGTTCGATGGGATCGGTCGATTGCCGGATTTCGACCCTTGGTGGCGGAGGAACGAAGAATTGGGCAAACTCGTCGCGCTCCCACCATTGGATACCTCTGATGTTGCGGATTGCGAAGCCGGCTCCGAGAAATCCCGTGAGAGTTCCAAATTGGACTCGGGGCTTCCAAACTACGGGTATTTCCCAAGCATTACCGCTTGCCCGGCGCTGGTTGAAGATTCGGCCGGAGGAGGAGATTCCGCTTATGATCGCGTCATAGCCGAAGCGGCGATAAAGGACGGCGGCCTCGACACTCCAACTCGCGGCAGGGAGGATGTTGATCATAGGGCCGATGACGTAGCGGCGGGGTTGGGAGTCGATACGGGCGAAGCCGAGCCGGGAATCAGCGAGTGTGTCGAGCACGAAATGGGGTAACGGCACTCCGCCCTTCGCCCCAATCTCGACACCTTGTGCCGTGAGATTGACAGCGACGAAGAACAAGAGGGATCTCATTTGTCGCCGCCGGAGGATCTTACGCTTATGAGTCCAAACAGAATGTAGAGGGATTGTTTGCGGCCTCGTTCGTTGGGGGTGAAGGCCCAGAGGGGTTGCGAGTGGAGGTGATAGCGGACGGCGAGGCGGAGATGGACTGGGCCGGGCCTCCACTCCCGGCCCCCTTGGAGGGCAGGGCCCCATGCCCCGCGTGCCCAAGTGATGTCGAATTCGCGAAAGGTGAGATGGTTGGCGCGGCGGAGGGCGAGACCGGCTCCGGCGAACCAGCCGCGCCAGTCGTGATTGACGATGGCGGAGGGTTCCCAAATGCGGCCTTTGTAGAGGGCTGGGTTGTTGACGTAGGCGAAGGTACGGGTTAGGAAACTGAACTCCAGGGCAGTGCGTCGTGGGAGTGGGAAGGTGATGGAGGCGCCGTAGGCGTTGAGGCGCTTCTCGTAGCGGTAGGTGGCGGGGAGATGGAATTCGGCGAGAGGCGCGAATCCGAGAAGAACTCCAGGCTCAAGTCGTTTGATGTGAAGCATCGGTTTGCGCGCATGGTTACCGAGGGTGAAGGCGATGTTGAGGGCGACGTCGACTTGATCGCGTTTGTAGCGGACGCTGCTGTCATCGCCGGCGCGGGATGAGTCCCAGCGGGTGTAGCGGATTTCGGGGGAGAGGACGATGCGGCGGGTGCGGAATTCGAGGCCGGCAGAGAGCACGGCGCCGATGGCGGTGCGGCGGTTGAGTTCCATGGGCTCGGTGGATTGGTGCTCTTCCATGCGTGGGGGAGGAGGTTGGAAGAGAACTTGGGTTTCTCTTCGCTCCCGCCACTGGACTCCACCGATTTGTCGAATGGCGAAGCCTGCTCCGAGGAAGCCTTCCATTGGGCCAAAGCGCAAGCGCGGCTTCCAGACGACCGGCACTTCCCAGGCATTGCCTGTGGCGCGTCTCTTGAATCGCACGCTTTCGGCAGAGAACGCGGCGCCTGAGCCTTCGAGATCGTAGCCGAAGCGGCGGTAGAGGAATGCGGTTTCGATGCTCCAACGCTGGACAGGGTGAATATTGATCAGCGGCCCGATGAGGTAGCGGCGAGGTTGGGAGTGAACGTAGGCTGAGCCGAAGCGGGAACTGGCGATGGTGTCGAGGACGAAGTGATTGAGAGGGACTCCGGCTTTTGCTCCTATGTCTACGCTTTGTGCCGCAAGATTCACGGCCATGAACCACAACAACCACATGCATTCGTTAAGACCTGTTGGCGCGGTTTTCAACGACAGGTTGGATGAAATAGAGAACGAAGCCAGGTTTCGAAGGGAGGCGGGATCGGCATAAGATGATGCTCTACGATTCCCTCCCACGACGGACGGGAGTAAAATGAGGCTTCATATATTAAAAGGAGTCTTTATGAATACTTCCGACTTTTCGCGCCGTTCGCTGCTGGCTGGAGCAGCCACCACTTTCCAAATCATCCGCCCCGAGTTGGTGCGCGGTGCGGGAAAAGAACGTCTGAAAGCAGGCCTGGTAGGCTGCGGCGGACGTGGACGTCAGGCCGCAATCGACCTGATGAATGGATCAGAGAACGTTGATCTTGTGGCGATGGCCGATATCTTCGAGGACAAACTCGAAGGGAATTTGAAGTGGATGAAGGAGCAGCATCCACAGCATGCGTCGCGAATTAAGGTGGAACCGACGCAGCGTTTCGTGGGCTTCGATTCGTTCAAGAAGCTGATCAATTCCGATATCGACATTGTGATGCTGGCGACGCCTCCGGGCTACCGGCCGGAGCATTTCGAGGCGGCAATCAACGCGAAGAAGCATGTGTTCTGCGAGAAGCCGTTCGGCACGGATCCGGTGGGCGTGCGGCGGTTTATGGAAGCGGCGAAGAAGTCAGAGCAGTTGAAGCTGACGGTGGTGTCGGGTGCGCAGCGAAGGTTCCAGCCGGAGTACATGGATGCGATCGGGCGCTTGCAGAACGGCGAGTACGGCACGATCAACTCGCTGTATGCGTATTGGGTGGGGACGCCGGTGATTCAGAACAAGGCGCGCGATGCGAAGTTCGGCGATATGGAATGGCAGCATCGCAACTGGTATTCGTATGTGTGGATCTGCGGCGATCAGGTGGTGGAGCAGCATCTACACAACATCGATGTTTGTTTGTGGGCGATGAATGATCACCCGGTGAAGGTGTGGGCTTCGGGCGGGCGGGCGTGGCGTCCTAACGAGGAACTGTACGGGAATATTTACGATCACCTGTCGGCGGATTTTGAGTTCGCCAACGGGGTACGGATGTCGAGCTATTGCCGGCAATACCAGCGCGGGGCTTATGGCAACGTGAGCGAGCAGATTGTCGGGAGCAAGGGACGTTGGGATAGCCGGTCACTGCGCGGGAACCGCAATATTCAGGGGAATCCGTATGTGCTGGAGCACACGGCGCTGATCAATTCGATTCGCGGGGACGGGCCGTATATCAATCACGCGATGAAGGTGGCCGAGAGCACGATGACTTGCATCATGGCTCGCGAGGCGGCCTATTCGGGCGAGGAAATTACTTGGGACCGGATCATGCAATCGAAGCTTGATTTGCAGCCGAAGGAGTTTGAGTACAAGAAGAAGATGACGATGACTCCGATTCCGGTGCCGGGTGAGTATAAACTGATCTAACGCGAATGTATCGAAAAGTTCTGCCTTTCCTGGTGGCCGTGCTGGCCGCCGCGCAACAGCCACGCTCGGATGAGCCGGGGAATCCCGTTGCGGGTGATCCTGGTGCGATTGAGAGCGGGCGGAAGACGTATGTCGGGTCGTGCGCCGGTTGTCATGGCGCCACCGGGGAAGGGGGACGCGGGCCGAATCTGCGGGATGGACGTTTGATCCGGCGGTCATCCGATGCGCAGATGTTCCGGACGATTCAGAAAGGTATTGCGGGGACCGAGATGCCGGGGACGAATCTGCCGGATACGCGGATTTGGGAACTGGTGGCGTTTGTGCGGGGACTGGGATCGCCGGCGGCGTTTGTGATGCATCCGGGCGATGCCGCGAAAGGCGCGGAGGTGTTTGCGAAGAATGGGTGCGGCGCGTGTCATTCGATCGGCGGGCAGGGCGGAACGCTGGGGCCGGACCTTTCGACGATCGGCGGGCTGCGGAGTTATGAATACCTGCGCGAGGCGATTGTGAAGCCGGGGGACCGGGTGGCAGCGGGGTTTCAGAAGATTGTGGCGAAGACGAAGGACGGACGGGTGATTGAGGGCGTGGTAAAGAATTACAGCAATTACGAAGTGCAGATGGTGGACCGTACAGGAAAGCTGTACTTGTTCCGGACACCGGAGTTGGCGGATGTGAAGATCGCGGTGGAGACGTGGATGCCGCAGGATTATGGGAAGCGGATCGGCCGGGACGAGATGACCGATCTGCTGGCGTATTTGAGCAGACTGTCGTCGCGTCCGGTGAAGCTGGGAGGTGGGCGGTGATGTTTTCGTTCTTGTTCACTGTGGCGCTGAGCGCGCAGGTCACTGAGAAGCCGGTGACGTTTGAAGATATCAAGAGGAGCCCGAATGCGGATTGGTTGACGTACGCGGGGGATTACCAGGGAACGCGGCATTCGCCGCTGGCTCGCATCACGCCGGCCAATGCCGGGAATCTTGCTCCCAAGTGGACATTTCACATGGAGACGAGCCGCAAGCTGGAAACGGTGCCGATTGTGTATGGCGGCGTGATGTATGTGACGAATTCGAACGAGATTCACGCATTGGATGCGCGGAGCGGGCGGCGGATCTGGACGTATCGCGACGATCAGAGCGAGGTGAGCCGGGTGAATCGCGGGGCGGCGATTCTGGGGAACCGAGTGTTCTTCGTGACGGGGGATTGTTATCTTGTTGCGCTGGACCGGCGCACAGGGGCACTGCTGTGGCAGAAGAAATATGCAGATACGAAGAAGGGCTACTTCGCCACGGTGGCTCCGTTTGTTGTGAAGGACAGGGTGATTGTGGGAGTGGGTGGCGGGGATACGGGGAATCGCGGGTTCATTGCTGCGATGAGTGCTTCGACAGGGGAAGAGTTGTGGAGGCTGTACACGATTCCTGGACGTGGGGAGCCGGGGGCTGAGACGTGGACGGACCGGCTGATTGATTGGGGAGGCGCGGCGACGTGGCTGAGCGGGACCTATGATCCGGATCTGAATTTGATTTATTGGACGACGGGGAATCCGTGGCCCGATTTTTATGGTGGGGACCGGAAAGGGACGAATTTGTACGCGTGCGCGGTGATTGCGGTGGATCCGGATACGGGGAAGATGAAGTGGTATTTTCAGTTCACGCCGCACGATACGCATGATTGGGATGGGCAAGGTTGGCCGGTGCTGATTGACACGGCGGTGAACGGGAAGGCTCGGAAAGCGCTGCTGCATGCGAATCGCAATGGGTTCTTTTATGTGCTGGATCGGGTGACAGGGGAGTATCTACGGGCGACTCCGTTTGTGGACAAGCTCGATTGGGCGAAGGGGATTGATTCGAAGGGTGTGCCGGTGCTGGTGCCGGGGAAGGATCCGACGCCGACGGGGAACAAAGCGTGCCCATCGGTGCGGGGCGCGAGCAATTGGATGTCGCCATCGTATAATCCGGCCACTGGTTTGTTTTATGTGGTGACGCTGGAGCAGTGCGATGTCTACGTGAGCAGCGCGAAGGAGCCTGTACCGATGCAGAACTTCGCGGGTGGCGGCGGGGAGCAGATTCCCACGGAGCCGGGGAAGTTTTATCTGCGAGCGCTCGATCCGAAAACGGGGAAGCGCGTGTGGGATTATCCGATGACGGGTCCGGCGACGATGTGGGCGGGCACGGTGAGCACAGCGGGCGGGGTGGTGTTTTTCGGGGATGATGACAATCACCTGGTGGCGGTGGATGCGAAAACGGGGCGGCATCTGTGGCACTACAACATGGGGCAACCGGTGTTTGCGTCGCCGGTGACGTATGAAGTGGATGGAAAGCAGTATGTGACGATTGCGAGCCAAACGGATGTGTTCACGTTTGGGTTGCATGAGGCGATGCAGAGTGTGCCGGTGGTGATCCACTAGCCGGGCCAGGATTTTCCCGCCTGGCGAGCGCAGGCCACGAACGCGCGGGCGAAGGGGGACAGATAGCGGCCTGCTCTCCATGTGGCTACGATGGTGCGGCGCAGCGTCGGGCCTTGCAGGCGGACCATCCACACGCCCTTGTCGGCGCCGTGCCGGAGCACCATTTCGGGTAAGACGGTGATGCCGAGGTTGGCGGCCACGAGGTACTGCATCGTTTCCGCTTGCTCGCTCTCAAAGGCGATGGTGGGCTCAAAGCCAACCTTGCTGCACATTTCGAACAGCACGAGCCGGTTGGCGTGTCCCTGGGATTTGTAGACCACGAAGCGCTCGCCTTGCAGTTCGGAGACAGAGACTTTTTCGCGGCCGTTGAGCCAGTGGTCTCGGGATACGCCGAGGCAGTACTCTTCGGTGAGCAACGGAATGGCTTTGAGGGATTCGATACGGAATGGGCCGCGGCAGAGGGCCATCTCGATCTCGTTGCTTTCGAGAAGGGGATAGAGGTGCGGGGTCTGCCCTTCTTCGCGGAGGAGCACTACGGTCTCGGGGTGCGTGGCGCGGAATCGCTGGAGGATGTGTGGAAGGAAATGTGCAGCTACGGTGGGGAGCACGCCGATGCGGATGAGGCCGCGCTTTCCGCTGCGTACGGCGGTCATGCGGCTGGTGGTTTCACGAGCTTCGGCGAGTACACGCTCGGCGTGGGGGATGAGGACCTCGGCGGCGCCTGTGAGCATGACACCACGTCCGGCGCGATCGAACAGGGTGACGCCGAGGGAGGCTTCGAGCCGCTGAATCTGCACGCTGAGGGCGGGCGCGGTTTTCCCGAGGTCTTGGGCCGCGCGGCCGAAGTGGAGGGCTTTGGCTACCGCGAGAAAGCATTCCAGTTGTGTGAGTGTCATTGTGTAATCGTTAACCAAAGGTTAACAGAGAGAAAACTTTCATCCGGTTGATCCCGATGCCTACGACGCATAGTATGGGGCAACGTCCGGAAAGAGAGGCTCGCTATGAAAACCCTGTTGTTACTGGTCATGCTGGCCGCCAGTGCGGCAAACGCACAGAGCACGTTTGGATCAATTGTGGGTTCAGTGAGAGATGTGTCGGATGCCGTGATTCCGGCAGCTCCGTTGACACTCACCAACACGGACACCAATGAGCGCCACGCGACATCGAGCGGCCGCGATGGGTTGTTTCAATTTCTCAATCTCGCACCGGGGCCGTATCGCCTGGAAGTGGAACAGGCGGGCTTTGGGCGGTATGTGCGAGAGCGGCTGGTGGTGGAAGTTCAGAAGACAATTCGCATTGACGTGGCGCTCACCGTTGGGCAGACTAACGAGCGAATCCAGGTGGTGGCGGAGACTCCACTGCTGGAGCCGGAGAACTCATCGCTGGGGCAGGTGGTGGAGCGGCGGAAGGTGGAAGAACTTCCGCTGAATGGACGCAATCCGCTGGCGCTGGTGGCGCTGGTTCCGGGCGTTGTTCCGGGCGGCGGATCGCTGTCAGGCCCGGCGCTGCCGAATTTCTATGCGTGGGGGAATTTTCAGATCAGCGGGGCGCTGGGCAATCAGAGCGAGACGATGCTGGATGGGACAACAGTGCATGGGATGTTGATGAACACGGTGCGACTGGTACCGATTGAGGACGCTGTGCAGGAGTTCAAGGTGCAAACGAACAGTCTGGCGGCCGAGTTCGGGCACACTTCGGGCGGCATTATCAATCTCACAACGAAATCGGGGACGAATCGTTATCACGGCAGCGCATTCGAGTTTCTACGCAATGATGTGTTTGACGCCAGCACGTTTTTCAACAACTCGAAGGGGATTGCGCGGCCGCCGCTGAGGCAGAACCAGTTTGGCGCGACGTTCGGGGGACCAATCGTGAAAGACCGGCTGTTCTTCTTCACGAGTTATGAATCGTATCGGCAGCGGAAGGGGCAATCGGTGCTGTTCACCGTGCCGACGGCAGAGCAGCGTAATGGCGACTTCTCACAGACGCGCACTGCTGCCGGCGCAGTGATTCCGGTTTACGATGCCACCACGACGCGGCTGGATGCGGCAACGAATACGAATATCCGCGACGCATTTCCGGGCAACGTGATTCCTCGGAACCGGATCGACGGCGCGGCGGGGAAGATGGCGAATCTTCTCATGGCGCCTCCCAATGTTACGGGGTCGGCTTTTACGAACATCAACAATTTCGCTACCAACGCTTCGCAGGCAGCGAATTCGGACCAGTTCAACTCGCGTGTCGATTTCAATCGCAGCAGCAGTCACCGGCTGTTCGGCCGGTATACGTATTGGGATTCGGGTACGCCTGCGATTGACCCCTACAACAACGGAACGATCTATCAGCTCTATCCGGATTTCCGGACGACGCATCAGGGCGTGCTGGAAAGTGTGCATACTTTTTCGCCCACTGCGGTTCTGGATGTGCGCTACAGCTTCATCAAGTTCGACTACGAGCGGATACCAAAAACGAAGGGGATTGATTTGACGACGCTGGGATTTCCTACGTCGATGCAGCAGCAGATTCCGGATGGGTTCCGGCATCTTCCGAATTTCACGATTCAGGGATTCAACACACTGCCGGGTGGCGGGCCGATCCGGCAGAATGAGACGACGAACCAGGTGAGCGCGAATCTGACGAAGATTTCCGGGCGGCATACGGTGAAGTTTGGAACAGATCTACGGGTATACCGGCTGGGCTATACGCAGAGCAACGAGCCGAGTGGAGCGTTTAATTTTACGGCTCCGTTCACGGCGCGCGATCCGTTTGGCGCAGGGGGTTACGCGTACGCATCGTTCCTGTTGGGCTATGCGGCGACGGCTGCACTGAACACGCCAGCGTATCTCAATGAACAGCGGATTTATCAGGGCTACTATGTGCAGGACGATTACCGCGTGCACCGGCGGCTGACGTTGAATCTCGGCTTGCGCTGGGATCGCGATGGCGGCATCACGGAGCGCGATGACCGGTTGAGCACGTTCCAGGCCGATCAGCCGCATCCGTTCGCGCAGCAGATTGGGTTGCCGCTGGTTGGGCGATTGGCGTTAGTGAATTCGCCGGAGCGCGGCACGAGGCACTGGGCGGATCAGTATAACAAACAGTTCGCACCGCGGGTGGGGTTTGCGTTCAGCGTCACGCCGAAGACGGTGTTGCGTGGCGGATACGGCTTGTTCTGGCTGCCGTTAGCGATCGCGCGGCGGGAGAATCTGGTGGAGGCAACGGCTACGGGAAGCAGCCCGTTTCTTGGGTCGATCGACGGTGGGCGGACCCCGTATCGCGTGCTGAGCAATCCTTTCCCGGACGGCATCACGCAGCCTGTTGGCCGCGATGCGAACTTTCAGCGCACACTGACGGGGCAGGTGATTCCGACGACGGTGTCTTTCGAAGAGCGTGCGTACTCGCAGCAGTGGAACATGAATTTGCAGCGCGATCTTTCGGGCTCTTCGTTGATTGAGGTTGCTTATGTGGGACTGAAGGCGAATAAGCTTCCGATCAACGTATTTCCTTTTAACACGCTGCGGCCGGAGGTGATGCAGATGGGTTCGGCGTTGGTGGCACAGGTGGCGAATCCGTTCTTCGGACAGGTGAGCCGAGGCGTGCTCTCGACAGCGACGGTTGCACGCGGTCAACTGCTGCGGCCATTTCCGCAATACGACAACGTCACTGTGCGTGGTTCGTTTATCGGCAACAGTATTTATCATTCGATGCAGTTGAAGTATCAGAAACGGTTCCAGACTGGGGCTGGCGTGTTGGTGAGCTACACGGCATCGAAGCTGATTACCGACACGGAAAGCCAGACTTCGTGGCTGGAGCCGACCGCTGGTGTACAGAACCCTCACAATGTGCGTTTGGAGCGCGGTCTGTCGAGTTCGGATATTCCGCAACGGCTGGTGGTAAGCGGGAATTACGACTTACCGTTTGGCCGTGGGAAGGCGTTGTTGTCGGGCGTCAGCGGATTTACGGGCAAGCTGGTATCGGGTTGGGTGATGAATGGGATTTTCACGACGCAACGCGGTGTACCGCTGTTTCTGACGACGGCCGCCAATCAGACGGGGTCGCTGGGTGGCGGGAGCCGGCCCAATAGCACGGGGCAATCGGCGATGCTGGAGGGCCCGGCACAACAGCGGCTGAATCGCTGGTTCGATACTTCACGCTTCACGGCGCCAGCGGCGTTTACTTACGGGAATGTCGGACGGACGCTTCCCGATGTGCGTGGGCCGGGGCTCAATAACGTGGACTTCTCCATTTTCAAGAACACGGCTTTCGGGCCGGAGCAGCACTTCAACCTGCAGTTCCGGGCGGAATCGTACAATCTGTTCAACCGGACTGAGTTTTCGCTGCCTGGGACGGCGTTTGGGACGGCGCAGTTTGGGGTGATCTCCAGCCAGGCGAATGATGCGCGGTTGATTCAGTTTGCATTGAAGCTTTCGTTCTGAATGTGCCAGTATTGATGGCGTCATGTTGGTGCAAGCTTTGTTGATGGCGGGCGGCCTTGCATTTGGCCAGCCGAGCGTACGGAATGCACAGGCCGTGGAGGATTTACGGGCCGGTAAGATTGCGACGGCGAATGCGGCATGGTGGGGTTTCGAGGCGGAGGATTCGACTCGGGCATTGCAGGCGGCGATTGATTCCGGGGCGAAGAAGGTGATTGTGCCCTACATGGGCAGCCCTTGGATTTTGACGCCGGTGCGGCTGCGTGGGAATCAGGAGTTGCATCTGGAGCCGGGTGTCGTGCTGCTGGCGAAGAGGGGATCGTTTCTGGGGCGGGGCGATAGTCTGTTGACTGCGGATGGGATGGAGAATTTGTTGATTCGCGGCTACGGGGCGACGTTGCGGATGCACAAGGCGGACTATCAGAAGCCTCCCTACGACAAGGCTGAGTGGCGCATGGGGTTGGCGTTGCGCGGAGTGAAGAATGTACGGGTGGAGGGATTGCGATCGGAGAGTTCGGGCGGTGATGGGTTTTATATTTCGGGGAATCGGACGCGGGAGTGGAGCGAGGATGTGGTGGTGAAGGATTGCGTGGCGGAGGACAATCACCGGCAGGGGATGAGCGTGATCAGCGCGGTGAATCTGACGGTGGAGAATTGCCGGTTTGCGAAGACGGGCGGGACGGCTCCGGAGGCGGGGCTCGATCTGGAACCGGACGTGGAAACAGAACGGATGCAAAATGTTGTGGTGCGGAATTCGGTGTTTGAGTACAACAACGGGGATGGGGTGTTGGTTTACTTGCGGCCATTGACGGGGAAGTCGGCGCCGGTGTCGATCCGGTTTGAGAATTGCGTGATGCGAGGCGGCGGGGGGATGGGGCGAGCGGGGATTCGCGTGTCGGCGGTGCGGGACGACGGGCCGCAGGGGTTGATTGAGTTTATTAATTGCGTGACGGAGGATACGGGGCGGGAGTCGGCGGGAGTGACGGAGAAGTCGGCGAAGAATGTGAAGGTGCGGTTTGTGAATTGTCATTTTCGGAATCCGTGGCAATCGGTGTCACCGACGGTGTCTGTGCCCCGGGTGCCGATTTTTCTGGAGGTGCGGCGTGAGGAGATTGCGACGACGGTGGGGCAGGTGGAGTTTGTGGATTGCTACGTGCATGACGTGGTGGACCGGCCGGTGCTGCGATTGGAATCGGAGAGTGGGAAGGGATTGGTGGATGTGCGGGGGCGGATTTATGCTCCATTTGCGAAGCGGGGGCGGGTGATGGTGGGGGCGGAC
>JAFDVS010000102.1 GCA_018268935.1 Acidobacteriota bacterium | reverse complement strand
GGGCCTCCGGCCGGTCGCAGTCCAGCCTGGGAAGGCTGGACAACCTCCAGACCGCCACGATAACATCTCCAAACACCCGATGATCGGTCAATCCATCGCCCATTACCGCATCACCTCCAAACTCGGCGAAGGCGGCATGGGTATCGTCTACCGCGCCTCCGATACCAAACTCGACCGCGACGTCGCCATTAAAGTCCTTCCCCCCGAAGTTGCCAACGAGCCCGACCGCCTCGCCCGCTTCGAGCGCGAAGCCAAAACCCTCGCCGCCCTCAACCACCCCAACATCGCCGCCGTCTACGGAGTCGAATCCGCCGCCCTCATCATGGAACTCGTCGAGGGCCCCACCCTCGCCGATCGCCTCAACTCGGAAAAAATTCCGCAAGACGAAGCCATCTCCATCGCCGTCCAGATCGCCGAAGCCCTCGAAGCCGCACACGAAAAGGGCATCGTCCATCGCGACCTCAAGCCCGCCAACATCAAACTCACCCCCAGCCATCAAGTAAAACTCCTCGACTTCGGCCTGGCCAAAGCCATGGAGACCACCAAAGCCATCCCCGGCGACCCCGTCAACTCCCCCACCATCGTCGCCGCCAGCATGCCCGGCGTGATCATGGGCACGGCAGGCTACATGTCCCCCGAACAAGCCAAAGGCCACCCCGTCGACCGCCGCGCCGACATCTGGTCCTTCGGCGTCGTCCTCCACGAAATGCTCACCGGCCAGCGCCTTTTCGATGCCGGAACCATCGCCGAATCCATCGCCGAAGTCCTCAAACGCGACATCGATCTCAACACGCTCCCCACCACCACCCCACCTCACATCAAATCCCTGCTGAACCGCTGCCTCGACCGCAACCCCAAAACCCGCCTCCGCGACATCGGCGAAGCCCGCATCCAACTCACCACTCCCCCATCCACCACCACACAACCCACAAAGCCCGCCCCCAAGTGGCCCTACGCCGTCATAGCCGCCCTAGCCATCGCCATCCCCGCTGCATGGCTCCTCAAGCCCACTCCACGGCCAGCCGCTCAATACCTCGAAATCGTCCCTCCACTCGGCGTATCCATGGGCCCCGTCGGTTGGGGCCAACTCGCCGTCTCCCCCAACGGCGAAGCGATCGTCTACGCCGCCCGAGACCGCGACGGCAAAGACCACATCTACCTCCGCAGCTTCACCGAAGGCACCACCGTCATCGTTCCAGGCTCGGATGGCGCGGGCCGCCCTTTCTGGTCCCCCGACAGCCGTCACATCGGCTTCTTCGCCGCCGGTAAGCTCAAGCGCGTCGAACCCGCCACCGGGAAAGTCCTCGACCTCGCCGAGACCGCCGCCAGCCTCGGCGCTTGGGGAGCGGACACCATCCTCATCTCATCGTCGCCTCTTCAGAAGGTGCCCGCCGCCGGTGGCAAGCCCGAATCCGCTTTGCCCCCCAAAGCACCATGGGCGCCCGGCAGTGGAGCCCCCCATTTCTTCCCCGATGGACAAACCTTCCTCCACAACCTGACCCTTCGCCCCAGAAGCGTCATCATACGTACCCTCGACTTCACCCGCGAGCAGACAATTCTCCGGGGCGAGGCTGCCAATGCAGGCGCCACCTACTCTCCCAACCCCGCAGGCGGTGGCTGGCTCCTCTACAAAAAAGGCCCCGACAACCTCTACGCCCGTTCCTTCGATTACAAAAGTGGCAAATTCAGCGGTGAAGAAACCATGCTCGCTCAGGACGTGCCCGGCGGACCCTCCTGGTCCAACTCCCACACCGGCATCCTCGCCTACCGCAGTTCCCGCCTCAGTGGCGAAGACCGCACCTTAACCTGGGTTCACCGCGACGGCTCCCCCGGCAAAACCATCGCCGGGCCTGCCAACGTCTACATCCCCCGTATCTCCCCCGACGAGCAAAGCGTAGCCTATAGCTACAGCCAGAGCAGTGGCTCTGCTATCTACGAGTTCCAATCCGACGCCGGCGCTTCCACCCGCATTGCCTCCAAAGGTGGAGCCTCCTACCCCGCCTGGACCTCCGATGGCGGAAGCATCCTTTATAGCAGCGGTGAGAACTCCACGGAACTCATCGAGCACCCCGTCCGAACAGGAGGCGTCCCTCACACCATCGCCAAGACCGACGGCAACTCCAACTATCGCGCCACCGGCGTTTCTCCCGACGGCAAATGGATCGCCTGCGCCCGCATGGCCAACGCCGCCGCCCATACCGTCTTCATTCACCGTGAATCCGGTCGCGCGATTCCGCTCGATACCGACCAGGATCCCTACTCCACGCACGCTACCTTCTCCCCCGACGGCCGCCGCTTCGTCTATAGCAGAATGGGGAACTCCGGCTACGAAGTCTTCGTTCGCACGGTCCCGAAAGAACTCGGCGGCCCCGCCTCCCCGATGGAGTGGCAAGTCTCCACCAACGGCGGCAAACAGCCCAAATGGAGCGCCGACGGCAAGGAAATATTCTTCGTCGCCAACGACGGAAAGATGATGGCCACCGCCGTCCAATCCACCCCCGACACCTTCCGCGTCGGAGCCACCACGGCCCTCTTCCAAACCACCCTCGGCCTCCGCCTCGGCTACCAGCGCGAATACGACGTCACCCACGACGGCAAACGCTTCATCCTCCCCCTGCCCCCATCCGGCCCCCACCAGGAAGCCCCCATCACCGTCATCCTCAACTGGCCAAGCCTCCTCAACCGCAAGTAACCCACGTTTCACGTCAAGCAGTGGGGCAGTCCATCGCCTTTTGTGGACTGCCTCGGCCGAAGGCCGCGCCCACAGCCACTAGCCTCCCGTTACAGGTGTCGATTCTGTCTCACCCCGGCCAGTGCTCTGGGGATCCCCCTGCGCCAATTTGTCACGGAAGCTGTCGAGGAAAAGCTCGCTCTCGGCACTCAACCGCCCGGCAGGCCCTGGCTTGAGTGTGCCGGCAGCACGCCATGCCGGTCCTGAGCCCCCACCAACGCCACCCCTGCATAGATCTTACTGTTCCATCGGCGTTCATCTGCGTACATCTGTGGCCAATTTTCTTCTTCAACTCCCGGCTACTGTCACTTGTCAACGCGGACACCACACTAGAATGAAGGCATGATCGTAAGTCTTCGTATCTCTTTCCTGCTCCTCTGCATCCTGGCGAGCCTCATCTCCGCCGGCGACACCAGCCCGCGCAAGCGCCCGCCCATGCCCTCCATCACCCAACCAGTGCTATTCGGAACCGAAGCCGCCGATCGAATCATGGCCGCCCTCCAGGTGTTTCCTCCCGATAACCCATGGAACACCGATATCTCCGCGCTGCCGGTGCATGCGAACTCCACCCGCATCATCGCCTCCATCGGAGCGGACAAACACCTCGGTTACAACCTCGACATGAACTTCGTGATCGTGCCCCCCAATCAACCGCGAGTTCCCGTCAAAATCCTGCAATATCCCAAGGAATCCGATCCCGGACCATTCCCCGTGCCCGCCAACGCCCCCATTGAAAACTGGCCGATGGCCCGCAATGAGGACGCCAAAGCCGTGGCGCGCCCCGGGCAATCGCTCGATGACATCCAGCGCAATGGAAGCGGAGACCGCCACCTGCTCATCGTCGATCCGGCACATGGCAAGCTGCACGAATTCTGGCAGGCTCGAAAGACCGATGCGGGCTGGGAAGCATCGAACGCCGCTACCTTCGACCTCCGCACCGGAGCACTACGGCCCGAAGGTTGGACCTCCTCCGATGCCGCCGGGCTTCCCGTCTTTCCCGCCTCCGTGCGCTACGACGAATGCGAGCGCGGACTCGTCGAACACGCCATGCGCTTCACCGTGCGCCGATCCACCCGCGGCTATGTCCTCCCCGCAACCCACTTCGCCAGCCGTTTCACCAACCCCGATTACCCGCGCATGGGCGAGCGCCTGCGCCTCCGCAAGGACTTCGACACCTCCACCTTCCCCAAGCACGCCCGCGCCATCCTTGAGGGCCTCAAAAAGTACGGCATGTTTGTTGCCGACAACGGGCAGGACTGGCTCATGTCCATCTCCCCCGATGCCCGATTGCAGGGACTCGAGTCCCTCACCAAGGTGAAAGGCTCCGATTTCCAGGTCGTCGAAACCGGAGCCCGTTCCGTTACCAGATAAAGCGCCCCGATAACTGCATCACGCGAGGGCTGTTCTGGCTGTACTGGTTCGTCACAATGCCAGTATTGTCCAGTGGCGTGAAACTGTTTCCCGGAACGTTGAAGGCGTTAAAAAAGTCCGCCTGCACCCGCACCCGGAAGCGCTCCGAAATGGCGAAGTTCTTCGTGATGGATGCATCCACCGTCCAGGTGTTCGTGCTCAGAACCGGCTGGTTGATCCAGGGATGCAAAGCCCCGAAGCCCGAGTACACATCTCCATTCCACGACTTCTCCACTTCCTGAATCGATCCGTCCTTCATCTTGACGAACACCGTGTTGCTGCCGTAATAGCCGTAGTTGGGGTCGTTGTTCGGGTTGAGCGAACCGTAGTTCGCCGGATAGGGCCACAACGGTTGTGCCGACGGCTTGTAGTTGGCCGGCACACCCATAATCCCGTCGGGCTTGTTGATCTGGTGCGCCGGGATGTAGCCGTTCCAAAGCAGCCAGCCGTCGTAGCAGGCGCCACTCCGGCAATCCTGGATCGGGTATTGATGGCCGTAGTATTCCACCCCCGTGCCAGTCGGCCAGATGTCGGTCGGCAGAGAAAAATAATTGCTTCTCAGCCGCCCCAGCCCCGTGATCTGCCACCCGCCCGCAAGAGCGTTCAGCGCGCCCGATAAGTTCTTACCGAAGTGCTGCCCCTTGCCAAACGGCAACTCGTAGATCCAGTTCCAGCGGAAATCATGCTTCGGAATCGTGATGTCCCGCTGATACCCCAGCAGGCGCATGCGTTCGTTGCGATCCGTCGGCACCTGGCCGGGAAGGAAGGTGCTGACCGGCGCCACCACGGAGTTGTAGCCGTAGCCGCCCACATACGCGTTGTTGTTCATCACATAGATGAATTGATAGCCGATGCCCTTGGCGAATCGGCGCTCTATCTCAACGCTCATCGAGGTGGAGTTGCTGTATCCGTCGCGGCGGAACTCCTGGATGTCGCCCATCGGGAACCCCGTCCGGTACATCGGCCTCTGCGCCGCCACCGCATCAACGTCCTCGGGCAGTGCGACGCCGCGCGTCGTGTACCACACATATTCCGGGATGACTTCGTTCTGATCATCCAGCGTGTCCTGATAGCGCGCATGCGCGCCGGCAACGGACAGCCGCAACACCGTCTGGTCCATCACCTCTTTCTCGATGGTGAAGTTCCAGTCGTGGACACGTGGGCTCGGCTGCCGCGAACCCCAGTAGGCCGCCTGGAAAGCATCGCCGCCGATCTCCAGTGCATTCGCATTGTTCAGATCGATCGCGTTGGCGGTGCTGGCCCCCGAGATCAACTGCGGCACCCCTACCAGCCCCCAGTTCCGCCTTCCGTCCGGCGACGTACTCGTCGACGTGTATGGGCGATTCTCATAGAACCCCGTAAACGGCGCATTCAGCCGCATCCGGTCGTTCCAGGGCGCCATCGGCAGCGGGTGGTAGTTGATGCTATAGCCGCCGCGAATCACAAACTCCCGCTGCCCTTCCAGCGCGCGATACGCGAAACCAAGATGCGGTCCGATATCACGCCAGTTGTTGAACACCAGTTTCTCCGGCAGACCCGCCTGCGCGGCTGTTTCGAACTTCATCCCCGCGGCCATCAGGCTCTTTACCAGACCCGGGTTCGTCGCTCCCATCCGGTACAGAAAGTCGAGCGGTTGCCCTAAAACGATGGACTGCGTCTGCGGATTCCAACTGGTCATGATGTTGTACTGATCGTGCGCGAAAGGACTGAACTGCCAGCGTACGCCCGCGTTCAGCGTCAGACGCCGGCTGACGCGCACGTTGTCCTGGAAGTACAACGCTGCTTCCTCCTGCCGCATGTAGTATTTCTGCTTCACCGTGCGATACTGCAGGTCGTTCAATCCCAGAAAGAACGATGCGGCCTGATGGCCCGTATTGAGCACGCCTCGTGTGCGGGCCGGCACCGCCGGATCGTAGAGCGCCGTTGCGATTGCCGCCGCCGTCGCCGAGCCCCCGGTCCGCTGCTGCTGCGGCAGCCAGTTCAGATAGTCCTTGCGCAGATGCGCTCCAAACTGGAACTCGTGCTTGCCGTAGACCTTCGTCAGGTGATCGTCAATGATAAAGAAATTAAAGTAGCGGATGCGGTTGTTCTGCGGCTGCAGATAGTTGCCGCTCGTCCGTACTCCTACGCTCGCGATCACCGGATACCCATCCTGATTGGCCGGGTTGGGCAATCCCAACTGATTGGCCCACAGTGTCCCGGGCTCACCCGTATAGATGGACCCGTATTCCCGCGACGCGCTCGCCGTGAATTCGCTGAAGAAGGTCGGCGAAAACGTGTGGCTCCAGTTCACCGCAATACTCTTGCTCGGAAAGTAGTCGCGCCGCCAGTTTCCCCCACCGTCTGTTGTCGCCGGCAGCTTGCTCGCCCGCGTGCGATCGGAATTGGAGTCCGTCAGCCGCACGTACATCCTGTCCTTCTCCCTGATCTGGTGATCGAACCGCGCGCTGATCGTCCACTCATCGGTCGAGTCAGGCCGCGGACCAAAATAGTTGTTGCTCACCAACGGATTCACGTTCGCCATGTTGGGAAGCGGCAGCGTGTTGTAAATGTACTTCGCCAGCGGCGAAATCCGGCTCGGATCGATGCGGTTGGCCGTGTTCTGATAGTTGAACTGCGGCCGCGAAAAGGTGCGCGGATCTGTTTGGAATGGATCATAAATCTGGATCAGCGTACCCGTCGCGGTGCGCAGCCCAGAAAAATCCCCATTGCGCATCGCCTCCGTCGGCACCGCCACTCCGGCGATTTGCCCTTGCCGTTGCTTCAGTCCTTCGTAGGAGAAGAACCAGAAGGTCTTGTTCTTCCCGTTATAAGCGCCGGGGATCCAAACGGGCCCTCCCACTGTACCTCCGTACTCGTTGCGCACATAGTGCGCCGCGACATTGGAGAAATTCTCCCTCGCGCGTGCCACCCCAATGCTGTTATTGCGATTGGTCGCGAACAGCGTTCCATGGATTTCGTTGGTCCCTTGCTTGGTGGTGAGCACGATGTTCGTCTGCCGCGGATTTCTCGCCGAAACCGCGTTGCTTTCCACGCGAAACTCCTGAATCGTGTCGAGCCCAGGTTGACGACGGAACGTTCCGCCCCCGTCCAGCGCATCGGTCAACGCCGCGCCGTCCAGGGTGAAGTCGTGTGTGCCCGGACGCACCGCGTTAGTGCGGATGTTCCCGTTGCTGTCGATCTGCACACCGGCGACCGTTTGCAGCAGGTTGGTGATGGCACGTCCATTGATTGGCAATTGCTCGATCCGCTGGCGTTCCAGTGTGTGTCCCAATGTCGGGTTATCGGCCACCACGATGGGCGTCACATCGAGCACGGTGATTTCTGTTTGGGTAGCGGCCGGTCGAAGCGTTACCGTCAGGTTCGCGGATTCCTGCACCCGAACCGTCAGCGCTCCTTCGTATACCGACATCCCCGAAAAGGTGACTTGAATCCGATACGCGCCAGGAATCACAGCCGGGTATACAAACAGGCCCGATTCATTGGCTGTGGTCCTCGTCTGGACGCCCGTGGCGGTGTTGGTCAGCGTGACGCTCGCTTGGGGGATGACAGCCCCAGTGACGTCATTCACCACCCCACGCACGCTGCCGTTGCTCGACTGCCCCATGCACAGGGCGGCAAGTAGCAATAAGCCCAATACGATAGAAATAAAAAAAGGCCGGGGCGGCGTGCCCTGGCCCGGGTTCCATGACATAAACAAAGACCTCCCGTGGCAACAGAATAGCGCCAAAGGAAGGATTCGAATCAGTATTAATGTGTTCGGAATTAGACAGTGCTTTGCACTCGCAATTGCGCAATCATTCCACCAATATCGTCACGCCCTTCTGGCTGCGCACGCCGGCGGAGATAACGGTCACCGGCACTTCGCCCACCGGAGCATCGGCAGGCATCGCAAACTCAATCCAATCGCGCCCTGCCACGCCTTCTTCGAACGGGAACACATTCATCGCCCGCGCCTGCACGCCGCCGGCATCCACCACGACATCGTCACTCTTCAATCCCGTGGCCTGCAGCCATACTACGGATCCACGCTGCGCCCGATGGTCCGCGCCGTTCGGCGTACCGTTCGCGTTGCGTACAACCGCCACGCCCTTCCCCGACCCATCCGTGGTGAACACTCCCGGAGCAGCCTCGGCAACCGGCAACCGCAACACCCGCCGAGCACCGTAACTCTCCAGCACCACCGTCACCTCGGTTCCTGGAACCACATCCGCCGGGATGGCGATGTTCTGCAATGGATACAACGTCTTGTTCTCCACCATCACACTTTGGAAGCCCGCGCCCAGGAACGACACCAGCGCTCCCGGCACAAGCGGCATTGGCCGTTGGGAAGCCGCATTCAGAATCGCCGCCAGCGCAGGCTGATTCGAAGGGCCCGATTCCACTGTGTGAAACCGCACAGGCACCGTCATCGACTGCTTCGATGTCTTCAACTGGATGCTGGCCGAGCCTTGTCCGAAGTTCCATCCGCTTACTTCGAACATCCATAGCGCCGGGTATTGGCTCTCGATACGCACACCCGACCCCGGCTCCACGGTTACCTGCAATGGTTCCGTCATGTTGCCTGATGTCACCCTCACCCAACTCAGGTAGGACTCGCGCGGGAAGTCCAGCACCGGCGGCGAGGCGATCATCGGATCCGGCGGCAGCGGCGCGTGAATCACCATCACTACCGGAACCTGCGTAGGCCCGGCCGCTTGCGGGGACGTGAACGTGACGATACCCGTGTACACGCCCGCCGCCAATCCCGCCGCATTGGGCGCTATAGTGAGACTGCCCGCCGTGCCCAACACCGAAAGCCAGTTGCCTCCAGAGTCCGTGGCTACGGAAGCCGACACCGCACCCGGCGCACGTACGGAGATCGTCTTCGCCGCCGGCGTCTCGCCCAGGGTCGATTCGAATTGCAGCGGCCCTCCGGCTTCCACCAAAGCGCAAAGGGCACGCTCCGCGCCACCAATATCGAAGGAACACTCGTTCGCATCAAGGCGCGGGCGGGCTCCGTTTTGCGCGTCTTCCATAGAAGTCCCGCCCGGCATGCGCAAGGTCGCTTGCACCACCTCAGTAAAGCGCTCCCCTTTGACCAGCACATGCGCTGCGTATTGCCCAGGCCCCAGCAGGTTCGGGCGAAGCTCCAGCAGAATGTCCGGCTGAGTGAAGTTGCGCGGATTCACGGCAAGCCAGTTCCCCGGAGGGCCTGCATGGACGGTGGTGGTGAACGGCCTGTCGCCCAGGATCACATAGTGCTGATAGTCACTCCCGATGCGTAGTTCCGCATGGCTGATGGAGACCCGCTGCCTCGCCGGCGTCGAGATCGAAACCACAAGCCCCGCGGTCACCGGCACCACGCCCCTAACGATCTCCGTCTGCAACGGTTCGATCACCACCGTCTCGCGGTAAACCCCGGGAGCCAATCCGCTCGGGTCGATGGACACCGCCAGTTCCGCGTCGCCCTCGCCGCCGTCCGGGGTGACCTTGATCCAGGGCGCGGATACCTTCGTGCGAAACCTCGGATGCGCCGTCGGCCGCTCTCTCCAATCGGAGGTGAGGCGCAATGTCTTGGACGCCGGAGCAGGCTCCCCACGCTGCCACGCCCACGTGAGCACATCGGGGCCGACCGAGTACCGGAGAGTATTCACTGATGTGGGCGTCATGCTCGAAGTGGCAATGCTCGTGGCATTCGTGATGGGGTTCATCGGCCGCGACACATGGGCCATTTCCAACTCGCTGGTGGCGTGCACGCGCATGTATCCATCCGACAGCGGGCCCACTCCACCCACATTCTGATAGTGCGAAGTGAAGGGTGCGAGTCGCATCTCGAGTTCCTGCCTTACGTCTCCCAACGTGCCGACGGTCTGGAACAGCACGCTGACCGGAAAAGAATGAGGGTTTCGCAGCGCCACGCCTCCACCGACAAAGGTGCGAAAGATACCGGTCGAACCGGAAACCAGCCTCACTTTCGGAAGACAGACGACCCTTCCTTCGATCGCCGGGACAGCGTCGAACGTCTCTTCTGGAATGTCTGCTGGAATGGGTCCCCCGCGCACCACGACGTCATAGGGGACGTAGGACACCGAAGTGGAATAGGCCCAAGCTCTCGACTCGATCTGGACCTTCACATCCTCAAAGGCGGGAGCACGTCGCGTGGACGCGCGGATGGTCAGCACCGGCCGGTCCGCCACGCGACCCACCGCCGCGTTGCGCGAAGAGAAGCTGATGTGCGCTTTGCGCCCCTCAATCAACGCCACGCCGGTTTCTTCGCCGGAGACGGAGTGAATCGTGAAACCGGTGATGCCTTCGAATACCGACTCCTCCAGTTCCACAGTCAATACGCCGTAGGTGACCGCAGCGGGCCGCTCAAGGGTGAAGCGTAGGCGCGCTTCCCCGTCCGGACTGGTCTCGATTGACACCAGCAGCAACAGCAGTTGCGGGATCATTCCACCACCCTCGTGAGGCCCTTCCGGCTGCGCACGGCCGGCCGCGCCTGTCTATTCCGCGCGCTATGACGAGACTCCAAACCAGCGCCGCCCTCCAGTTGAGCTGAAGCTGATGCGCGCCTATGCCTCCCATTTCCATTAGACCCCCAATGGGCATGGAATTCTACACCTGCACCCGAAACGTCAGCGATCCTTCGTAGGCCCCTACAGCAACCGCACTCCTAACCCCTCGATACCTCTCCCCATTTGCATCCATCAAGCCGCCCCCCCCGGGTCTCCCAGCAATTCATGCCCTTTGCGATCTTTGCACCTTGGCGCGCTTGGCGAGAAACTTCACAATCCCTACTGACAGCCTTGAGCCGGCCCGATGCGTTGCGAGAAATCGCCGCACCTTGCACCACCCTCCCCCCCCGCGTTACCGTGAATAGTGGCCCAATAGGCCACCCCCCCAACACATGGCTTGGTTTACCCGCAAAAATCCCGGCGTCGTCACCCACCCCGAAGGCGATCGCTCCGTCAAAACCGAAGGCCTCTGGCAAAAGTGCGATTCCTGCTCCCAGATCATCTGGCGCAAGGCCCTCGAGGAAACCCACCAGTGCTGCCCCAAATGCGGCCATCACTTCAAAATTGACGCCATCTCACGCCTCAAACTCCTCTTCGATGGCCCCTACACCGAATTCGACGCCAACCTCGCCTCCACTGACCCCCTCGAGTTCGTCGACTCCAAGCCCTACAAAAAACGCCTCGCCGACATGCAGAAGGCCGTCCAACTCAAGGACACGCTCATCTCCGCCGAAGGCACCCTCCACGGCCGCAAAGTCATCATCTGCGTCTGCGAGCTCAAATTCATCGGAGGCTCCATGGGCGCCGTCATGGGCGAAAAAATCACCCGCGCCATCGAGCGTTCCCTCGCCACCCGGACCCCCCTCATCATCGTCAGCGCCTCCGGCGGCGCACGCATGCAGGAAGGCGCCATCAGCCTCATGCAGCTCGCCAAAATCTCCGCCGCCCTCATGCGCCTCGACGACGCAAAAATCCCCTACATCTCCGTCCTCACCGATCCCACCACCGGCGGCGTCACCGCATCCTTCGCCATGCTCGGCGACCTCAACATCGCCGAACCCGGAGCATTAATCGGTTTCGCCGGCCCCCGCGTCATCGAACAAACCATCCGCCAGAAACTCCCCGATGGCTTCCAGCGCTCCGAGTTCCTCCTCACCCACGGCTTCCTCGACGCCGTCGTCAAACGCGCCGAGATGAAAGACTACATCGCCAAATCCCTGCACTTCTTCTGCGGACCCATGGCATGATCGCCCTCTTCTTCACCATCCTCACAGCCCTCACCGCCGCCGACTTCGACGTCCTCATCCGCAACGCCCGCATCATCGACGGCTCCGGCAACCCCTGGTTCAAAGCGGATATCGGTATCCGCAACGCCTCCATCGCCAAAATCGGCAACCTCGCCAATCGCACCGCCCACCTCACCATCGATGCCAACAACCGCGTCGCCGCACCCGGTTTCATCGACGTCCACACGCACATCGAAGGCGGCATCGAAAAAGTCCAGCGCGGCGACAACTATCTCGCCGACGGTGTCACCTCCGTCGTCACCGGCAACTGCGGCGGCTCCGAATTCCCCCTCTGGCAATGGTTCGGCGAACTCGAAGCCAACGGCATCGGCCTCAACGTCGCCGCCCTGATCGGGCACAACACCGTTCGCCGCGAAGTGATGGGCACCGCCAATCGTGCCCCCACCCCCGAAGAGCTCGCCGCCATGCAAGCCCTCATCGCCCAATCCATGCAGCAGGGCGCGGTCGGCCTCTCCACCGGACTCATCTACATCCCCGGCACCTACTCCACCCCCGACGAAGTCGTCGCCCTCGCCAAAGTCGCCGGCCGCTACAGCGGCGTCTACGCCTCCCACATGCGCGACGAAGGAGCCAAAGTCCTCGAAGCCATCGACGAAGCCGTCCGCGCAGGCCGCGAAGCCAACGCCCGCGTTCAGCTCTCCCACTTCAAAATCGACAACCGCAAGCTCTGGGGCAATTCCACCCAATCCCTCGCCCTCGTCGAAAAGTACCGCACCGAAGGCGTCGATGTCGTCGTCGATCAATACCCCTACGACCGCTCTTCCACCAACCTCGGCATCACCCTCCCTTCCTGGGCCCTCGCCGATGGCCGCGATGCAGTCAGCGAACGCATCAAAAGCCCCGAGACGCGCAAACGCATCGCCGCCGAAATGGAAGCCAAACTCCGCGACCTCGGCCATGACGACTACTCCTACGCCACCGTCGCCACCTTCAAGCCCAACCGCGATTACGAAGGCAAAACAATTTCCGAGATAAATGTTTTAAAGGGCCGCCCCCGCACCGTCGCCGCCGAAATCGAAACCATCCTCGACATTCAACTCGAAGGCGGCGCCCAGATGGTCTACCACTCCATGGGCGCCGAAGACGTCGAGCGCATCATGCGCTACCCCTACACGGCCATCGCCAGTGACGGCGGAGTCCGCGAATTCGGCCTCGGCATGCCTCACCCCCGCTCCTACGGCACCAACGCCCGCGTACTCGCCGAATACGTCCGCAACCGCAAAATCCTCACCCTCGAAGACGCCATCCGCCGCATGACTTCGCTCCCGGCGCGCACCTTCGCCCTCCGCGACCGCGGCCTGCTCCGCGAAGGCTTCGCTGCTGACATCCTCCTCTTCGACCCCGCCCAAGTCCAGGACAAAGCCACCTTCGCCAACCCGCATCAATACACCACCGGCTTCGATTGGGTCCTCGTCAACGGCGTCCCCGTCATCGCCAACGGCCAATTCCAGGACGTCCTCCCCGGCATCGTCCTCCGCCATCGCAACGAATAACCCATGATCACGTTTACCGGCGCCGGCAAGCGCTTCGCCCACAAGGTCCTGTTCGAAGAACTCAACTGGCTGATCGCCCCCAAAGACCGCGTCGGCATCGTCGGCGGCAACGGCACCGGCAAATCCACCCTCCTCAAAATCCTCGCCGGAATGGAAACCCTTGACAACGGCGACATGAACGTCACCAAGGGCCTCCGCATCGGCTACCTCCCGCAGGAAGGGCTCACCCTCCGCGGCCGCACCGTCTTCGACGAATGCCTCTCCGTCTTCGACAACCTCAAAAACATCGAAACGGAAATGGAATCGCTTCTCCATCAAATGAGCGACCTCGACCCCGAATCAGAGGCCTACCACGAAGCCGCCGACCGCTATCACCGCCTCGACACCGAGTTCCACGCCCGCGAAGGCTACACCGTCGAATCACAAGTCGGCACCGTCCTCTCCGGCCTCGGCTTCAATAAAGAGGATTGGCGCCGCTACACCGACGAGTTCTCCGGCGGCTGGCAGATGCGCATCGCCCTCGCCAAACTCCTCCTCGAAAAGCCCAACCTCCTTCTCCTCGATGAGCCCACCAACCACCTCGACCTCGAAGCCCGCAACTGGCTCGAAGAGTATCTCACCAACTACCCCTTCGCCTTCGTCCTCATCTCCCACGACCGCTACTTCCTCGATGTCACCGTCAAAGAGCTAATCGAGGTCTGGAACAAGCGCGTCTGGTTCTACCCCGGCAACTACACCAAATTCCTCCAGCTCAAGCAGGAGCGTCAGGACCACCTCAAAGCACAGGCCCGCAATCAGAACGAACGAATCGAGCAGCTCGAAGCCTTCATCAGCCGTTTCCGCGCCCAGGCCACCAAAGCCAAGCAGGTGCAGAGCCGCATCAAGGAACTCGAAAAAATCGAGCGCATCGAACTCCCGCCCGAAGAAGCCACCATCCATTTCTCCTTCCCCCAGCCCAAGGCCAGTGGCCGCGTCGTCGCCGAATTCAAACACGTCGCCAAATCCTACGGCCCGAAAAAGGTGCTCGAAAACATCAACTTCATGATCGAGCGTGGCGACCGCATCGCCCTGGTCGGCCACAACGGCGCGGGTAAATCCACCCTCATCAAACTGCTCGCCGGAACCGAGCCCCTCACTGCAGGCGACTACACCATCGGGCATAACGTCGAACCCGACTACTTCGCTCAGGACCAATACAAGGAACTCGACCCCGAGGCCCGCATCTTCGACGACCTGCAATCCATCGCCGGAGCCCGCGGCACCACCGAACTCCGCACCCTCCTTGGCTGCTTCCTTTTTTCAGACGATGACGCATTCAAGCGCATCGGTGTCCTCAGCGGCGGCGAGCGCAACCGCTACGCCCTGGCCCGTCTCCTGCTCCATCCCAGCAACTTCCTCCTCCTCGACGAACCCACCAACCACCTCGACATGCGGGCGAAAGACGTCCTGCTCGAAGCGCTCCAGAACTTCAACGGCACACTGGTATTCGTCTCTCACGACCGCTATTTCATCGACAAACTGGCCACGAAAATCTTCGAAATCGGAGGCGGCGAAGTCCGCATCTATCCTGGCAATTACGAGGATTACCTCTGGCGCAAAGACCAGGAAGCCAACCCGACTCCTGTTCAAGTACCCCAATCAGAAACCAAGCCGGTGATTGCCCCCGCAGCCGCGCAAAAGACAAGAGTCAACCCCATCAAGCTCCAGCAGATGAAAGACCGCGCCGCCGCCGCCGAAAAAGAAATCGCCACATTAGAATCCGAAATCGCACAAATGGAACGCGAGATGTCCGCCTTCCAAACCTCCGATCAAATCCTCAAACTAACGGCCCAGATGGACGACCGCCGCAAGCGCCTCGAATCCGTCATGTCGGAATGGGAATCCCTCTCCCAACAAATCGAAGAATCCGCCTAACCCCAGTTCTGAGCCGCCGTTTCTGAGCCGCGAGCGTAAGCGAGTCGGTCCTCCGTTTCTGAGCCGCGAGCGTAAGCGAGTCGGTCACACCCTTACGGAACCTCCCCCAAAAACACCGCCATCGGCTCCCCTTGTTCATCCACCACATACCGAATCGCATCCCGAACATCCTGATCCCGCCACAACCACCGCGTACTCCCATGCCGAGCCCATCGTCTCCGCCCCACCTCCTCCCGTCCAGCCAAATTCAACGCCCTACTCGCATACACCTTAAAATCACTCATCACCTTCTCCGGTGCAACCTCCGCTTCCACCACAACGTGCACATGATTACTCCGCACATGCGCCGCCAGTAGACTCCACCCGCGGTAACCACAAACCTCCTTCACCGCCTCCAGCACAACCACACGGCTGATGCCATCCATCTCATAAGGGCACTCCTCCATCCTTCGGAGTCCCGCCTCAACACGAAGCGGATCACTCTCCAGCGTTCTACTTCCAAACAAATTCTGCCGGCGCTCCACCGACCCCAACTCGTCCCCATGAAGCCGCGCCCCGTAGCACGAAAAAGTAATGAAATACCGCATCAATCACGATCTCCCCGTAAGCAGCGGTTTCACCACCAAACTCACCCCAATCACAATCAAACACGCCGGAAGCAACGGAAACGCAATCCCCCACCACTGGCTCAACGCCGCAACCAAAGCCATCGCCCCCAGAATCAGGGAAAACCAGCTCACAGGAATATGGATCACCCGCCGCACAGCATTGGCCCCCAACAGAATGGCCGCCACACCCAGCAGCCACGCGCCCTCTGGCACTTTCCCCGCCGGAATCATCCAGATCACTCCCGTTAACGCCAACAGCAACCCCCCAGTATCGATCCACAAAACGCCGCGCGCTTCCAACCATCCCGGCCTAATCCGGATGGCGCCAGTTCATACCCGGGTTCACCTCGTCCATTCTCGCTTGCGCAAGCGAACCCGTTTCCTCGGGCGGTTGGCGATTCCTTCCGCAACAGACCATTAATCCAATGATGGAAGCGCAGCGCGCAGTGGGACCAGATTCTTCACGGGCATCCAGCCCGCCGGCGCCCGTCATCCTCTCGCCCGAGAGTGATAGCTATAGGGAGCCTGCCGGAAAAACTAAAAAAATAATACAAAATTAAATTGACAAAACAAAACAACACATGCTACAAATACCCCAGGAGTTAAAGCAGAAATGATCTCCGAATCTCACTCCGCCGCCGCTCGTCAAAACGGCGCAAAATCCCACGGTCCTGTCACGGACGAAGGTAAATCCCGTTCCTCTCAAAACGCCCGCAAATCCGGCCTCTTCGGCGCCATCTTCTTCCGCGACGACGCCGAAAAGGAATCCTACGACAACCTCCTCAACGGTTACCTCGAAGAATATGCCCCCGATACCCTCGAAGAATACCGCTACGTCCGTGACATGGTCGACGCCGAATGGCGCCTCGCCCAACTCCGCCGGAACATGTTCCAAATCGAGTGCAGAGTCGCACCCACCGCCTCCGAAGCCTTCGAAAAACTCGCCGCTTCCGGCCAAACCCTTTCCCTCGCCCTCCGCTACGAAAAGCACTTCCAATCCCTCTTCAACAAGGCCTTCCATGCCTTCCACGATGCCCGCCGCCGCGCCCAGCAGGAACGCAAATCCGCCGACCGCCGCACCGACTCCAACATGGCTTCCCTCCTCCGCACCATGATGGAATTCCCCCTCCCCGGCCTCAAACAAAACGAACCCATGCCCTCTGTCCCTGCATCCGGCCCCACATCGCCATGCCACACCATGAAAGCCCCCAACGGCACCACCCCGAACCTCTTCAAAGGCTAACTCCTCAACTCGCCCTCAGCTCTTTGAAATCCGAATAGCTCTCTGCGCATCACTGCATCAGTTGCTATGATGTGGCGGTGCGAACCACAATTGACCTCGATGAGGAACTGCTCCGCACCGCCAAACTTATTGCGTCCAACCGGAACCTGTCACTCTCTCAAGTCATCTGCGAACTCGCCTGGAAAGGGCTGCGTCCATCCTCTGGCGCCTACGTGAGCCCGTCCATCATTGGTTGACCTCGCGTCTACCGAGGTAGCCGGTGCAGCACCCAGCAGGCGATCCTCCTCCTGCGCGAAATAAAGATCTCCACAAAACGCCGCCATGTCGTGACATTCGGCCGCACCATCCCCTGGCAAGCCATCCCCAACGCAAGCTCATCCATCTTATCCATCCCTGTCTCCAGTTGACCGGGAGTATACTGAAATCGCCCGAGCAGTCCAATCCTCAACCCCATGGAGGAGCACTTGGCTACCCCACGCCGATCCTTCCTGCAGCAGGCCGCCCTCATTCCCGCCGCCGCTGCACAATCCCAGACACCCACAGCAAAACCGCAACCGCCCGCAACACCGGCAACACCCGCCATCAACTACCCGCGAGTCTTCCGCGGGCGTCAGCTCGCCACCATCGCCTTCCCTCTTGGTGGCGTCGCCGCGGGCAGCCTCTCCCTCGGCGGGCGCGGCCAGCTCCGCGACTGGGAAATCTTCAATCGCCCCGACAAAGGCAACACCGTTCCCTACGCATTCCCCGGCATTTGGGTACAAATCGGAAAAAACGAACCCATCGCCCGCGTCCTCGAATCGCGAATTCTTCCTCCTTATCAAGGTCAATCCGGACTCGGCTCCCAAAATGCCCCCGGCCTCGCCCGCCTTCAAACAGCCACATTCACCGGCGAATATCCCTTCGCCCGCGTCGCCTTCACGGACCGGCGCCTCCCGGTGAAAGTCTCCCTCGAAGCATTTTCGCCCTTCATTCCCCACGACCCCGACGACTCCGGCATCCCCGCCACCGTCCTCCGCTACAAAGTCACCAACCCTAACGCGGCCCCGGCCAAAGTCTCCATCGCCTGGTCCATCGACAACCCCGTCGCCTTCCGCACCGCCCGCGGCGGCGCCGCCCAAGCCATCACCGGCGAAACACGCGTCAACGACTTCCGCACCTCGCAGTCCCTCGATGGCCTCTACATGACCAACCCCGGCCTCCCCGCCACTGACCCGCTCCAGGGCAGCTTCGCCCTCGCCCTCACCAACCCCGGCGACGGCCGCGTCACCCATCTCAAGGGTTGGCCCAAAGGCCGCTGGTGGAACTCCCCCATGCTCTTCTGGGACGACTTCTCCCTCGACGGCGCCCTCGGCTCCGAACCCGAAGAAACCAGCCGCGTCGGCGCGCTCTGCCTCGAACGCACCATCGCCCCGCAAGCCTCCGCCGATTTCACCTTCATCCTCGCCTGGCACTTTCCTAACCGCACCCCGCAGCGCTGCGGCTGGCGCGCTCCCAAAGGTTTCGAAAACGAACCCATCGGCAATTGGTACGCCAAGCGCTTCCCCGACGCCTGGCAAGCCGCCGAATACCTCGCTCAGAACCTCGACACACTCGAAAAGAAGACCCGCCTCTTCACCCAAGCCGTCCGCGAAAGCACCATCCCCGCCGCCGTCAAAGACGCCGCCATGGCCAATCTCTCCACCCTCGCCTCCACCACCTGCTTCCGCACCGCCGACGGCGAGTTCCACGGCTTTGAAGGCGTCAACGATCAGGCCGGCTGCTGCTTCGGCAACTGCACCCACGTCTGGAACTACGAAACCGCCACCGCTTTCCTCTTCCCCACCTTCGCTCGATCCCTCCGCGAAGCTGCCTTCGGATACTGCGTGGACGACGCAGGAGCCATGCACTTCCGCCAGATGCTCCCCGACAACCACCAGCGCCTCGGCTTCGCCGCCACCGACGGACAGATGGGACAGATCGCCCACGCCTACCTCGATTGGCGCCTCTCCGGTGACACCCAATGGCTCCGCCGCCTCTGGCCGAATATCAAAAAGTCCCTCGAATTCTCCTGGGTCAAAGGTGGCTGGGACTCCGACAAAGACGGAGTCATGGAAGGCGTCCAGCACAACACCTACGACGTCGAATTCTACGGCCCCAATCCCCAATGCGGCATTTACTACCTCTGCGGCCTCCGCGCCGCCGAAGAGATGGCCCGCGCCTGCAACGACAACGCATCCGCGCAGGAATACCGCCGCCTCTATGAAGCAGGCAGCAAGTGGATCGACGCCAACCTCTTCAACGGCGAATACTACGTGCAAAAGGTCCGCGGCTTCTCCAAAGATCAAATAGCCGCCAACCTCCGCAGCGATATGGGCGCCGCCGATACCACCAAACCCGAATACCAGGTCGGCGAAGGCTGTCTCCTCGACCAGCTCGTAGGCCAGTACCTCGCCGACATCGCCGGGCTCGGCCCTCTCCTCAACCCCAAAAACATCCGCAAATCGCTCGAATCCATCCTCAAATACAACCACCGCGCCACTCTCGAAGAGCACAACTCCGTCCAGCGCATCTACGCCGTCAACGACGAAGCCGCGCTCCTCATTTGCGACTACGCCAAAGCCCCGCGCCCCCGCATTCCATTCCCCTACTACGCCGAAGCCTGGACCGGACTCGAATACATGGCCGGCGCCCAGATGATCTACGCCGGTCTCGCCCCGCAAGGCATCCGAGCCTTCCACGAAGCCCGCCTCCGGCACGACGGCGAACGCCGCAATCCCTACGACGAGCCCGAATGCGGCCACCACTATGCCCGAGCCATGTCCGCATGGTCCGGCATGGTCGCCCTCAGCGGCTTCCTCTATCACGGCGTCGAGCGCAGCATCCATCTCACGCCGCGTCCCGCCGCGAACACCAGGTGCTTCTGGTCAACGGCAACCGCTTGGGGAACCTACACCGTCACCGCCAACCAACTCGTCATCGAAGCCCTCCACGGCTCGCTCCAATGCCAGACCTGCACATTCCAGGGCACAGGCAAATCGAAAAGCGTCCGCTTCCCCGAGCCCATCGTCATTGAAGCCGGACATCCATTGAAACTCGATCTCACCACATGAATCGCACCACACTCGTCTTAGTGGGAGGTTTCCTCGGCGCAGGCAAAACCTCCCTCATCCTCGCCGCCGCGCGCATGCTCGAACAGCGCGGCATCCGCACCGCGGCCATCCTCAACGATCAGGCCGGCTCGCTCGTCGACACGCAGCTCACCATCGAACATCACATCCCGGCCGAACAGGTCACCGGAGGCTGTTTCTGTTGCCGTTACGGCGATCTCGCCCGCTCCCTGCACAACCTGCAAACACACAACCCCGAAGTGATCTTCGCCGAACCCGTCGGCAGTTGCACCGACATCGCCGCCACCGTGCTCCGCCCACTCCAGTCCCAAACCCAACTGCACATCGCACCCTTCACCGTACTCCGTGATCCCGGCGCCACCATCCAATCCACAGACCCCGATCTCGACTACCTCTACGCGAAGCAACTCGAAGAAGCCGATCTCATCCGCACCACCAAAGCCGACCTCTACCCCGAAGCCCAACTCAGCGCCCGCACCGGCCAGGGCATCGCCGAATGGCTCCAGGAAGTACTCGCCGGAACCACCACCGCGGGCTCGCGCCTGCTCGACATCGACTACACCCGCTACGCCCGCGCCGAAGCCGTGCTCGGCTGGCTCAACTGTGAAGCCACCCTCAAAACCACTCCAACGCCCCCGGCCTCAGTCGCCGGACCCATCCTCGACCACATCCTCCAATCCCGCATCCCCATCGCCCACGCCAAACTGATCGTCACCGCCCAAACCGGCTACATCAAAGCCGCCGTCACCTCCAACCAACAGGAGCCCGACATCGAAGGAGACCTCACCGCCTCCCCTGCAACCACGCATCAACTCCGACTCAACCTGAGAGCACTCACCGACCCCAAACAACTCCGCGAAATCGTAGAGCAGGCACTCAACACCACACCGGGCCAATGGCGAAACCTAAACATCGACAGCTTCCGCCCAGCCCCGCCTCAGCGATACGTCACAAGCTCCGGTCCAAGGTGAGGCACCGCATTGAATTGATCCAACGTCACCCGCCCCTTCGTGAACAGGAACTCCGTGATGGAAGCATTCCGCATCCGCCAGTTCAACTCCAGCGCCATCCGTGGCGGCGCTTCCAGCACCGTCTGCACCGCCGTTGCAATCGGTCCGCCCGAACTCACAATCAGCACTGTCCGGCTCGGCCCCTCAGCCGTCAACACTCTCCGCAGCGCCGTCTCCACGCGCCCCCGAAACGTAGCCCAGCTCTCCACTGCCGGATGCTCCAGATCCCCTGCAATCCAATGCTGCAGCAGCTTCTCAAACATCGGCTGGAAGTGCCGGTTCGCCTCCGCACTCGTGCGGTGCTCTTCCGCCGCACGCACTAACTCCGCGAAGCCCGCATCGCGCCCCGCCAGCATCGGCCGCAAGTGCCGCAACACTCCCCCCGAGTCATACTCGTTCCACCCCGGAATCAACCGTATCGTCGGCCAATTCAGCCGCGCATCGCGATACGCATTCGACACCAGCAGCAGCGTCCGCTTCTGCCTCTCCAGCGTCCCGCTATACACTTCATCGAAGGCCACACGCCGCGAAGCAAAGTATTGGCCCACCTTCAGAGCCTGCTCCATCCCATGCTCCGTGAGCCGGTCCGAGTCCTCCTCGAACGCCCGAGCCTGTCCGTGCCGCACCAGGATCAGCCGGCTCATCTCACTTCGCTACCTTCGGCTGATACTTCGCCATCTCGAACTTCGCCAGCGATTCCAGATGCACTTCATCCGGCCCATCGGCCAGCCGCAGCGTCCGCGAGTTCGCCCATGCCGATGCGAGGAAGAAGTCCTGGCAAACGCCGGCCCCGCCATGCGCCTGAATAGCCCGGTCCAGCACTCGCAACGCCACATTCGGCGCAACAATCTTGATCGCCGCTATCTCCGTCTTCGCTGCCTTGTTGCCCACCGTGTCCATCATGTAAGCAGCCTTCAACGTCAACAGCCGCGCCTGCTCAATCTCAATCCGGCTCTCGGCAATCGCCATGCGCAGCCCGCCCATCTCGCTCAGCTTCCGTCCAAAAGCCACCCGGCTCTCCGCCCGCTTGCACATCGCTTCCAACGCACGCTCGGCCACGCCGATCAGCCGCATGCAATGGTGAATCCGCCCGGGGCCCAGCCGCCCTTGCGCAATCTCAAACCCACGCCCCTCCCCCAGCAGCAGGTTCGATGCAGGCACCCGCACATTATCGAACGAGATCTCCCCATGCCCGTGCGGCGCATGATCGTAGCCGAACACCTTCAGCATCCGCTCAATCTTCACGCCCGGCGTGTCCAGCGGAACCAGAATCATCGACTGCTGCTTGTGCCGCGCCGCCGTGGGGTCCGTCTTGCCCATGAAGATCGAGATCTTGCAGCGCGGATCCCCTGTCCCGCTCGACCACCACTTGCGCCCGTTGATGAC
>JAFDVS010000101.1 GCA_018268935.1 Acidobacteriota bacterium | reverse complement strand
GTGGCGACGGTAATCAGCCTGTTGCCGCGCGACGCCAAGCCGCCGTTGATTCGCAAGCTGGATACGGAGGCATCGCCGATTCTCAGCCTGGTTTTGTCGGGGTCGCGCACGCCGCGCGAATTGTATGAGATTGCCGAACGCGAAGTAAAGGATTCGATTGAGTCGCTGGGCGGCGTGGGGCAAGTGCAGATCAACGGCGGGCAGAAGCGGGCGATCAATGTATGGATCGACGCCAACCGGCTGGAAGCTTACAAAATTCCGATCCTGCGGGTGCGGGACGCGGTGGCGCGGCAGAATGCGGAAATTCCGGGTGGGCGCGTCGATGAGGGTCCGCGCGAGCTCACATTGCGCACGCTTGGCCGCTTCCCCGATCCACGGTTGTTCAACGACCTGGTGGTGGCGACAATCGGCAACACGCCGATTCGCATTCGCGACATCGGCTATGCCGAGGACGGGCACAAAGAACAGCGCACTGCTGCGCGGTATGACCGCAAGCAGGCCGTGGCGCTGCAGATCCGGCGCCAGACGGGCTCGAACACCATCCAGGTGATCAACAACATCAAGAACCGGCTGCCGCGCATCCGGCAACTGCTGCCTCCGGGTGTGTCCCTGGACATTGTGCAGGACCAGTCGCGCTATATCGAGGCAGCATTTCACGAGGTTCGGCTACACCTGATCCTGGGCAGTATTCTGGCGTCGCTGGTGGTGCTGGTGTTCATGCGCAACTGGCGGGCGACGATCATTGCGGCCGTGGCTATCCCGGCTTCGATCGTGGCCACGTTCGGTGTAATGTACTGGTTGAATTTCACGTTGAACAACATCACGATGCTGGCTTTGGTGCTGATGGTAGGCGTGGTGATCGACGATGCGATTGTCGTGCTGGAGAATATTTTCCGCTTCATTGAGGAAAAGAATCTGCCTCCGATGATGGCGGCGGTGGAGGCGACGCGCGACATCGGGCTGGCGGTGATGGCGACAACGCTGAGCCTGGTGGTGATCTTCCTGCCTGTGTCGTTCATGTCGAGCATATCGGGGCGCTTCCTGTTCAGTTTCGGTGTTACCGCCGCGGCGGCGATTATGGTGTCGCTGCTGGTGAGCTTTTCGCTCACGCCGATGATGAGCTCGCGCATGCTGAGCGTGAAGCACCATGGAGCGCATGATGAAGCCGATTCGCGCCGCGGGTTTTATGGCTTGATCGACCGGGTCTACATGAAGATGCTTGGCTGGTCGATGCGGCACCGGTTTCTGGTGGCAGGACTCGCCGTATTGGTGATGGCATCGTGCTTACCGCTGTACAAGATGGTGAAGCAGGAATACATCCCGAGCAATGTGGATGAAGGCGAGTTCGAGATGTCGATCATAGCTCCGGAGGGCGCCAGCCTGGCTTCGATGGAGAAGGTGATTGAGAAGGTGGAAGAGGAACTGTTTTCGCTGCCGGGTGTGGAGCATGTGCTGGTAACGACAGGCGCCAGTTATCTCGGCACAGTGAATGTCTCGCAATTGTTCGTGCGCATCACCAACATCGAAGAGCGCGTGTTTTCCCTGCCCCGATTGTGGAAGAAGACGCTGGAAGGCAAACCGATGGAAGCTTTCCAGGGGATCTATTCGCAGCGGGATGTGATGACGGCGATCCGCGCCAAGATGAAGGCTTACCCGGATCTGCGGGCCATGGTGCGCAACGCTCAGTCGATGAATCAGGGATCGGCGCCGGTGGATATCGACTTCAGCATTCGCGGCCCTGAGCTGGAAGCTCTCAGCGCGTATAGCGAAAAACTGCGGCTGGCGGCGATGCAGATTCCGGGGTTGGTGGACGTAGATACGACGCTGCGCATGACGAAGCCGGAACTGCGTGTTTCCATCGACCGGGACCGCGCGGCGGATCTTGGCGTGGATGCGGCGGACATTGCCAATTCTCTTCGGATCATGGTGGGTGGCGATGACGAAGTATCGCGTTTCCGTGATGACAAACTGGCAGAAGACTATGACGTGGAGGTGCGGCTGACGGGAGTCGACCGGCGGGATGCGCGTTCGGTGGCCCGGCTCTATGTTCCCGCACGAGATGGCGCGATGGTGCGCATCGACAATGTGGTGAAGTTGTCCGAAGGCTTTTCGCCATACCGGATTGAGGGACTGGACCGGCAGCGGCAAGTGGGCATTCGCGCCAATATCGCTCCGGGCTATGCTTTGGCGGACCGGTTGACGGAGATGTTCGCCGAGGCCGAAAAGCTGAACCTGCCGGTGGCTTACTCGACGATGGTAATTGGGCGCGGGCGCGAGTTCGAACGTACGTTCGGCGAGTTTCTGCTGGCGTTCCTGCTGTCGGTTGTTTTCATGTACATGATTCTGGCATCACAGTTTGAAAGCCTCATCCACCCGGTGACGATCCTGTTGAGCCTGCCGCTTTCGGTGCCGTTCGGGTTCTATTCGCTCTATTTGTTCCGCGACACGTTGAACCTGTATAGCGCGTTGGGCATTCTGGTGCTGTTCGGTGTGGTGAAGAAGAACTCGATTCTGCAGATCGACCACACGAACAATTTGAGAAGGGAAGGATTGCCGCGGCTGGAGGCGATCCTGCAAGCGAACCGGGACCGGTTGCGGCCGATCCTGATGACGACACTGACGCTGGTGGCAGGCATGATGCCGTTGGCGTTGGGAGCGGGCCCGGGAGCAGAAGAGCGGCGCTCGATCGCGATCGTGGTGATCGGGGGGCAGAGCTTGTCGCTGCTGCTGACACTGTTGGTGACACCTGTGGCCTACTCGATCTTCGACGACTTGGGGGCCTTGGTGACGCGGAGACAGCGGGTAGAAGCGCCGGCGGCGGGAGATTAGCGGCCGAGTAGGCCGCGCACTTCCTGGGGCGTCAGCTCGCGCCATTTGCCAATTTCCAGATCACCGATGCCGATGGCGCCGATGGAAGTTCGGACCAGCTTGCGGACACGGCTATCGACCGCCTCCAGCATGCGGCGCACCTGGCGATTGCGTCCTTCGGTGATGGTGATCTCGAGGAACGTGCTCTTGTCGCGGTTGCGGACGCGCTTCACGATGGCGGGGCCGGTGATGCCGTCACTCAGTTCCACGCCGGTGCGCAGTTGCTCCAATTGTTCCTCTGTGAGCACACCGGCCGCTTTCACAAGGTAGGTTTTCGCCACCTTGTAGTCCGGGTTCATGATCCGCTCGGCGAACTGCGTGTCGTTGGTGAGGATCAGCAAGCCGCTGGTGTCCAGATCGAGGCGCCCAACCGGGACGACGTGAGGAACATCTTCGAGGAGGTTGTAGACGGTGGGGCGGCCTTCGGGGTCTTTGAAGGTGGTGAGATAACCTTTGGGCTTGTACAGCAGCAGGTAGAGCGGCTTGGCCTTGCGAAGAGGCTGACCGTCGAGAGTAACCTTGTCCTGCTGCAAGTCGACCCAGTGGTCCGGTGTCTGAATAATCCTGCCGTTGACGGCGACGCGTCCTGCACCGATCCAGGCGCGGGCTTCCGTACGTGAGCCGGCGCCAGCCTTGGAGAGGACGCGGTCGAGAGTCTTCAGAGGCCGCTTGGCGGCGGAGTGTTTCGGAGGCGAGGGTCTCATCGGTTATCGCCAGATGTTTTTACAGAAAATAGCCACTTTAATTATTGCCCAAAGTGCGTATAATAGGGCAGCATCACATTTCGGCTGCTAATATTACGGAGGTTCCCCCGTGCCTCGCAAGCTTCGTGTGTCCATTCTGACACTGACTGCTCTTTTCCTTGCTTCCTTCGTTGGCCTGTTCGGCAACATCGTGATTCCCCCCGCCGGTAAGACCGGAGCTCCGGGTGATGGAACGTGCGCGGAGTGCCATATCGGCACAACGAACAACCCTGGAAGCGTGCTGATTGATTTCGGAAGTCTGACCTATGCACCTGGCAAGAAGCAGCGCATCCGCGTCCACATTTTTGCCAACAATACGCCGGTGCTGACCGGCTTCCAGCTTACCGCCCGGCTTGCATCGGATGAAAGCCAGCAGGCCGGCAATTTCGAAGCGACAGGACTGGTTGGCATTCAATCCAAAGATGGGATTGAGTACGTGAACCAGATCGGTGCATCAGGCACCGTCGTCTATTCATTCGACTGGATTCCACCGGCTGCCGGGTCCGGGAACGTGAAGTTCTACGTTTCGGCGGTCACCGGGACCAGCAATGGGATCCCCGATCCGAATGTTTACACCAACTCTTACACGCTTGCGCAGGCCACGCGCGATCTGAGCGGCGGATTCCGCTGGCTGAGCTTTGATTATCCGGGCGCGGTAGCCACTCGCGCCGTGGGTATCAATGAGGCCGGCACGACTACCGGGCATTATCTGCTTTCCGATGGCCGCGCTCGCGGGTTCGTGCGCGACTCCAATGGTGGGCTGTCCACCTTTACGGTTCCTGGCGCCAAAGACACATTTCCGAAAGACGTGAATGCAGGTGGACTGATTGTCGGAACTTATGTGGACACGAGCGACAAGACGCATGGCTTCGTACGCTCGCCCAATGGCACGTTCACGACGTTTGATGTGCCGAATTCGACGGTGACAAATCTGAACGGTGTGACCGATTCCTCACTGACGGTGGGAGACTACACCGATGGTTCCGGCAAGCGGCACGGGCTGTCGCAGGTGACGCCGCCGAATTATACGTCTTTTGACGTGCATACCGGAGTAAACACCTACATCACTGGTGTTTCGAACGGCGGAACGATGATTGGCGGCTTCAACAGCAGTGGAGTAATGATCCGGGCGGCGAACGGGAAGTTGTCCGGCGCATCCATGTGCGAAGCCGTGAGCGCCGCTGGCGTGGTTTATTCGCTACGGGTGAACGACACGCGGGACATTGTGGGTTCGTGCAATATTCTGAACGGTGTGGCAAGCAGCGTGGTGAATTTGATCGGCGCCGAGAACGGCCGGTTCCTGCGACTGCGGACAGACGCCACGTTCTCCGATATCAACAACAGCGGGCAGGTGGCGGGTTATGACTCGGCGCACGGGCTTCTTTTGACCCCATGCCTGGTGAGCCCTGTAACACTGAGTGCTACGGCTGGGACGGCCGCGGGCAGCGCGACGCTCAGCACGACATCGGCACAACTGGACTGCCGGGCCAACGCAATCAGCGAATCGGACTGGATTACGGTGGGCACTCCGCAGGCTGGATCCATCTCCTACTCCTTCACGGAGAACACGACCGGCGCGGCGCGCACGGGAACGATTTGGGTAGCTGGGTTCACTGTGACGGTTACCCAACAAGCGGCGGCCTGCGACTACTTCATCACCGGGCCGACGGTGGTGGGCGCCGAAGGCGGGTCCATCACGCTGAACATTATCGGGCCGCAAACCTGTGGCTGGAATCCGCGGTCCAGCGGCACTTGGACAACCTTCTCTACAACGACGGGTTCTGGAAATGGCTCACTGGTGGTGACCTTCGGGGCCAACTTCGGAGCGTTTATCCGAACCACCGTGATTACGATCGGCACGACGCAGTTCCTGGTGAACCAGGCGGGATTGGCAGGCTGCTCCTACAGCGTTTCGCCGCTGAGTGTGAACATGCCGTCTTCGGGTGGTTCAACCGTGATCAGCGTCTTCGCCTCATCGGCATGCTCCTGGTCGGTAACTAACTCGACGAGTTGGGTTTTCGTACAGACCGGTTATTCGGGCATTGGGAATGGAACAGTGACAATCTTTGTCAACGCCAACGGCGACTACAATTCCCGCAGTACGACGTTGAACATAGCCAATCAAACGCTGATCATTACCCAGGCGGGGACGAGTGGCGGGTTCAGCTCAGCGCTGCGATTTGTTTCGGTGCCGCCATGCCGTATCGCGGACACGCGCGACGCAACGAAATCATTCCCGTTTGGCACACCGCGAATGGGAGGCAATACGAGTCGCGATTTCCCGATTCCGCAATCCGGATGCGGCATTCCGGCCACGGCCAAGGCGTACTCACTGAACATCACGGCAGTGCCCCCGGGCGCGCTCGGCTTCATTACGGCTTACCCGACAGGCACCAGCCAGCCGCTGGTATCGACGCTGAACTCTTTTGACGGCCGGGTGGTGGCGAACGCCGCCATTGTGCCCGCGGGAGTGAACGCGGCGATCACGCTGTACGTGTCGAACGATACGGACGTGGTGATGGATATCAACGGGTACTTCACTACCACAGACGACACGCTGGGCCTTGCGTTCTATCCGGTGGCACCGTGCCGCATCGCCGATACACGGCAGGGCTCGATTGTCGGCAGTCCCTACGGCGCGCCGGCAATTCCTGGCGGGACCTCGCGGCTGATTCCGGTTGCTGGGGCAGTGTGCAACATTCCGTCCTATGCGCGGGCGTTTTCGCTGAACGCGACGGTGGTGCCGCCAGGGTATCTGGGGTATCTCACTGTCTATCCATCGGAGCAAAATCTGCCTGCCACATCGACACTGAATTCGTGGAATGGCCAGGTGGTGGCGAACGCCGCGATCGTCCCGGCGGGGACCAGCGGCGGGATTCAGGTGTATGCTTCGAACACCACGGATGTCGTGCTGGATATCAACGGGTACTTCGCGCCCCCGGGCTACGGAGGTCAGTTGAACTTCTATACGCTGAGTCCGTGCCGGGTGGCCGATACTCGTGACGGCAGCGGAAAGACCGGATCATTCGGACCGCCTCGGATTGAGGCGGGCACTTCGAGGGAGATTCCGATACCCTACAGCGGTTGCGGCGCGCCAACGTCGGCCCAGGCATACTCGGTGAACGTGACTGCTGTTCCGCCAGGACCGCTCTCGTATGTGACGGCATACCCAACAGGATCCAGTGTGCCGCTGGTATCGACACTCAACTCGTTCAACGGGCAAGTGGTGGCGAATGCGGCGCTGGTGCCTGCGGGGACGAACGGGTCGATCAGCTTCTTCGCGGCCAGCCCCACGCACCTGGTGCTGGACATCAACGGCTACTTCGCGCCGTAAGGCTAGATCTTCTCAGCGATGCTCTTGGCCTGGAGGAACTGCAGCAGATAGTCAGGGCCTCCAGCCTTTGAGTCCGTGCCAGACATGTTGAAGCCGCCGAAGGGGTGGGCTCCGACCATAGCTCCGGTGCACTTACGGTTGATGTAGAGATTACCCACGAAGAAGCGATCCTTGGCGGCTTGAATCTTCCGCGGATTGCGAGAGTAGACCGCGCCGGTGAGTCCGTATTCGGTGGCGTTGGCCAGCTCCAGGGCATCCTCGAAGTCGCGCGCCTTCGTAACCGCCAACACGGGGCCGAAGATCTCTTCCTGGAAAATTCGGGCAGTGACGTCGATATCGGCGATGACAGTGGGCTGCAGCAGGAAGCCATCTCCGGGAGCGGAGTCCCCGCCCGTGATCAGGCGGCCTTCCGCCTTGCCCGCGGCAATGTATTCGAGAATCGTACGGCGCGCCCGCTCGTTGATCACCGGGCCCATGTCAAAGCCAAACTCGTCGGCGGGGCCAACACGTAACCGCTCCACGCGTGCCTTTACCTTTTCGAGGAATGCGTCGTAGAGCGAAGCGTCGACGATCGCGCGAGAGCAGGCGGAGCACTTCTGGCCTTGAAATCCGTAGGCCGAGGCAACCACCCCGGCTGCCGCGGCATCGAGGTCGGCTTCGGAATCGACGACGATGGCGTCTTTGCCGCCCATCTCGGCGATCACGCGCTTGATCCAGATCTGGCCTTTCACGGGTTGGGCCGCGAGTTGATTGATGTGCAACCCGACATCGCGCGAGCCGGTGAAGCTGATGAAACGGGTCCTGGGGTGCGACACCAGTGCATCGCCAATGGCGGCGCCGCTTCCGGGCAGGAACGCGAAACACTCGGGCGGAAAACCAGCATCGAGCAGCAATTCAGCGAACTTGACGGCAATGGTGGGTGTGTCGCTTGATGGCTTGATCACCACCGTGTTCCCGCACACGAGTGCGGCGGTCGCCATGCCCACGAGGATGGCGAGTGGGAAATTCCACGGCGGGATGACGATGCCAACGCCGAGGGGCAGGTAACGCATCGTGTCCCTCTCACCCGGCATCTGCACCAGTGCTTCCGGGGTGGCGTGGCGCTCCATGCGGCGGGCGTAGTATTCGCAGAAGTCGATGGCCTCGCAGGTATCGGCTTCGGCCTCGACCCAGTTCTTACCGGCTTCGAGGATGAGCCAGGCGTTGAACTCGGATTTGCGCTCGCGGAGCAATGCTGCAGCCCGGACCAGCAACTGAATCCGCTGTTCGACAGGCGTTGCGCTCCACGTGGGAAAGTAGGCGAAGGTGGCTTCGACAGCTTGACGAGCCTGCTCGACCGTGGCTCGCTGATGGTGACCTACGATCTCCTGAGGGTGGGAAGGGTTGAGCGAAGCAAACGTCCCGCTGCCCTTTAGCGCCCTGCCGGAGATGAGAATGTCATGTTCTTTGCCTAATTGCGAACGCACACGGGCCAGAGCATCCTGCATGGCTGCATGATGCTCCGGCTGGTGAAAATCGCGGTAGGATTCGTTGGCAAAAGGCGGAAGACCGGCTGCCTGTGACACCAGAGTTATCCTTTAACGAGCTTCCGTCCGCTTTCAAAAAGTTCGGAAGCATCATCGGCGATCTGGCGGCCGCGGTCGAAGAGTTCTTTGCCCTTCTCCACAATGTCACGTCCGGATTCATTCAGCCTGTCGCGTCCACGGCCGGCAGCTTCCCCGATCTTGCGGCGAGTCTCGTCGCCGGAAGCGGGAGCATAGAGCAGGGCGATCGCTGACCCAATAGCCGCCCCTGCGAGAAACCAAACGAGTTTACTTGTGTTGTCTTCGGAGATCCGCATAATGTCCTCTGGAGACTATCTTAGCGCTTGATGGCGTTGGAGGATAATGGAAGCATGCCTGTCGTATTGAGTGCGCCTCAGCCACGGACAGACAATGGCGATTATCCTCCCACTAAGAAGTGGACGCGCGAGGAGTGCGAAGCCCTCGAACAGGCCGGACTGGTTGGAGTCCGGGATTATGAACTGATCGGGGGAGTGCTGATTCAGAAGATGGGGAAGAAACTTCCGCACACTCGTGCCCTGCGCAAGCTGATGCGCTGGCTCAACCAGTTATTCGATCTTTGCTCGTTGCAGGAACCGGGGATCGATGTGGCGCGCGAAGAGAATGCCACCAACAATCCGGAGCCCGACGCAGTGGTTCTGCGCCGTTCGGTGGAAGAGATCGCAGGCTCCATACATCCGGGGGATATCCGCATGGTGGCGGAGGTCTCCGATACCACCCTGTCGTTTGATCTGGGTGCCAAGGCCCGGTTGTATGCGCGGGCCGGGATTCCGGAGTACTGGGTGCTTGACGTAAACGGTCGGCGGCTGATTGTTCATCAACAACCAGAGGCCGGTGAATACGGCTCCATCCAGGCGTTTGCGGAAGATGAAATGGTGCAAACTCCGCTGACGGGCGAAGCTACGATTGCTGTGCGGGATCTGCTGTAGCGCGGTCCTTGAGGAAGCGCAGCATTTTGCGGGTGGCCTCGCCTCGATGGCTGACTTCGAGTTTCTGCTCCGTGGTGGCTTCACCGAACGTGCAGTGGAAGGCGGGGCAATAGAACATCGGGTCATAGCCGAAGCCATTGCTTCCCCGTTCTTCATCAATCATTTCGCCTTCCACGGTGCCGCGGAATGTGCCGAGCACCTGACCCTTCTGCACCAAGGCGATGGTGCAGACATAGCGTGCAGTTCGTTGCGCGACCCCGCGCATTCGATCGAGCATCAGCCGGTTGTTCTTTTCATCTGTTGCATCGGGGCCGGAGAAGCGAGCCGAGTGGACTCCGGGGGCTCCGTTCAACGCGTCGACTTCGAGCCCGGAATCCTCGGCAAACATCAGCTCCGGGGTGTACTGGCTGTAGTAGACCGCCTTGAGGACCGCATTGGCCTCGAACGTGTCGCCGGTTTCATCCGGAGCCGGGATCTGCTTCAAGCCAGGGAGCGGTTCGATGCGGAAGAAATCGGGGGCCAGTTCTTCGGCGGCGTGCAGGAACTCGCGGAGCTTGCCCGCGTTGGTAGTGGCGCAATAGAGGGTCAGCAACGCTAAACTCCGGCGAGAATCTGCTTCTGCATGGCGACGATTTCCGCAATACCCTTGCGGGCGAGCGCGACCATTTGCGCCATCTGGGAATCGTCGAACGAGTTGCGCTCCGCCGTGGCCTGGAACTCGACGAAGTTGCCGGCGCCGGTGAGGACGATATTCGCGTCCACCTCGGCTTTCGAATCCTCCTCATAGCAGAGATCGAGCATGGGTACGCCATTTACGATGCCGACGCTGATAGCGGCGACATGATCGCGGATGGGGTTGGTCTTGATCTGCTGGAACCGGAGTAACTGGCGGATGGCGATGGCAAGGGCAAGGAACGCGCCGTTGATGGACGCGGTACGGGTGCCGCCGTCGGCCTGAAGGACGTCGCAATCCACGATGAGAGAGCGCTCGCCGAGTGCCTCAAGATCGATGACCGCACGAAGGGAGCGGCCAATCAGCCGCTGGATCTCGAGAGTTCTTCCGGACTGCCGGCCTTTGTTCACTTCGCGCGCCGTGCGCGTTGCGGTGGCGCGGGGAAGCATGGAGTATTCGGCCGTGACCCAACCCTTGCCCGTGTTGCGCAGGAAGGATGGCACGGTCTCTTCCACCGTGGCCGCGCACAAAACCCGGGTATTTCCAAAACTGATGAGTGCCGATCCTTCGGCGGTGAGGAGGTAACCCGGTTCGATTTGAACGGGGCGGAGCTGGTCGGGCTGACGTTGGTCGATTCTCATTTACTTCACGCTTGAGCTGAGGGCGGCATAGAACAACAGGGAGAGCAACGCGATTCCGGAAATGATCAGGATGGCACAGGGGACGGCGCCGGGCTTGGGCGTTTCCGTCTTTCCGCCCTTACGGACGGGTTTGAACTTACTCATAAAGGTTCATCGTAGCAGGAGCACCTTGCCGCGGTGGCTGCGGGGGTACCATGGAAATTGTCATGATCACGCGCCGCCAATGGTGGATTGCGCTGCTGCCTCTGGCGGCCTGCGAAAACCCGAACGAACGAGTAGAAATTCTGCCGATGACCCTGGGCGAATGGCGCCGGGTATCCGTGGAGAACATGCCTCCGGAAGAGCATTCCGAGGAGTTGAAGCAGCGCGGCATCAAACGTGCGCGGCGGGGGAATTACGATGCAAACGGCGTTCGTTTGACCGCGTCGGTATATGAGTATGGCAGCCAGGCGGTTGCTTTCGAACTGGTGCAAAAGTGGCGTCCGGAGCCCGGCAAGATGGCGTTTCACCAGGGTAACTATTTCGTCATCCTGGAGGGTGGCGGTGAGGACAACAAAGTACGGAACGGCTTCGCGGCGAAGCTGGAGGCATCGCTAAAGAAGTGAATCCCACGCCTCAGCGCTGGACGTCCGCCGATGCATTCTTTGAGTTCTCTCTGCTCGGATTGCTGGGGAGCGGATATCTGGCTGTGCTGGGGTCCGGCTACCTGGATACTCCGGCGGCCGTGGCCACGGCCACTGGCCTGCTGCTGCGGGCGCTGTACGTGTTGGGGTGGCTGCAGTTCGACCATTCGGAAAATACGGTCACATGGTACACGCTCGCTTATGTGGCGTTTTATCCGCTCGACTACCTCTATGTTTCGCGAGACTTCCTGACTGCCACCGTCCATCTGGTGTTTTTCCTGGCGGTGGTGAAGATTCTCACGGCGCGGACGGAACGCGATTTCTTCTACGTGAAAGTGATTGCGTTTCTCGAATTGCTGGCGGCGTCCGTGCTTTCCTCCAGCGCGAACTACTTTCTTTTCCTGGCACTGTTCCTGTTTTTCGGCGTGGGCACTTTCGCTGCTTCGGAGATGCGGCGTTCGGCGGCGCGCACCGATAGTGTCGTCAGAGCCGGGCAACGGCGTCTCAACTTGCGGCTACTGGGGCTAACGGTGTTCACTGTGTGCGGGATTCTGACCCTCACCGGATCGTTGTTTTTCCTGCTTCCGCGCACGGCGCGAGCCGCCTTCCAGCGCCTGGTCCCGCAGCGCTACCACGTGCCCGGTTTCTCCAACGAGGTGACGCTGGGGCAAATCGGTGAATTGAAAATGCGCAATACGGCGGTGATGCACGCACGCATTCTCACCGGCAACGAGATGGCTCCACAAGGATTGAAATGGCGGGGTGCGGCGCTCACACAGTTTGACGGGAAGCGCTGGTTCAACGAGAACAACTCCACGCAAGTGCTGCGCGTCGAAGGCGGCGTGCTTCGGCTCAGCTCGCTGGAGGATACGCTGCGCCGGGCGCGCCGTATCAGCTACGAGGTGGCGATGCAGGAATCCACTTCCGACGCGCTATTCCTGGCCGGATCGCCGGAAACCATACAGATTGGGGTGCCGGTTGTAATCCGCACTCCCGCGAATACCTTCCGTCTGTTCGGCCCGGCCGATCAGCTTCGCTACCGTGTGTACGCCTTGCTCGAGGTGGATGGCGACCCGCGGTTCACCGGAGGCCTGCTCAGCCCTGAGGACCGCATGGGAAATCTTCGGCTACCGCAATTGGATGCGCGCATTGCGGCCTTGGCGAAGCGGGTGTCGGCAGATTTGGAAACCGAGGAGGAAAAGGCCAGGGCGATCGAGGTTTACCTGCGCAAGACCTATCCCTACACGACGGAGCTTCCGCAAGTGGAAGTTCCGGACCCGGTTGCCGATTTCCTGTTCCACAGGAAGAAAGGGCATTGCGAGTACTTCGCTTCATCGCTGGCAGTGATGTTACGGTCGATCGGGATTCCGGCACGAGTGACCACGGGGTTTCAGAGTGGTGTATTCAACCCGCTCAGCGGCTGGTACCTCATCCGCGCCAGTGACGCCCATAGCTGGGTTGAGGTATGGCTCAAAGGGAAGGGCTGGACCACCTTTGACCCGACTCCGCCGGATCCAAATCCGGGCGCGCACACTTTGTCCATGCGGCTTCAACTTTACGCCGATGCCCTGCAGGTGTTCTGGCAGGACTGGGTTTTGAGCTATGACATCGAACGGCAATTGAATCTGGCGGCTAAGGTGGAGCAATCGAGCCGTAGCTTTCAGTTGCGCTGGTTCGAAACCGCGGTGGGCGATTGGGTGAAGCGGCTCAAGGGTAGCGCCGACAATGCCAGACAATATGCCTGGCAGGCGGTGCTGGCCATCGTGCTGATCACTGTGATGATTGTGTTTGGACCGTCTTTGTGGCGCTACGCCAAGACTGCTTTTCGAGTGCAGCGGGTCCGGCGCGGTCAGGTTTCAGCCTCTGACGCCACACTGCTGTACCAGAGGATGCTCGATCTGCTGCACCAGCGTGGGATTGAGAAACCGGCGTGGATCACACCTTCTGAGTTCGCGGGGACTATGAAGGACCCGCAAGCAGCGGCATTGGTCGGGAGATTTACGGTAACTTACAACGCGCTCCGATTCGGCCATCAACACACGGCTGCGCCGCAGTTAGTGGCACTGCTGGATGAAATTGAAAAGCAACTGCTAACGCGGAAAGTTTAGATTGCCCGGGGATCTTGGAGGGGCGCTGAAGAGTGGTTCGACTTCGTAGGAGGTCAACACCCACAGACTGTAGATGCCAATCACGGTGCCCAACGGAACATTGATCAGCCCAAAAATGGAGAGAATCATGCCGAGGTTGCGAGCCCATTCCTGACACTGCAGAAGGCCTTTTCCCACGAGAATCAACGGTCCGGCCATCAACAACAAATAGATCATGATGCAGGCAGTGACGAAACCCTCGGTGGTGGTGGCTGAACCGCCGACTCGGGCGTTGATGAGGAGAACCCCCGTAGGACCTTTGAACAGGATCAGAACGACAAGGCACACAAAAACCCCAAACGCTCCGAGTGCGATGTTCAGATACCCGATCCTGCGGAGGTGTGCTTCCATTTAGCCGAGCCTGAGGTGCTTCGCCTCCATTGTAGCGCGCGAGGCAAATGCGTGTTCCCATTCGCAATCTGCCTCGCGTCCTCCGATCCTCCTCCAAGAAAACGTACCGCTCTCCGGCGGCTTGTGGGTGCTCCTCAAGCAAAGACAAAGAAGACTAAAGTCTGGCTGCGACTCCGGGGTGATGTTTTTATTTTGTTTGTTTTCCCCCGGCTTGCGCCGAATCTGCTAGCGGTGGTTCCGGCCGTTTGTTTTTCTGTTTTCCGGCTCTCTAACCGCTTCATGAATCAACGTGCGGAGCGGGGGCAAATCCCATCACACGGGCGAGGTTTTTTTTGACGTTTGTTGGCGTAGGGTGAACCACTCATAGAGAAGTACGAGAAACACGGGAGCGTAGATGAACCAGCGCATTGGGCTGATTCCGCTCCAAGTGCCGTTGATCTCCCAGCCAATGAGAACCTGATAGGCAAGGGGCGCGAGCGCCGTCCACAGCAGCAACCCGAGGGAAGGATGGGCGGGGAGCAAGACCAAGAGCCAGGTGAGGTACCAGGGGTGGTTGTTGGAGGACACCAGCAGCAGCACAGTCACTGTGGAAAGCACAGCCTCTGACAGCGGCCACTGCCTCCAGACCACCCAGGCGACGGTGATCATGACAGTAGCCGCGGCAGCGTATTTCGCCCGATAGACATCGCCCGTGAGCGAAAGCAACAACCCATAGACGCTGTCATTGTTGCGCCAGCCGCCGAGGAAGCCGCTTGCAAACGGGCCGTTGCGGATCAGGCCCATGCCAAACGGGGCCATAAGCGCCGCAAATACCGCCATCGCCAACAGGCACTCCTTCCAGCGCGCCAGTTTGTGGCCGGCGTAGATGGGGAGCAGCGCCGCCGGCCAAAGCTTGGCCGCGATCGCGAGTCCGAGCCAGGCGAGTGCGGGGCGCCAGTGGTCACGCTCGGTGGCCATGAGCGACAGAACCAACGGCAACAGCAGGAGGGAGTCATTGTGGCCGTTGACCCAGAACTCGAAGATGGGGAGCGGGCTCCAGGCATAGAGAAGACATCGCTGGCCCTTCCAGGCCACAAGCGCCACAAGGACGCCCAAGTCGAACGCCATGGAAGGCAGCTTCAGCCAGAACACTTCACGGTACGGCTCCCCGCCGGAGAAAGGCCGGATGAGCTGGTAAGCCCACTTGTAGGTGAGTTCGATGAACGGGCCGTAGACGGCGCGGAAGTCAGGTCCGCTGATGCGTGGGTAGGTGGCGTCGCGCAGATGTTGGAAGGCGGGATCGCTGGGAGCGGCTTCATAAGGGCTTGCGCCATCTAACTGCACACGGGCTTCCCAGCGGTAGCGGAGCACATCATCGGTGAAGGATGGCGGCAATCCCGCCACTGTCAGCCGGAAAAGCACGGCAACGCCCACAATCCACCAGGTTAAGCTGTTCACCTGAAACGGCTTTTCAGATTGAGAATCGTTCAGAATCAGAGCACAGGAAATGAGGTATACTGCGGAAGTCACGGCAAGAATCGCGATGACCTCCACAACGTGCTTTTCGAGCGGCGTCCAGGTGGCTAGGAACGCCAACCCAGCCCACTCGATGAGTGCGGATATGATCAACCGGATGGGTATTCTGCGCATGCGGACCGACCGCTGATCGGAAGCGAATCTTCATGGTACCAGCCAATTTTCCGCTAGCCCTATTAACCACAGCATCGACGCTGAGCCGCCTGCAAAGGGAACTGCTCGACGACACTTTCGCCGGCATACACACCCTCGGGTGGTTCGACTACGCGCTGCTGATTCCCTATTTCACCGTCCTTATTGTTCTATCCATCTACGGCCTGCACCGGTATTCGGTGATCCGTGAGTACTTCAAGCACCGCCATGTGCTGAATCAGCCGCCGGCCAAGGAATGGGAACAGTTGCCGCGCGTCACCATTCAACTCCCATTGTTCAATGAGCGCTACGTTGTGGAGCGGCTGATTGAAACCGTGACGAAAATGGATTATCCGCGCGAGTTGCTGGAGATTCAGGTTCTGGACGACTCCACCGACGAAACGCATCCGTTTACGGAACGACTGGTGAATGAATACGCCGCGATGGGACATCCCATTGTGTACATCCACCGCACCAACCGCCATGGATTCAAGGCGGGAGCGCTACAGGAAGGGATGTACAAGGCGAAGGGCGAGTTTTTTGCTATCTTTGACGCCGACTTCATTCCTCCCACCGACTTCCTGCGCCGTACGATTCACTACTTTACGGATCCCAAGATTGGTATGGTGCAGACGCGGTGGACGTATCTCAATCGCGACTATAACCTGCTGACGGAAATCCAGGCCATGCTGCTGGATGGGCACTTCGTGCTGGAGCATGGGGCGCGGTTTGGCGGCGGCACTTACTTCAACTTCAACGGGACGGCCGGTATTTTGCGGCGGCAGATGATTGAAGACGCCGGCGGCTGGGAACATGACACGCTGACGGAAGACAGCGATCTCAGCTATCGTGCCCAGCTCAAGGGCTGGAGCTTCCACTATGTACCGTCGGTGGAGTGCCCGAGTGAGCTTCCTGTCGATACACATGCCTTCCAGGTGCAGCAATCGCGCTGGGCCAAGGGTCTGATGCAGGTTTGCCTGAAGCTGATTCATCGGATATTCAAGGCCGACGTGCCGTTCCGCGTGAAGGCCGAGGCGTTTTGCCATCTCACCCCGAACATTTCCTACCCGTTGATGATCATCGTGAGCGCGATGATGTTGCCGGTGATGATTGTGCGGTTTTACATCGGCTGGTGGGAGATGCTGTTCATTGACCTGCCACTGGTGATTGCGTCGTTCTGGTCTGTTTCCGCGTTCTACGTGATCGCGCAACGCGAGTTGTATCCGCGCACGTGGTGGAAGGCGTTCTTCTTCCTGCCCGCCTTGATGAGCGCAGGGATTGCCCTGACGTTGATTAACACTAAGGCGGTGGCGGAGGCGTTGCTACGGATTCAATCGAGCTTCGTGCGCACGGCGAAGTTCGGCATCGGGGAGAAGAAGGTGGTGGTGGAGAAGAGGAAGTACCGGTCGCGCAGCGGCTTGCTGCCCTATTTCGAACTCGCCTTCGGGACCTACTTCCTGTGCATGGTGGCCTACGCCATCGACACGTTCAACTTTCTCGCTGTGCCGATTCTCATGCTGTTCGTCGGTGGATACTACTGGGCCGGGTTCTCCACACTGTGGCAGGAATATCAGGACCGGATGCGTTGGGAAGCTGCCCAGCGGATGGAAACCGAGTCTGCCAGCTAATCGTTTTTTTTGAGCCTTTTCTCTTCTGTTTTGCGCCACCAACCTGTGATCAAGCCTTATTCAGGACACAGGAGATCAAGACAGAATGCAGTGGCATAGAAAATTAACGTTTGTCGGAGGACTTCTGCTGGCTATCAGCCAGCCCGCCGTTTGTTCGTTGTTCTCAGGCCCGAATACGGGTCTTGGAACCAGCAACTACCAGTGGGCCTTCCAGCATAACTGGGACGTTTCAGGTTTGTCGGTAGTAGACACCCCGGACGGGTTCAAGATTACCGGTATCATGACGGCGAACATTACAGATCCGGAACCTCTGGGAGCCCTCAGTGGGATTACTCTTAGCAGTGCACGCCAGTTGGCAGAAGGGACGGGATTCGACTTTTCGCTCGCTGTCCATCAGACCGGGAATCTCTCCTATACCGGCGCTATCAACGTCGTCCAGATCGGCACCGGCGGATTCATCCAAATGCTCTCGGGAGCGTGTACTGCTTTTGAGACCAATGATACAGGCGGCGACTACAATTCCAGCCTCAGCCAGGGCGCCTTCTCCGCAGGGCCCTTGCCGGTGACCTGCCAAGGGGACTTCTACAGCCAAAGCAGCCTCCAACTGAACACGACGATCTACTACGTCGTCAACGGGGCCGGCACCATCTCGATCGACTTCGGGAACTCCCTCCTCGGCGAGGTTCGCCTCAACGTCGACGAGGTCCCCGAACCCTCTACTCTCTGGTTGCTTTCGGCCATCATTCCCGTCGCCTTGTACAGGCGGCGTCACCAGCCCAATTGCCGCATCCGCTCCTGAATGATGGCGGCGTAGCGATCCATGCGTGCCGGACGCCAGCGCAGCGGCGACGGCAGCACGGCTGCGAGCCGCGAAGCCTGCTCTCGATTGACCTGCGCGGCGCCTACTCCAAAGTGGTAGCGCGCCGCCTCCTCGGCTCCGAACACGCCCGGTCCCCATTCGGCGGTGTTCAGATAAAGCTCAAGAATGCGGTCCTTCGAGAGCATCGTCTCGGCCACCGGCACCAGCGCTGCCTCGGCTCCTTTGCGCAGAAACGATCCGCGCAAGGTAAAAAACAAATTCTTCACGGTTTGTTGCGTGATCGTCGATGCCCCGCGGAGGCGTCCTTTCTCCAACTCCTCTTCGAGGACTTGCTGGATCTGTTGCCAGTCAAAGCCGCGGTGGGAATAGAAGCGCCCGTCCTCAGCGGCGATCACGGCATGCTGCAGGTGCGGCGAGATCCGCTTCAAGGGCACGAACTTGTAGCGCTTCTGGTAAGGCTTCTTGCTGCCCCAGGATTCCACTCTGCGCTGCATCTGCACGGAAGTGGTGATGGGATCCACCCAGCGCAGCATCAGCAGCAGGAAGCCAAAGAACAGGTAGAACGCGGCAATGCCTACCAGCGCCCAGCGAAAGAGCCGCCGCAACAGACCGGGTTTCCTGGCGCCGCGTTTCACCGCCGTCCGGACCGGCCAGGAATGCTCCACACTGCTTCCACGATGCCATCGCGAAGGACACACATTTCGTCGTGCAGGCAGAGCGTGCTATCCGTGTAGCCGGGAACGAACTCCACGAGGTCGCCGACACGCAGGGTATCGTTGGGTTCAGCGAGTTCGATGTTGCCGTGCTCCGCCGAGAGCACCAGGCTTTTCACTTCGCCCACACCGAGTGGTTGCGGGTTGCCGTGGCAATAGCTCATGGTTTTGAATCCGCCGTCTACCAACACGCGTGTTGACGACGGCCGGCTGACCACACGAGTGAGGATGGTGAGGGCGAAGTCATGATCGAGGCCCCACTTCTGGTAACTCAGATCGGAGAACACTCCACCACCGGCCTGCACTTCCGTCAGTCCAGGAGTGGAGGCGGAGACGAGGAACGTGCCGCTTCCGGCCGCGCTTACGACATCGGTTCGCAACCCGGCTTTGCGGAATTGCGCCGCGGTCTCCACCAGGGCTTGCATCGCCGCTTGGGCCTGCCGTTGTTTTTCTTCCGGGTCGTACTTGAGGATATGGCCTTCCCAGCCCATCAGCCCGAGCAGCTCAAGCCCTGGCGTGCGGGAAGCAATCTGGCCCAACTCCACTGCCGGTGAGCCAGCGGCGACGCCGCAGCGGCCCATGCCGACATCGAGTTCCAGGATCACCGGGATGGTTACGTTCTCCGCAATCGCCGCGCGGGAAAGAATCTCCAGATGGGCCGCGCTATCCGAGGCGGAGATGACCGTCGCTTCGCGCTGCAGACGGGCCAGCCTGCGCGCCTTGCGGTCACCGGCCACCTGATTGGCTAGTAAGATGTCTTTGACTCCGGCGTCCACCATGGCCTCTGCTTCATACACCGTGGCGCAGGTGACTCCGATGGCGCCCGCCTGCACCGCCCTTACGGCAAGCTCCGTCGCTTTTTGCCCCTTCATGTGCGGACGCCAGTGGATGCCGCATTCCCCGATGATGTAGGAGACCATCCGCTTCACGTTGCGCTCATAGGCGGCGATGTCCAGGCACAGTGCCGGAGTCTCCAACTCCGCCTTGGGGAGACCGATAGATTGCGAGTTCGCGCTGGTTGCAGGCATATGGGAAAACCGTCATGCTAGCATGTTGTGCGACCTGCCCTGGCCTTTTTTCTCCTCACCGTGTGCATCGCCGCCGCGCGTGAGCCCAACCTCATCATCATCTACGCCGATGACCAGGGCTGGGGTGATTTGTCGAGCTACGGCAATCCGTACATTCGCACGCCGCGGATTGACCGCATGGCGGCGGAAGGCATCCGCTTCACCGATTTCTATGCGCAGCCGTTCTGCGGCCCATCGCGCGCCGCGCTGATGACCGGTACGTATCCCCCCCGCAACAGCATGATGTTCAATCATCTGCCTCGGGCCAAGACGGGGATTCACGCCAATGAGGTGACGCTGGCGGAACTGCTGAAGACGCGAGGCTACGCCACGATGATCGTCGGCAAATGGCATCTTGGCGATGCGCCGCCGTTCCTTCCCACCAGGCATGGCTTTGACAAATGGTTCGGGCTGCCGTACTCGAACGACATGTGGCCGTTTCATCCGAAGACGGAGAAGCACGAGCACGAGGATCCACGGCTGACTGAGATTCGCAAGCGCGCCGAGATGACGGGTTATCAAGGCCAGGGCGATATCTATCCACGCAACTGGTTCCCCGACCTTCCCCTGATGCGCGACAACGACGTTGTCGAACTCAACCCGGATCAAACCGAACTGACCAAGCGCTACAACCAGGAGGCTCTGGGTTTTATAACTGCGAATCGCGAAAAGCCATTTTTCCTGTATCTGGCGCATAGCATGCCCCACGTGCCGCTGCATCCTTCGAAGGAATTCGCCGGCCGGTCCCTACGCGGCAAGTATGGCGATGTGATCGAGGAAATCGACTCGGGTGTGGGGCGCTTGCTCGATCATGTGAAGAGCCTGGGGCTCGATCAGAACACGTTGATCGTGTTCACCTCCGACAACGGGCCGTGGCTGCACTACGGCATCGACGCGGGCTCAGCAGGCCCGCTGCGTGATGGCAAGGGCACACTGTGGGAAGGCGGCGTGCGTGTGCCGGCTGTATTCCGCTGGCCGGGCAAAATCCCGGCGGGCCGTGTCACCAGCGAGATCGCCGCCAACATCGACATCTACTCCACTTTCGCCGCCCTCGCCGGTGCTGCGCTCCCGAAAGACCGGACCATCGACTCTCTCAACCTCTGGCCGTTCCTTTCGGGTCAAGCCGCGAAGTCTCCCCGCGAATCGTTCTTCTATTATTCCGGCGAAGTGTTCTACAAAGCGGAAGACGGGCGCCCGAAGCACTCCTCCAAACTGGAAGCCGTGCGCGAAAAGCGCTGGAAGCTATGGCTGACCACTGGAGCACTCTACGACCTGCAGGAAGACATCGGTGAGAAGCGCGACGTGGCGAAGTTCCATCCCGATATCGCCGCAAGACTGCGCAAGATGGCGGAAGCATTCGATGCTTCCCTGCAAAGGAACGTGCGGCCATTGGGAGAACTGCCGGCGCAGTGATCATTCGTCGTCGGGATGGCGATGCCGTCCCGGCAGGTCCGCTGGTGTTTCGTGCACACGCTCGCGGAACCCGCCGCCCATCGAACTGCCGAGTGAAACGCTGCTCGATCCGTACTTGCCGCGAATCTTATCCACCGCGCCCAGGGCGTTCTTCCATCGCTCATGTTTTTCGCCCTCGAGCAGGCTGATCTGCCCTTCCTCCAACTGCAGATTTCCCGCATGCACACCCAGCAGACGCACCGCTTTCCTCGTCCAGTTGTCATGAAACAAGCGGCGCGACTGTTCCACCAGATCAATGTCGAGCTGTGTCGCGTGATCGAGCGTTACTGCGCGGGTGAACGTGGAGAAGTCCGAATACCGCAGCCTGATCTGGATCGTGCGGGCGTACAGCTTATGTTCCCGCAGGCGGCTGCCGACCATTTCACTGAGCTTGGCGAGCGTGGCTTCGATTAATGCGATGTCGCGCGTGTCTTCATGAAACGTCGTTTCATGGCTGATCGACTTTGGCTCGTCGTGGTCTCCGATATCACCGTCGAACCATCCACCTGCGTCGAGCCCGCGAGACTTTCCGGCCAGCGCCAGGCCCCACTTGCCAAAGCGATGCTCCAGAAAACTCTCGTCCAGCTTCGCCAGATCGCCGATTTTCCGAATGCCGCAATCGTGCAGCGCCTTCTCCGTTACTTTGCCGACTCCCGGTATCTTGCGCACATCCAACGGCGCCAGGAACCGCGCTTCGGTCCCAGGCAAGATGTAGAGCACGCCATTCGGCTTGGCCTGGTCGGAGCAGATCTTCGCTACCAGACGGCTGGTAGCAATGCCGATGGAGCAGTTCAAATTCGTGCGTTCCCGGATCTTCTCATGAAGCTTGTGTGCCGCCAGGAGTGGCGGACCGTGCAGCCGTTCAGAGCCTGTCAGATCGAGGTAGGCCTCGTCGATCGACGCCATTTCCACCTGCGGAGAGAACGAGCGCAGCACACGGAACACCTGTTCCGAACTTTCCTTATAACGCTTGGGGTGGCCTTCGACAAAGATCGCCTGCGGGCATAGTTTGTAGGCGGTGCGCAGCGGCATGGCGGAATGGACTCCGAACTTGCGCGCGGCGTAGGAAGCGGCGGATACCACGCCACGCTGGTTGGGATGGCCGCCGACTACTACCGGCTTGCCCTTCAATTCGGGGTTGTACAGCTCTTCCACGGACACGAAAAAGGCGTCCATGTCGAGGTGGAAGATGATCTTCATGGTCTGCGCTGTGCAGCCAGTACCCGCGGAATGCCCGCCAGATCGGCTACATCTTCCACATTATGCCAACCCTCGCCGAACATCGCTTTCACTACGTCCAGAGACCGCCACCCCATCTCCAGGATCAACCATCCGCCGGGCCGCAGCACTCGCTCCGCCTGCGGGATCAACCGCGCGTAGATCTCATTTCCCGTGGGCCCGCCATAGAGGGCAACCGCAGGCTCGTGCTCGCGGATTTCGCGCTGCAGGTTTGCTTCGTCGCCTTCGGGCACATAGGGTGGATTCGAGGCCACCAGGTCCATCGACCCGGAAGCGACCGCGCTGAGCAGGTCGCATTGCACGAACGCGACGTGCGCTCCATTCGACGCGGCATTGCGTTCCGCCACACGCAATGCATCGAGGGAAATGTCGCAAGCGGCCACTTGGCTTCCTGCGATCTCCAGCGCCAGCGACACGGCAATCGCGCCCGAACCGCAGCCGACATCCACAATCCGCCGCGCGCCCGGCGCCAGCCGCAACGCTGTTTCCACCACATGCTCCGTTTCAGGCCTTGGAATCAACACCGCGGGCGAAACGAAGAATGGCCGCCCGTAGAACTCCTGCTGTTGGGTGATGTACTGTGTCGGTTTGCCGCCGATGCGCTCATACAGGTAGCGCCCGAAGTGGATCCAGGCGAGTTCCGTCAATTCCTCTTCCGGATGCGCATAGAAGTACTCGCGCCTTACTTGCATGGCATGCCCGAGCAGCACTTCCGCCGTGAGCCTTGCGGCCGGCACACTCGCCTCCTCCAGGAGTTTCGTGCCCTGGCGTAGCGCGGTGTGCAGGTTCATCTAATTGACGGTGTTGCTCTGGTTCTTCATCTTCTCCGCTTGATAGAAGGAGATGAGCGCGTCGGTGACGGGCTGCAGCCGGCCATCCATCACCAGGTCCAACTGGTGCAGGGTGAGCCCGATGCGATGATCGGTCATGCGATTCTGCGGAAAGTTATAGGTGCGGATCTTCTCGCTGCGGTCGCCGCTGCCGACCATGGTCTTGCGTTCGGCGCCGATCTTTTCCTGCTGCTTCTCGAGTTCCAGTTCGTACAGGCGCGAACGCAACACGCGCTCGGCCTTGGCCCGGTTCTTGATCTGCGACTTTTCATCCTGGCAGGAAACCACCAGCCCAGTGGGCAAGTGTGTGATTCGTACAGCGGAATAGGTGGTGTTTACGCTCTGTCCGCCTGGTCCGGAGGAACAGAACGTGTCGATGCGGATATCCTTCGGGTCGATTTTGATTTCGACTTCGTCGGCTTCCGGCAGCACCGCAACGGTGACAGCCGATGTATGTACGCGGCCTTGTTGTTCGGTAGCCGGAACACGCTGAACGCGATGGACGCCCGATTCGTACTTCAGCTTGCTGTAAACTTTGTCGCCGCTGATGAGGGCGATGACTTCCTTCAACCCCCCGACCGCCGATTCGCTGGTGTGGGTCACTTCCACCTTCCAGCCGAGCGTTTCCGCGTAGCGCGTATACATGCGGAAGATCTCCGCGCAGAACAGTGTGGCTTCGTCTCCGCCGGTGCCCGCGCGAACTTCGACGACCACGTTCTTGTCGTCGTTGGGATCCTTGGGCAGGAGCAGGATTTTCAGATCCTCTTCGATGCGGACCAATTCGGGTTCCAGCCGCGCCACATCCTCAGTGGCCATGGAGCGCAGTTCCTCATCGGTTTCCTGCAGCATTTCACGCGCGCCTTCGAGGTCACTTTGCGCCTTTTTCCAATCGCGATACTTGGCCACGATCTCTTCCAGATCGCGATGCGCCTTAGCTGTCTTGCGATAGGATTCCGGGTCGCCGATGACCCCGGGATCGGCCATCTGCTCAGTGAGCATGACGAAGCGAGATTCGAGTTGTTCGAGCTTTTCTCTGTATTGCATGGCGCAGTCTTTTCCGGGAGGTTAAGCGATCACCAACTGGCCGCCCTGTTGTTTTTCCAATGCCATTGCGCCTTCCAGCGCGTGGATCGCCACTGCCGTCTGATCATCGGCAGGCGGTTGAGTCGTGATCTTCTGCAGCCACAATCCGGGTGCCGTGAGCATAGCCAAAGCGCTGCCGCGCTTCTTGGCGGCATAGCGGATGAGCTCGTAGCTCAACCCGGCAATCACCGGCAGCAGAACAATGCGCGAAGCGAATTTTTCCACGAATCCGTCGAACGGAAGCACCGTGTAGACGGCCATGGAAATCATCATCACCACCAGCAGGAAGCTGGTTCCGCAGCGCGGATGGAGTGTGGTGAACTTCTGGGCGTTCTCCACCGTGACGGGAGTTCCCGATTCGAAGTTGTAGACGACTTTATGTTCGGCGCCGTGGTATTCGAAGACGCGATGAATGTCTTTCCAGCGCGAGATGAGGTACAGAAACGCGAGGAAAATCGCGATTCGGATGACGCCATCCACCAGGTTGAACAGGATACGGTTGTGGACGATCGGCGCGGCCTTTTCAATCTGCGTGGTGAGGAACAGCGGGACAAACTTGTAGAGGAAGATGAAGAAGGCGAAGGAGAAGACCAGGTTGAGGGTCATGGCCCAGGAGGAGATTTCTTCCTTCTTGGCGTTGGGGTCGCCTTCGTCCAGCGCTGCGTTGGCGGAGAATTTCAGCGCTTTCACACCCAGCCACATGGCCTGCCCCAGGGTGCCTACACCGCGGAACAGCGGGTACTTGAAGATCGGATACTTCTCCGACACCTTGTGCAGCGGCGCCTCTTCCGTCACCATTGTGCCGTCGGCTTTGCGCACGGCGACACAATAGCTGTGAGGGGCGCGCATCATGACGCCCTCCATCACGGCTTGGCCGCCGACCAGCGTTTCCTCGCCGCTTTCCAATACGGGAAGCAACTGCACATGCGCAGCCATACGGATGAACTGTTTGAGAGAAAAGGGCATACTGCGGATTCTCTTTGATTATAGCAGCGCCTTGGGACGGCTCTCGGAATCCCTATACTGGAGGAGGGCATGTCATCCACGGTCAAGGCGCAAAGTGCGCGGCAATTCTTCGGACCCCGAGGCGCACTTTCACGCTGGCACCCGCAATACGAGTTTCGCCGTGGGCAGTTGGACATGGCGGAAGCGGTGGAAGCGGCCCTGCTCGAGAAGCGCCACCTGATCGTGGAAGCGGGCACCGGCACCGGCAAGACGCTTGCTTATCTCGTTCCGGCCATCCTCTCGGGCCGGCGAGTCATCGTCTCCACCGGAACGAAAAACCTGCAGGAGCAACTTTTCTACAAAGACATTCCCTTCCTGCAGCAGCACTTCTCACAACCGTTGAAGGTCTGCTACATGAAAGGCCGCGGGAACTACCTTTGCCGCGAGAAGCTCTACGCGGCTGAGAACGAGCCGATCCTCGACGGACTGGAAGAGATCACCGATTTCCGCATCATCCGCGAATGGGAGAAGACTACCGAAACCGGCGATCGCGCCGAGATCAAGCAGTTGCCCGAAAAGAGCACGGCTTGGGCCAAACTGGATGCCCGCCGCGATATGTGCTCCGGCCAGAAGTGCCCGCAGTTCGAGCGCTGCTTTCTCACCCAGATGCACGCCAAGGCGCACGAGAGCGACATCATCATCGTCAACCACCACCTGCTGTTCGCCGATCTCTCCGTGCGCGAAGAGGAGTTCGGCGGCATTCTTCCCGAATACAACGCGGTCATTTTCGACGAGGCGCACGAAGTGGAAGATGTGGCCGGCGCCTATTTCGGGGTGAGCGTCAGCAACTATCAATTCCAGGAACTGGTGCGCGACACGATGGCCGTGGGGAGGCGCAAGGAATTCGCCACCGCCGAACTGGACCGCGTGCTGATCGGCATGCAGGATGCCGCGGAACGTTTCTTCTGGCTCTTCGGGGAATCGGAAGGCCGCAGCGGGTTCAGCAGGCATGCTTCGTTTCTGCAGCAATACGCCCAGGAGTATCGCGATGTGCTCACAGGGCTGGAACTCGTCTGGACAAACCTGGAATTGGTGAAGGGAGCACAGGATGAAGTGTTGCCCCTCAAGCGACGCGCTCGCGAGATCTTCGATTCGTTGCGCATGTGGATGGAGAGCGGCGATGCGCGCTTCGTCTATTGGGTGGAACGGCGCGGCCGCGGTTGCTATTTGCAGGCCACCCCCATCGACGTGTCCGCCGTGCTGGCGGAAAAACTCTTTGACAGGGTAGACACCGTGATTCTTACCTCCGCCACCTTGGCCGTGGCTGGGAATTTCGATTTTCTGCAGAGCCGTTTAGGTGTGCCGCATGCGCGCACGCTCACCGTGAGCAGCCAGTTCGAATACGGCCAGCAGGCTTTGCTGTACGTGCCGCAGCACCTGCCCGATCCCCGCAGTCCGGCGTTCTTCCCCGCTTCCTGCGATGAGATTCTGCGCTTACTGCGTCTGACCCAGGGACGCGCCTTCGTGCTCTTCACCAGCTATCAGCAGATGCGTGTCACGCATGAACGGGTCTCGGCGGAAATGGACTACCCCTCGTTCCTGCAGGGCACTGCGCCACGGCACGCTATTCTCGAGGATTTCCGCAGAACGCCCAACGCCGTGCTGTTCGCTACTTCCTCCTTCTGGCAGGGCGTGGATGTGCCGGGCGATCAGCTGAGCTGCGTTATCATAGATAGATTGCCGTTCGCGGTGCCTAGCGATCCGGTGGTGGATGCCCGTATTCGCATGATTCGCGAAGGCGGCGGAAACCCCTTCTACGATTACCAGATTCCGCAGGCGGCAATTGCGTTGAAACAGGGATTCGGGCGGCTCATCCGCACACGCTCTGACCGAGGGATTCTCGCGCTGCTCGACAACCGCATCACCCGGCAGCGCTACGGGCAGGTCTTCTTCGATAGTCTCCCCGACTACCGATTCACAATGAACTGGAACGAGGTAGAAAGCTTTTTCGATGTTTGAAGTTTCTGTGGAAGAAAAGTTCGCGGCCGGACACGCCCTACGCAACTACAAGGGCAAGTGCGAGAACGTGCACGGACACAACTACAAAGTGAAGGTGATTCTGCGCGGCGCCGAACTCGACGATACCGGGCTGCTGGTGGACTTCGCCGACATGAAACGAGTGCTGCGAAAGGCGATCGCTTACCTCGATCACCAGTTCATCAACGATCTTCCGCCGTTCGACAAACTGAATCCGTCGGCGGAAAACATCGCGAAATATTTCTGTGAGGAAATGCAGAAGGGGATTGAGGAGGGGATGGGCAAGGTGCCCGTCTCCATTCACGCCGTGAAGGTGTGGGAGACGGACACCGCAGTAGCTACTTACCGGCCGAAGTGAGCGGCGTTGCTTTGTGCGTAGTTGGCCCACTTTTCCGGGAGATCGTCGAGAGCGAAAATCGCCGACACGGGGCAGACCGGCACACAGGCGCCACAGTCGATGCATTCCTGCGGATCAATGAAAAGCTGGTTGGAGGCCTCGTAGCCCTCCTCGTCCTTCTTCGGGTGGATGCAATCCACGGGGCATGCGTCCACACAAGCGGTGTCTTTGGTGCCGATGCAGGGTTCAGCGATTACGTAAGCCATAGAATGAAACCTATAGCACAGCCTGATGCGTAAACTCAACTGAACCGTCCACTTTGCCCCAACCTCCGCCGTGCGGGCACATGGCGTGCTATCCTCCTACCGTTAGACGCAATGTTCCAGATCGAGTATGAACGCGTGCAGCCAGGGATGGTGTTGATCCACGTCCGCGGCAGACTAATGCTCGGGGCGGAGAGCCACCAGGTGGAGCAACTCGTTTCGCGCCTGCTCAAGGAAGGCGAGCGCGATTTCGTGTTTAATCTGGAGGGCCTCACCCATATCGACAGCACTGGAATCGGGCGCTTCATCGCCAGCTACAATCTGATTCTCGAAGTGGAAGGCGCCAGTTTACGCATGGCCGCCGCGACGGGTGCGGTTCGCTCCGCGTTCCGGGTCACGAAGCTCGACACCGTCTTCCCGTTCTTTCCCGACGTGGAAACGGCACGCGCCGCGTCGAATTAACAAAATCTACCTCCAACAAGCCTATTGACACCTTTGTGTAGACGTGTTAATTTTCTAGCATGTGCTGGAAAAACAGCACGTCGCCCGAAGGAGCAAACATGGCCTTGGCCCCACTCAGCCGCCGCGAGCGGCAGATCATGGACATTCTCTACGAACGCGGAAAAGCCACCGCGGCCGATGTACGAGCGGCGATGGAGGATGCCCCCAGCTACTCCGCCGTGCGGGCCATGTTGCGCACGCTCGAAGAGAAGGGCCATGTGCATCACGAGATGGATCGGCTGAAGTATGTCTACCTGCCTTCACTGGGCAAGGAGAAGGCAAAGCGCTCGGCGGTGAAGCACTTGTTGCGCACCTTCTTTGGGGATTCACCGGAACAGATTGTCGCTGCGTTGCTCGATGTGTCGGCGAAGAAGCTGACACCGGAGGAGCTGAACCGTATGTCGGAGATGATTGAACGCGCCAAGCAGGAGGGCAAGTGACATGTTGTGGCTGAATGGAGCTTTCGCTGCCGCCCTCGGCGGTATCGCGTTGAAGAGCATCGTGGTGATGGCGGCTGCATGTGTGATTGCGATGTTGTTGCGCAACGCCTCGGCGGCGCGTCGGCACCTGGTGTGGACCGCGGCGGCGGCGGCGCTGGTCGCATTGCCACTGCTGATGACCATGCTGCCCAAGTGGTATGTGCCGGTGACATCTGTGCTGCCTGAGCCGGGCGTGGTGTATCGCGTGATGGGCGTGGTTCCTGTTACGGAAACCGCGGAAGGTGTACGGCAAGCGAAAGCAGGGTCAGGCGCGCCGGCGGCCGCAGTGCCACTGGGCTCATGGCTTGCCATTGTGTGGGTGGCGGGGACGGCATTCGGGCTGTTACGCATGCTGGCCGCATCTGCATATGTGGCAGGCATGCGCCGCAAGGCAGTTCCCATGGATGGGGAAGGCATCGAGCAAATGTGCGGGCTGCTGGGCATCCGCCACCGTGTGGAGTTGCTGGTGGCTGGCGATGGTGTGATGCCGATGGCGTGCGGCATTCTCCGCCCTGCCATCCTACTTCCCGCCGAAGCCTCGCAGTGGACCGCGGAACGCCGCCGTGTGGTGCTATTGCACGAACTGGTTCATGTGGAGAGAGGCGATCTTGCCACCCATCTGCTGGGCCGGATTGCTCTGCTGCTGTATTGGTGGAATCCGCTTGCCTGGCTGGGGTGGCGCGAATTTCTGAAGGAACGGGAA
>JAFDVS010000100.1:10931-102204 GCA_018268935.1 Acidobacteriota bacterium | reverse complement strand
CTGGAAGTAGATCTTGATGATGCCCGCCCCGGTGATGGAGCGGGATTCGATGTGCTCAATGTTCGGCGCGAGGGTGAAGAAACGTTCCTGGCGTTCGGTGATATTCTTCTCTACCTGCTCGGCGGGCATGCCGGGATAGAGGGTGGCAACGACGACGGCCGTAAGATCCATCGCCGGAAACATGTCGACGGGCATGCGCGTGAGGATGGTGCCGCCCAGCAGACACACCACCAGCGCGCACACCACAATGAAATAGGGGTGCCGGAGGGAGAACGAGGGCAACTCAGTTGACCTCCGTCAGTTTGGTTTCCACTCGTTGCCCGGCGCGCAGCAGGCTGCGGTTGCCCACCACGATCAGGTCTTCGGGGCTGATGCCGGCAGTGACTTCGATGCGCGCGGCCGATTCCATTCCGGTCTTGATTTCGCGCTCTTCGATGGCGCCGGAGTTCACCACCATCAGCGACCGGTTGCCGCCGTTGTTGATGATTGCAGTGACAGGGACGGTGAGTCCATCTTCTTTGCGGGCGAGCGTGACGGCAACTTCGGCGGTCATGCCCGGAACCAGTTCGCCGGAGGGATTGGCCACGTCGACTTCGGCTTCCATAGTGCGGCTGGTGAACTGTACGTCGTTGGACAGGCGGGCCACGCGGCCCTCGAATTTCTTGCGCAGCACGGGGACGGCGATGGTGACCGTGGTCCCGGGACGCACCATGGGAACCGCGCTTTCCGGGACGATCACCACCATACGCAGGCGGCGGATTTCGGCGATGCGGACGAGGGGCACCGCGGAGGACGAAGTGCCGGCCTGGATCATGGCGCCGAGATCGACATTCCGTTTGGTGACGATGCCATCGAAGGGCGCGGTGATTTCGGTATAAGCGGCAAGTGTCTTCGCTTTTTCTACGGTGGCCCGCGAGCCTTCGATCTGGTGGCGGACAACGCCTAGCGCGGCCTCGGCGGAAGCCACTTGAGCCTCAGCGGCACGGCGTTTCGCCAATGCTTCGTCAATTTCCTGCTGGGCGACGATGCCCTTTTCGGCTTTCGCCGCGGCTTCCAACCTTTTATAGGAAAGCTCGGCAATTCCGAGGTTCGCCTTGGCCCGCTCCACTTCGGAATGGAGCCGCTTCAACTCGGCTTCCTGACGGCTGACTTCAGCATTGGCATGCGAGATATCGGAAGCCATCTCCGGCACTTCGAGGGAGGCGATCAACTGCCCGGCGCGGACTCGGTCACCGACATCGACCGTGATTTTTCGCAGATAACCCGGAACCTTGGCATGCAGATCCACCGTCTGGTAAGGCTTGAAATCGCCGGTGAGAACCACCTGTTGCTGCAGGCTTTCCTTGATCGGTTTGGCGACTGCTACGGTCTCCTGCGCGACGGGCTTCGAGGCCTCCACGGGGGTGACGGGCGTGATCTTGTTACAGCCGGTGGTGGCGAGGATAACGATCATCGTCACAGCACATTTCTGGGTCATGTCAGTTCCGTTTCAATTGCGTTACAGATTCAATCAGCATACAGGACTGGAATCGGATCGGCAACTCGAAGGCGTTAGATGGAGTGAAAAGTTTCTGCTCGGTTCGATATACTCACGGAACAGTGGGAGTCTGATCTATGTTCCGATCTACCAGTCTTTTTCTTCTCTTCTGCCTTGGCGCATTTGCACAGGGTTCCGTCACCATCTATGGGGTGGTGAAAGATACAACAGGCGCGCTGGTGCCGGGGGCAAGCATTGCCATCACGCACACTGAAACCGGCGCTGTCCGGCAGGCGGCATCGAATGAGCGAGGCGATTACATCGCTTCGCAACTGCCCATCGGCGGGTACACGGTGACCGTGGAACGGCAGGGCTTCAAGAAGTTCGTGCAGACGGGCATCACGGTGCAGGTGGATGAAAACCGGATGGTGCCGATTGTGCTGCAAGTGGGCGATGTGGCGGAAAGCGTAACGGTGGAAGCGCAGGCGGTGCAGGTGGATACTCGCACCGGAACGCTGAAGGAAGTGGTGGATTCCAAGCGCATCGTGGAGTTGCCGCTGAACGGGCGTAACGCGCTGCAGTTGCAGTTACTGGTGCCGGGCGCCGGATCGGTGGCGGCGCCGGGGCAAGGGCAGAACTCAACGGTGTCGATCAACGGCAGCCGGCAGAACGGCAACAATTATGTGCTGGATGGCGGTGACAATCACGATCCCTATTTCAATTCCCCCAGCGTGTTTCCACCGCCCGATGCGCTGGAGGAGTTCAGTATTCAAACCAATTCCTATTCGGCGGAATATGGGCGCAACGCCGGGGCGTTGATGAACGCCGTAACGCGCTCAGGCACCAATCAGTTCCATGGAACGCTGTTTGAGTTCCTGCGCAATGAGAAGCTGAATGCGCGGAATTTCTTTTCGAACACGATTCCGCCGTTCAAGCGCAATCAGTATGGCGGGACCATCGGCGGGCCGGTGCGGCGCGACAAGACATTCTTCTTCTTCTCCTATCAAGGGACGACGGATCGCTCCTCGCCGGCGGCGCAAACGGCCAACGTATTGACAGCGGCGGAACGGCAGGGCGACTTTTCGGCGTTGCCCCGGGCGATCACGGACCCGGCCGCAAATAACGCCCCGTTTGCCGGGAAGATCATTCCATCAAGCCGCCTGTCGCGGCCGGCGGCGCAATTTCTCGATGCCTTCGTGCCGCTGCCGAACCGGTCGGATGGCCTGTACAGCTTCGCCAGCCAGGAGAAGACGGACAACACGGTTTTCATCGGCAAAGGCGACCATCAGATCAGTTCGGCGAACCGGCTGAGCGGGCGGCTGCTGATCAACCTCAATACGTTTCGCGAACTGCCGGGCAATCTGCCCAATTTATTCGCCGATATCAAGTACACGAATTACAACTACACTTTCACCGATACGCATATCGTCAACCCGGCGCTGTTAAACAGCTTTGTGTTTACGTTCAACGACATTGATCGCCGGCAGCTATCCGTGGTGCCCGGCAACAAGACGTGGAACGATTTCGGAGCGCGCTTCGTGCGCACGTTCACCGAAGACGGCGTGCCGGCGGCGATCAGCGCCAATGTGAACGGGCGGTTCAATGCCTTCACGCGGTATCCTCTGCAGCATTTCCGGCGCAATTTCGAATTCACAGACCGTCTGAGCTGGACCAAGGGCGCGCATTTCCTGAAGTTCGGCGGCAGCGTGCGCATTGCTCAACTCAACTTACAGGAGTTTTTCCAGGGCGATCCTGCGCTGGTGTTCAACGGGCAGGTGAGCGGAGACGCTGGGGCGGACCTGGTTCTGGGCCGGCCGTTCACTTCAACGCAGATCGCGCTGCTGATCAATGAGCCGCGCCAGAAGGAATGGGGCCTGTTCGCGCAGGATGACTGGCGAGTGACAGGACGGCTGACGTTGAATCTGGGATTGCGGTACGATCCGTTCCTGGCGTTCACCGACGCGGGGAACCGCTTCGCGCAATTCCGCGCGGGACAGCAGAGCACCATCAATCCGACCGCGCCGCTGGGCCTGGTGTTTCCCGGCGATAACGGCGTACCGAACGCAGCCTTCGATTCGGCCTACAATCGCTACTCGCCGCGCTTCGGCTTTGCGTTTGACCCGACGGGGAAAGGGAAGATGAGCTTCCGTGGCGGCTACGGGATTTTCTATTCGCAGATCCGGCAGCAGGCGAACAATCAGCCGTCGAACGCTCCGCCGTTCTCGCTGCGGCAAACGATCAACGTGCCGCCGAGCCTGGAGAACCCGTATGCGACGGCGGGCAATCCGTGGCCGTTCAAAGCACCGGAGACGCCGGAGGAGCGGCGTACATTCCGTTATCCAACGGCAATGACCATTCAGCCCTATGACCCCGATTTCCGCAATGCGTACATGCAGCAATGGAATTTCAATATCCAGCGGGAGTTCGCCGGTTCGTGGCTGGGAACGGTGGCCTACGTCGGCAGCAAGGGCAACCACCTGTTCAACCAGAATGAGCGCAATCCGGCCATTTTCGGGCCTGGCGCGACCGCTGCGAACACCAATGCGCGGCGGCCGTACGCGCCTGCCTTCGCCAATATCAACAACCAGCAGAGCACGGGGAACTCCATCTATCACTCGTTGCAGTTGAGCATGAACAAGCGCTTCACGAAGAATTTCTCGTTGCTGGCCGCCTACACGTGGTCGAAGCTGATTGACGATTCTTCGGGCGACGGCGGCATCTCCACCGATCCTTACAATTTCCGCAATCAGCGCGCACTGTCGAACCTCGATCTGCCGCACCGTTTCGTGGCCTCTTTCCTGCATGAACTGCCACGCTTGAAGGCGTCGAACGCGGTGACGCGGCATCTGTTGGGCGGATGGGACATCAACGGGATTGTAACGCTCGAAAGCGGGCAGCCGTTCACGGTGTCCTCGGGACGTGACAATTCGTTTTCCGGAGTGGGCGCCGACCGGGCGGACATCATCGGCAATCCGGTTATCACCGGGGACCGGCAGCGCGGTGACGTGATCAACCGCTATTTCAACATCGATGCGTTCGCGTTTAATGCGGTGGGCACGTTCGGTACGGCGGGGCGCAACATCCTGCGCGGGCCGGGCAATGCCAACGTGGACACCGGGCTGTTCAAACAGATCGCCATCAAGGAAACGCACCGGCTGCAGTTCCGGGCCGAGGCGTTTAATCTGTTCAACCGGGTGAATCTGGGGCAGCCGAATGCGAACCGCAGCGCGGCGGCCTTTGGGCGGATTACGGCAGCCGGGACGCCGCGGGTGATTCAAGTGGCATTGAAGTATCAGTTTTAACTTCGCATGAAGGAGCGGGCGGGAAATCGTCGCTTCCCTGGTTGAGACGCCACAACAGGCGACAAGGCTAGAGAGGAGACAACCAATGATTTCCACGCGCAACCTCGATACCGCAAAGATCAGCATCAGCGGGAACGAATGGCTTCAGCCTCTGTATGGGCTGGTGCAGGTCTACAACTCCATGGAGACGAGCCCGGACAGGAATGAGAAGGTCCGGATCCTCGAACGTCTGCTTGGGTATTCCACGTACTGGATCACCAGCAAGCCGCCGAAGAATACGCCCACAAACATGGCGCGTTGGAAAGCGTTGGAGGGATTGGCGAACGACGTCGCCAAGGAGATGGATGGGCTGGGCGGGAAGATGCTCAGTGGGCCGTCGAACTGGAAGGATGTAAAGAAGGAGAACCGGCATTATTGGCTGGAGAAGGTTGACCCACAGCACCGGCCAGGGTTCGAATTATCGACGGCATACGGGGCGTGGCTCAACAGCCGCGTCAATCTCTCGTTCTGGGATTACTGCCGCCTCTTCGTCAAGCCTTCCGGGCTTCAGGTGAAGCAGTACATCGACGATGCGGAGGCAAAGAAGAATGAAGTGGGTGTGAAGCACGGAATATTTCGCACGTTGGATCCGATGAATGACTCGCCGTTCGATACGAGGAACAACCAAACCTTGTTCGCGGGTAAGGGCTGGGCGATCTTTGTCGTGGACATGGATGGGCGGCTGTATTGTGGAGACCACGAGGAAGGGAAGTTCCACCATTCGACGTTTCTCGCCGGCGGCGCCGTTCAGGCTGCCGGAGAACTGGCGGCAGAAAACGGGGAGATCAAGGTTGTGACCGCGAAGAGCGGCCATTACACACCCGGAGAGGCACAGATGCTCCAGTTCTTGAAGCTGTTCCCCCAGGTATCCGGGTCAGCCATCATCCGGCCGGATTTCTTCGATGTCCGGGATACAGGCGAACCGCGCTTCTACCGTGTAAAGCAGTTCCGGTTTGAAGGCAAGAAAGCCAAATCGCTGAAGCGGGCGGAAGTAGTGAAGGCGATCCCCACCTGGGCGATGAGCAACAACGCGACGACGCTAGTGGGAAAGATTTCGGCGTAACCACCGGCTGCAATCACCACGGCTGATGACACTTGAGTCCGGGGCCACCGTAATATCGTGAGTCTTTGGCGCTCCAACTGATACCGCCCTTTTCCCTTAACGGGGATGGGTAGTCCTTCCACACGCATGTAATAAGGCAAGCCGTTTCTCCTGGCTCTACAAACGGAAACGCGGCTGGACATTTTGTGAATTTGTGATACATTGCAAATGTGAAGCTGGGACACTTCCACACCGCAACTCTTCGTGTGCGGGCGGCGTGTCTCAGTTTCTGGCTGCTGTTTCTTTGGCTGTATCCCGTGGCGTTGAGCGCCACCAATACGGCGGAAGAGGGCGGCCACGCCTGCTGCCGCCGCACGAAGCATAGCTGCTGCAAAAAAGCCGGCAAGGGCGCGTCGATGAGCAGCCGCAGTTGCGGCACGTCGTGCCCGGCGCTCGGCAAGTTCCAGACGGGTCCAGTTTCAGGGCTACCCGCGCAAAGCGAAGAGCGAGCCGATCGTCCCACTGAGCCCACAACCCGTGTATGGCAGAGCTTGCCTGCACCCGTTACCGCATTCACCCCGACCCAATTCCAGCGGCCTCCTCCCGCTGCATAAATCCCTCCTTATTTCGTTTTCCATTTTTGAACCAGGAGTGTATTTATGCGCAGACTCTCCTCTGCCGCCGCGCTTTCTATTTTGCTAAGCGCCGCGCCGGTAACGGATTCCGTCCGTTTTGAGCCGAAGCCTCGTGCCGTTTCGAGTGGCCGCGATCCGGTGCTGCACGTGCGTGCTTCGGGCGCCGTTTCGTTGCTTAAGGTGGACGGCGGCAATCTGTATCTCGAGACGTCGAACGACGCCGGTGACAGCTTCGAGGAGCGTGTGCGCGTGAATTCCACCGAGGGCGAAGTGTCCTCGCATGGGGAATCGAGCCCGCGGCTGGCCATCCGTAACCGCGGCGAATTCTACGTGCTGTGGCAGGCGCGCAAAGAGGGCGGCGAAAGCTCGGAGCTCCATTTTGCGCGGTCCACAGGGTGGGGTGAATCGTTCACCAAATCCTTCGCCGTCGATCCGGCGTCCCCTTCGCAGAATTTCTTCAACATGGCGCTCTCGCCGCAGGGCCTGGTTTACGCCGCATGGCTCGATGGGCGCGACCGGGGGAAGGGAAAGCAGGGCTCCTCGGCTGTGTATATCGCCCGCTCTACGAACAAAGGGGTGAGCTTTGAGCCGGCCGTCCGCGTTTCGCTCGACTCGTGCCCCTGCTGCCGCCCGTGGATTTCGTTTAGCGGGGCGAACAACGTGCACGTCGGCTGGCGGCGCGTGTTAGAGGAGAACATCCGCGACATTTTCATTTCCACTTCCACCGACGGCGGCAAGACGTTCGCCGATGGTGTGCGTGTGGCGGAAGACAACTGGAAGATCAACGGTTGTCCGCACTCCGGGCCGGCGATGGCGTCGATCGGGAACCGGCTGTTTGCCTCCTGGGCCACGGTGCGCGACGAAAAAGCGCAGCTCTACCTGGCCTGGTCCGATGACAACGGAAAGAGCTTCACTAAGCGGATCACGGTGGCCGATGGCGTGCTGGATCCGAACCACCCTTATCTGATTCAGGCAGGCAGCAAAGTGGCCATCGCATTCCAGGGCCGGCAGCAGAAGCAGAACGAAGGTTGGGGTCCGGTGAACACCTGGTATCGCGAAGTGGATGCGGCCGGGGTGCTGAGCCCTCTGCAGCGGATCGGCAACCTGGGAGCGAGCGCATCGTATCCGGTGGTTGCCTACGAAGACCCGGGCCGCCTATTCGTGGCCTGGACGGAAACGGTGAATGAAAAGCGGAGCGTGGTGCTATCGCGCGGCCGGCGCGTGGCGGGAGCGGTGAATGCTCGCTAGCACGCTGCTTTGGATCGTGGCCGGATTGCTGCCGGCGCAGATCAACACCGCGGAGTTGTCAGGCGTCATCACTGACGCCACAGGTGCCCTGATTCAGCGGGCTGAAGTGACGGCGACGGAGGAAACGACGCAAGCACGGCGTGTGCTGCACAGCGACGAACAAGGCCGCTATTTTATCCCGCACCTGGCGCCGGGTAGCTATCAGATTTCGGTGCGCAAGGAAGGCTTTCGCACCGAGACGCGCCGCAACGTGGCGCTGTCGGTAGGCAGGCAGGCGTCGCTCAATCTGACGCTCACGATTGGCGCGGTGTCGACGGAAACCGTGGTGACGGCGGAAGCGGACCTGGTGGACACCAAGGCGACCGGGTTGTCGAGCCTGATGGACACGCATTCGATTCGCGAATTGCCCCTGAACGGGCGTGACTTCGCCCAACTGGCGCTGTTGGAACCGGGCGTATCGCCGTCGCGTCGCACATCCGATTCCGGCGGGCCGGGGACGAAGCTGGTGCTCGGCGGCAATCGCCCCAGCCAGGTGAGTTTCCTGCTCGATGGCGCCGATATTAACGATGCCAACAACAACACCCCGGGCAGTTCCGCTGGCGTGCTTCTGGGCGTGGATACGCTGCGCGAGTTCCGTGTGCTGACCAACGGCTACAGCGCCGCTTACGGACGAAGCGGGGGCGGGGTGATCAGCGCTGTCACCAAATCCGGCACAAATAATCTGCATGGAGTGATGTTCGAGTTTGTGCGTAATTCCGCCTTCGACGCGCGCAACTTCTTCGACTCAGCCACCGCGCCGATACCCGCGTTCCGGCGGAACCAGTTTGGGGCCACCTTCGATGGGCCCATCCGGCGCGACAAGACGTTTTTCCTGGGGAGTTTTGAAGGATTGCGCCAGCGGCTGGGAGTGACCAGCCGCACCGTGGTGCCGGACGCGGCGGCGCGCACCGGCCGCTTTCCCAATGGGACGCAGGTGGCGGTGAACCCGGCCGTGCCGGCCTATTTGAATCTGATTCCGCTGCCGAACGACCGCAGTTTCGGCGATGGCACGGGAGAATACGTGTCCGCGGCATCGCAGCAGACGGGGCAGAATTTCCTCACCGGCCGCGTGGACCACCGCTTCTCCGACAAGACGCAACTGTTCGCCCGCTACACGCGGGACCGGGCTTCGGTACGCATCCCCGACGGGCTGCGGCTGGTGAGGGCCGACAATGAATCGCACAACCAGTTCTTTTCCACCGAACTGACGCGGCTGTTTACGGAGCGGACGTTGAACGCGGTTCGCTTTTCCTATAACCGGTCCGAGTCGGCCAACGACAATACGTACCTCCGCGAGATTGACCCGGCGCTGTCGTTCTTTCCCGGCAAGCCATTGGGACAGATCAGTGTGACCGGATTGTTCTCGCTGGGGCCATCGCGGTTCGGTCCCTCCTATTCGACCATGAACCTGTTTCAGTTCAGCGACGATCTATCACATACCAGGGGCCGGCACTCGCTGAAGGCGGGCTTCGATCACCGCTTCTACCGCCTGCCCACGAGCCGGCCGCAATCGCCTTACGGCTTCTACCAATTCAACGGGCTGGCGCCGTTCCTCACAGCGACCGCCGCCAGTGTGGAACTGACGCTGCCCGATTCTCTCCTCGATCGCAACTGGCGGCAGTCGATGACCGCCGGGTACCTCGAGGATACGATCCAACTGCGGCGGCGCCTCACGCTGACGCTGGGAATGCGCTACGAGCGGATGTCTGTCCCTACGGAACGCGACGGGCTGTCGAGCAATGTGCGCAACGTGCTGACGGACAAAGCCGCCACCGTGGGGCCGATGTTCACCAATCCTTCCAACCGCAACTTCGCTCCGCGCGTGGGAATTGCCTGGGATCCGTTCGGCGGCGGCAAGACCAGCATTCGCGCCGGGTACGGCATCTTCTACGATCCCATCTGGACCGATTTTTACGCCAACGCGGGAAACAGGCAATCACCGTTCTACACACTCGGAAGCATCCGCAACCCCGTCTTTCCGCGCGCCACCTCCCTCATCGGCAATCCGAATTTCGTACTCGGGCGGCAGGACATTCTGGTTTACGAGCCGGGCAATCCCTACACCATGCAGTATCACTTCTCGCTGGAGCGGCAACTGGCTCAGACGACTGTGGTGACGCTGAGCTATTCCGGACAGCGCGGCGTGCACCTGGTGCGCTTCCTCGATCAAAACCAGGCCACGGGCCAAATTCTGCCTGACGGACGCAAATTCTTTCCCGTGGATTCGGTGACGCGCAATCCGAACTTCACCGGCATCCGCTACAAAACCACGGACGGGCAATCGGTGTACAACTCGCTGCGCACCTCGCTCGAGCATCGCTTCCGCCACGGTCTGCAGTTCCAGGTGAACTACGTGTTCTCGCGCAACATCGACGATGGGTCGGTGACCGTAACCCAGGGCGGCGATAACGATCTGCCGCAGGATCCGGATTCACGGCGCGCCGAACGCGGCCTGTCGAACTATGATGTGCGGCACTACTTTGTGGCGCACTGGACGTGGCAACTGCCGTCGCCGCGCAAAGCGCAATGGCTGCTGGGCGGCTGGCAGTGGAACACGATTTCCTCGGTGGCATCGGGGAACCCGTTCTCGGTGGTCGTCGGGTTTGACCGCGCGCGGGCACGGTTCCAGGCAGGAACATCGCCGCAACGCCCGGACCTGGTGGCAGGGCGCTCCACGAACCCCATTTTGGGCGGAGCAGACCGCTACTACGATCCGTCGGCCTTCTCGCTGCCGGAAGCCGGCTTCTACGGCAACCTCGGGCGCAACACCCTTACCGGGCCGGGCCTGGTGAACTTCGATGTTTCCATCGGCAAGCGGTTCCGGATCACCGAGAGGCTGGGGCTGCAGTTCCGGACCGAGGCATTCAATTTTTTCAATCACGCGAATCTCGCGATTCCGACACAGCGCACCGTATTTACGACAACGGGCGCCGTGGGCAGCGCGGGGCGGATTACTTCGACGTCCACCCCGGCGCGGCAAATCCAGTTTGGGGCCAAGCTGATTTTTTAGAGGGTACGAATCGGATCGTATCCCGGCTGGCTTCCTGAAGTACGCGAACTGCTGGAAATGAGCATCCTCCCGGCAGGATTTGGGAAGGCGCGGACTGAGCACCCGCGCTTTCCTTCGCGTGCTGTTTTTCGCCCGCTATGGAGAGGAGCTTTCACTATGCTTCGTTATCTTTTACTAATTGCGGTACTTGTTTCCAGTTCGGCGGCTCAGTCGCGAGAGCGCCAACTGGCGGATCAACTCAAATCACCCTGCTGCTGGAGTGAGTCTCTGCTGGTACACCGTTCGCCGGAGGCGCTGCGGTTGCGGGCGGAACTGAGCGCGATGGTCCGTGAGGGCCAATCGGACGAACAGATCCTGCGGCATTTTGTGTCCACTTACGGATCGCGGATTCTGCGCGATCCACCGGGGAAGAATCAGATCTACCTGCATATTCTTCCGCTGCTCGCCACCGCCTTGGGATTAGTTGCCGTGATCGGGTGGATCCGCCGCCATCACGTCCGCAGCCCGGAACCCACAACCACCTGAAACACACACACGCACACACAGGAGAAAAACATCACATGACCCGTAGCTTGATGCTCATGCTCACCCTGGGGCTTGGCTTTGCCATGGCTCAGGATCAGGAGTACGTAGCCTGGATGAAAGCCGCCGGCGGCTCCATGGGGCCGTTGAAGAAGGCGCTGGACGCAAAGGCGGGCAAAGAGGCTGCCGAACACGCTAAGAAGATCGAGGCGGCGTTTGCCAAGATCGAGCAGTATTGGGCGGGCAAGAATGCCCCCGACGCGGTCAAACTGGCCCAGACCGCGCGCAATGGGGCCAAGGAAGTGGCGGCGGCAGCCGAAGCGGGTCACACGGATCACGCGTTGCAGTCGATTTCGGCCATCACATCAACCTGCAAATCGTGCCACGATGCGCACCGGGAGAAGGCGGCCGACGGGTCGTGGAAGATTAAGTAGGAAATGTAATAGGATCCCGCGCTGGGGGCGCTATCTTTGCGCCCCCACAACTTCGCCCTAGGTGAAACATCCGACACCCCGCTGATCGTCTTCCTATTTGACAGGGAGATCCGGCTTGAGTACTTCTGCTCCATTGGGTTCGATTTTTCCCGTGCACTCGGGAAAAAAACGGAATACAATGAGGTCGGATTCCCGATCCATTGATCTTTCATAAACTGGTCTCGTCATTCGCTGTCCGTCCTGAGGCTGGCCGGAAGTTCAGCCAGACCCCGTGCAGTTATGGTGGGAGTAACGAGTTTCCCATTCCTCTGGGAGGTGTTCCATGTTCGAAAGTCTGGACGATACCATGAAGCATGACGATCAGCAGCAAGTATCGCCTGCTGAGCGCTGGACCAAATACTTAGTAACCGCGGTCATCACGATCGCTGTAGTGGGCGGACTGATCTTCAGCATCCGCATGTTCGAGTAATACGCCACGCGGGGCAGCCCCGCGCATCGCCGCGACAATTCTGGGATTGATCAAGAGTTCTCGTGTGAACGCACGCGCAGTCTGGTCGGGATGAGTGTGTCTTGGTTCAGGCCGGGCTGCGGCCGCGTGCGGACCCCTTTCCGGCCCACTCAAACCCTTCTCGCCTGCTTAAACCCTGCATCTTCACTTGACTTTTCCACCCCGGCTATTTTATTGTGCAAATTCGCCTTTTGACGCAGCATGCATCTGACGCAGGGTATCCATGGAGAACTGGGACGCTGAACACAGCGGTTCTCCGCGCATCGACGCTGTCTATGACAGCGATCTGAAAAGCGTGGATACCGCCGAAACCGTGGTTGTCGATCTGGCCCAACAAATGGGCTTTGATGAAGACGACCTGCATCGTATTGGAATCGCCATGCGCGAAGCAATGGTGAATGCCGTGGTGCATGGCAACAAATACAGCGGCGTAAAGAAAGTTCGGATGAAGGTGTGGTCCGGCAGCGAGTCGCTGAAGGTGATCGTCACCGATGAAGGGAGCGGGTTCGAACTGGCCCGTGTCCCTGACCCGCTGGCCAAAGAGAATATTCTGAAGGAATCAGGCCGCGGCATTCTGTTGATGCAAGCCTTTGTGGACGAGTTCCAGGTGCGCCGGCTGCAGCCGGCCGGCACTGAGGTCACGATGGTGAAGTACTTGGCTCCGAGGTAGGCGCGGCCTATGAATCCGCATTGCGTGAGGCAAGGGTCCGGAGCTACAATAGTCAATCTTTTTCGTATTCCGTAGGAGGATGAGACAGTGAGTGTGAAACTGAGCACCCGCCAGGTTGGCGACGTAACTGTGATTGATGCCGCAGGCCGCATCACCTTGGGGGAAGGCACCAGCGCCCTTCGCGACGCAATCCGTGACTCCCTTGGCGCAGGCCACAAGAAGGTTCTCTTGAACCTGGGCGAAGTAAACTACATCGACAGCTCCGGCATCGGCGAGTTGGTCTCCGCCTTTACCACCGTCACCAATCAGGGTGGCCAACTGAAACTTCTCAACCTCAGCAAGCGCATCCAGGATTTGCTGCAGATCACCAAGCTGTACACGGTGTTCGAAGTGCATGACGACGAAGCCGCGGCCATCCGCAGCTTTGCCTAAGACCTGGCGCTAACCGAGTTTTCCTGGAAACGCCGTCCTCGCCGCTGACCCCGCGCGGCAAGGGCGGCGTTTCTATTTGGAGTGGATGCCGGTACAATCTGGTCATGACGGGGCGATCAACCGTGCTGGCGGAATTGGGTGGAGGCTCCGGGTGCCTGCGGCTGGCGGAGGAATTCTACTCGCGGGTGGGGCAGACACCTGTGCTGCGGCCTCTTTTCCCCGGCAAAAGCCTGCGCTGCGCCACGGAGGAGTTCGCCGCGTTCCTGATTCAATTCCTGGGCGGTGATGACGAGCAGACGCAGCATCGCTGGTGGCTCAGCCTGCGCGAATCGCATGCGCGTTTTCGCATCAGCGCGGAACAACGGAGCGCGTGGCTTCAGTGTATGCAGGCGACGCTGGATGCGGCAGGGCTGGGAGTGGAAACTCGCCAGGCATTGGGCCGCTTCTTTGTCGGGAGTTCTTCGTACGTCACTGGCAAGGAAGCGGCTCCGGCCGGGCATGCCGAACTGGACGCGCGATGGGAGGAGCAACTGGCGTTGGACGCGGCCATCGCCGCCATCACCTCCGGGGACGATGCAGAGGCAATGCAACGAGCGGCGCGATTCGCAGGGCGGCCTTCGGTATTCACCGGGCTGTTGGTGCGTATGATGCGATCGGGGCGAGCGCCCCTGGCGGCGTGGGTGGTGGAAGCCGTGCGCCGCGACCCGAGGCTGGCGGAAACGCGCTTTGCCGGCCGGACGCTGCTGCACGATGCGGCCGCCAACGGCTGTCTGGAGGTGGTGGAATTACTGCTGGCAATCGGTGTGGATGCGAACGTGACGGATCGCGGAGGGCACACGCCGCTCTACGCCGTGGCCAATGAATGCGGAGCACCCTCGGGTCCGGATGTGGTTCGGGCGCTGGTGCGCGCCGGCGCTGACAGCAATGCCTGTGGCGGCGTGACGCGGGCTACTCCGCTGCATATGGCGGCCCGCCGGGGCTTTGTGGAGGTGGCCGAAGCGCTGCTGGCGCACGGCGCCAATCCCTCAGCGCGGGATAAGAAGGGCGACACTCCGCTGCAACGGGCCAGGAATTGCCGCCAGGAAACCATGGTGCGCCTGTTGTCCCGTCACTGAGCAAAGGGCAGCCACTTGTCCTGCTGCTCTTTCATCCAGGCGACCAGTTTGGCCCGTAGCTGTGGCTTCTCCGGCAAGTCCTCCACCGACAGATTCGTCAGCTCATAAGGATCGGCCTGGAGATCGTACAGCTCCTCGGGCGGGCGCTTGCGCCACAACCCGGTGCGGTTCTGGGCATGGCCGTCTTCGGCCGAACGGAGGAGCCACTCGCGCCACAGCTCCGGTGGCGGCGTGCGTACCGGATGCCGTGAATCGCTCCCGTCGTTGCCACGCCACCAGATGTTGCCCACCTGATTCCAGTGCTTCAGATTCAAGATGTACTTGAAGCGGGCGGTGCGGATGGCGCGGGAAGGCGAGTCCGAGCCCGACACCGACCCCCGGTTGTGATGAACAGCAAAGATGGCATCGCGATGCGTCGCCTTGCGGCCCAGGAGCACGGAGAGGAAGCTGCGCCCCGCGATGCCCTCTGGCGCTGCGCCGCCGCATGCCTCGAGCAGGGTGGGCAGAACGTCCACCAGACTCACCATGGCCTCCGCTTGGCCAGCACGGACCATTCCGGGCCAGTTCACCACCATCGGGATGCGGATGCCGGCGTCATAAAGGCTCCACTGGGCGAATGGAAGCGCAGGGCCGTGCGCGCTGAGGTACACGCTAATTGTGTTCGGCGGGATTTGCGCCAGCATTTCCGCAACGAATGCGTCCATGCCCCGCAGCGAGTGGTAGTAGCGGGCCATCCAACGGCGCGTGTGCGGCGTGTCCGCGGCGTAGGCCGGTGGCTTGGCGGCATCCAGTGTCTCGCCGCTGAATTCCTCCAGCGTAGGCAGACAGATGATCAGGCAGTACGGCTTTGCGTGGCGCAGCGCGAGATAACGCGAAACGGAGGCGAGCGGCTGGTATTCGAAAGGAAAGGCATAGCGCGGCCCAAAACCCGCTTCGCCCGCCAGGGTGACACGGTATCCGAGTGCCTGGAACCAATGCGGCCAGGTTTTCCCCACATCGCGCCGCACGAAGCTGAATTCCTCATAGGCGCCGTGCTGCAGCGGGTATTGGCCGGTGAGCAGGCTGCTCTTGCCGGGCGAGCCCATGGCTTCCGGAGTAAAGGCAAGGTTGAAGCGAAGGCCCGTTCCGGCGAGGCGATACAAATTGGGTGTGGCTTCCGCGGTGAGATCGGCGGCGGCGTGTCCTTCGCTCACGAACAGGACGAGGTTAGGAGGAGGCGCGGCGGCCCAGGCGCATGCCGGCAACAGCCCCAACGCCCGGCGGCGGCTGAGCACCTACAACCCCGCGGCTTTGCGCCATTGCCGGAATTCCGGGAACCAGAGCGATGCGTACACGTTTTCGCCCGGCTGCGGGGGAAGCGCGTAGCGCGAAAGCAGCGTCTTGGCCCCCGCTGCATCGCCGGTTTCGATCTTTGCCTTCGCCAGCAGCATGCGAATCTCGTCCGCCGCCGCGGGAGGTGTTTCGTTGTACATCGCCTCCAGCAGCGTACGGGCTTCCTTGTAGTGTTTGCCGAGCATCAGCGCATAAGCGAGAATCAGGCGCCGCAGCGCCGGAGGTGTTCCGGGTCCCAGGGCGCGGTTGAGGCGCGAATTCCATTCCTCGGCCGACGCGCGAGGCTGGCTCAACAGCATGAGAAGACCGGCCTGGGTGGCAGTGGTGGGACTGCGGGCCCGGCTCATGGCCTGTTTTGCGGTTTCCGCCGCCGCCGCATCGCCCTCCTGCAATTGCCACAGGGCGAGAAAGCTCTGTGCCAGCACAGCCACTTCCGAGTTCTTCGCCGCGAGATCCTTTGCCGCCTGCCTGGCCTGATCCTTACGGGCGGTGAGGTACAGCCAGTGGGCGGAGCGGAGTTCGACCAGCGGGTCGTTCAGCGCGCGCCGCGACTCCAGGTAGCGGGCGAAAATCTGATCGGCGCCCTTGCTGTCTCCAGCCAGGAAACGGGCAAATGCGGCTTTCGCGAATTCCAGCCCGCCCAGAAACTGCGGGTCGCGCTTCTGGGCCTCGAGAAAACTGGCCTCGGCTTCTCGGAACTGGCCGAAAAACCAGTGCACTTCGCCTGACGTATCGAAGGCGTTCGGGTCGTCCGGCGACGAGCGGCGATACTGCTCAAGGCTTTGCAGCGCATTCGGCAACTCGCCCGCATAGGAGTAGGCGTAGGAAAGCAGATTCCAGGTGCGCGTTTCCGGCTCCAGCGAGGCGGCCTTGGCCAGCCATTTCACTCCTTCGGCGTAGCGGTGGCGATTGATGAGGGCATCGCCAAGCCCGCGCGCCATGTCGGTATCGTTCGGGGCGTAGCGGAGGCAGGTTTCCATGGCCTGCAGAATGGCTGCGGGATCGCGGTCCACCGTGGCCAGCGCCAGTGTCATGCGGCTGCGCTCCCAGCCTTCCGGATGTTTGGCGATCGCCGCGCGGATGGTCGCTTTCGCTTCGTCCGGCGGCTGCGTCTGCGCCAGCGAGATCACGGCCGGCGTGAAGCCTGCATCCGCCTTAAGGGCCTCTTCCAGCAGCGTGCGCCGCGTGCCGGGATCCTTCTCGCGCATGCTCTTTCCATACGCCTCGAGTGCGGTGGAATTGGTGGCGACGACCGGCCCTTCCTTGAGCGAGGCGGCAAGTTGATCCACCACTTCGCCCGGTGCGCCCAGCGAGTCATATTCGCGCACCATGCGCTGTGTGCCGGTATCGTACAATGCGGCGTGCAGCCGTACCTTGTTTCCGGATGCCGAATAGTAGCCGCGTATCACGTGGGTGGCGCGAAGCGAAGCAGCTTCCCGTTCGGCACTGGCCCCGAGCACGATCTTGCCTGGCGCACCGGCCGTCTTCATCACCAGCAGCGGCGTAGAGGCGGAGGCCAGCCAATCCAATTCCTCGCGGCCGGACAGATTTTCCAGCGGGGTGGCAACAATCCGTTCGAGGGCGGGCTGCTGCTGCTTGCACCCTACCAGCAGCATCATGCCGGCCAGCGCTGTCCTATAGAACACGCACTTCCATCGTCAGCAATTGCTGAAACTCCGGCAGTTCCCGGATAGCGGTAAATTCGGAATCTTCCATGAACTTGTTTCGCTCTTTGAACCCTTCTTCAATAGCTTTGCGCATATACTGCAGCGCGCGTTCCACCTGGCCTGCCTTGGCATAGGTCTTGGCCAGATAGAAATGGAACTTGGCGCGTTCCTGGACGCTGCGCTCCTGCAGCAGGACTCCGTTAGTGCCACGGTGTTCGAACACCTCCGGATCCAGTTCGAGCGCCTTCTGGTAGGCGGCAAAAGCCTCTTTGTATTTCTTGCGGGCGAAGTAGGCCGTGCCCAGATTGCTATGAATGGAGGCGGAATTGGGACTGACCTTCAGCGCCTTCTTGTACTGCCCGATCGCCTTGCGATAGCTCTTCTTGGCGTAATAGATGGCGCCGAGGTTGTTGATGGCTTCCGAATAGGCAGGGCTCATCTTGATCGCGCGCTCGTAATGACGCTGCGCCTGGTCGAGTTCGATCATCTGGTGATAGGCGATGCCGATCTTATTTGTCAGGACCGCGCTGTTGCCGCCAAGCCGGTACGCTTCCACCGCCTCACGATACATCTTTCGGGCCATGAAGATGTCGCCGCGCATCTCGTCGGTCACCGGCTGGGCCGTCTTAGGCCCGTTCGTGACCGTATCGGTTCCGGCCGCTGCTGCCCGCAATGCAGTATTTTCTAATGGTTGCGAAGTCTGCGCCGCCAGGGGCGCAGCAAGTATCAGAAACAGGCTCGCACCAATCATCGCAGCCTCCTTCTATCGCTTATTTAAACATATCGCGAATCTTGCCGAAGAAGCCCTTGGGTTTACCATCCGCCGAAGGAGCTTTTTGCGCCGCCGGTTGTTGTTGCTGCACTTCGTGCTGGGCAACGCGGCGGGGCGCCTGTTGCTGCCGGGCGGGAGTGGAGGCGTCTGGTTCGGGTGTATCCCAGGAGGCGACATGCGTGGCGCCGCCCGAGCCCCGATGGAGCCGGCAGGTGTCCTGGGGCTGCGATCCGGCAATGAACACTTCGCCGCGCGTGTTGGGGCAGGAAGGAGTGGCCAACTGCCCCGAGAGCGGATCCACTTCCACGGTGACGATGCCATCAGGCGCATCGAAACCGCGCGCCGAGGCATATTCGCGATACGTGTGAGCGCGCTTCATGAACTCAGCCCAGATGGGCAGGGCCGACTTGTCCCCATCCAGTTCCAGTTCCTTGTTGTCATCGAAGCCGACCCACACCACGCAGATCAGTTTCGTGGTGAACCCGGCGAACCACCCATCGTGCGAGGTGCCGGTCTTGCCGGCGGCAGGCAGCAGAAACCCGCGCGAGCGAATGCCGGCGCCCGTTCCACTGCGCACCACTTCTTCCATCAGGCTGGTCATCAGGTAGGAAACGCGCGGGTCCAGCGCGGAGCGTTGCGTCGGCTTATAATCGAACACCACGCCGCCCTGATCGTCGCGTATGCTCTTCACGTAAGACGGTTTGACCCACATGCCGCGATTGGAAAATACCGTGTAGGACCCGGCAATTTCAAGTGGCGTCACTTCGTAGGAGCCCAGCGCCACCGACGGCGTCGCCTGGATGTTCATGTTCAATCCCGAGCGGCGGGCCAAGTCGACAACATTGTTGTACCCGGCCATTTCAGCGATTTTCACCGCCGGGATGTTCATGGATTTGGCCAGCGCCTGCCGCAGTGTCACCGAGCCGTAGAATTCGCGATAGTGATTGTGCGGCTCATACGGCTTGCCGTCGAACCAGAACGTGGTGGGCTCATCGTTGACGTGGGTGACAGCAGTGATGGCGGAGCCGGAATCCGAGAGCGCCGTATTGAGCGCCGCGGCATAAACGAACGGTTTGAAGCTGGAGCCGGGTTGGCGCTTGGCCAGGGCACGGTTCAACTGGCTGACGCCGTAGTTGCGGCCACCCACCAGGGCCCTCACTTCGCCAGTGTGCGCGTCCAGGGCCACCAGCGCCACTTGCGCTTCCGGTACGCCCGTGCCGTACAGTTTGTGTTTCTTCTTCAGCCGCTCATCCACTTCCTTCAGGCCCGTGCGCACGGCTTCGGCAGCCTCGCGCTGCAGGTTCATGTCGAGCGTCGTGTACACGCGGTAGGTGCGCGTCTGGAAATCGTGATCCTGGAATTTTTCCTGCAGTTCATCGTTCACCAGATCGACGAAGAACGGCGCATCGGTGGATTCGACACCGCCTTTGGAAACCACCATCGGTTCGGCGGAGGCTTTCTTGAATTGATCTTCATTGATGTAGCCGTTGTCCCGCATCAAGGTTAGGATCACGTTGCGGCGCGTGGTGGCGCGGTCGGGCCAGCGGTATGGATTGCGGTAGCTGGGGAGTTGGATCAGCCCGCCCAGGGTTGCCGCTTCGGCCACCGAGAGCTGGCTCAGGTCTTTGCCGAAGTAGGCGAAAGAGGCCTCCGCAAAGCCCCGGATGGCGAACGTGCCGCGCCGGCCAAGGTCGACTTCGTTCGCGTAGAACTCGAAAATCTGTTCCTTGCTGAGCTTGCGCTCCAGTTCCATCGTGATCAGGACTTCGGCGGCTTTGCGCTGCAGCGTCTTTTCCTGGGTGAGCCAGAACATGCGCGCCACCTGCATGCTGAGCGTCGAGGCGCCTTGCGCACGGTAGCCGGATTTGACGTCAACATAAGCGGCCCGCAGGATACGCAGCGGGTCGAAGCCGGCGTGCTGGAAGAAGCGCTTGTCTTCGGCGCTGATGACGGCCTGCACAAGGATGGGCGGAATGTCCTGGAAGCGCACCAGCCGCCGCTTCTCCCGCTTGCGGTCAAAGAGGTTGGTGATCAGTTCCGGTTCCAGCGTATATTGCGTGCGCTCGGTGTTGTCGCGCAGGGAGATGATCTGGGCCAGCTTGCCCTCTTTGAATTTGAGGACAACCTGCTCTTCGCGGAAGAAGGAGTCGGGGCCGGGGTAGATTTCCAGCGATTCCCCGCGCCTCGTGTAGCTCCCCATCCGCGTGGCGCGCGATTCGCTGTAGCCGCTGCGGCGCAGGCTGGCTTGGATATCGTCCGGGAGCGTATCGTCGCCGACGCTGATCATGCGCGGAGCGGCGAAAACCATGGAGGTGTTATTGAACGGGCCTCCGGCCAGCTTTTCCTCGATCATGCGGGCGAACTTGAGGTAGTAGTAAAGAAAGACGCTCAGCCCGACCGTGATGGCGATGGCGCTGACTGCCAGAAAGATACGTCCCAGCGGGTGGAGGAAGACCCGCGAGAGATAGGATTGCCGGGGAATGCGTGCTCGTACGGCCACAGAGTACTCAGGTACTATTGTCGCACCGATTCTCTCGGCCTAGATGCCGCGATCAGTCTTTGCGGTCCTTGCACGACGCGCCGGAGAGCCCTTGTTGCTTGGCATCCCACAACGACATCATGATCAACCCCGCCGAACCATTGCATCGGGAGCGGTAATAGCGGCGGGTGGCCGTGTCCGCGTAGACGTTGGTCATACGTTCGCTCTGTTCCTTGCGGCGGCGTTCCTCGATGCGCCTGTTGCGATCCTGGTCTTCATCGCGCTGCTGTTGCGGCCGCGGTTGCCGTTTCGGGGATTTGGGCGGAATCGGCTCCTGCGCGAAAAGAAGCCCGGTGAAAAGAAAGGCGAAAGCGATCTGCATCAGTCGCATGATTGTGCTCCTCCTTGCATTGTGCGTGGAACGGGCGATTTCCGGGTCAGCGTCCCGTGCACGGCAACGATTATAATGAATGTGGCGGCCCATTTGTTCTGGCCGCTCTTTTTCTATGCCAGCGGAGCCTCTGCCCGTAGCCGATTCTCAAACTCCACCCCCTGCGCCCCAACCTTGGGAAGCCCCTGAGGTTGCCGCTGCCTATGCCTCGCTGGTGGAACAGGTGGCGAAAACACGGCCGAAGGAAGACCTGGAACCGCTGCGCCGCGCCTTCGAAAGAGCCGCCTACTGGCATCGCAACCGCAAGCGCTCTTCCGGCGATCCCTATATCGTTCACCCCATCGCCGTGGCCAAGATCCTCGATTCCGAGCAGATGGACATGGTGTGCCTGCAAAGCGGACTCCTCCACGACGTGGTCGAGGATGAGGACGTCTCAGTGGACGAAATTCGCCGCATCTTCGGCGAGGAGGTGGCCAGGGTGGTGGACGGCGTCACCAAACTGGGCAAAATCAAACTCGCCAACCGCGAGGAACGGCAGGCGGAAAGCCTCCGCAAAATGCTGCTGGCGATGACCAGCGACATCCGCGTGATCATCGTTAAACTCGCGGACCGGATGCACAACCTGGAGACGCTGGAATCGCTCTCGCGCGAGCGCCAGGAACGCATCTCCAACGAGACACTGGAAATCTATTGCCCCATCGCGCACCGCCTCGGCATGGGTAAAATCCGCGCCCACCTGGAAGATCTCGCCTTCAAATACATGGATCCGGAGGCGTACAAGGATATCCTCGGGCAGTTGGAATCGCGGCGCCAGGCCAACGTCGAGCACCTCAACGAAATCAAGCACGCGGTGGAGACAAAACTGGCGCGGGAGAATGTTCCGGCGCGCGTGGAAGGGCGGCTGAAGCGCCCCTACTCGATCTACCAGAAGCTGAAGCGGCAGCGCATTGTCATCGAGCAGGTCTACGATTTGCTGGCCATCCGCATCATCACCGATTCCGTCAAAAATTGCTATGCCGCCCTCGGTGTCATTCACAACGAATGGCATCCGATTATGGGCCGCATTAAAGATTTCATCGCCATCCCGCGGCCGAACTTGTATCAGTCCCTGCATACCTCGGTGATCGGGCCCGGTGGGCAGAGCTTCGAAGTGCAGATCCGCACCGAAGAGATGCATAAGGTGGCCGAGGAAGGCATCGCCGCCCACTGGAAGTACAAGGAAGGCCGTAAAGGCGACGCGGGCGACGACCAGCGCATCGCCTGGCTGCGGCACCTCGTCGAATGGCAGAAGGAAATGAACGATTCGCAGGCGTTCATGTCCACGCTGAAAGTGGAGTTGTACTCCGAAGAAGTCTACTGCTTCACCCCGAAGGGGCGCGTGATCGTGCTGCCGCGCGAGGCTTCGCCCATTGATTTCGCCTATGCCATCCACTCCGATGTGGGCCACAACTGCGTCGGGTCGAAGGTCAACGGGCGCATCGTTCCGCTGAAGTATCAGTTGCGCAACGGCGACGTGGTGGAGATCATCACGCAGTCGGGGCATTCGCCGAGCAAAGACTGGCTGGCGCTGGTCAAGACGTCGCGCGCGCGCAATAAAATCCGGCATCACATCAATGCCACCGAACGCGCCAAAGCGATTGAAATCGGCGAAAAATTCCTCGAAAAAGAGGCCCGCCGGCTGGGCGTGCAGCTGAACCGGGTGACGCGCGCGAAGCTCGAATCGGTGGCCGGCGAATACGGTCACAGCAAGATGGAAGACCTCTACGCGGCCCTTGGGTTCGGCCGTTTCTCGGCCCGCCACGTGCTGCATCTGCTGGCGCCGGACCAGGTGCCGGATGAGGAACCGGCAAAGCCCGCCCCGGCGGCCACACCGCAGTACACCACCGACAACGATTCCGACCTGGTGATCAAGGTCAAGGGCATCGACGACATCATGATTTACCGCGCCAAGTGCTGTAATCCGATTCGCGGCGAATCCATTGTCGGCTATGTCACGCGCGGGAAGGGAATCGCCGTCCATTCCAACAACTGCAAAAACGTCCAGAACCTGTTGTATGAGACCGAGCGGCGCATCGATGTCGAGTGGGCCCGCGCAGTGGCCGAAAAATTCAGCGTGAAGCTGATGGTCTATTCCCAGGACCGCCCCGGCATGCTGCACGAGATCACTTCCATCTTCTATGGCGAATCGTGCAACATCCGGTCCGTGGAGGCCCGGCTCGACGACAAGCGCACCGACGATTCCGCGGTGATCGACCTCACCTGCGAGGTCAAGGATAAGAAGCAATTGGAAAAAATCCTCGCCGCCATTCGCCGCATCCCCGGCGTGCGGGACGTCGAACGAATTCAATGAGTACGATTTACGAACCGGAACATATTGCCATTTCCAAATCGAAGGGCATCCGCATCGACTGGAAGGATGGGCATCACAGCGAATACAACTGCGCTTACCTGCGCGATGAGTGCCCTTGCGCCTCCTGCACCGGAGCGCACGGCACCAAGCCCGAAAAGACCAGCTATTCGCAGCCGCCCAAGGATCTGTTCCCGATGTATAAGCCCACCATTCGCATGTCCGAAGTGGAACCTGTGGGCAACTATGCGATTCGCATCCTATGGAACGACGGACACAACACAGGCATCTATTCCTTCGAGCATTTCCGCCGCATCTGCCAGTGCGCGGAATGCCAGAACAATAGTAAGGAGTAATGTTTGAAACAACTTGCCTTGGTAATGCTGTTTGCCGCGAGTCCTCTGGCGGCGATCGATCTGGGCGTCCGTGGGGGATTGCCGTTCGGCGACGCCTTCGAATCCCTGCGGAGCGCGAACCTCGAGTTGAAAGGAAGAAACCGGTTCGTGATCGGCCCGACGCTGGAGTTGCGCCTGCCGGCGGGCTTCGGCGTGAACCTCGATTTCCTCTACCGGCGCTATCAGTTTCAAACCACCACACCATCGGGAACGTCAACCAGCGGCGCCGGCCAGTTCGAAATACCCGTCATGGTGCGCTATCACTTTCCCAGCATCGTGGTGCGCCCCTTCATCGCCGGCGGCCCCGTCTGGAGCACCATCACCGGCCTCAACTCGACGCGCAATAGCACGGGAATGGCCCTGGGCACGGGACTCGATATTCGCGTCCCCTTCGGCCACGTCACGCCGGAACTGCGTTACACGCGGCGATTTCAGGATTCCATCGTGACCGCCCCATCGGGCTCGCTGAAGACGCTCAGCAATCAGATCGATCTCATGGTAGGCTTCACCTTTTAGGTGAATCCATGACCCGCCGACTCTTCCTCGCCCTTGCCGCAGCTGCGAAATCGCGGCTCCTCATCGACACCCATCTCGAAGTCTGGACCTCCGACCCGCGGTTTCCTTTCCGCCATCCGGAGCGTCCGGACTTCAAAAAAGCCCAGATGGATGCGCCCATCGAAAACCAGGTGGAGCAGATGAAGGATTTCGGCCTGAAGTACGCGGTGCTCATCAACCCGCGCTACTACGGGTGGGACAACAGCTACATCAGTTACTCGCGGGCGAAGTATCCGAAGCTGTTCGTCGCCCATGGGCTGCTCGATCCCGATGATCCGAAGATCGCCGAGCGCCTTCGCTACTGGGTCAAGGAACATCAGTTTCAAGGAATGCGGTTCAGCCCCATTTACCACCCAAAGCGAAACTGGCTCAATTCGAAGGAGCACTATCCGCTATGGAAGGAAGCCGAGAAACTGGGCGCTGTGTTCAACTACTACATCCTGCCGCACCAGATGCCCATGATTGAGGACATGTGCGAGCGCTTCCCCGGAGTGAAGGTGGTGATCGACCACGCCGGCAAGCCCGATCTAAAGCTGCAGGACCCCTGGCCCGAGTTCCGCAAAATGTTCCGCCTGAAGAAATTCCCGCAGGTATGGATCAGCAGCTCCGAGCCTTATGAAATGTCCGAGGTAAAGAAGTATCCCTACGAGGACACCTGGCCGTTCTACAAAGCGATCTACGAGGAGTTCGGCGGCAAGCAGATCATCTGGGGCACCGGCTATCCGCGTCCTCGCTGGGAACTGCCGATGGACAAGGAACTGGAGTTCGTCGACAAATTCTGCAGCTTTTATAAGCCCGAAGACCGGGAATTGATCCTGGGGAAGAACGCGCTGCGCATCTGGCGTTTTCCGAAGCAGTAGCTTCCATTTCGTGGATTACTCCTCACACACTCCGCAACGCTTTACGCCGGAATGGCGCCGATAAAATCAACGAAGTAGACGTCATTCCAAACGGCGTCAGCCGGTCGATCAGCTTTTCCAATTCCTCCACACTGCGCACGCGTACCTGAAGCGCGAAGCTCTCCTCCCCCGTACAGCGATGGCATTCGACAATCTGCGGAGTCTCGGCGGCCAGCGCCACCAGCCGCTTGGCCAGTGATTCGCTGCCGCTCACCCGTACCCGGATGTGAGCCCCGATGGGGAAGCCTGCTTTCTCCGGATGGACCACGGCCGTATACCCTTCGATGATCCCGGCATCCTCCAATCGCCGCACGCGCTCGGCCACCGCCGGCGTCGACATCCCGATGCGCCGACCCAGTTCGGCGAACGATACGCGCGCGTTGCTCTGCAACTCGTCGAGGATGCTCCAATCCATGGCGTCCATACCATCACCTTACAACCACAAAGCAATCCGCGCAATCGCCTTACGAACGGAAAGCAGCAAGCCAAACCAGCCGCATATCCGATATTCCGAAATCGCCCCCCCGCCTTTACGCTGAAGGCATGCCTCTCACCCGCCGCAGTTGGGCCGAGCCCTTCAAGATTAAGGTAGTCGAACCCGTCCGCCTCACCACACCCGAGCAGCGCGCCAAGGCGCTCGAAGCCGCCGGCTACAACACCTTTCTCCTCCGCTCCCGCGATGTGTATATCGATCTGCTCACCGATTCCGGCACCTCGGCAATGAGTGACCGGCAGTGGGCCGGCATGATGCTCGGCGATGAAGCCTACGCCGGCAGCGAGAATTACTACCACCTGGAGGCGGCCGTGCAAAACGCCTACGGCTACAAACACGTCATTCCGACGCACCAGGGCCGCGGTGCGGAGCATCTGCTCAGCCGTGTACTGATCAAGCCCGGCGACATCATCCCAGGGAACATGTACTTCACCACCACCCGGCTCCATCAGGAAATGGCGGGTGGCACGTTTATCGACGCCGTGATTCCCGAAGCCCACGACCCAGCCAGCACGCATCCGTTCAAAGGCAATTTCGATATCGACAAACTGGAGCGCATTCTGAGCGAGAATCCCCGCCGCGTTCCCTATATCTGCGCCGCGGCCACGGTGAACATGGCCGGGGGCCAGCCGATTTCCCTGGAAAATCTCACGCACGTACGGGAACTGGCCGATCGCCACAAGACGCGCATCATTCTCGACGCCACCCGTATTGCCGAGAACGCCTACTTCCTGCAGCAGCGCGAACCGGGACAGAAGGGCCGGCCGATCCGGGCCATCGTGCGCGACCTCGCGAACCTCACCGATGGCTGCACGATGAGTGCGAAGAAAGACCCGTTGGCCAACATCGGCGGCTTCATCGGGATCAATGACGATGCCGTGGCCGAAGAAATCTCGAACCTTGTGGTGGTGTTCGAAGGCCTCCATACCTATGGCGGCATGGCCGGTCGCGACATGGAGGCCGTAGCCATCGGCATTGAAGAATCGCTCGAAGACGACCACATTCGCGCGCGCGTCGGGCAGGTGGAGTATCTCGGCGAAAAGCTGCTCGGTTGGGGAATCCCGATCGTCCTCCCCATCGGCGGGCACGGCATCTACCTCGATGCGAAGGCTTTTCTGCCACACATTCCCCAAAGCCAGTATCCGGCACAGGCGCTGGCCGCGGCGCTCTACCTCGATTCCGGTGTCCGGGCGATGGAGCGGGGCGCCGTGTCCGCGGGACGCGATCCCGTTTCCGGCGTGGAGCGCTTCCCGAAGCTCGAACTGGTGCGCCTCACCATCCCCCGCCGCGTCTACACGCAGGCCCACATGGATGTCACGGCGGAGTCTGTGTATTGCGTCTACGAGGAGCGCCACAACGTGCGCGGGCTCAAGATGACCTACGAGCCCCGCTTCCTGCGTTTCTTCCAGGCCCGTTTTGCGCCCATCAACTGACGGCAACTCCCGCTTCCAATGCGGACCATAGTTCCTGTTGCCGGAGCGGCTTGGAAAGATAGCTGTCCATGCCCGCGGCGAGGCAGCGATCGATGTCTCCGGCCAAGGCGTGGGCGGTTAGGGCAATGATCCTCGTACGGGCCATGCCCTCACGCTGTTCCCATTCGCGGATCTGTTTCGCCGCGGCTATGCCGTCAAGCTCTGGCATTTGCACGTCCATGAGAATCACATCGAAACGCTTCTCCTTCACCGCGTGAACCGCCTCCATCCCGTTTACCGCGAGAATGGCATGGTGGCCGCGTTTGGCCAGCAGCCGCGTAATCAGCTTCTGGTTGACGGCGTTGTCCTCGGCCACCAGCACGTCGAGCGGCGGCGCCGTCCGCGGATTGAGCGCCGTCCGCCGTGCTGTCCCTTGCGGCAGCCCACTGAGGGCCGCATCCACTGCCCGTAGCAGCGATTTTCGCGACACCGGCTTGACGATGTACTGGCTGATGCCCAGTTGCCGGCAGCGGCGGGCGCTGTTGCCGATGTCCACAGACGTCACAATCAGGATCACGCTGGAATGGTGGAATGGCTCCGCGGTAATTCGTTCGGCCAGCTCAAACCCATCCATCCCAGGCATATCTACGTCCGTAAGGATCAGATCGAAGGGGACGGCCGATTGGTGGAGAATTTCCAGCGCCTGTGCGCCGCCTGCGGCAAGTACGCATACCATTCCCGCGCGCTCCAGATAGCCTTGCTGGACGCGGCGGTTCACCGAATTATCGTCGACTATCAGTGCGCGCCTGCCGGCCAGCGTCTCGGGCAGATTGCCGCAAGCGTTCCCGCTGAGCATCGCGGGCCGCAGTTGGATGGTGAAAGAGAACGTGCTGCCGCGCCCCACTTCGCTGTGCGCCTGGATATCGCCACCCATACGCTGGGCCAGTTCGCGGCAGATGGCTAAGCCAAGTCCGGAGCCGCCATAGGTGCGCGTCGTCGATCCATCCGCCTGGACAAACGCCTCGAAAATATGCGGCAGCCGCTCGGCGGGAATCCCGATGCCTGTGTCCTGCACGGAGAAGCGCACAGCCATCGCCGCGCCGGTATCCTCCACCAGTTCCACTGTGGTGATCACCTCTCCGCTGGCAGTGAATTTGATGGCGTTGCCGGCCAGGTTCATCAGGATCTGGCGCAGTCGCGTGGGATCGCCGCGCAACCAGTCCGGAACGTCCGGCGGCAGGCTCCAGATCAGCTCCAGCCCCTTCTGGTGGGCCGATACGGCCAGCAGCCGGTATACATCCTCCATCAGCGACGCCAGTTCGAAATCGGTTTCCTCAAGAACCAGCTTTCCCGCCTCAATCTTCGATAAGTCGAGAATTCCGTTCAGCAATTCCAACAGCGATTCGGCGGAATTCTTCGCGGTTTGCAGGTAGTCGCTCTGCTCGGAGGTGAGATGGCTATCGAGGGCCAGTTCCGTCATGCCGAGGATCCCGTTCATCGGGGTGCGGATCTCNNTCGTGGCTCATGTTGGCCAGGAATTCGGCCTTGGCCTGCGCCGCCTGGTCTGCCTTGCGCCGCGCAATATCGAGTTCCGCGTTCAACTCAAGCAGCGAACGCCTCTTCGAGTCCACTTCTGCCACCATGTGATTGAACGAATCCGTGAGCACCCCGATTTCGTCGGTGTGATGTTTCACGGCGCGCACCGAATAGTCGCCCTCCGAGATGTGGCGGGCCGCGCGTGCCAGCCCCAGCAGCGGCGCCGAGATCAGCCCGTGAAGACGGGATGCCAGCCATAAAACGAATAGCAGAATGGACGCCCCGACGGCGGTTGTGAGAACAAGAAACGAGCCCGAGCGCGCATACAACTCCTCCCGTGCATCGGCTTCGATCTCAATGCTCCCGGCGGGCTGGCCGTCCAATTCAATGCTGCGCCGCGCCTGCACACGAAAGAAAGGCTTCATCCAGGCCAGCGCCTCGTGCGGCCCCTCCTGCGCCCTGGTGTAGCTCGAGAAGGCATCCCCTTCGGTGTCAAAGAGCACGGCAGTCCGGATGGCGGGGCTCGCTCGTAGTCCGGCGAGCGTCTCACCTGCCCGTTGCCGGTCCCCGAACAGTAGCGAAGCCTTGCTATTCGACCCGATTACTTCCGCCAGCGTTTCCGCTCGCCCGCGCAATGCCCTCCGGGCCTGATACAACTCATTCAGAAGAAACGCCGCCGACATCAGCAATATGACCAGCATGCTGGTCCCGGTAATCAGAACCGCAATCTTGCGGGCGATCGGCTGGCGGTGAAACAGCGAGCGCATCCGGTTCATGGCAGTCCCCCTTGGATGACGCGGGCCACCTCCAGCAGGTGCGAACTGAAGGTCCACGCTGGTGACCGCAACGCGGCCTGGTTGATCTCCACAACGATGCGCCGGTGCTCCATCACCAGTGAAACCATGCCCGACATGCCGAGGAATTTCTCATCGCACCCAATGGTCAGCATGCCCATCGCATGACCGCGGCTGAGCGTCTTGGCGGCGCCCGAGAGCTCCCCGAAAAAGAGCACATCGCAGCCGTCGATCTGCTCCTTTTGGGCAGTGCGGGTCTTCAATCTGCGTCCTTGAATCAGTGTTCCATCCAGCGCCTGCAGAGCCGGTTCCAGCACGCCCGGGCGCACCAGGCAGAGGTGCAGCTCTGTGCCCGCCGAATCCTTGCGTTGCGTGAGCCGCAGGATGTTCAGCACATAAGCCGACTTCACTTCCGACTCACTGGGGCCGCCGCCCGCCAACGGGTTGAGCCCCGCGGCAAGGATCGGAATGACGGCAAGAGCTATCGGGTACATGGCTCAAAAGGGACGTTCATAGCCCACAATAAGGTTGATTCCGGGTGCGGCGAATCCCGACCCGTGCATCCGGTAGCGGCGATTGGTCACATTCTCCAACGCCACGGAGAGTCCGGAGAGAATGGTGCCTCGCAGTCCCGCGCGCAGATGCACCACGGCATATCCCGCTGTTCCGTTTGGGCCGATGCGGATATCCGCCATGTCGGCCGCGCTCAGACGGTGTTGCCCCGTGGCCGCCAGCAGGGCAGCCTCCGCCCAAAACAACCCGCGCGGCTGCCAGGTCAGTCGCGAGGCTCCATAGAAGGGCGGGATCCGTGTCAGCGGCTGCGCCAGGCTGACGTCCGTTCCATACGTCCACGTCATGTGGTGTGTCCAGGTCCAGTTCTCGGCGAGATTCACCATCGTCTCGGCTTCTATCCCTTTCACCCGCGCGCGGCTGATGTTTTGCCGCTGATAGACGAGTTCTTCATTCGCCTCACGCTTCCCATTCGCATTGCGGTCGAGAAACGGCAGGCCGTTATACAGCGCCGGCGCCCGATCAATCAGATCGTGATAACGGTCATGGAAGTAGACAACCGAAAGTGAGCCCACTTTGCCCTGAAAGCGGATTCCCGATTCGAGGTTCACACTGCGCTCCGGGTTCAGGCCGGCGTTGGGAATCTCAAACCGTAGCCCCGAACTGCCGAGCATCGACGAATCGTCCAGGTTCGGCGCGCGAAAGCCCTGCGAGATACCTCCCACCAGTGACACCCGCCGGTCGAGCTTCCACAGCAGGAAGCCGCTGCCGGTGACCGCGCTCGAAGCGGAATGTACCTTGACCACGCCCGTGGCCGCATCGCGCGGCTCCGTGTCCAGGTGGAAACTGTCCGCGCGCAGCCCAAAAACCGCGTCCAGGCGGTTGGAGATACGCACTTCATCCTGCACGAAACCGCCGAAACCGCGGAATGTGCTGCCATCCACATAATTGCCGGGCTTCGCGCTGAAGATGCCATTGCGTAGGTCAAGATCGCTGCGGGTGCTGCCCACCCAATCCGATGACGCATCCAGACCATAGGTGAAAGCATGCGCGGTTCCGGCGCGCGCCGTGAGCTGCAAGCCAAAGGTAGCCGTGTTCACATGGTCGGAGAGGAAGCGTTCCACCGTCGGAGCCGAGGCCTGTATACGCATCACGTCTTCGAACGGGCGAGAGAAGGCCACGGTGGCCACCAACCCCTCGGCGAACTTCCTGCTGCCCGCCTGCTCGTAGCGGACGTAAGTCATGTCACGGCCCTGGCCGTGCCACAGGTATTTCAAATCGGAGCCTTCCAGCAAGACATCGGTCCGCGGAACGTCATACTGCTTGAGGCGGCTTACTCCCGCCGTCAGTGTGCGAGCCGGACCGAGCGCCACCGCCATCGTCAGGTCGCCGGCGCTTTGCCGGTATCCGGTGAACGGCTGTACGCCGCGGTTGCCCCCCGCATGGAGATCGCCAAAGCGGCTTTCTGAGAATCCGCCATAAAAACCGATGCGGCCATCCGCCCCCGCAATATCCGCTCTTCCCACCCCGCTCGCGTTTGCCGTCCCAAAGCGCACGCGGGCCGCGCCGGAAAATTCCTTGCCCGAACGCGGATCCGGAGCCTGCCGCGTGATGACGTTGATCACCGCCCCGAATGCGTCGCTGCCATAAAGAACCGAGCCCGCGCCGCGCACCACTTCAATGCGGTCCACCTGGTCGATGTCGATTTGATTGAGATACTGGTTCGGCCCCAGACGGTACATTCCATTATTCAGCCGGATGCCGTTGATGAGCAGCAGAATCCGGTTCCCCACCATTCCCCTCACAATCGGCGAGCCGCCCGCATAGTTGGTTTCCTGCAGGTAGACCCCGGCTACCGACCCCACAGCTTCCGGGACCGTGCGAAAGTTGCGCCGCCGGATTTCTTCCGAAGTCACTACGCTCACCGAGCGCGGGCTCCCCATCCGGCTTTGCTCATGGCGCGCAGCGGAAACGATGGGAATCTGGGCGAGTTTCTCCAGATCGAGATCCGCCAGCGGATTCCTGCTCTGCCCCAAACCCGCCTGGGTGGCGACACATAACGCGCCCAGGGCGCAAAGCCCGGCTACGATCGGCCTCATAATGGGCTTATCGGTTTGTGCTTAGCCGCTGTGAGGCCGCTTCGCTATCCGGGCCTTTACGGGCACACCCCCGGCTTCACCAGAATGAGTGCTTCGGTCTGCCCGCGTTTCACAAACCCTCTCGCCGCCGCCTTGTCTCCGCACTCGGGAAGGCGCAGTTCCAACTCGTAGTCCAGAACCTGTGTCTCGAACTGAAATCCTCCATCCGCGCCGCTGGTGACGCGTCCGCCAAACGTCGAGCCATCCGGCCCCTCCCCGCGAAGGATCACTTTCGCTCCCGCAACCGCTCGGCCGAGCTCATCCACCACACGGCCATGCACGATTTGCACTGGGCGTTTCGGAAGTTGAAACTCGATGCTCTCCGTCTGCCCCTCTGTCAGCTCCACAATACCCGGGTAGAACACCAGGTCTGTGTAGCCCAATTGGGCAAACCCCACACGGTACCGGCCCGGAGGGACTTCCGCCAGAAATACGCCCGAATCGGTGTCCGTTTTCAGTTCCGACGGTTCGCCGGGCAGCTCTTTGGGCGCGCCAGTCTCGGGGATCAGGACAATGTAGGTGGACTCATCCAATTCCCCATCGGCATCGCGCAACACGCCCTTCAACCGGGCGCGGCTCGTGTTGTAGAAAGACACTTCTTCGCACTTGCCTGGGCCGAGCGATACTGTGGCTGCGCCGCGATGGGGCCGGAAGTCGCCCGCCGCTTCCACCACGATCCGGTAATCGCCCATCGGCAGGTGCGCGAACTGGTAGGCGCCACTGGCGCTGGTCCTGGTTTCGGCGGCTGCCGTGGCCCCTCGCATGGCGACGATTCTGGCGCCTGCCACTGGCCATGTGGCCTCGCCATAGCGGGAGAGATCCGCCAGCCGCTCGGTTACCACCCCATATAGAAAACCGGATTCGAGTGGCCAGCCGGCCGGCAAGCCCTGAAAGAAGCGCATCTCTTCGCCGGCCTCCGTGATCGCCTTATTCCCGCTGCAGAGATTGGTGTGCAAGGTTCCTTCGTAACGGCCGGCAAAGATCAGATACTCCCTGCCTTTTTCGAAGCGCACCCCACAGGCCGCCCCATCGTTGCCCGCTCGCACATCCACCTGTGTATCCGCTATTCCCTTAATCGCCTGCTGCACGGCAAAGGTGTACCGCGTCTCATCGGGCCCCGCCACCATCGCCACCACCCGTCCGCTGAAGATGACCTCGCTCGATAAAGCTGCCCGGCAGGCCACCCGTTCCCCGAGGCAACTGCAGGCGTGCGCAAACCCCGGCAGCATTGCCAAAGCAACAAGAAATCGGGCTGAGAATCCTTTCCTGCCCATCCCACATCCTATTATATGGTGGCACCCACAATTGAGAATGACGAGCAATTGTACTGGCTCGCCCTTCAACTGACCCCCGGTCTCGGCGCCCGCAAGTCTTCCCAACTCCTGCAGCATTTCCAGTCCCCCCGGGCCATTTTCCGCGCCTCGCTGTCGGAACTGGAGTCCCTTGGCATCGCCTCCGCGACGGCCCAGAGCATTCTCAGCGGCTGCACGTTTGACGACGCAGCGACACAGCAACAGAAGATGCTGGGGCAAAGCGTGACGCTCATTCCGATGCTCGATCCGCGTTATCCGGCACGGCTGCGGGCGATCTTCGATCCTCCTCCGGTGCTGTTCTGCCGCGGACGGATCGAACTGCTCGACTCGGTGATGATCGGCGTGGTGGGCACCCGCAAGCCTACGCCTTATGGGGTTGCCGCCACGGACCGGCTGGCGCGGGACCTGGCGCAGAAAGGGATCACCATCGCCAGTGGCATGGCTCGCGGCATCGACACAGCCGGCCACAAAGCCGCGCTCTCTGTCGGCGGGAATACGGTGGCTGTGCTTGGCTGCGGCGTCGACCAGGTATACCCGGCCGAGAATCGGAAACTGGCGGCAGAGATCGCCGAGAAAGGGCTCCTGCTGAGCGAATTCCCGATGGGCACGCCTGCCTATCCCCAGAATTTCCCAATCCGCAACCGGGTAGTGAGCGGCCTCAGCGCCGGCATCCTGGTGGTGGAAGGGGCGCAATACTCCGGCTCGGCAATCACGGCGCGCCTCGCGATTGAGCAGGGCAGGGAACTGTTCGCTGTTCCCGGCAATATCACCTCGAAGATGAGTTGGGCGCCGAACCTGCTCATCAAGCAGGGCGCGAAGCTCGTCCAGGACGCCGAAGACGTGCTCACCGACCTTCCCGCCGCCGATCGCCGCCGCCTGCATCAGGTGGCGCAGGCCGGCCCGCAACAGGGCACGCTAAGCCCCGAAGTGGACTCCCCTTCGGCCCGCTCCGTACTGGGCGTCCTGTCCCTCGCCGATCCGGCCCACATTGACACACTGATGGAGAATCTGCCACAGTATTCATCGTCAGAGGTGATCGCGGCTCTGTTTGAGCTGGAAATGGCCGGAATGGTCCGGCAACTGCCTGGCAAGCACTTCTTAAAAGTCTGGTAAGTCCTACATACAATTAGCTTTATGAGTAAGTCTCTAGTCATCGTGGAGTCCCCTACCAAGGCCAAAACGATCGGCAAATATCTCGGCAAGGAATACACCGTCAAGGCTTCCCTTGGGCATATCAAGGATCTGCCTAAGAACGATTTAGCGGTCGCCGTCGACCGCGACTTTGAACCCAACTACGTCGTCATCGAAGGAAAAAAGAAGCTCATTTCAGAGCTGAAAACAGCCGCCAAAGGCGCCGAATCCATCTACCTCGCGGCTGACCCGGATCGCGAAGGCGAAGCCATCTGCATGCACCTTAAAGAGGAGCTGGAAGGCAAGGGAAAGAACGCCCCGTCGATCTTCCGCGTCCGGTTCAATGAAATCACCCAAAGCGCCATTCGCAAGGCGTTTGAGGCCCCCATCCAGGTGGATGAGCACCTCGTGCAGGCGCAGCAGGCGCGCCGCGTGCTCGACCGTCTCGTGGGCTACAAAATCTCCCCCCTGTTGTGGGATAAGGTGCGCCGCGGACTTTCCGCCGGCCGTGTGCAAACCGTCGCTCTGCGCCTCATCGTGGAGCGCGAGCGCGAGATCCGCGCTTTCCAGAAGCAGGAATATTGGACCATCGATGTCCAACTGAACGCCAAGAAGCCTCCCATCCTCAATACGAGGCTGGCCAAGCGCGACGGCGCGAGCTTCGAGATTCCCGACCAGGCCGCCGCCGATGCCATTGTGGCCACGCTGACGGACGCCTCCTACACCGTCGACTCCGTCATCACCAAGGAGAAGCGGCGCAACGCGGTTCCTCCCTTCATCACTTCCACCCTGCAGCAGGAAGCGGCCCGCAAGCTGCGCTTCTCGGTGAAGCGCACCATGATGCTCGCCCAGCGCCTCTATGAAGGTGTGGAACTGGGCACCGAAGGGCTCACCGGTCTGATCACCTACATGCGTACCGATTCCACGCGTGTGTCGGCCGATGCCCTGACCGAAGTGCGCGAGCTGATTGGCCAGCGCTACGGAACCCAATACCTGCCCGAAACCCCGAATTTCTTCAAGAGCAAAAAAGACGCCCAGGACGCGCACGAAGCCATCCGCCCCACAGCGGCCATGCGGGCGCCCGAAGATCTGCAAGGCCTGCTGGCCGAGGACGAGTGGAAGCTCTACCGGCTGATCTGGATGCGCTTTGTCGCCTCCCAGATGATGCCGGCCCTGTTCGACCAGACCACGATCGAAGTATCGGCCAAGGGCGCCGATGCCTCCACCTACCTCTTCCGCGCCACCGGCAGCGTGCCGAAGTTCGACGGCTTCCTCGCCGTCTACGAAGAAGGCAAGGATCAGAAGGACGAGGATGACGAGGAGCTGAAGCATCGCCTGCCGCTGGTGGAAGCCGGCGAGTCGTTGCGCTTCCGCGCCATCGAGCCCGAGCAGCATTTCACTGAGCCGCCGCCGCGTTTCAACGAAGCAACGCTCGTGAAGGAGCTGGAATCGGATGGTGTGGGCCGCCCCTCCACCTATGCCTCGATTCTCTCCACCATCCAGGAACGCGAGTATGTGAAGAAGGAAGGCGGCAAGTTCGCGCCCACCGAGTTGGGCATGGTCGTCACTGACCTGTTGCTCGAGAGCTTCAACGATATCTTCGATGTGCGCTACACCGCGCGCATGGAAGAAGAGCTCGACGACATCGAAGAAGGCAAGATCGACTGGCGCGTGGCGATGACGGAGTTTTACGTCAAATTCCAGAAAGACCTGGAATACGCCGAGCGCAACATGACCGACATCAAGCGCATGGAAAAGCCCACCGACCTGGTGTGCGACAAATGCGGCAAACCGATGGTCATCAAGTGGGGCCGCCACGGCAGCTTTATTGCCTGCACGGGCTACCCCGATTGCACCAACACGCGCGAGCTCACCGTAGATCTGCCCGACGTGGATAAGGCCGATCTGACCGAGCAGGACTCCGAGGAATACTGCGAGAACTGCGGCCGCACCATGGTCCTGAAGAAGGGCCGTTTCGGCACGTTCTACGCCTGTTCGGGTTACCCCGACTGCAAGACCACGAAGCGCATCGGCGCCGCCGAGCAAAAGAAAGCCGACGTCCCGCTGGATGAAAAATGCCCCAATTGCGGGAACAATCTGGTAATGAAATACGGCCGTTTCGGCGAATTCACGGCGTGTTCCAATTATCCAACCTGCAAATTCGTGAAGCAGAAGACCATTGGCGTGAGTTGCCCCACCTGCAAGACGGGTGAGGTGGTGGAGCGCCGGTCCAAGCGCGGCAAGACGTTCTACGGTTGCAACCGCTATCCCGAGTGCGATTTCGTCGCCTGGGGCAAGCCTCTCGCCGAAGCCTGCCCGCAGTGTAACGGGCCCTATCTCATCGAGAAATGGCTGAAGGCCGGCCCTGTGGCTCAGTGCCCCAACGCTGAGTGCAAGTTCAAGCGCCCGATCGAAGTGGCGCCGGAGCCCGCCGCCGGGCCCCCGGTCGTCGCGGGGGCGTAGCCGGGCTCCAGCAACTCCATTCGCTAACCGATATAATTCAAGTCCGGCCCATCATGTCCGCACAACACCAGTTCCCGCAAACCCGTTGGACACTGGTGTTGTCTTCGGGCGATGAGGGGAACCGCCGCCAGGCGCTGGAGTGGCTCTGCCAGCACTACTGGCAGCCTCTTTACGCCTTCCTTCGCCGCCGCGGGCACAATGCGGCCGAGGCCCAGGACCTGGTACAAGGCTTCCTCACCGTTTTTCTGGAGCGCCGCTCAATGGAAAAAGCCGACCCCGAACGAGGCCGCTTCCGCTCCTACCTCCTGGGCGCTCTGGTGAAATACCTCGCCGACCGCCACGATCATCAGCAGGCGGCGTCACGAGGCGGGGGCAAGCAGCTTCTTGCCCTTTCCTTCGAAAAAGTGGAAGAGCGCTACCTGCACACGCCGGAGCACCTCTCCCCCGAGTCGCTGTACGAACGCCAGTGGGCACTCGCCCTGGTGGAGCGTGTCCTGAATCTCATGCGTGCCGAACACGCGTCTGCCGGGAGAGCCGCCCTCTTCGAGCAACTGAAAGTCTTCCTCACCGCCGACGGCGACTACGCAACGGTGAGCCAATCGCTCGAGATGAGCGAAGGCGCCGTGCGAGTCGCCGTGCATCGCATGCGCCGCCGCTATCGCGAGCTACTGATGGCCGAGATCGCCGAAACCGTCCGCGACCCCGGCGAAGTACGCAACGAAATCCGGCGTCTTATCGAGATTGTCTCCGCCGGGTGAACAGCACCAGTGAGCCCGCGCCCAATAGCGCCCAGGTTGACGGTTCGGGCACCGTAGGGACGGGATCATAGGTGTAGCGAAACTGTGCGTCGCCATCGAATCTAACGCTCGCGCCGGTGATGTTCGTTACAAGAATTGGGCTGCGCCCTAAGGTCACATCCAATGTTCCCGTACCTTCAAACAGGTTCAGGGTCGGGGTCCTGGATATGGTGCGGGGGGGATTAAACGTATGGATATTGAAGTCAGTGATGCCACAGGTCGACGAGGTGAGGCTCCCGCCCGCACCTCCCACTGTTGTGACTTCGCCTCCGGCGTCCACATATGCCGTGTAGTTGTAGTTGCCCCCGCAACCACCGTCGAAAGCACCCGTTGGCCGCCCGGTAATAACTGTGCGCGATCCGCTCAGGAATACCATTTCCACCTTCGTCAATGTCCCAAGAGCTGTGTCGAACTGATCAAAGGTGAGTACACTCGATGCACTCGTGAAGTCGAACGTAACCGTGTTGCTGTTCAGCGTGGCGCCCCAAGCAGGGAGCGCGCTCGCGGCCACGGCCAGAAGAGGGAAGAACAGGAGTTTGTTCATAGGAGTTTCTTGTACTCCGTTCTTCGGGACCCGCCGGCGGTTTGTTACGGCAGACAGGCTGCTTTCGTGCCCGCAAAAGTACCAATAACCAAAAACAGGAAGTCCTGGTACCGCGCCCTCTTTGAGCTACGGCTTGTTGCTCAGTTGGCGCTCTTTCTCGCGCAGGAACGCCCGTTCCTTGCTCTTGATGTAAGCAAGATAGCCCGCCGGATCAAGGAAAACGCCGAAGCCCTCTTTCTTCAGTCGCGCGTACTTTGCCTCCAGCCCATAGTAGTCTCCATGCGCGCCAAGGAAAATATCGCAATCGAGTGACTTCAGGATGCGGAAGGTTAGGGCGAAGTCCGCGGCGATGCCGGGGTACACCGGATTGTCCACCAGATGGTAGCCTTCGTTCACGTTGGGGCTTCCGACGATCACGGCGTCGTAGCTCTTCCCCCCTTCGGTAACTTTGAGCAGCCACGTTGTGCACCCGCGCGTGTGGCCCGGAGTGAGGCGCGCCGTCAGCACGGTTGCTCCCAATTGCACGGTGTCTCCGTCATGCAGGGCCCGATCCACCTTCGTGGGCCGGAACTGCGCGAACGCGGCGTTTCCGTAAAAGAAGTCCGATCTGCCACCGTCCTCCACCACCGCAACATCCGGCTCCATCACCATATAGCGGGCGCCCGTGCGCTCACGCACCAATGCGCTCCCGGCAACGTGGTCCCAGTGCGCATGACTCACCAAAAGGATTTTTACGTCCTTGAAACGGAAGCCGAGCGCGGCGACATTCGCCTCAATCATCGGAACGGTGGATTCCAGCCCCGCGTTGATCAACACGTGGCCCTGCTCTCCGGTGATGAGGTAGGAGGCAAGGCCACGTGTGCCGACGTAGTACAGATTGCCTGCGATCCGGTGTGGGGGAAACGGCTCGCTCCACACGCCCGGGTTCTGAGCCTCGAGGCTCGTCGCGAAGGCAAATAGAGCGACCCGCAGTGCAGGGGAGCGCATGGGTGTCAAAAGGCGTACTTCAGCGCGAATTGCATTTGCCGCATGCTCACCGCCGTGGAGGAAACACGGCCGAAGTTGGGATTGCTGAGATTGGTGTTGGGGAAGCCCCAAACCGGGTGGTTAAACAGGTTGTAAGACTCCCAGCGGAATTGCAGCTCGTGGCCTTCACGGACGCGGAAGTTCTTCTGCACATTGGAATCGAGCATGAAGCCCGCTGGCCCTGGAATCGTGTTGCGCGCCGCATTGCCGAACTGATAGAGCGGCTGCAATACGAAGGCGGCGGTATTGAACCAGCGATCCGTGGTGGGCGAATCGAGCGAGACCGGAAGGCCGCTCGCGTCGGGACGGTCGACGTTGATATTGGTGTTGGCGCGGTTCACGCCCGCGCTTGGATTGATATGGAACCCGGAACGCCAGGTCGTGATGCCGCCAATCTGCCACCCGCCCGCGATCGCCTCCAGCACCCCATTGTGAAGCGCGATCTTGCGTCCTTTGCCCAGTGGCACATCGTACAAACCGGAGATCACCATCCGGTGCCGGTTGTCGAATGCCGAAAGGCCGCGGTCGCACAGCATGCAGCGGCCATCTTGAGAAAACAGCGAGTCGCTGTCCGAAGTCCGTATGCCGCTGGTGGTGTCAATCGACTTCGACCATGTGTAGGATACGAGCGCCGTAAGCCCGCTGGCGTAGCGCTTGGTGAGCTTGGTGCCGAGCCCGTTGTAGTTGCCGCGGCCGCCATTCTCCACCAGAACCAGCAGGCCCCAGTTCGGATAGGGCGAGCGGCTGGCGACGGTGCCGGGTCCGGGGATCGCGGCGCTGACCCCGCGGTAAGATTCCAGGTGACGCGTGACCGATCCCAGATATCCGGCCTCGAATGAGAGGCTGGGCGCCAGTTCCCGCTGCACGTTAAACATCCACTGCAGTGTGTAGGGAGTCCGCCGGTCGAACTTGTTGGAGAAGGCTTGCGGCGTGAGGATATTGGCCACCGATCCACTCAGACCCGCCGCGCCTGTAGCCCAGGTCTGTGCCGGAAAATCGTTGTTGTCGTCGTTGCGCGTGCGGCCCGCCGCGTTCCGCGCCACATCAAACCGCGGATTGCCCTGATCCTGATTGTAGAAAGCGCCTGCGCCGCTGCGGATCACCCACTTCGGACTCGGGCTCCAGGCCACACCGAAGCGTGGCGCAAAGTCGTTGTTGTCGCGATTCACCAGCCGGTTGCCCAACCGCCCATCCTGCACGAGGGGAATGTTGGGCCACCGCACGCGCAACCCCGCATAGGGATCCGAGCCTCTCCCCTGACGCAGAAAGATCGGATACCGCTCGCGGTCCTGCACGTTGGGAACGTTGTCGAAGGCGTTGAAAAACACCGTCGTGAGGTTGCCGGAAATGTCTTCCCACGGCGGAGTGTTCTCGTAACGCAAGCCCAGCGAGAGCGTCAGCTTCGGAGTGATCTTCCACACATCATCCACGTAAAAGGCAAAGCTCGTGGCGCGGAATCGCACGGCCGCAATCTGCGCGGCCACTTCCGTCAGCGTGACGTTGCCCAACAGAAAGGATGCAAAGGCGTCGCCTTGCGTCGGCAATCCGGAACCGGCAGTGAGCGCCCTGGGGTCTTGCGTGGGATTGACGGCAAAGCCAAAACTTCCGCGGCCAAACTGGTTGCCCACCTGGTTGAACTGGTCCTTGCGAAATTCGCCGCCGAAGCGGATCGAGTGCTTGCCCCGGGTAATGCTGGTGTTGTTGAGAAACTGCAGGGTGCTGTTCTTGTTTTCAAACGGCCCATCCGTGCTGTCGCCAATCCCCTGGTAGTTGGCAATGCCAATGGAGGGAATGCCCCAGGAAACGGGATCGCCGCCTTTCAGCCCCGGTATGGCCAGCTCATCGACGACATTCCGCTGGAAGGCCAGCAGCGTTCCCACCGAGTTGTAGAACCGGGTGTAGCCAAAGCGTGTCTCGGTTACCGCCGACGGCGACAGCGTGCGCGTGTTCGACACCATGTACTGCTCCAGGTTCGTCACCAGCTTGGAGCCGTTCAGATTGAGCCCCGGGCTGGATTCGTTCTCATCGCCCCAGCTATACCGGCCGGCCCAGGACGATTTGGAAGACTCGACGTAATCCAGCCGGAGGATGAACTGGTCGCGGTTCTGCGGCCGGCCGAGCGCCTGCACATAATTATTGGAAACTCCGCCGAGCGTGGGAGTCTTGTAGAACTCCAGCAGTTTCTGCGATGTCTGGCTGATGCGGCTGGTTGGAATGGTATTGTTCGCAAACGCCGTCCCCGTGATGGAGCCATCGGCTTGGCGCGACCGTGTCAGCGGATCGAAGATGCGGTTCGTGGCCGCGGAAAAATCGCCGCGCTGATAGGCGGAAGGCGCCAGTGAGAACAGACCCGTGCTGCTTCCTCTGCGCCGGAACGCCTCGTAATTCGCCATGAAGAACAGCTTGTCCTTGCCGTTCAGGATCTTCGGCAACAAAACCGGCCCCGCCAGCGTAAATCCGTACTGGTTCCACTTGAACGGGTCTTTGACGGGGCGGAGCGCGGTGAAGGCGTAGCTGGTGGCATCGAGCTTATCGTTGCGCAGGAACTCAAACGCGGTGCCGTGAAACTGGTTGGTTCCCGACTTGGTGAGCACATTGATTTGCGTGGTCTGGCGCCCGAACTCGGCCGGGTAGATCCCGGTTTGCACCTTGAACTCCTGAAGTGCGTCGACGGAGGGCATAACGACAAAAGTATTGAAGTTCGGGTCCGTGTTCTCGACGCCATCCAGCGTGTAGTGATTGAAGTTGGTGCGCTGGCCGGAGACCGAAATGGTCTGCGTGGCGCGGATCCCTCCCTGCCGGGCAGCCGCCTGCCCCTGCGACGAGAATCCTGTCGAGACGTTCGGCGCGAGCGATACCAGTTGCAGATAGTTCCGCCCGTTCAGCGGAAGTTCAACGATGCGCTTGTTCTCAATGACGGTGCCGACCGTGGCGTTCTCGGTCACGATCAGAGAAGACGCAGTCACTTCCACCGACTCCGACACCTGTCCCAACGGGAGTTCCATGTCAATGCGCGCGTTCTGCTGCACCTGGATTTCGACGTGATTCTGAATCACCGTCCGGAACCCGGTTCGCTCCGCCCTCACGGTGTATACCCCCGGCGGAAGGGAAGGGAACGCATACGCCCCCGCGCTGTTGGTGGTGGCAACGCGTTTTGCGTTCGTCCCGTTGTTGACAACAGTTACCACGGCTTCCGGAACCGCGGCGCCGCTGGCATCGCGGACCTCGCCGGCAATGGAACCAAGAGTCTGGGCGTAGCCGGCAGTGGTGGCAAGAAGCCATCCAACCGTAAGTACACACAATATGGAATTTCGATGCGACATAGCAGCACCCCTTCTGGAACGGGCGCCTCGGCGCCCTGTTGGCTGGATCAGACAGCAGGGTACGGGATGTCGAAAGTGGGGAGCAAGGAATCGCTGCTAGCACTCCCGGTTAGAAGATCGAAGTGCTTTAGAATCAATATGGTTACAGCGTGGTTACAGGCGGCTATTCCGGGGTTAGTTCCAGTGCGTTGACGAGTGGATATTGCACCACCGCCTCAAAAGACACATCAATCCGGCCTTGCGCGTTGGGCGCCAGCCCGCGGAACACCTTCTCCACCGCGCGGCGCTCACCCGCCTCGCGGAAAATCTCAAACCGCTTCAGCAACGTCGTTCCACCGGAATAGACGTTGAAGATGCGGCTCCCCAACCCACCCTTGCCGCGGTTGTTCGGACCAAAGAACGTCTCAGCAAACAGCAGCCGCAGAGTGTAACGCCCCGGCGGAACGGGGAAACGGTACGTGAAACTGCCGTAGCGCTGCCACAGGAAAAGCTCCGGGTCTCCGCTCCCGGACACCAACTCCCCATCCGACAGCTGCCGGCCGCCGTTGTAGTAGCGGTCGATTTCCCACAGCTTGCCCGCGTGATCGGTGACATTGGCGTTTCTCGTGACAATGCGGATGGGAAGGGGCTTGCCCGTGTCGTTCGGCAGGATTTCGATGGCGTTGAGCCACGCCCCGGATAGGATCGGACGAAAATCCAGCGTGAGAAACCCGTCGACGGGCGAAACGCCGGTAAAAGCGCGAATGCACGCCGTGTTTGCCCCGCCTGCGTCGGCGGCGATGTCAAACGAGGTGAGCAGCGGCTTCCCGTTTGCATTTACGTCAAAGATCCGGCGGTTCTCCACTCCGTCACCGAATTCCGAAGGCAGGAAAATGACTTCCGAAAAGTACAGCTTGAGGTCGTATTTGCCCGCGGGAAGGGGAATTCGATAAGAGAAGCTCCCGAATCGGAAGCTGCGGAAGTACAGTTGGTCCGGCGCCCAGCGGATGGTCCGGACAGGCACCCCCATCTCTTTTCCCCCAAACTGCCAGTGATTCTGTTCACCGCCCACGAAGTACCGGTCAGAAACCCACTCGGCGCCAAAACGGTCCACCGAGCGCTCCGTCGACGATCCGGCCAATATGCGGACCGGCTTTGCGGGCAAAATGGGCGCAACCAGGTTGGTCGTGGTCGTTCGCGGAACCGGTGGAGGAACGGGTTTGCCCCGATTGCCAAGGTAGAGCGCCGGCAGCAACAACAAAAGCCCTCCGCAGATACTCGCCCCGATCCAGACACGGCGGCGGTGGGGCTTGGGCTCCGGTGGGGCTTCGCCGGGCGCGGTCAACGGCGCGGTGAACGGCACGAACTCGGGCTGATAGGTTCCCGGCGGAATCACAATGCGCAGGGTTTGATGCGCCCCTTCCGACGAATAGTAATTCACCAGGCGCTTACGCAGCCGGGAAACCTCCACGCGGACCACCGAGTCGCGTTTCTCGCCGAAGGTCTCGCCGCGCCCGTAGACCTCGGTGGCGATGCTGAACTCCTTGATCTCATGGACGCGGCCCTCAAAGGTCTTCTCGCACAGGTAGCGCAGCAGCTTGCCCAGAGCCGGAGCCCGCGAGAATTCCTTCGACTCCAGCACCGCATGGAGAGAAGCGCGGCGCTCTTCGAGGAGTGGCTCCTGGTTCGATGTCATGAGCTTACAGTTTATTCGATGGAATGCCGGAAGTCTGCCCGTCCCCTTGAGACGATATAATACGGTCCTTTACCTCATTCGGCTGTAACAATGCACGCTCCGTCTCCGAAGAAACCTCATATGGCCAACCCAGCATGCTCACAGTGTGCCGCGCCGCTCGAAAGCGACAGCCACGGCCTTTGTGCCCGCTGCCTGCTCACCATGGCCCTCGAGTCTCCCGAGTTGCCGACCGGCGATTCCTTCGGCAACTATGAGCCGGTGGCCGTCTTAGGGGAAGGCGGCATGGGCATCGTTTACCTGGCCGAACAGAGCGTTCCCCTCCGCCGCATGGTGGCGCTCAAGGTGTTGAAGCCCGGCCTCGAGTCCACCGCCCTCGCCGTCCGCTTCGAACGCGAGCGCCAAAGCCTGGCCCGCATGGAGCACCCCAACATCGCCACCATCTACGACGCCGGTACGAGTTCCCGCGGCCTTCCCTACTTCGTTATGGAGTACGTCGAAGGCAGCAACCTCACTGCCTACTGTGACCGTGCCAAACTCGACCTCGCCGCCCGCATTCAACTCTTCACCCAGGTCTGCCACGCTGTCGATCACGCCCACCACCGCGGCATCCTCCATCGCGACCTGAAGCCCAGCAATATTCTCGTGCTCCCCACCCCCGGCGGCCCGCGCGTAAAGGTCATCGACTTCGGCCTCGCCCGCCTCCAGGACTGGCATGCCTTCGCCAAGGAGCAGCTCACCGGCGCCACCCAGATCGTCGGCACCCCGGAATACATGAGCCCGGAACAGGCTGCCGGCCCCGAGTCCGCCGTCGGACCCGCCACCGACGTCTACTCGCTCGGCATGCTGCTCTACGAGTTACTCTCCGGCCTCGCTCCTTTCCGGCCCGAACAGTGGGGCAATCGTACGGTGGCCGACGTCCTTCACGTCCTCACTTCCGTCGATCCCCCGTTGATGTCGCGCCGCGTGCAGGATGCCGTGCTTCGCCGGGCGCTCGCCGGCGATCTGGACGCGATTGTCTCCAAAGCGGCGGCCAAGGACCCAGATCGACGCTATCCCTCCGCCGGGGCGCTGGCCGCCGACCTGGAGCGCCACCTGCGCCACGAACCCGTCGAGGCCCGCCGCGGTGAGCACATCACCGCCGCTTCGAAATGGATCCGGCGGCATCGGTATGCGCTTTCCGCCGCTCTCCTGGCTGTCATCGTTGGGTCAGTCGCCGCTCTCGTTGCGAATCGTGCTCCGGCCGGCCTCCAGGTCACCGATGTGGTCCCCTACACCATCTCCGACGGCACGCAATCGATGCCGTCCTTCTCACCGGATGGGACAAAGATCGTGTTCATCTGGGATGGGCCGGGCCGTGACAATTACGATCTCTATACCCTCGACTCCCCCGGTGCGCCCCCTCGCCGGCTCACCACAGCTCCCGAAGATGACCTCAGCCCGGCGTGGTCTCCCGATGGCCGCTACATCGCTTTCCTCCGCGCCGTGGACGCCGATCACAGCCGCCTCATGTTGCTCGATGCCGCATCGGGCGCCGAGCGCGAACTGCGGCTCATCCGCGGCTGGTACGACTTCAGCATGCGCAACCTCGCCTGGTCCCCCGATGGAAAATGGCTCGCCGTCAACGTCAAGGGCGAAGGCCGCCGCTATGGGCACCCCCATCTGTTCTCCCCCTCCACCGGTGAACTCCGGGATGTTCTGACGGTGGCCGACGATTCCGAGTATTTGATGCCGGCCATTTCCCCAGACGGGCGCCGCCTTGCGTGCGTCCGCGACGACCACGCCACTCGCACATTGTTCGTCCAGAAACTCACCGCGGACTATCGCGCCGACGGCCCGGCCGAGCGCACCGGCACCGATACCGCCGTCTATTTTCCGGCTTTCCTGCCGTCGGGTGAGATCATCTACCGGCTCTCCCTTCCCGAGCGCACTCGCATCGCCAGGCTCACCGGTACCGCGGGGGCACAGCCGATGGAACGTTTCGGCGACGACGTGCAGAATTTCTCCATCTCCCGCGATGGTTCCCGCGTCGCCTTCGCCCGCTCGGTGCGCGATTACGACATCTACCATTACCGTAAGCAGGACAGTGGAGAGTGGAATCGAGTGGGCACTATTGCCGCCACATCGTTTGTGGAAGGCTTCCCCGCGGTTTCGCCCGATGGGCGCGAAGTCGCGTTTCTGTCGGCACGCTCCGGCGTTCCGCAGGTTTGGGTCTGCGCGTGGGATGGCAGCGCTTTGCGCCAGTTGACATCCGGCCCCGTGGTCCGCCGTGGCCCTTTGTGGCTGCCCGATGGCCGCGCCGTCCGCTACGGCACAATCGAAAACACCGTGCGAAAACCCTACGTCGTCAGTGCAAATGGCGGCCCTCCGCGGCCGGAGGCGCCAGGCCCCCAGATTTTGGACTATGCAATTGGCGGCAAGGCGATGTTCCTGGCTGTTGGGGAAGGGAATTCGCAGCGGTTGCACCGCGCCCCAGTGGACCATCCGGAGGCCTCCGTGCCCCTCACTGACATGCGCGTCAATCGCCCCGTGTTCGACCCGCAGCGCGAGTGGGCCTACTTCGCCTCACCCTTGAAGGCGCTCTGGGCCGTTTATCGCGTCCCCACTTCGGGCGGTACACCGGAACACCTCGACTCCGGCATCATGCAGGTTTGGATGGGTGCATCGAAGGACGGTGTCTATTACGCTCGCCAGCTCGCCAAGCATCGGTACGGCGTCTTCCTCTGGAGCGTTGCGGAGCGGAAACCGATACTGCTGTTTGAAACCGATCGGGCGCCCGTAATGCGCATTTCCCTAAGCCCCGACGGCCGCGATCTGGCCATGGATCAGGCCAAAGCCGAGGGTGCTACCATCCGCCTTGCCACCGTCGCTAGTTGGTAGAGGACGCAGCCGAAGGTCTTGAACCGCTCATTCTTCTGAGCCGCGCGCGTAAGCAAGCGGTTGTTCCAGTTCTGGAGTCTGGCGGAAGCGTCAGTCGCCGGTGGCGTGCTTTGCCCCCGGAATGTGCACCGATTCATCCTTCCCTTCATGCTTCGGCAGCAAAGCGATCGCCACCGCGCCGATGAACGCCATGGCGAACACGGCCAGCATCGCCTGATCGTAGCTGCCCATGCTCTGGCGCAGCTTCGCGATCACCCACGGGAACCACGTCTGCCCAATCGTATCGGTGGGCAGAATGATCGCCATCGCACGCGCCAGCGTATTCACGCCAAACACATCCGCGGCCATCAGCGGAATCAACATGTAGTCCGCGCCCATGCCGAAGCCAAACAGGACGGCGAACAGGTAGAGGCTGGTGGGATCGTTGGGCCGCACCATCAGCAGCAGCGGAATCGTTGCGGCCACCAGGAAGTAGGTTGCGGTCATCACATACTTCTTCGGATAGCGGTCGGCGAGCCAGCCAATCAGCAAACGCCCGGCAATGCTCGACCACAGGATGGCTGCCGACGCCGCGGCCCAGGCTGCATCGCGCGATGCCTGATCCTTGAACCCCTGATCCTCAAACACGAACTTCATGTGCTGGTTCACTGACCCGATCGAGCCGATGGAGCACGCCGAGCCGATCACCAGCAGCCAGAAAGCCAGCCGCTTGGTGAGGTGGCTGAACGGCAGCGGTTCCAGTTTGCTGTCCGCCGTGGCCATCGCCGCGCCATCGGCGTTCTGGCCAATGTCCGAGGGCTTGTTCTTAATCACCAGCAGCGCGATCGGCCAGACCAGCAGCACAATGCCGCCCATCACCAGCAAACAGGTCCGGAAGTCCGTGGCGGCCGTGATGCCTTTCACGATATAGGCCCCCAACGACCCGATAAACCCCACTCCAACGTAGGTGATCCCCATGGCGAAGCTTCGATTTTTCTTGAACCATTGGGAAATCAGCACCTGGTGCGGAATGGGTCCGGAGAAAATATAGCCGATCGTATACACGAACCACAGCGCGTAGTATGTGTTCAGGCTGCCGCCCATTTGACTGAAGCCGGCAAACGCCAGCGCCGTCATCGTGGACCCGATCAGCAGCAGCGTGCGCGGCGGAAATCGGTGCACCAGAATCGGTCCCACCCACAACGTAAACAAAGCAGCCAGCGGGAAGCCCAGCGTAATGTCCGGCTTCGACCAGTGATATTCCTTCGCATAATAATCGTAAAAGAAGGGCATGTTGTAGTACGGCAGTCCGGTCGACAGACCGAACGTACACACGGCCGCTGCAACGATGAACCAGCCATAGAACTTTTTAGGCATACGGGTCTTTATACCATATCTTTCCACCGGCGCTGGCTGATGCTATCCTAAATCCGATCAAGTCCTCTTCAGGTTCGCTGTCTCGTTGGCCTGGGAGGCATTTATTCAGGGGATCTACGACATGTCTAAGCTGACTTGTTCGATAGCTGTTTGCCTATCGCTTCTTCCCGCGTCAGTCTTTGCTCAGGAATCGCGCGGAGCCATTACCGGTACGGTAAGAGACGCTCAGAGCGCAGTCATTGCCGGAGCCAAGATTGCCGTCACCAACACCGCAACCAATGAAACCCGCCGCGTAGTCACCAATGACACCGGCTATTACGAGGTCAATTTCCTCGAACCTTCTACCTATTCCGTGGCCGTCGAAGCCTCCGGATTCAAGAAGCTGCTCCGTTCCGGCCTCAGCGTGAATGTCGGCAGCCGCCTGGAGATCGACCTCACGCTCGACATCGGCCAGGTGGCCGAAACCATCGAGGTGAAAGCCGATGCTCCGCTGCTCGAAACCACCACCGCCAGCGGTGGCCGCGTGCTGGACCAGCGCGAATTGATCAACCTTCCGTTCTCCGACTTGAATCCCTTCGCCCTCACCGCCCTTGCTCCCGGCATGCAGTGGACCGGGCAACCCGAATACCGCCGCCCCTTCGATAACGGCGGTACCTCCTCTTTCAATACGATGGGCGGAGTCGGCCAGAACGAGTACACCATCGACGGCATGACCGTCACCGGCACCGGACGCCGTGTGGGCTACGTGCCTCCCTCCGATTCCATCACCGAGTTCAAGCTGGAAACATCGAACTTCGACGCCAGCCAGGGCTTCACCTCCGGTGCCGCGATCAACGTCAGCTCGCGTTCGGGCTCGAACAAGCTCAGCGGTTCGGTCTTCAATCAGCACTGGCAACAGCGCTGGAATGCAACCGGACACTTCGCCCGTGAGAACTGGAACGCAGCCGTCGCCGCCGGACGTATCTCCCCCGATACGCAGAAACAGGCCACCGGGCGCTCTAATAACTACGGTTTCATGGCCAGTGGCCCTGTCTACCTTCCGAAAATCTTCAATGGGAAAGACAAGCTGTTCTGGACGTTCACCTGGAACGGCATCCGCCAGTCCAAGGCGGAAACAACGGACGGCGAGTTGAACCGCACGGTTCCCACGCTGGCAATGCGCCAGGGCGATTTCTCCGAACTTCTCAATGCCCCCAACGGTGCCCGTAACTTCACCATCTATGACCCACGCTCGGCCCGCACCGAAGGCAACAACGTGGTTCGTACTCCGTTTCCCGGCAACAAGGGCATCCCGGTGCTGAACCCGATGTATCAGTTCTATTCGGCCCTGTATCCGAATCCGAACAATGTGCCCGGCCTGGTCACTCCCGAGCAGTTGAACAATTACCTTGCCTTCGCCATGCCGAAGGACGAAAAATTCAACTCCATCATTAACCGCTATGACTATGTCATCAGCGACCACCATCGCGTGAATGCCCGCTGGCAGTGGAATGACCGTCTTGCCGACGAATACGACTGGACCTACGAAACCAAGCGCGGCCTCCACTCGAACGGTCTCACTCGCATCAACAAGGGCGGCAATGTCAACTGGCTGTGGAGCATGAACTCCACCAACATCCTCGATGTGAATATGGGGTTGAGCCGGTTTGAGGAAGGCAGCCGCAACACGACGCGTACCGCCTTCGGCCCGAAGGACGTCGGTCTGCCCGATTACCTCGAAGCGCGCGCCGGGGCCAATCGTGTGTTGCCCTCGCTCGACTTCAACAACATCTCCGACGTTTCCGGCGGCTATCCGGTCATCGGCAACATCGCCAACGCCTACGAACTGCGCGCCAACATGACCACCATCAAAGGGAACCATTCCTTCAAATATGGTTGGCAGGAACGGCGTCATCAGTGGGCGCAGCTCGGGCCCGGCAGCTCCGCCGGCGCCTTCACCTTCCGCAACAGCTTCACCCGCTCCACCAACATCGACAACGTGGCCAGCAACCACGGGCACGATTGGGCCACCTTCATGATGGGTTTGCCCACCGGCATTGCCATCGACACCAACGATACCGGCTACTTCTCCACGCCGCGCCGCGCCTTGTTCTTCCAGGACGACTGGCGCGTCAACAACAAGCTGCGCCTTTCCCTCGGCCTCCGCTATGAGCGTGAAGGCGGCATCACCGAGCGTTACAACCGCGCCATCGCGGCGCCGTTCGTGTTCGATATGAAGCTGCCGATTACAGATCTGGTGCAGGCTGCCTACGCACGCAACCCGATCGCCGAAATGCCGGCTTCGCAGTTCGCCGTTGTCGGCGGCACGGCCTACCTGGGCTCCAACGGCTACGACGCCGCTACCAAGGGAACCCACATCTTCCTTCCGAAGTTCGGGCTGGTCTACTCCATCGACAACAAAACGGTCATTCGCGGCGGTTACGGAATGTACATGGACACCCTCAATTCCAGCAACACCCGCCCCGATTCCTTCGGCTATAACCAGAGCACCAGCACTCCGCTCACCACCGATGCCGGTCTCACGTTCTGCTGCGGTGTGGGCGGCGCCTCAGGCCTGGCCACCGGACGCACCCCGGTGAACAATCCGTTCCCCGTGCGCGCCGATGGTACGCGCTTCGACGAGCCGCTGCAAAGCAAACTCGCAGGCATGCCTCGCGTCGGCCGCGGATTCAGCTCGTTGCCGTATAATTTCCGTCCTGCCCTCCAACAGCGTTGGAGAATCGGCGTCCAGCGGGAAATCATGGCCAATACGCTGCTCGATGTCTCCTACAATGGCGCCTATTCCTCCATCCCGGTCAACCAGCGCATCGACTTCCTTCCCGGCCAGTACTGGACTACCGGGAACGCGCGCAATCAGGCCCAGGATGACTTCCTCAACGCCAACGTCACGAATCCTTACAACATCAACAATCTCACGGCCCTCCGCACCTCCGACGCCACCTTGTACAACTACCTGGCCGGCCAGGGAATGTTTACTTCCACGGTCATCGCCCGTAACCGCCTGCTGCGCCCCTATTCGCAGATGAACAACGTGAGCGGCTTGCGCAACGGCGTCGACTTCAAGGATTCGCTCGGCTACAACAAGTATCACGACCTGCAAGTCCTCGTGGAGCGCCGTTACGCCAAGGGCATCACCATGTCTTTGATGTACACCCGCGCCACCAGCAACGTCGCCGATTTTTACGCCAACGAGTTCGATGCCGCTCCCACTGAGCGCATCAATAACAACGTGCTGCCGCACCGCATGGCCTGGACCACGGTCTGGGAAACCCCCTTCGGTAAAGGCCGCGCCTTCGTCAAGGATGGCCCGCTCAGCCACGTGGTGGGTAACTGGAACCTGAGCTGGATCTACCAGGCTCAGAGCGGACCGGCCACGGACTGGGGCAATCGCTTCTACAACGGCGATCCGAACCAGTTGGAGCCGCTCTTTAAGAGTGACGATATGCGCAGCCGCGATATCCGCCAGTGGTTCGACAGTTCCCTCGCCTTCCGCGGCACGGGCGCACTGCCCCAGAACATGTTCGAAGGCCGTGCCGCAAACCAGCCCGGTGGCTATCACGTCCGTGTCTTCCCGGCCCGCATCAACGCGCTGCGCGCCGACGGCATCCGCAACTGGGACGTGAAGATCGAGCGTCTCTTCCCCATCAAGCCCGAGCGCGGCGTGGTGGCGAAGTTCTCCGTCGATATGCTCAACGCCACCAATCACACCAACTTCGCATCGCCTAACACCGATCCGACGTCTGGTAACTTCGGCCGCGTCACTGGCCAGCGCGGATTGCCTCGCGTGATCCAGTTCAACCTGCGCGTCGAGTTCTAGGCACACCCCGCTACCTTCCTGAGCCGGGCCGTTTCCACCAATCTTTCGGTGGGCGGCTCGGCTCTTTCGTTTAAAGCTCTCCCATTTCGATCCCCGCCGGTATATTCTGATTCGGATAAACACATCCGTTGGTTGTGTATAAGGGGAGCGCGTCGTAACGCCAATCACGGGGATCCTTGTCATGTCTATTTCATTTTGCCGGCTACTAGTCATTGCCTGCCTGCCCGCCGTTGCCTCCGGCCAGGAGTCACGCGGCGCAATCACCGGACGGGTCAGGGATACGCAGAACGCGGTGATCGCCGGCGCCCGAGTCGCCATCACCAACACCGCCACCAATGAAACGCGCCGCGTCGTCACCAACGACACTGGCTATTACGAAGTGAACTTCCTCGAACCTTCCACCTATGCCGTCGCCGTGGAAGCATCGGGATTCAAGAAGCTGCTTCGTTCCGGCCTTACCGTGAACGTCGGCAGCCGTCTGGAAATCGACCTCACTCTCGACATCGGCCAAGTCGCCGAAACCATCGAGGTCACTGCCGCGGCTCCACTGCTCGAAACAACAACGGCCAGTGGAGGACGCGTCCTGGACCAGCGCGAACTGATCAATCTGCCTTTCTCCGACTTGAACCCGTTCGCGCTCACGGCGCTGGCCCCCGGGATGCAGTGGACCGGCCAGCCCGAATACCGCCGCCCGTTCGATAACGCTGGGACATCTTCCTTCAACACGATGGGAGGCGTCGGCCAGAACGAATACACCATCGACGGCATGACCGTCACCGGCACGGGTCGCCGCGTGGGGTACGTGCCTCCAGCCGACTCCATCACCGAGTTCAAGCTGGAAACATCGAACTTCGATGCCAGCCAAGGCTTCACCTCCGGCGCGGCGATCAACGTCAGCTCGCGCTCCGGTTCCAACAAGCTGAGCGGCTCCATCTTCAATCAACACTGGCAGCAACGCTGGAACGCCACCGGCCATTTCGCGCGCGAGAACTGGAACGCCGCCGTCGCCGCCGGACGCATTTCCCCCAGCACGCAAAAGCAGGCCACCGGGCGTTCCAACAATTACGGCATCATGGCGAGCGGCCCGGTTTATCTGCCGAAGATCTTCAATGGCAAGGACAAGCTGTTCTGGACCATCACCTGGAACGGGATTCGCCAGTCGAAAGCGGAAACCACCGACGGGCAACTGAATCGCACTGTACCCACACTGGCCATGCGCCAGGGCGATTTCTCCGAACTGCTGAGTGCTCCCGATGGTGCACGGCGGTTCACTATCTACGATCCACGCACGGCCCGGCGCGAGGGCAACAACGTGGTTCGCACACCATTCCCCGGGAACCGGGGAGTCCCCGTCCTCAACCCGATGTATCAGTTCTACACGCCGCTGTTTCCCAATCCGAATAACGTCGCCGGGCTGGTCACTCCGGAGCAGTTGAATAACTACCTGGCATTCGCCATGCCGAAAGATGAAAAGTTCAATTCGATCATCAACCGGTACGACTACGTGATCAACGATCACCATCGGGTCAACGCGCGATGGCAGTGGAACGACCGTCTGGCCGACGAATACGACTGGACCTATGAAACCAAGCGTGGCTTGCATTCGAACGGCCTTACCCGCATCAACAAAGGCGGCAATGTGAACTGGCTGTGGAGCATGAATTCGTACAACATCCTGGATGTGAACATGGGGCTCAGCCGCTTCGAAGAAGGGAGCCGCAATACGACCCGCACGGCCTATGGGCCCAAGGACGTCGGGCTGCCCGCCTACCTGGAAACACGCGCTGGTGCCAATCGTGTTCTGCCCTCGCTCGATTTCAACAACATCTCCGATGTTTCGGGCGGCTTCCCGATCATCGGCAGTCTCGCCAATTCCTACGAACTGCGCGTGCAAATGAGTACGATTCGCGCCAACCACTCCTTCAAGTACGGATGGCAGGAGCGGCGTCACCAATGGTCGGGCCTTGGGCCAGGCAGTTCCTCCGGCGCATTCACCTGGCGGAACAGCTTCACCCGATCGACCAACATTGACAATGTCGCCAGCAGCCACGGCCATGACTGGGCCGCCTTCATGATGGGATTGCCCAACTCCATCGGCATCGACACCAACGATTCCACCTTCTTTTCCACGCCGCGTCGCGCTCTATTTGTGCAGGACGATTGGAGGGTGAACAACCGGCTTCGCCTGTCGCTCGGAGTTCGGTACGAACATGAGGGCGGAATCACGGAGCGGTACAACCGCGCCATTGCTGCTCCGTTTGTCTATGATCTCAAGCTGCCCATCACGGACCTTGTACAGGCTGCCTATGCGCGCAATCCGATTCCGCAGTTGCCTGCCAGCCAATTCTCCGTTCTGGGCGGCACTGCCTACCTGGGTACGAACGGCTTCGACGCGGCCACGAAAGGCACGCACATCTTCCTTCCCAAAATCGGCGCGGTGTACCAGATCGACAACCGCACGGTGATCCGTGGCGGCTTCGGGATGTACATGGATACGCTGAATTCGAGCAACACGAGACCCGACACATTCGGGTACAACCAGACCACGGGCACGCCGCTCACCACCGATGCGGGGCTCACGTTCTGCTGCGGCGTGGGCGCGGCTGCGGGGCTCGCCACTGGCCGCACACCAATCAACGATCCGTTTCCACTGCGTGCCGGTGGAACCCGCTTCGACGAACCACTGCAAAGCAAACTCGGCGGCATGCCTCGCGTGGGCCGCGGCTTCACCTCTCTGCCGTGGAACTTCCGCCCCGCGCTGCAGCAACGCTGGAGAATCGGCGTGCAGCGGGAGATCATGAGCAACACATTACTGGATGTATCCTACAACGGCGCCTACTCTTCCATCCCCGTCAACCAGCGCGTCGACTTCCTGCCCGGCCAGTATTGGACCACGGGTAATGCGCGCAGCCAGGCCAACGACGATCTGCTCAACCAGAATGTCCCCAATCCATTTCACATCAGCAACCTTTCCGCCTTGCGCACTTCCGACCCGACAATGTTCAATTACCTTTCGGGCCAGGGCATGTTCACCTCCACTGTGATCGCCCGCAACCGTCTGTTGCGAGCCTATCCACACATCAGTGGACTGAACGGCGTGCGCAATGGGATCGACTTCAAGGATTCGCTTGGATCGAACAGATACCACGACCTGCAAGTGCTGGTGGAGCGACGCTACGCCAAGGGCATCACCATGTCCTTCATGTATACACGCGCTTCGAGCACCATCGCCGATTTCTATGCCAACGAGTTCGATGCCGCGCCGTCGGAGCGCATCAACAACAGTGTCCTTCCGCACCGTCTGGCGTGGACCACTGTTTGGGAAACGCCATTCGGCAAAGGCCGCGCTTTCGTCAAGGATGGCCCGCTCAGCCATGTCATCGGCAATTGGAACGTAAGCTGGATCTACCAGCGCCAGAGTGGCGCAGCCACCGATTGGGGGAACCGCTTCTTTAACGGGGATCCGAATCAGTTGGGAACCCTTTTCAAAAGCGACGATATGCGCAGCCGCGACCTTCGCCAGTGGTTCGACAGCTCGCTTGCTTTTCGTGGCGCCGGCGCGTTGCCCCAGAACATGTTTGAAGGGCGTGCGTCCCAGCAGCCTGGCGGATATCACGTCCGGGTCTTTCCGCAACGCCTGAATTCATTGCGATCGGACGGCATCCGCAATTGGGATGTCAAGGTCGAACGGCTGTTTCCCATCAAGCCGGAACGGGGCGTGGTGGCGAAGTTCTCTGTCGATCTGCTCAATGCTACCAACCACACCAATTTCGCGGCTCCCAACACGGACCCCACCTCCGGTAACTTCGGCCGCGTCACGGGGCAGCGCGGACTGCCCCGTGTCATTCAATTCAATCTGCGCGTGGAATTCTAAGGGAGTGAAACGGGGCCGAGTCCGCTGATCGCTCCCTTGCGGATCCGCCAGATGAAGCCGTCCAATACATAATGCGTCGCCTGAGGCACCGCCAGCAGCGGCACCACGATCGCCAATGCCGACTTCTCTTCCAAATGCGGCAAGAACGCAAGCCACGAGAAGAACTGCGTATGGTCGCGCCATACCAAAACGTCCCAGAACGCTTCTTCAACGTACGCGAGCACGATCAGAAATCCGGTGAAGACTGGAGCCATCAGTGGCCGGTAGATCAGCGCTGTGCTTTTCTTCCGCTCAAACATCCAGATGAGCCCCATGTACGGAATCCCGTGCGCCACCACGTTCGTGGCGGTAAACGTGAGGTCGCCATCGTAAAGCACAATGCCGGTGTACCAGGAAAGCGCCGTTCCAACCAGGATCAGATGCTTGGGCCAGTTCACCACGCCGCTTCGCCGCGCATCGACGATCGCTTTCGAAGCGTAAGCAGCAAGCGCCGCCGCATACAACATCAGCGTGATGCGCTCCAGCCACGGCGCAGCCAGCGGGATGAAATCGCCGTCCAGAAACCAATGGAATGACCGCGGGTGCGTGTGCCAGTACACCAGCGGATACAGCGTCGCCAGGTACACTGCCGCGCCATCCACGATGCGCCCGATGCGGCATGTCGATTCGAGGCGCGAGTACAGCCGCAGAAAACCATACTGCTGGCGAACGAAATGAAACACTGCCAGGTACGCCAATGTTCGCCAAAAGGTATATTTGCCCAGGCTGTACAGCAGAATTCCCGCAACCCAGCAGCCGAGCGGAATGAAGATCAACAACTGCCGGTAGCGCGCCGATTCCTCTTTGTCGAAGTAGGTGCGGTAGAGCGTGGAATAAACATGGGCGACGTCCACGCCAACCACAAGCATCAGCCACAGTAGTGGCGAGACGTCATTCTCCGCCGTAAAGAAGCGCGGCCACAGCAGCACCGCGGCCGTTACCACGAACGCCGGCGAGAGAATCAGAATGCTGTCGGCCAAAGCCGAATGGAGCCACGGAATACGGTTCATTTCACCACGAGATGTTCCGTAGTGAATTGTGCCACGGCATCGGGGATGACATCGACACCCAGCCCCGGCCCGCTCGGTACGGTGATCAAGCCGCCCTCCTCAATGTCGATCTTCTGCGCGATGACGGCATCGCGGAAGGGGTGCTCGGTGCGGTCGAACTCAAACATGCTCTGTCGCTGGAACAGTGCATCTGTGGGCGTGGGAATCGTGGACGTCCAGTGCAACTCGCTCGCTGTGCGCACAGCGGTCCCCCAGTTGTGCGGGATCAGGCGTTGGTGCTGCAGCCAGGTGAGCCACGTCAATCGGCGCCCGCCGGTGAATCCCACACTCTCGATATCGGGCTGCACAATGTCGATGAGTCGCGGCGCTACGTAATGCTCGGCAATGGCATCGGTGGTCATGGATTCGCCGCTCGCCAGCGGAATGGAGAACGCCTGCCGCAATCGCGCATAGCCCGCATAGTCCTCCGCCAGGATCGGCTCTTCCCACCAGGCGAGGCCGAACGGCTCCAGCATCCGCCCGAGCATCGCCGCCGTACCCGCATCATAGGCGCAGTTGGCGTCCACGGCCAGAGCGGTTTCCGGTTTCAGCGCTTCGCGCACCTGCCGTACCACCCGCACATCGATCTCCGGGCCGTAGCCAATCTTCATCTTGATGGTGCGATAGCCTTGCTGTTCAAACTCCACCGCTTCTTCGGCCAGCGCCTCGCCATCGCCCCAGTGCTTCCAGTACAACGCCGTGCAATACGGTTCCACGCGCGAGTGCCGCCGCCCACCGAGCAGTGCATGAATGGGCTTGCCCAGCGCCTGGCCCTGCAAGTCCCACAGAGCGACATCCAGGCCGCCACACTGCGGCGGGCTTGACCGCTTCTGAAAACCACCTGGAGTCCGCAGAGAATCGAAGATGGCCTCCGCTTCAAACGGCGATCGCCCGATCACCAGCGACGGATTGTGCAGCAGATACTCACCGCCGAAGTAGCCGTCCCCCCAGCCCGTCAATCCCGATTCGGTCCGCACTTCGACGAGCGTCGCTTGCCGCGTTTTGGTGTAGTTCAAAGACCACCCGAACCCTTCGCGCAACTGGCCGCTCAATTTGTGGACATGCACTTCCGTGATGACAGGATCAGACCAAGGCATTGGTATATTCTAATCAAAACGGGCCTGATCTTTATCCAAATCGCAGCGCAAACACGTCCGCGTCTTTCATCACCATGCGCAGCCGCACCGCTTTCCCCGCAAGCGAAGAAACATCACTCCCCGCCTTCCAACGCACGGCGCGCTCAATCTGGTCTCCGATCAACTCCACGCTGTCCGCCAGCGTGAAACCGGGAATCGGAGTCCCACCCTCGTCCTGAATCTCCGTGCGAATCCCGCCGGGGGCTGAGGTGGAATAATTCAGCAACAACCTGGATCCACTGAACGTCACCGCCTTCGTCAGCAATTCACCGCCCCCGTAGCCCGCGTTGACCGAAGCGAAGCGGTCCATGCCGAGCGAATAGCGGCGCAGGTGCGTCCCCGGTTGGCCATAGTTGCTCAGCGTGTACAGCGAGATCTCGTCCTTCCCCGTCTCCACCGTGTTCAGCGCCGGGTAATTGTTGCGCGACACCCAGTTTTCCACGCCCAGTCCGGGTCGCAAGAACGCTTCGAGAAACGTCCGGTCATAAGCCGTGCCGCCGCGCGAAGTGAGCAACACCGCGTCGGCACAATCCTTGTAGTAGCCGGGATTCACGCCCAGCGACTTCGCTTCCTCGTCCGACATCACCTGCCGGCCCGGCATGAAGCGAGCGGCCAGCGCGATGTAGATATGCGGCGCGCGGTAGTAGGGATGCGTCTGATTCACGTACATGTGCTCGGGCGGGGCATCGCCGAACGTCATATCGTCGGGCGCCGCCCAGTGCACGAAGTCGTCGCTGGTGGTGCGGCTGATCCAGCGCACGCCTTTTCCGTTAAATCGCTTGAACGTGCGGAAATACATTACGTATTTCTGCTCCGTTTCAGACCAGAACGCAAGATTTTGCGAATCGAAGACACCGGCGGTAAACACTGGCTCCTCACGCATCTTCTTCCAGTGGATGCCGTCCGCGGATTGATAAGCGGCCAGACCGGGTTTCACCGATCCCGCCAGCGCCTTGAATCGCTGCTCTTCCTTCACCCCGGGCCGCGTGTCCAGCATCGGACTGAAGTTGCTCTGGAATGGCGGAGTGCCCGCTAGAATCACGTTGTTCTTGCGCGTGCCCTGCACTTCGTACAGGCCGAGTTCGGGACGCGTGAAATGCTTCCCATCCTTTGAAGTGGCGTAACAGGTGACTTCCGATGTGCTCAGATCCTTCCCGGCGTCAGGCAGGCCGCGATAATACAGCCGGTATTCCCCGCCATCGCGAATCACCGTCACGTAGTTCGAAAACTGCCCTTCCCACGCACGATCCAGCACCATCGCCGGGTCCTCGCGGCGTGGAGCGGCCAGCCGCAATGTTGCCCCGCTCAGCCGCTCAATCAGGTACCGGTCCACGAAAAGTTCGCGCCGCGTACCCAGAACGAGTGCGCCCGCCCCGTGCGCCGAGGGAGCCATGGCCACCGCCGATGCTCCCAGAAATAGCCGCCGCGTGATCATCAGAAATCGAACCTCCCTACCAGTTGAATGTTTCTCGGCCCTGCCTGCAGGCTGCGAATGACACCGAAATTCGGTGAGCCCAGCGTAGCAGCGGGAGCCCCCAGTTGCACACGGTTAAGAAAATTCTGCGACTCCATCCGCACCGTGATGCGCTTCGCTTCTCTTACCGGGAAAATCTTCTGGAACGAGAAATCGAGTTGCGCCAGTCCCGGCGTGCGCAGCAGATTCTTGCCCTGCGCGCCCCATACGAAATTCGGCGGCGCGGTGAAAGCACTGGTATCGAACCAGCGGTCGCGTGTGGCCGCCGAGCCCAGATCAAAATTGCCCACAAGATTGGCCCGATTCGAGCCCGCCCCGTTGTTCAACTGCGGCCCGCTGACACCTACCGTGAACGGGAAACCACCCTGCAGTGTGAGCAGGCTCGATGTCTCCCATCCGGCTACGATGTAGCGAATCACCGGATTCCAGCTCTGCCCATACTTCGGTTTCCAAGTCACCGCCGAAACCCAGCGCTTGCGGAAATCGTAGTTCGCCATGCCGTAGTCGTAGCGGAAGTTGTAGGGATCGTTGAGCACCCCGCCATCCGTGCCCGTTGTGTACGCCATCGATTTAGAGAACGTAAATGCACTTTGGAAATATAGTCCCTTGAACTCCTGCTGCTTTACTGTAATCTCCAAACCGTTATAGTTCGAATCATTCACCGGCAGATAAGAAAGGAAAGAGCCGACGTTCGGATACGGCCGGCGATCCTGCACTGCACCCGCCCCTGGTTGCGGCGAATTGCCATACGACAACGTGGAGAACTTCAGTGCCCGCTGCCCGCTATAGCCAACCTCCAGCGCCGTCTTCCGCACCGGGTTCCACTGAATGTTGAAGTTCCATTTCTGCGTATACGGATCGGGACGCAGCAGCGGTCCGTAGTAGGCGCTGAAAGTGCGCGCGGCGAATGCCCCGGAAGCTCCACCAGCCGGGAACCCGTCGCGCGGCAGAATCGATTTATCCAGCTCGCTCGCCAGTGCAAAGTCGAAGAAGAACGGGCTGCCGTCCGTGCCTGCATTGTTGAAGTTATTGCTCACCGTGGCGGCGTAGAAGATGCCGTACCCACCGCGAAACACCACGTTGCGCCCCGCATTGTAGGCATAGCCGAACCGCGGCGAAAAATTCGTGCGATTGGGCTTCGGCAATATCTCACTGTTGCTGGCATAGCGCCATCCCGCGGGCATGTTGCCGTTGGGAATGCCGATCAGGTCGCGAATAATTGGCCGCGTGCTTTCCGCCAGCAGCCGCTCGCCCGTCCGCAGATCGAAGTTCAGTAACCGGTCCTGCTCCTCCTTCCAAGGGCTGAAGTACTCCCAGCGCAGCCCCAGATTCAGCGTCAGCTTCGCACTGACGCGGAAATCATCCTGCACGAAAGAACTCCAGCGTGTCGAGCGTATGCGCACGCCGTCAAACTGATAGTTCGTGGAAAACGAGCGTGCCTGATTGAGCAGTGCATCCGTCATCCCGGTACGCAACACCTCCAGTGCAGCGCCCACACGCGGTGTCGAATACGTTCCGTCATAGCTCAATGCGCCGCCACCATTGCGGCCCTGGAAACGGTTGTTGGCGATGCGCCCCGCTTCCACACCAAACTTCAGCGCATGCTTGCCCCGCTGCCAGCTCAGGTTATCCATGAATTGCCAGGAATGCTCCACTAGGAAGAACGGCGTGGGAACACTGGCTATGGGCCGGATGATCGACGTCGCGGTGTAATTCCGCAAGCTGTAGGCCGGGAACCCTCGGGCGAAGGAAACCGTGTTCCATCCGGGAATCTTGAACTCATCCATCACGTTCTCCTGGTTCAGCATTTCATTGCCGAAGCGGAGATAGTTGTAGCCGGCGCGTGCTTCATTCACCAGCGTCGGACGGAACACGTGCGTGAACGTGAGGCCGGTGTTGGTGCCGTCCAGCGAGGCGATGCCGCCCAGCCGGTCATCGGGCATCCAGAACGAACGGCGCCGCCCGCCCCGTTGCTGCGAGATCCGCCCCGTGACCGAGTTGCGATCGTTCACCACGCCATCGCCCTTGAAATTGAATGAATCGAGCGAGTCGTTGTTCTTCTCCGCCACCAGAAAATTATTGCGGACGTTCGGGTTCGGATCGCGGAAGTTGGGCAGCGGGAAGAAGCTCAGCATCCGTGTCGTCATCGGGTCAATGCGCGCCGCCGGCACCCGGTTGCCCGGAAACGGCGTGCGGATACCGAGCGCGTTCGAAGCGTCCGGCCGTGCCGTTGCGGGATCGGCGTAGACAATCGCCGACGTCGAAAAATCGCCCGCGCGTTCCGCTGCATCCGCCATGATGTAGCTGCTGATGTTTGCGCTCGGATTGCGAATGCCTTCGTAATTTCCAAACAGAAATACACGGTTGCGAATGATCGGCATGCCCAGCCCGCCGCCGAACTGATTGCGCCGCAGCGGCTGCTTCGGCTGGTTGGTGAATGTGAAATCGAACGGCCGCGCGTCGAATTTGTCATTGCGCAGATAGTCGTAAGCGAAGCCGTGCCATTCGTTGCTGCCGGACTTGATGCCCAGATTCACAATGCCGCCGCCGGAGCGCCCAAACTCCGCCGAGTACTGGCTGGTTTGAATGGCGAACTCCTGAATGGCATCGATCGCCGGAACCACGCCCATCGCGCCGGAAAACTCCATGTTGTTCGAAATGCCGTCGATGATGAAGTTGTTCGCTTCCGCCGATGCGCCGCCCACATTCACCGATGCACCCGAAAAATCGCGCTGCCGGCTGGCTGGCGGCCCATTGGTCGTGCCAGGCACCAGCGCTGCCAGCGCAAGAAAATTGCGCCCGAACACAGGCACATCCTGCAGCACCTGGCGCGAAACGACACCGCCCACTTCCGCCGTGTCCGTCTTCAGCAGCGGCGTGGCCACAGTCACTTCCACACTTTGCGATGTCTCCCCAACCTCCAGTCGCAAATCGACACGCACACGCGCTTTCACCGTGATCGGCACCGGCGGATGCACGGCCTTCTTAAAGCCGGATACCTCCGCGCTCACAGAGTAGTTGCCAAGCGGCAGATTCGTCACCGTGTATTCGCCCGCATCGTTCGTAGCCGCGCTGCGAGCCACGCCAGTCCCGGTATTCGTAACACGCACCGGCGCATTGGGCACCGCCGCTCCCGTGGGATCAACAATCGAACCAAGAATCGTCCCTTCCGTCGCCTGTCCAAAAACGAGCGCCGAAATCACCAACAGCAAAAACAAAGACCAAAGAAGCTTCATGGGTGGATCATACCCCGTGGCTACGTCTCCAGCAATCAGCTTAATCCTACGGCTATGTGATACAACATCCTAAGACCTCGTCATGGGCTATACCATCAACCGTCGCCAGTTCTTCCAGCGCTCCGCCCTTCGCGCGGGCGCCGCGGTCACCGCGCTTGGCCTCGATCTCAAGCCGGCCATTGCCGCCGCGCGCGAGTTGAAAATTTCACGCACCACGCAAACGAACAGTGTGTGTCCCTACTGCGCGGTGGGCTGCAGCGTGATCATCCACACCCTGGGCGACAAGGCCCGCAACGTCCATCCCACGGTGGTCCACATCGAAGGCGACCCGGATAGCCCGGTCAATCGCGGCACGCTTTGTTCGAAGGGCATTTCGCTCAAGGAGTTCGTGGTCAATGAGCGGCGCCTCACGCGCCCGCTGCATCGTGCCCCCGGCCAGGCGGAGTGGAAGCCCATCTCCTGGGAAGACGCATACACGAAGATGGCGCGCCTCATCAAAGACACGCGCGACCGCACCTTCGTCGAAAAAGATGAGCAGGGCAGGGAAGTGAACCGCCTCCCTTCCGTCGCCATGATCGGCGGCTGCACCGACACCAACGAGATCAACTACCTGCTGAGCAAGTTCCGCTTCGGACTCGGCATTCTTTCCTACGAGAACCAAAGCCGGCTTTGACACGGCCCCACCGTGGCCAGTTTGGCCGCATCCTTCGGTAGAGGCGCAATGACCAACGGTTGGACCGATGTGTCCAACGCCGACGTCGTGCTTGTCATGGGCGGCAACCCCGCGGAGAATCATCCCGTCGGTTTCCGCTTTGTCATGGAGGCCAGGCGGAAACGCAAGGCGAAGCTCGTAGTCGTCGATCCGCGCTTCAATCGCACCGCTGCCGTCTCCGACAGCTACACACCAATGCGTGCCGGCACCGATATCGCTTTTCTCGGCGGGCTGATTCATTACGCCATCGAGAACAAGCTCTATCAGGAAAACTACGTGAAGCTCCACACCAACGCGTCGTTCCTGGTGAAAGAGGGCTTCGATTTCGCCGAAGGATATTTCAGCGGCTGGGATTCCGGCGCGAAGAAATACGACCGCGCTTCCTGGCAGTACGAAACCGATGGGCAGGGCTTCGCCAAAGTCGACCCCACGCTCGAGAACCCGCGCAGCGTCTTCCAACTGATGCGCAAACACTATGCGCGCTACACGCCGGACGCGGTGGCGAACATCTGCGGTTGTACCGCGGAAGAATTCCGCAAAGCCGCCGCCATCATCTGCTCCACCGGCAAGCCGGACCGTGCGGGCACTATCCTCTACGCACTCGGGTGGACACAGCACAGCCATGCCGTGCAGCTCATCCACACCGCGGCGATGCTGCAATTGATGCTCGGCAACATCGGCATGCCGGGAGGCGGAATCAATGCGCAGCGTGGCCACGCCAATATCCAAGGGTCCACCGACATGGGCTCGTGGAACAACCTGCCGGGGTATCTGAAGATTCCACGAGCGAATATGCAATCGCTCGACGATTACCTCAAGGCCAACACACCCAAGGCACTGCGCCCCAATTCGCTGAATTACTGGGGAAACACGCCAAAATTCATGGTCAGCTTGCTCAAAGCCTACTACGGCAAGCATGCCACCAAAGAGAACGGCTACGGTTACTCCTACATCCCCAAGCCCGGCGAGACGGAAAACTACGGCTGGGGTCCATTCTTCGACAAGATGCACAAGGGCGGCATAGAGGGCTTCATCAGCTTCGGCATGAACCCGGTGGCCAACGGGCCGAACACGCCGAAAATGTTAAATGCTCTCGCCAAGCTCAAGTGGATGATCGTCGTGGAGAACTTCGAAACCGAAACCGCAGCCTTCTGGAACGCCAAGAAGCTGGGCGAAAAATTCTATCCCACCTTCGTCGATCCCACACAGATTCAAACCGAAGCCTTCCTCCTCCCCGCTGCCTGCTTCGCCGAAAAGGACGGAGCGTTCGTCAATTCCTCGCGCTGGCTGCAATGGAAGCGCGCCGCACTGCCGCCGCCTGGCGATGCGCGCCCCGATCAGGAAATCATGTCGCGGCTGTTTCTCGCCGTGCGCGAACTTTACGAAAAAGAAGGCGGAAAAGCGCCCAACCCCCTGCTGCGGATGAATTGGGATTACACCAACCCCCTCAATCCCTCGCTCGAAGAAGTGGCGCGCGAGGTCAACGGTCGCGAGATCGCTACCGGCCGCCAGTTGAACGGCTTCGGCGAATTGAAGGATGACGGCTCCACGGTCTGCGGCAACTGGGTTTATTCCGGCTCGTGGACGGAGGCAGGCAACATGATGGCCCGCCGCGGGCAGGAAGATCCTACCGGGCTCGGTATCTACCCCAACTGGAGTTGGAGCTGGCCCGCAAATCGCCGCATCCTCTACAACCGCGCCGCATCGAATGCCGAAGGCCAGGGTTGGGATCCGCTCCGCACCCCCATTCGCTGGGATGGCGAACGCTGGCGCGGCGAAGTGCCCGATTACAAAGCCGACGCGAAACCCACCGATTACGGCGCATTCATCATGCTGCCCGAAGGCGTGGCGAAACTCTTCGCTGCCGATCTGGTGGAAGGCCCGTTCCCGGAACATTACGAGCCTGTGGAATCGCCCGTGCCCAATCCGCTCCACACCAACGTCTCTTCGAATCCACTCGCCACCGTGTTTCACGGGCCGTTGGACAAGCTTGGCGAAGCGAAGGACTATCCCTACGTCGCCATCACCTACCGCCTCACGGAGCATTTCCACTACTGGACGAAGCACGTCGCGTCAGGCAGTGAGCTGCAGTCAAATTTCTTCGTCGAATTGCCCGAAGAACTCGCCACGGCGAAGGGCATCAAGGGTGGCGATATGGTGAAGGTCACCTCCGCGCGCGGGCACGTCGAAGGCCCCGCGTTGGTCACCAAACGCATCCGGCCTTTGAAAGTGGCCGGCAAGACGGTTTATCAGATCGGCATCCCGATCCACTGGGGATTCGTCGGCCGCGTCCGCGGGCCGCTCGTCAATAACCTCACGCCCTCGGCTTACGATCCCAACTCCGGAACTCCCGAATACAAAGGGTTCCTCGTCAATCTGGAGAAAGCCTAGATGCAGACCGTTGCCAAATTGATCGACACTACCCTGTGCATCGGCTGCAAAGCCTGCGAAGTGGCTTGCCAGCAGTGGAACGATCAGGAGTACACGCTGGGAGTGTTTCAAAACACCTACCAGACCATGCCCGATCTGGCGCCGAATTTCTGGAACCTCATCAAGTTCAACGAGGCTGAGATCAACGGCGCGCAAAGCTGGTTGATGGCGAAATACCAGTGCATGCACTGCGCCGACGCTGGCTGCATTAAGGCCTGCCCGTCACCAGGGGCGATTGTCCAACTCGGCAACGGCATCGTCGATTTCAACCGCGACAACTGTATCGGCTGCGGCTACTGCATCACAGGCTGCCCGTTCGATGTGCCTCGGCTCAGTCCAAAAACCAAAAAGGTGTACAAATGTTCTTTGTGCAGCGACCGTGTGGCGGTGGGATTGGAACCGGCTTGCATCAAGACCTGCCCCACCAGTTGCCTTACCTTCGGCTCGCGCACCGACCTCAAGTTCCTCGCCGAGAAGCGTGCCGAAGAGCTGAAGGCCGATGGATTCACCCAGGCCGGTGTCTATGACGGTCCGGGCGTGGGCGGCACCAACGTGATCTACGTGCTGAAGCACGCCGATCAGCCGGAAACATATGGATTGCCCAAAGACCCGCACATTCCCTGGACCGTGTCCCTGTGGAAAGGGCCGCTCAAATGGCTCGGAAACGCCGTCTTCCTCGGAGGCATTCTCACCGCAGTGCTGCACTTCGTGAAGTTCGGGCCGAAGGAGGAGCACCACCGTGGATAGCCGCCTGGAACGATTCACCGTGCCCGAGCGCGTCACGCACTGGCTGGTGGCGATTTGTTATGTCTACGCCGGATTGAGCGGCCTCGCGCTCTGGTCTCGCGCCATGTGGTGGCTTGCGCCCGTAATGGGCGGTGGTGAGAACCTGCGGGGATGGCACCCGATTGCCGGTGTGATCTTCGCGCTCCTGCTTGCCATGCAGTTCCGCCGCTGGGCCGCTCAGATGAAGCTCGATGCCGATGACCGCAAGTGGCTCGCCATGTCGGGCCGCTATGCGATGCACGACGAGCACGGCGTACCCGAGTCCGGAAGGTTCAACGCAGGGCAGAAAATGCTGTTCTGGCTGCAATCCACCAGCGCGATTGTGCTCTTCGCCACAGGTGCAGTGCTGTGGTTTCCTGAAGTGATGCCGCGCGGCCTGCGGCTCATCAGCATCCTCGTCCATCCGCTGGCTGCCGTGGCGTCCATGGGCGGCATCATCGTTCACATCTACATGACCACAGTCGTGGTGCAAGGCGCGCTGCATGCGATGACCCGCGGCTACGTCACCGAAGGTTGGGCAAAGTCGCATCACGCCAAATGGTTCCGTCAGGTCACGCGCCAGTGAGCCGGTTTGCGCAACGCGCCATCCGCGCGCGGAAATTGGCGTCGCAACACACCGCGGCGGCGCCGTCCCTCGAATTCTTCGCCGCGCTTTCAGACCTGCAATCGAAGAACGCTTCGCCGGATGCCTACGCCAGGCTGACGCCGCAACCACCGCCCGAGGAATGGCTGTCGCGCGTGATGGAGGAACTGCAACCATCTCCGCCCGAATACGCCCCATCCCCCAACCTCTGCCCGCAATGCGGCAGCCCGCCGCAGGCCGGCATTCTAAGGCCACAAGGCGATGGGCATGCCCTCTACCTCGCATGCGCGTTGTGCCGCCACGAATGGGCATTCTCGCGGAAGATTTGCCCCAACTGCGAAAGCGAAAACATCTCCTTTGCCACCGCGGAGTCACTGCCCGGTTATCAGACGCTTACCTGCGATGCCTGCAAAGTGTACCTGCACCTGCTGGAGGAAGTGAAGTTACCCGGCTGCATCCCGGAAGCCGATGAAATCGCCGCCCAGCCGCTGGACGTATGGGCCCTTGAGAACGGTTACCACAAGCTGACACCGAATCTGGTGGGCATCTAATCAGGCTCCATCATCGTCACAACGCGATCCACGGGCGTGCCGGAAACACGCGCGACAGCCCCACTCGGCCAACGCGCCTCAATATCCACCCGCGTCTCCGCACCCAGCCCGAAGTGAGCCTGCAGCGAACTCGAGGAAAGAAAACCCACGCTGGGGCTGATCCAATCGTGCAGCACGCGCCCCGATGCCGTTGTCACTTTCACCCGCGCGCCGATGGAATCCCGATTCGACTTCCGCCCGCGCAGCTTCACATCCACCCAGTGGCCGCTACCGCCGCTGTGCAGCAGAATTGCCGGCCGCCGCCCCAGTGACGTCACCACGATGTCCGTGAAGCCATCATTGTTCAGATCACCGAACGCCGCGCCGCGCTGATAGCCCTTCTTCACGAAGTACTCACCCGCGCTGGCCGACACGTCGACAAAGCGCTTCCCACCGGCGTTCTCGAACAGCGTATCGTGCTGCGGTGACGAAGCATGCAGCGAGTCCACATCCCCGTTAGCCGAAAACAAGTCCCGCCATCCGTCGTTGTTGTAATCCACGAAACCCGCGCTCCAACCTGCATACGGCGCACTCAAAGCGGCCAGCCCAGCGTTCGGCGAAGCATAACGAAACGTGCGCCCCGCAAGGTTCCGAAACAGCGCCCAAAGCTGGTTCGCCAGATTGTTGTAGAACACATCGGGCCATCCATCGTTATCGTAATCGCGCACATCCACACCCATCGCCGAAACCGTCGCGGCGTCGTCGTTGTAAGCCACCCCCGCGCGCAACGCATCCTCCACAAACGTGTCATCCCCGCGGTTGCGAAAGAAGAAATTACGCTCCGTGTCATTGGCGATGAACACATCCACCCAGCCGTCGCCATTGAAATCGGCCACGCCAATGCCCATGCCTTTCCCCAGTGCCTTTTCAAACCCCGCCCGTGCGGTGACATCGTCGAAGCGGCCCTCGCCAACATTGCGATACAACCGGTGCGCCACGGCCGGATACGTCTTCGGATGGCAATAGAAATCAACCCCGTCGGTGCGCACGCAGCGGCGATCCAGTTCCACTGACCACAGCGTGTAATTCGATACCACCAGATCCAGGCGGCCATCGTTGTCGTAATCGAGGAACGCGCCCTGCACACTCAGCGTGTCCGGCGGCACCCTCAGGGCCACGGCGCGAAACGTGCCATCGCCATGGTTACGATACAGCCGGTTGACGCCGATGCCCGCAACAAACAAATCGGTCCAACCGTCGTTGTCGAAATCCGCCGCGGCAACGCCCATACTGTATCCTTCACCAGCAAGACCCGCTTTCGCCGTCACATCTTCGAACACACCGCCGCCCGTGTTACGGAGCAACGCATTGTGATGAGCCGGCGTCTTCTTCAACTCAGGGAATGCAGCTCCGTTGGTGAAGAACAGATCAAGGTGCCCGTCGTTGTCGAAGTCCAACATCGCCACGCCGCCGCACAACGGCTGAGGAAAGTACTTGCGCTTGCCGTCGAAGCCATTCTGCGTCGTGTAGGCAAAGCGGCTTTTCTCCGCCACGTCGATATAGCGATGCTGCCCGGCCGCAATGCACACCACGGCCATCGCGCAAGCTACCGTCCGCACGAGGCCGACACCCATTCCCGCAGCGTCGCACAACGCGTCACATCCTCGCCCGCGCCCAACGCCGCCGCCTGCCGCAATTGTGCGGCCGCTTCTCGCCCACGTTTCTGCTCTCGCAGCAGCAGACCATGCACGAGGCGAGCGCGCCCCCAATCCGGCCACTGTGCCTCAATCGCGGTAAGCCGCTCCAACGCCGATTGGGCTTCCCCGCGCAGCGACGCCACAATCGCCTCCAACAGCCGTCCCTCCGCGCCCTCGATTCGCCCCTTCCGCAGCAACGCGAGCGATTCGTCATACCGCGCGGCAACGGCCAGTTGCAGCGCCGACTGCAGAGGATCGGCAGGCAACCCCGCACGTTCATAAAAGGACCCGGCAGCATCTTTCCATCCCGCCTCCAGCAAGCGGCTTGCGGCCTGCACCCAAATGCTCGCCTCCGCATTCATCCCTTCCAGTGTCTTGTAAGCACGCAACGCAGCGTCGGTCTGGCCATCCTCCAGCAGCAAACCGGCCAGATGCAAATGCAGCAACGGATCGTCGGGCCGCGAAGCTGCCATCGTTCGGAAGCGCTCCAGTTCGCGTGTGCGCCGTCCGTCCGGATCCATCACCGCAAGGTCGATCATCCCCGATTCCCGGCGTGGATCGCGTTGCCTTCCCGCGCGCAGCCTCTCATGCGCGTCGAGCCATTTTCTACCTTCCTCTTCGCTGCCCAGTTCCGTCAAGGCACGCCCCAAGTGCAACGCAACAGCCGGGTCACGTGGAGCGAGCGCCGCCGCTCTCCGCAACTCCGGCTCAGCTTCCCTCGCCCGATCGAGCGACAGCAGCACCACGCCCATCTGATCCCGCGCACGATAATCATCCGGTCGCAACTTCACCGCCGCGCGCAAATGCCCCAATGCTTCCTCACTGCGCCCCAGCCGGTGCAACAGCCACCCGCGCGCCGAATGTGCGGCCGCCAGCCGCGGGTCGATGCGCAATGCCTCCGCCAGTTCCCGCAGTGCGCCATCGCTATCTTCTTTCCACGTCACCTGCGCCAGGTAGAAGTGCCCCAACGCGTCGGAAGTGTGCGCCTCCACGTAGCTACGCAATTCCTCAATCCCCTGCGCCCGCCCCGACAATGCATATACACGCGCGCGATCACGGCGAGCCTCCGTGTTCCCCGGCGCCAATGAAACATAACGGTCATAAGCCACCGCCGCATCGCCATAGTAACCCGCGTCCTCCGCGGCCCGAGCCAGTGCCAGTGCAATCGCGGCTTGCGCTGGTTCACGTGCCTGTGCCCGCGCCAGCAGAAATACCGCCCGTGGATAATCGCCAGTGGCCGCATTCGCCAGCCCCGCCTCCACCATCGCCGTCACATCGTCCGCGCGCAACGCCAGCGCCGATTCCAGCACCTCCTTCGCGCGCGCCACAGACCCAGCGCGGGCAGCCGCGGTCCCCAACAGCAACAGCACGTCGAAATCGCGCCCATTCCCCGGCAGCAGTTTGCTCAATCGCGTCTCCGCCGACCCAAACGCTCCGCCGGCCACTTCCATCCGCGCCAGTTGCAGGTTCGCATTCAGATGAAGAGGCACAGCCCTCGTCACCTTCTCGAAGTACGCACGCGCCTTCTCCGGCTGCCTGCAAATCAAGTAGTGATTTCCCACGTTATTCCACAAAACGGGCCCTGCCGCGTTTTGCTGCGACAAGGCCCGTTGGTAGATCTGCTCCGATTCCGAACATTTCCCGGCCTGATCGAGCCGCGCCGCTTCCCGCAGATTGGTCATCTGTTGACCAGCAGCGCTGCAAGCAATCAGGAGGAAGATTCGGATCTTAGAACTCAACTCGCAATCCAAGCTGTGCACGCCGCCCGAAGGTCGCCGCCAACGTATTGTTGGTGACCCCAAACAGGCTGCTCTGCACATTCGTGTTGGGATTCGCCCAGGTCATGTTGTTCGCTGCGTTGAACACGTCCATGCGAAGCTCCGTGCGGACCCGTTCGGTGACCGGCATGCGCTTCACGATCGACATATCCAGATTGAACAGCCCCGGATTCGTCAGGCCCTCGTACTGCCAGGGGTTGGTTCGCGGCGTGAATGCAGGCAGTCGCGCGAATGCCTGCGTATTGAACCAGCGGCCCGGTGTGGGGTTATCCACATGCGGATCGCCCAGCACTTCCATGGCGCCGAAGCGAATGAAGAAACCGGAGCGCCAGGTCATGATGCCGCTCAGGTCCCATCCACCGATGGCGTAATCCAGCACGCGCGGCATGGAACTGCCGAACTGCCGGCCCCGCCCCACCGGGAGTTCCCACGTCCCCGCAAACGTCAACCGGTGCCGTGGGCGATCGCTCTCCTGCCAGCTGAAATCGCCCAGGTAACTTGCGATGTCGTTGAAGAACACTTCATCCTGTTGCCGTGCGTAGTTGTAGCCCATCAGCATCGAATAGCCGTTGCCAAACCGCCGGTTCAAACGCAACTGCAGCGATTTGTAACGCGAAGATCCCCCGTTAATCCCGTCGATCACATTGAGATTCCCATACTGCGGATACTTCCGGAACAGAGACGTCAATGCCACCGTGCGCTGATAGCGCAACGCGCCAGGGAACTTGTCCACAGTGGAGAAGTTGAAGAACGGATTGGCCACGGCCCGATTGATCGCATCCTTGTATTGATACGCAATCCGCGGGTCCACCTGGTTCAGGTTGTAGCTCCCCACCAGTTGGCCGGAGTAGTTCATGTAGTACGTCACATCCAGCACCATGTTCTGCGGCAATTGGCGTTGGAGTGAAATGTTGATGCGGTCGCTGTAGCTCCGCGGCCGGTTGGCCGCCACGTACGACAACGAATCCCCCAGCGACGTATAACGGCCGAGGCTTTTCTCATAGGCAGGCACAACAGGCTGCGAATTCGGGAATGGATCGCGCAGCCGTGCCGATGGCACACCGAGCACCGATGGATACGCGCCGGTCACGTTCTTATACCCGACATAGATAGTGTCGAAAATGTTGAACGTGCCGCCCGTCCACGGTGTGAGATAGCGGCCGTAGCCCACGCGCAGCGACGTCATGTCGTTGATGCGATAAGCAAAGCCGGCACGTGGAGAAAACCCGCCGCGCCCCGCATTCCACTGGCCCCGGTTCGACGAATCGGCAAACTGGAACGCCCCGTTGAACACCGTCGGCCCCTGGTAGAACTGCTTCACTTCGGCCGGCATCTGAGGTGCGTTGGCGCCCTGCATCTCCGGAATCGGCGAGTTCAGATCCAGCGGACGCGTCAGACGATCCTCCGGATCGGTATACGCCGTTTCGAATTCATAGCGCAGTCCCAGATTGATGGTGAGATCCTTCGACACCTTCCAGTCGTCGTTGATAAAGGTGCCGTAGAAACGGTTCTGGCCCTGCGGCAGAATGGTCGCCGTCATCGACGTCGAGCCCGAATCCCAGCTATCCGCGCCGCCACCGGCCGGCTGAATCGCGCCCAGCAGGAACGTCGCGTACCCATCGCCGGAGGTGCGCAGATCCGGGTTCACATACGTTGCGGATGTAGCATCGGCCTGGAAGCCGAAACCGGGATTGTTGTTCACAATCAGGCTGGTGGTGCGCGATCCGCGCGTGTCCGCCCCCATCTTCAAATAGTGCTTGCCCTCCTGGCGAGCCACTTTCACGCTCACGCTATCGGCGTTCGGGCGCTGGTCCCAGGTGCCTCCGCGCGGTCCCATCGATGTCCAATATTCGCCCGTCCCTGTACCCAGAATCGACATGCGCGGCAGCAATTCCGGCACCGCCTTGTTGCCGAAAACCGCATTGTAGAAATTCGAATTGGGCCAGTACTTCGCCCAGCAGCCCTGACAAGTCGAGGCGTACCGCGAAGCATCCACAAAGTTGTGATACGTGGCGTTGATGTTCACCACCGTCGTTGCAGTGGCCGTCCACACCGCGTCGCCCGAGATGTTGGTCGCATCGCGCTGGCTGCCCCGGTCGTTCACGAAATACTCAGACCCCGTCGGATTCGATGTCGTCACCGGCGTCCAGAGCTTGCTGTAGCGCCCATAGAAACGCAGCCTTTCGCTAAACACGAAGTCCGTGCGATTGGAGATGTTGTGGTAGTCATAGCGCACCGGCAGCGGCACGTAATAGTTGTTGATGTTGTACGGGCCCTGTCCCGCCCTGTTCGATTTCCACAACCCGCCGATATACTGCCGCGCAATCGGATCCTGCTGCGATTGGGGAATGATGTTCCCCGGGAACGGTGTCCGCGTGATCGTGCGCCCGTCCGCCGATGTCTCCGTAGTGAACGGATCGTACACCGTGCGCAGTCCACCCGCTGCGTTTAGCGACTGAGAGAAGTTACCGGAGCGTTCCAGGTCATTCGGCACCGTGTTGATGAAATCGTTGGGATCGGTCTTGCGCCACTGCTCATAAGCAAAGAAGTTGAACAGCCGATTCTTGATGATGGGATTCCCCAGCGTTCCGCCCCACATGTGCGTGCGGCCCAGATTGATGGTGCGGAAGACGCGATTCTCAAACGCATTCGCCCATGGATACTGGCCCTGATAGAACGTATTGCCATGCCAGGCATTCGTTCCCGCCTTCATCGTGAGCGTGATGGCCGAACCAGCCGAGTGCCCGTATTCCGCATCCACCGCGTTCTGCTGCACCGCAACTTCCTGCACCGAATCCGGCGACGGCATGTAGCTCGTCTTATACCCGATCCCGATGGGACTACCGTCCACTTGCAGATCGTTTGAATAGTTGCGCCCGCCGCCCACTTCCTGACGGTTGCCGGACCACGTGAAGTACGGCTCCACTTCACGTGCCGTGTCCTGCTGCACCACAGCCGGATCCAGCCTCGCCAGCAGCAGCGGGTTGCGCGACATCTGCGGCAGGTTCGAAACCAATGCCGTGTCAACAGTCGTTTCCAGCTTGCTCGTGTTGAACTGCACCTGCGCCGCCGCATCGGATACTGTCACCGCCTCGCGCACGTCGCCGGGCCGCAAAACTGCGTCCACTGTGATATCGCCGCGCGACAACAACAGCACTTTCTCCTGAACAAACCGCTGAAAGCCTTGTAATTGAACTGTAACAGAATAGGTTCCTGGCAAAACAAGATCAAAAAGGTATCTCCCTTGATCATTCGTTTGCCTGGTCGAGTTCACACCGGTCTCGACATTATGTAATGTCACCGTGGCCCCGGCCACAGCTGCTTCGGTGGTGTCTGTGACCGATCCTTGGATACGGCCGCGGTACTCCTGCGCGGGAAGCAGGATGGCGAACGCTACGAAAAGCGACGCCTGAATCGCACGTGGTAGCATGAGGTCCTCCTATGGACTTCGCGGCATCATATCATATATCTGCCACGGAGTTTCGGAGGCGAATTCAAATTTGTGACGGCGCGCTCAACCCAGCAACTTCGATTTCAACAAAGCGAAGTCAATCGGTTTGGTGAGGTAATCGTCGCATCCGTACTCCACCGCTGTGCGCTGATACTCGGCGTTTCCGTAGGCCGTGATCATGAACACTTTCAGGTGCCGGTACTTTGCCTTCACTTCTTTCAACAGATCCAGCCCGCTTACGCCAGGCATGTTGATGTCGGAGAGGATCAGCACATCCTCTTCATGGCTCTCCAGGAACGTCAACGCGTCCGCGGCCGAAAGGGCAAAGTAGAACTCAATCAGTCCCGCGCGGATCTCCTTGCGGAAACGCTGTTCGAACAGAAGCCGCACATCGGCTTCATCATCCACCACCATTACCTTCAAGCAGCTTTCCTCCCTTGCCGTGGCAAACGCACTATGAACTCCGTGAACTCGCCCGCTTCTGTTTCCACTTCCAGTTGCCCGCCGTGCTCAATCACCACGATGTCGTGGCTGATCGATAACCCTAACCCAGTGCCCTGGCCCGTCGGTTTCGTGGTGAAGAACGGATGGAAGATCCGGTCGCGGATCTCCTGCGGAATGCCCTGTCCGTTATCCCGGATACGCACCTCCACCCACTCGCCCAGATTCACCGTCCGAACCGTCAGCGTGGGCGCGAACCCAGGCGCGGCCTTCTTCGCCTTGTCATTCGCCGCATAGCAGGCGTTGTTCAGGATGTTCAGAAACACGCGGCTCAGATCCTGCGGCACGGCGTCAATCTTGCCGATGTCGGGCGCGAGTTCGCGCACGATAGTCACGTTGAACGATGAATCCTGCGCCCGCATCCCGTGATAAGCGAGATTCACGTATTCTTCCAGCATCGCGTTCAGATCCGTGGCCTGCCGCTCGCCCGCCTGGCCTCGCGAATGCAGCAGCATGCTCTTCACAATCCCATCGGCCCGCCGGCCATGTTCATTGATCTTCTTCGCATTGCCCGAAAGGTCGCGGATGAGGCCCTCCAGATTCTCGAACTCATCAGCGGGAATACGGTCCTTGTACTTCTCCAGCTCTTCGCGCAACTCAGTCATCAGCTCACCGGAAAGATCCGCAAAGTTGTTGACGAAGTTCAGCGGGTTCTTGATCTCATGCGCGATACCCGCGGTCAGCGCCCCCAGCGATGCCAGCTTCTCCTGCACCACCAGCTTCTCTTGTGCGGACTTCAGGCTGTCGTAGGCGTCCGCATTGTCCAATGCGATGGACGTGTACGCAGCAAGGTTCTCCAGAAGGTTCAACTGATAGTCGCTATAGGCGCCCTTGCGGAAGCTCTGCACGGTGATAATACCGAGCACTCTCTCCTTGGCCACCAGCGGCAGGTAGATCAGCGATTGTGGCGGCTGTGACGCCGTTCCGTCCTCCAGTTGCCGGCCCTTATCCTCGTACATCGGGATATAGCGCGAATACTCCGCGGCCACATCATTGATGAAGACGGGCTTGCGATTGTCGATGCACCACACCGGGAATTGATTCTTGTCCTGGGCATCGCGGCGATAGGGCTCGTAACGCTTGCCGTTCTCATAGGCCAGGCGGTACTCGATGGAATTCTCTTCCGGGTGGTAGAGTCCGACGCCAAACACCGATGCATCCATCAACTGATTCACGTTCTCATACAGCTTGTGAAAGATGGTGTCGATGTCGAGCGAAGCCGTGAGCTCCTTGCCAATCTCGCTCAACAGCTCGACATTGCGTTTGCGCTCCAGCTCAGACTGGATCATCCGTGCCTCGGAAGCGGCGCGTTCCTTGGCGATGAGGCGGCGGCGCATGAGACGATCTGCGGCAAACGCCGCAGCCACCAGCAGCAGAACGTACACAGCGTAGGCCGCCCAGGTGCGATACCACGGCGGCAGAATCTCAAAACGATACTCACCGTCCTGGGCACTCTCTTCCATCAGCGAACTCCTCGCTTTGACGCGGAACGTGTATTGCCCCGGAGGAAGATTGGTGTAGTCGCGGCGCGATTCCGTGGACCATGCCGACCAATCGCTGTCGAACCCATCCAGCATCGTGCGGAACTGATTCTTTGCCGGCTCCACAAAGTGCGCCGCCGCGAACTCGAAACGCACCGCATTGTCCCGATAGGCGATGCCGGCCGGTTGTTGCAGCGCCTCACCTCCACCCCCGTTGTACAGCGTCGATTTCTGCTGTTCGCCGGAAATGACACGTCGGATCAGGGCGGGGAAGGGAACCTTGTTGCGTTGCTCGCGCGATGGGTCGAAGCGGTACAGACGGTCCTGGCCGCCCAGCCAGAGAATGTCGTCATCGTCCATAAACATCCAGGAGATGCGCCCCGCCGGAATGCGCCGGATACGGTCATAATCCGCCTTGTAAGAGCCGTCCGGTTGTTTGGCGAAGAAGACCGGGTGTACTCCGAAGTTCACCCACAGATCGCCGTTGCGATTGGCGACCACCGTATACTCCTCGGACGATCCCCCCGTGGGCACGGCGCCGAAAATCTTCGATTCCACAAACCGCTCCTTGACAGGGTCAAACTCGCGAACACCTTCGATTGCCGCGAATAGAATATGGTCGCCCGCGCGGTGCACGCTTACCCCTCCATCCGAGGGCAGCCCACTGCCCTGCAGATAACGGTCCACCTTGGGGTTCTTCAGCGAGTTCCCGTTGAGTCGCACCCGAAGCACCCCGCGCGACTGCGTCCCAAGCCAGATTTCACCTGGCTTCGCTTCCAGGAGACTCCGAATTTCCGGGGCATCGGTCAACGTCTCTTCCAACACCCACCGGCCGGGCGCCTCTTCACGGATCGCGGAAAGGCTATTCAGGTTTCCCACCCAGATCCGCTTCGGATCCGTCAGGGAAGGCACCAGAGCCATGTGGTTAACGCCAGTTTGTCGCGGAATAATCTCGCGATACTTCCCGGCGGTGATCTCGTACAGCCCGTTGTTGGAGGCCGCTGCCAGCAACCCGCCCGGGCGGCTCAGCATACCGAACACCGAATGCGTCTGTGAACCTTCCACCACATCAAACGTGGCCTTCGCGGTAAGCCGCCGTAACCCTGCCATTGTCCCCACATACAGAATGCCGTCCTGGCGTTGAATATGATTCACAGAGGCCGACATCCCGCTCGCTGCCGAATATTCAGACAACGGAGAACTCATTTCAATCCTCGCGATCCCGTTCTGCAACCCCAGCCACACGTTGCCCCGCCGGTCGCTGTAAATGCAAAGGACCCCATCGGACGGAATTCCTTCGGCGCGCCCAAGCAGATGCCGGATACTTCCGTCTCGTTCCAGTATGAGGAATCCTCCCCGTCGAATCCCGATGCCAATGGATCCGTCCGGCAGAATGCTACCCGCGCTGATGTTGTTTAGGCCGATCAGGCCCTGCGCTTGATTCGGTAGTGCCCTCATCTGCTCCCCAGCAACGATAAACAGCCGGGCATCATTGGTGGCGAGCAGCATTTCCTTGGAATCGCGGTTCCAGGAAAGTAGAACTGCCGGCCGGTCCTCCGCTTTCTTCCAGTCCAACCCGGCAAAGCTCACAGGAACCAGTTGATCCTTATCCATCCGATTCAACCCGGACAGGGTTTCATTGAGGTAAAGGATGCCGTTAATGTAGTACGACCTGCCGAAACTCAGCCGTGGCTTCCACGACCTCGAACGCCACCCCTTCCCCTCGGGAGTGAGCAGAAACAGCCGTTCCCGGGCACGAAAATAGATGCCTTCCGCCGCAATATGAATGTCAGCGATGTTCTGAAATTCGTGCTCCTCTTTGGGCACGAAGGGCACTAGAGACTGATAGTGCATCTTCCCATTGCTGTCAGGCTGCAGGTATCCGAAGTCACCCGTCTCACCTACATAAATTCGGCCTTGCGGCCCCAGCACCAGCGACCGCGCGCTGGAGTTGTGCGGCGTGGGAATATTGCGGAACGTAGTCCCGTCGTATTCCAGAACGCCTTGATGGCCAACGTAGATGACGCCGCGCGTGTCTTCCGCGATCGACCAGATCTGCGTCGCCCCGTTGTAAGTCTCCGGTCCGTACCAGGTGAGAAACGGAACGCCCGGTTTGCTCAGCTTCTGCCCGGAAGGCGTCGCTGCCGTCTGCGCCCACAAAGGGATGGTGGCGAGTGCCAGTAAGAGGAGGGTTGATTTCATCCGCAGTCCTTGTTAGTGCGCGCCCCGGTAGCGAACGGCCAGCACGGTCATATCGTCGGATGCCGGTGCGCCCGAGGCGAACTCGCGTGCCGCTGTCATCAACGCGTTGCTGATTCCTTCTGCCGGAGTTTGCGGCGCCAGTTGCTCTAACAGCGCAATCAGCCTCTCATCGCCGAACTGATCCTGCGCCGCCGTCATCGATTCCGTGATGCCGTCCGTAAACAGCAGCACCGTGTCGCCCGGCTCCAGTTGCCGCCTGCCGCCGCGCCCGCGCCTCGCCCAGCGCTTTGTCCAGCGTGATCTCCAGATCCTGAAAATCAATCGGCTTGGTGAGAAAATCGAACGCGCCTCGATTGAGCGCCGTGCGGATATTCGGCATGTCGCCGTATGCCGACACAATTACTGTGCGCGGCAGTGGAAATCGCTCGCGGATCTTCCCCAGCAACGTGAGCCCATCCATCACCGGCATGTTGATGTCGGACAACACGACATCAATGAGCCCGGAGTTCTCCCCCAGTTGCGTCAGCGCATCCTCGCCATGGCGGGCGAAAGAAAACGCAAGTTCCCCCGCGCGAATCCGCTTGCGGAACTTCTGCGTAATAAGGAGCTCCAGGTCCGGCTCGTCATCGACGACCAGTACACGATGCTGCATGTTTGAGATCTGAACAGTCTAGCGCAGCTTGCATGGCTGAGCGCAAGGTATCCTAAGAAGGAAGCACCCTCATGAGTTCGAATTCCATTGCAATGCCCTTCCAGGAGGTCGTGGAAGCCGAAGGCCACCTGATTGATTCTCATATCATGGAGCAGATCTTCGACTCCGTTGTCGAGCACGAAGGCCGCTTCGAAGTGCAGCACTTCCACATCGGCCGCACCAATAGCGACCCTTCCCGCCTCCGCCTGAAAATCGAAGCACCCAGTCCGGAGCGCATGCAGAAAATGCTGGCCCAGTTGATCGGCCTCGGCTGCATTCCCGCCGATGGCGGCGATGCCGACCTGGTCCCTGTCGACCGCGATTGCTGTGCGCCGCACGAGTTCTATTCCACCACCAACCACCGCACCATGGTGCGCCACGATGGCGTCTGGTTTGAAGTCCACAAACAGCGTATGGACGCCACCATCGTCTTTGAAAACGGCAACGCCGTATGCCGCAAACTCCGTGAACTGAAGAAAGGCGACCAGGTTGTGGTAGGCATGCGCGGCATTCGCGTCATCCCCGAATCCAAGGAACGCGATCGCCTCCAGTTCGCCTTCATGTCCAGCGAGATTTCCTCCGAACGTCAGGTGGAAACCGCCGTGCGCCAGACGGCTGCACTCATGCGCCAGGCCAGAGCCGCCGGCCAGAAGACTGTCGCTGTCGCCGGGCCTGTCGTCATCCACACCGGCGGCGCGCCTCATCTCACCAGGCTCATTCGCGGCGGCTGGGTCAACGCCCTGCTCGCCGGCAATGCCCTTGGCGTTCACGACATCGAGTCCGCCCTGCTCGGCACCTCACTCGGCGTTCGCACCGCCGACGGCCGCCTGGAAGAACACGGCCACCGCAACCACATGCGCGCTATTAACGCCATTTATCACGCCGGTGGCATCAAGCAGGCCGTGGCCAACGGAACGCTCACCTCCGGTGTGATGTATGAATGCGTCCGCAGCGGCATTCCCTTTGTCCTCGCCGGAAGCCTTCGCGACGATGGCCCGCTGCCAGACACCATCACCGACATGAATGCCGCCCAGGATGCCTATTCGCAACAACTCCAGGGCGCCGGCGTCGTCCTCTGCCTCAGCTCCATGCTCCATTCCATCGCCGTCGGCAACATGTCGCCCGGATGGGTCAAAATCGTTTGTGTCGACATCAACCCGGCCGTCGTCACCAAGGTCGGCGACCGCGGCTCCGGCCAATGCGTCGGCGTGGTCACCGATGTCGGCCTGTTCCTCGAACTACTCGCCCGAAACCTGATAACGGAATGAAAAAGAAACCTGCCTATACCGACGAGCACGCCGCATCCGGAGTCGATGCGCCGCTTCCCGAAATTGAGACCTGGCCCAATCAGTACCCCCACTCCGGCTACGAGATCGAAATCGAAATTCCCGAGTTCACCTCCGTTTGCCCAAAAACCGGGCTCCCCGACTCCGGAACATTAATCATCCGCTATGTTCCGGACAAGCATTGCCTCGAGCTCAAATCCCTGAAGATGTACTCGCTCGCCTTCCGCAATCTCGGCATCTTTCAGGAGAACATCGTCAATCGCTTCCTCGAAGACATTGTGAAATACGCGAAGCCCGTCCGCGCCACCGTGGACGGCGAGTTCGCCCCCCGCGGCGGCATCTTCTCCAAGATCACCGCTTCCTGGAGCCGCAAGCGTGGCCGCTGACGAATCGAAACAACTTGAGATCGAAGCCGTCATCCGCGAGGTGCAGGAACGCGTCCGCGCCCGCTACCCGCTCCATACCGCGGGCAATGAGCGCATCCCCCTCGCGGACCTCATGCCCGCCGTCCACGCCCGCGATCGTGCCGAGGCCAAAGCCGGCGCCATCGGCACCGTCAATCCGCGCCCTCCGGGCTTCCTCAACAACCTCATTCAGGCCTTCAAACGCAGCGTCGCCCGCTCACTGAACTGGCTGCTCCGCGAGCAGGTCGAATTCAACCGAACATCCCTCGATTGCATCCAGGCGCTCATCGAATCCGTCAACCAGTCGAACCAGGCCATCACCACCCTCGCCGCCCAAATCGACCGGCGCTTCGAAGACCTGCGCACCGAACTGCGCGCCGATTCCGCCCGCCTCGCCGAAGCTTCCTCGCAGTTGACCTCCGAAGCCCGCGAACTCAAAGACATCCGCCTCCACTGGTCCGAGTGGCGCCAGCACTGGGAACACAAGCTCTCCGTCAACGAAATCCAATTCCTGCGCTCCGTCGCCGATCTGCAGACCGCCTTCCAGCACCGCGCCACCCTGATGGAATCCAACTTCCGCGATCTCGCCGCTTCCCAGCATCGCGACTTCACAGTGGCCCTCGATCAGGCACGCCTCGATATCCAGGAACGCCTCTGGGGTGAAATGGAAAAAGCGCGGCTTCAGGTGGAGAAGGTGATTCACAACGAACTCCGCACCCTCCGCCAGCGTGTGCAGACCACGCCTCTCCCCGGCGCCGCTCCGCAACCACTCCCCGGTCAGCAATCCATCCGCTTCGATGAGCCGCCCATCGACTACCTCCGCTTCTCCGATCGGTTTCGCGGCAACGAAGACTACGTGCGCGCCCAGCAGCGCCGCTATCTTCCCGTCTTCAAAGGGTGCAGCGAAGTGCTCGACATAGGCTGTGGCCGCGGGGAATTCCTCGAACTCCTGCGCGACGAAGGCCTGCTCGTCAAAGGCATCGATTCCAATGCCGAACTGGTTTCCATCTGCCGCTCCAAAGGCCTCTACGCCGAGCAGGCGGACCTGTTTCACTACCTCGGTGAACTGGACGAATCCTCGCTCGATGGCATCTTCTGCGCCCAGGTGGTGGAGCACCTGCCTCCCGACCGTTTGCCCGAATTCCTCAGCCTCGCTGCCGCTGCGTTGCGCCCCAGAGGAAAGATCGTGCTCGAGACACCGAATCCGGAATGCCTCGCCATCTTCGCCTCGCACTTCTATCTCGACCCCACGCACCAGCGCCCCATCCCCGCGCATTTGCTTGTGTTCTTCCTCGAAGAAGCGGGCTTCGGCGGCATCAAGGTGGACTACCTCAATCCGGCCGAAGAAACCATGCCTTCCGTAGCGGCTCTTCCCCTCGAATTCCGCAAGGTATTCTTTGGCGGCTTGGACTACGCCGTGGTCGCCTCCAAGCTGTAAACGGCCGCCACCTACACCGATACTTCGCGTAGATGCCTTACCCGGGCGATCACCGCTTTCAGTTCCTCCGGATGGAACGGCTTGTTGAGGTAATCGTCCATGCCGGCCTGCAGGCATTTTTCACGGTCGCCCTTCATCGCGTTGGCCGTCATTGCCACAATCGGCACATGCGCCACCACCGGCATCCCTGCTTCCCGCGCGCGAATCGCCATGGTGGCCGTGAGTCCGTCCATCTCCGGCATCTGCACGTCCATGAAAATCATGTCCGGCGGATTGGTCCGATGCTGTTCCACAGCTTCGCGCCCTGTGGGAACCACCGTGACGGAATGTCCCAACCGTTCCAGCAGCGCACGCGCCACCTTCTGATTCACCAGGTTGTCTTCCGCCACCAGCACACGCAGTGCCACTGCCTCCGCCGTGGCCTGGCGCTCGCCCGTTGCGCCCCCGGGCGCCACCATCGACGCCACCAGATCCGCCAGTGCGCCGCGCAGTTCGTCGCGGCTTGCGGGCAGCGTCAAAGACCGCTCGGATGCCGGTGCCGCTTCAGCCGAAGTCCGCAACACAAGAACGGCCGCCCCCGTCGCCCGCATCCCCAAGCGCGCCGCACTGGCGCTATCGGCAAGCAGAATATCCACCGGCCCGCTCAGTGCCTGTCCGTTCGAAGCGACTTCCATTCCTACCAGCGCCAAATGCCGGCCATAGTGGGCCGCAAGATCGCCATCCTCCAGAGCGATGCGGATCCGTTTTCCGCGCAGCAACCCGTCCTTCGGGCATGGCGTCCACTTCGCCTCCCCGAATTGCAGGCGAAAGTAGAACGTGCTCCCATGGTCCAGTTCGCTCTCCACCCAGATCTGTCCGTCCATCAATTGCACCAGTTGCCTCGATATCGCCAGCCCCAGTCCGCTGCCTCCATAGCGGCGCGTGATCGAACCGTCGGCTTGCGTGAACGAATCGAAAATCTCCTTCTGCTTGGCTGGCGCAATCCCGATCCCTGAATCCTTCACCGCAAATTCCAGTTCCACCGCTCCCCCCACCGCCCCCAGCAGACTCGCCGAAACCTTCACCGATCCCCTCGACGTGAACTTCAGTGCATTCGATATCAGGTTGCGGAATATCTGCTGCAGCCGCCCCGGATCCCCCAGCACGCGCAACGGAAGATCTTCGCCGATCTCATGCTCCAGAATCAGGTCTTTCTCCCGCGCCACCAGCGAGAACGTCTCCAACGCTTGCAGCAGCACCTGCTCCGGTGAAAAGGGAATTTCCTCCAGCGTCAGCTTCCCCGCTTCGATCTTGCTGAAATCGAGAATGTCGTTCAACAGCACCAGCAGGCTCTCCGCCGCCTCGTGTGCCGATTTCACATACTCGTGCTGATCGCCCGCCGATCCCGTGGCCAGTGCCAGGTGCGTCATTCCCAGGATGCCGTTCATCGGCGTGCGNNCTCGTGGCTCATGTTGGCCAGAAATTCGCTCTTCAGCCGCGCCGCGTCCTCAGCCCGCTCCTTGGCGTTCAGCAATTCCGCCGTCCGGTCGGCCACCTGCGCCTCCAGTTGTTCCTGGTGCATTCGCAATCGCGCGTGGCTGTCTTCAATCTGCTCCAGCATGTGGTTGAAGCATTCGGTGAGCCGTCCGATTTCATCTTCGGAACCCGGCCGCGCCCGCAACTCATAGGCCCCGCGATCGGAAACCTCGCGCGCGATCGATTCCAGGTGCAGAACGGGCTCTGAGATAATCCGCTGCAGCCGCAGCGTCAGCAGCAGCCCCACCGCAATGCTCACCCAGAACACGAAGCCCATCATGATCAGGTAGTCCTTCAGCCGCGACTTCATCTGCTTCAGGCTCACCGACAGATACACCCACCCGATCGGCTGCCCTTCCAGTTGCACCTGGCGCACAATCTCCAAATGGTCTTCTTCAAATCGGTAACCCGCTCCCCTCGGTGTCGTTGCCGGCAAGCCCGCCGCCGAGTCCGGATAGCGCGCCAGCGGGCGCCAGTTGGCGTCCGCCAGCACCGCCCACTGCACCCGCTTGTCCTGCGCCAGCGCCCGCAGATTCTCCGCCGCTGTATTCCGATCCTCGAAGCTGATCGCCGCCGTGCTGTTCGACCCAATGCTGTCTGCCACCGCCGCCAGATCCTCGACGATTGCCGCCCGCGCAATCTGATACTCGTAAAAAAAGCCGCCCAGCCCGGAGAGCACCAACGTCAGCATCGTCGTGGTCACGAACAGCAGCGAGAGCTTGGTTTGAATCGATCGACGGCCGAACCAACTCCAGAGCATGGCTACTCCTCCCGCTCCGGAATTCGCGCCAGCCGGATCAGCTTCGAACTGAACCGGATCCCCAGCCGCCGTGCATTCTTCGGCGATACGGCAAACGCCACACGCCCGTTTTCCACCTCCAGCCCCACCATGCCCCCCGCGTTGATAAAGCCTTCCTCATCGCCAATCGTGAGCGTGGGCGTCCGTCCCAACGGCCCTCGCAAAGCCGTCTTTGCGGGCGGGCCGAGTATGGCCACAAAGCACCCCACCACATCTTCCGGCTTGCTGATGCGCCGTACCGCAATTGGCTTGCCGCCCACCGTCTGGGCCCGTGTCACCTTCTCGAGCGGCTCCACCCACGGATCCTTGCCCGCCACACAGATGGTGAATTGCGGCGCCCCAGCCATCTCCGCCGGCCACTCCACAAATCGCGCCAGTTGCAGCACCACCGCCGCCTTCACCCGTACCTCGTCCGGTGTGCCTGGCTCAGCTCCCACAGCGCTCTGCCCGGTGGCCAGAGCCACCAGGATCAGACACCGCATCCGGGAAACAGCTTTCATTCGCTAGAACCACCAGGTGAAACGTAGATAGTAGGCGCGCGGCGTCGGGCTCGGAGAAGGCCCGGGTTCCACAAAATACTCCCCACTGTTACCCGTGACATTGCGCACTCCCGCGCTCCACTCGGTCGCCTCTCTTCGATAAGCCACCCGTGTGTCGATGTGCACCTGCCCCGCCAGTTGCATCAGCGGTATGGTCAGCCGCTTGTCGATTCGTGCCGCCCCGTAATAAAACAGGTTCGTGTTCCAATGCAGATTCCGGCGCAATTGCAGCGACGATTGCGCCTGCCACTGATGCACCGGCCCGGCCCGGCTCGATGCCGCCCAAAGCACGTCCAGGCTACCCGGGTGCACACTGTTCTTCATCCACAGTCCCGTATAGGAACCCGAGAGTCTCCACCGCGCATGCGCATCCCAGGACACGACCCCTTCGGCTCCCCACGTTCGGCTCTCCGCCAGGTTCAGTAGGCTGAACCAGTACACCGGCGAGCCTCTCCGCATCTCCACACCGTCATATTCCGTGCTCCGCAAGTTGTCATAGCGATTGCGAAATGTCGCAATGTCCACCGTCAGGTTCTTCCGCAATTTCCCCCTGTAGCCCGCTTCAAAGGCCACCAGCGTCTCCGCTGTGTTCCCATGATCGGTTCGGAAGCCGAACCCCGAAGACGCATAGAGCCGCTCAAAGCCGCCTTCCATCCGCGAAGGCGCACGGATCGCCCGCGATACCGCTCCCCACACCGATTGCGACCGCGATATACTCCATTGCCCCCGCCCCGTCGGCTGAATCGACCAGCCGCTGAACGGATTGTGTTCCAGCCGCGCCCCATAGGTGAACTGGAATCGCCCCCGCCACAGCGGGATCGAATCCACCGCCGACAACTGCCCGATTCCGTAAGATTTCGACGGGGGATAGAAGCGCGATTCCGCCGTCCCCACCGTGTGGTCCACAATCCCCCGGTAGCCGGTACTGAACGTGAGTTCATGGCGCTGTCCGAAGTTGCGCCGGTGTTGCAGTTCCACATCCGCCGTCTGCACGTCGATGAAGATCCCATTGTCCGTGCGGTTTACTCCGTCGTAATACGCTTGTAGCGTGGTCTGCGCTCCCGAGCGATGCGTGTTCGTCCACCGTCCCAACAGGCCGCCAAAACTACGGCGGTCCTTGTACACAGACACCGAATTCGGAAGATAGATGGGATAGGAGTTCTGCTCAAAGGCGTAGCCAACACCCTGGGCGATGTCGCCCTGCAGCATCAGATGTTGCCCTTCGCGCGGTTCCATGCTGAGCCGGAAGCCCCCCTGCACGGTGCCCCAATAGGTGTCGTCGAAATATGTGACCGGTGACTCCAGCGCCCGGTGCGAGTATTGGCCATACACCCGGTATGATCCTGTCTTCCCAAAAGTGGCCCCATGCCGGAACCGTGTGATACTGCGATCTTCGCTGCCCGCGGTGACGCTCAACAGGTTCCCCACCGTCTCCGATGTATCCCGCGTGATGATATTGATGACCCCATTGACCGCATTGGCGCCCCACATGGCCGCCACCGGACCGCGGATCACCTCAATGCGGTCCACATCATCCAGCATCACGTCCTGGTCCCACCAAACCCCGGCAAACATCGGCGAATAAATGCTTCGCCCGTCGATCAGCACCAGCAGTTTATTGCCGAATACGGAGTTAAATCCCCGCGCCGTAATCGCCCACGCCCGGCTGTTAATCCGCACCACGTGCAATCCCGGAGCGAGCCGCAGCGCTTCCGGTATCGACGTCGCCCCCAACCGGCGGATGTCTTCCTGGGTGATGACGAACACCGCCGCCGCCGCCCGCTCCAACGTCTCCTGCTTTTTGGCCACCGATGTGACCTTGATCGCCAGAAGCTGTTCCAACGATAGCGATGCCAACGGATCCGCCACTTGCCCCGCGGCCAGAGCTGCGGCAGCGACATAAATGGCAAATAACCTGCACTTCACAACGGTCTTATCGGTGCGGTTGGCGAATCCATTCGCCAGAACATCGCCACGACAGTTGATTGCCAACCCCCGGAGTTGCTAAGGTAGTAATGTTCGGGGCGTGGCTCAGCCTGGCTAGAGCGCCTGGTTCGGGACCAGGAGGCCGGAGGTTCGAATCCTCTCGCCCCGACCAAAAAATTCAACGAGTTACAAAGAAGGCCATCCAGCGCGGATGGCCTTTGTGACGTAGATTGTGACGTAACCCCCTTCATTGCGGCTTCTTGGGTTGTGACGGTGCGCCGTTCTTTTGCCGGTGCTCGGCGACGGGTATCTCCATCAGTCCGCTTTCCAGCTTTGTGAGAACATCGCGTTTCGCCGCCATCCGGACGTGACTGTAGTGCTCCATCATGGCGCGATCGATGTGGCCTGCTACGGCCATGATCGTAGCGTCGGACGCTCCTGCCTCGGCCATCTCGGTGATGGCCTGATGCCGTAGATCGTGGAAGCGGAACCCAGGGAATCCTGCCTCCTTGGTGAGGCTCCGCCAAGCGGAGCGCCAGCCTTTCTGAGGCTTCGATGGATCGATCTTGTTGCGCTCACAGGCGGGGAAAACGAAATGGTCCGCTTCGGCGGAACCGAGCGCCTCGGCCCGTTCCTTGAGTTTGGCGAACGCTAGAACCGCATCACGATTGAGAGGGATGGAACGCAGACCGGCTGCCGTCTTGCTTCGACGAACGAGCAGAATCTGATTGAAGACATCCACGTCGCGCCACCGCAAGTTCTTGAGTTCGACGCCACGGCAAGTTGTGGAGACCGCGATCACCGCAGCACAGAAGGCAGTGAGCCATGCCGGCTTGCTGCTCGCCACTTGAAAGAGGCGCGCCTTTTCCTCGGAGGTGAGGACTTTGCCGACGACTTGAGCGTTCTTGGGAAAGAGCTTCACTTCGTCGGCAACCAAATGCCAAATCTTCGCCCGTTTCATGAGCAAGCGAAGGACTCCGACCTCCATGTTGATCGTCTTGGATGAGAGGCCCTTCTGCTGGCGCTGCCGCTGGTAAGCCCGCAGATCTTCGGCCCGGATCTTCATCAGGTGCTTGTTGCCGAAGAATTCGGCAAGAGGCTTCAAGCGTTCCTTCTCGAATTGGATCGTTCGTGGCGCTACGTGTCCGACACGTTCTTCAACGAACGCCGTCGCGGCTTCATGGAAAGGAGAGCGGGCGAAGTCGCGGTCCGCCGCGGAGTGCGTCTTGCCCTGCTGGAATTCCGCGACACGCTTCTTCTCGATTGCTAGGGCTTCGCGACGATCCGTGGTGTGCAACGCCTCGCGGTAGCGTTCCCCATTCACCATCACGTCCATGTGCCAATTCTTGCCGCGTTTGTAGATCACACTGGTACCTCCAAATGGCTTATCGGCTCGTTGAGCGATGCTGGATTCTAAGCCGTTCGCTGGACCGGCTTGGATGATGTCGGCGGAGAACCGCTGGGGCCTTTTCTTGGCAGCGTGCGCAGCCACGCTTCAAGTTCCTCGGCGGGATAGCGGACGAGTGATCCCACTTTGATGAAGACCGGACCTCGACATTCCAATCTCCACCGGCGCAAACAGGCCAAGCTGACCTTGAGGAGATCAGCTACATCGTTTTCGGTAAGCAGAGTTGTGGGCATACGCACAGATGCTCCTTCACTGCCAGTATGCCATTCTTAGCAGTACTGCGCAAGCGGTATTCCTGCCTGACTGCGGGACGCGAAGGACGGCTTTTGGGAAACCGCATCAAGACTTACCTTGAGGTCAAGCGTTTGAAGGGCGGTTTCAGTCCGGCCTCACAGAGGTCGTCAACAAGGTGGTGAGTAACCTCTGGCGAGCGGTCAGTTCTCTCTCGTGAGAGGCGAAGGTCCAACGTCGTCGAAGAATCCGGGCGAGAACGTCTTCCTACTTAGCCGCCGATCCTGGCCGGGCACCGCTTCGCTGGACGGCCGATGGCCTAGCCGCGCCACGGCGGGACGGCGAGCCTCTGCTTCCGCTTGCGCGGCCCTCTGGGTCTCGGCTCCCCCGAAATTCGCGGGCGCGAACCGCATTCGCTTTTCGGTCCCCCCGAGAAAGCGGCTCTTGCCCTGGGGGAGCGGCCTCGCTTGCTTCTGGGTGTCCCGGCCAAGGCCGGCAGGCAGAAGGAGAAGAAGCCTAATGAAACGCCCGGATATCAGCTTCACAATCACGGTCAACGCCGTCGTACACGTCTACGGCTGCCGCGAACGGCAGTCCCAGGAGGCTCGTGGATACTTTGGATTCCACGATGCGGAGCGCTGCCCCAATTGCCGGACCATCGCTACCGGATTCGAATTCTGGGGCGAGAACGGTCACTGCCAGGGTTCCGCGCCGAACCGCGAACGCATGGCGCATTGGATCGCTATCAAGGCCAAGCAGCAGTGGCGCACCCAGGGCGGCCAAGTGATGGGCTACCGCTTCGTTAAGGGAGGCACGGTGCGGTACTGCGGTGGTTACCTCGCTGAATCGGAGGAAGAAAGCGGCGCTTAGGCGCCGCTCAATCGCGTTGTCTTTGTCTTGCGAGCCACCACTTCAGCACGGTCAGTCCGCCGGAGGCGACGGCGAGAATCAGCAGCGCTTCCTGATCCGCCAACGTCACACTCCCGAACAGGTGTTGCCGGTTGGACGTCGCAAGGCTTGAGATCAAGCCGAAGATCGCGATTCCGGAGGCAGCCAACCCAATCGGGATGTCCCGGCGTTTGTTCACTTGCACTTTCTTGCCAAGGTGCCCGCTGGCAGGCCAACTCCGCGGCGCTTGGCTACAGGGGACGAATGTCCACCAAGCCCTTTTTCGAGAGCCATTGGGCCATGGCGGAGTTTACGATCACGTTCAACGACACGTCGCGCTTTTCGGCGGCGGCGCGGATCTTCTTGTACAGTTCATCGGACATGAACATGTTTACTTCGGGGGCCTTCGCTTCCATCGTGATGTCGACGAGCGGCATCTTTAGAAAGTCGGCCGATTCGAGGGCGTCGATCATGTACGCGCTGAGTTCACCCCGTCGCTTCATCAACGTGCGCAACGCGTCGTCCAGGGTGTTCAACAAGCGGTACGCCAGACGGATGCGGTTCTCCACATCAGCACCTCCCGGCTTCTGCCGGACCACCATCTTTTGTCCGGCTGGAACTACAGCCACAAAGCGTTCTTTGGGGTTCTTTGCCATACCATCTAGATGGTACGA
>JAFDVS010000100.1:0-10884 GCA_018268935.1 Acidobacteriota bacterium | reverse complement strand
GTCCCGGTTTACCCGCACGTTGAAGCGGTAGCCGATGTCCACTTTGATCGTCGGCTGAACGTAGAGATTGCGCCGGGTGGCTTCCGCGCCGATCTGGGCCATGTTCTGAGCGGCGGCCTGGCCCGCCAACTCCTGCGCGCTCGGGTACCTGAAGACGTTGTTGCGGCGGTTCACGGTCAACTGGCCGGCGGCAGCGAAGAGGCTGGTCAGCGCACCCATGCCGAAGAGGCGACCGTAGTGATTGTCGACCTTATCGCGCAATCCCGCCATGCCCTTGGCATCCTGGCCGGACATGCCGTCGAGGACGATGGACGATCCATCAGGGAAGATGACGCGGTCCCACACCACCTGAATGCCGTTTTGGCCGTAGCTGATTCGCGACGAATAGTTACCCACCAGCCGCGACCCCTGCGGGATCAACAGGTATTTGCCTGTCGCCGTATCGAACACATTCTCCCGCACCAGGGCTTTGATCTCGCCGGGCAAGTCGGAGTTGAGCGCTTGTTCGAGAACGGCCGGGATGTCCCAGCCCGCTTTGATCTCATAGCGCCCCAGTGCCCTCACCCGCGTACGGTTGAGATAGGTCTCCTGGTTCCGGGCCTTCGCGCGGTCAAGGAATTCCTCCTTCTCGTCCTGCGCGTTCTGGAGCTTGTACTCCTCCGCGCCGGAGACCGACTGACCGCCAATGGAGATACGCGGCATACCGGCTTGGGCGTTTCCGGCACGGGCAGCGGCGTTTCCTGGACCTTGTAGGGCTTGCAGGAGTTGCGTCATCTGGGTCATGTCGGATTGGGCTGATGGCAATCCGCCCGCTGTCCCGCCGCCGCGGTTTGCGGCATCCCGCGCGGCAGTGGGCGCATCCATGGCCTCCAATTCGCGTTGTAGGGCGAGTTCGCGGCGACGCTCCTCGAGTGACGGCTGCGGCGGCGCGGAAGATGCCGGATACTGAACGGTCGGTGGCGGTGGAGGATTCGTAGAGACGGTTGTCACGACGGCCGGTTTCGCTGGTCGATACGTGAGTGGCGGTGCCGTCAGATCTTCCGGCTTTTCCGGCACAGGTAACTGGTCGCGAACCTCGCCCGCGGGGCGCGCCGGGACTTTCGACGCGATGGTTTTCCCGACATCGGTCGCGGCGGTTACGTTCCGTCCGTCGTTCGCCTGGAACCCGAGCTTGAACTGGCGATCACCGCGCGTCGCGATTCCGTAGAACAGCAACAGGCCGACAATGCCGAGTATCGCCAAGGCGAGGATGCCGGCCCGTTTCGACAGGCGCACGGAGTTGGGCGGCTTGGGATCGAGATCCAAGTGTGTGGGGCCGTGCAGGTCATTCTCCTTGATTGCCATGGCTCCCCCCTACTTCCGCTCCGCTTCGCGCGTTGCCGTCTGTTCGGTCACGGCCTTGCCGAGCAGTTTGCCAGCGTCCTTGCCGCGATAGGTTCCACGAACAATGTCAGCGCGGCGTTGCTTTTTGCCGACTCCGAGAATCAGTGCGCCGCGCTCGAACAGACGGTCCACGATGTAGAGGTCGCCCTTGACTCGGTAGTTCACCATCTCCGGGCCATTCGTGCCGACCACTACCAATACCGGCGCTTCGCGCACCGTGGCTCCGGCGGGCATTTGAACAAAAGTCTTTCGCCCGTCGTCCACCACTCGCACTGGGCGCAAGTAATCATCGCCGCCCGTAATCCGGTAGTCGAAGTAGAGGTTCTCCAAACTCTCGACGGGCGCGACGGCGGAGCTTTCCGCCTGTTGCTTGCGCTGCTTTTCCTCTTCCTCACGGAAGTGCTGCTGCCAACGCGCGGCTTCATTGTCGGGATACGCGAAGGCGACGCGGGCGAGATAGTCTTCCGGCTTGCTCACCAGCCGAACGTAGTAGGCGCGGCGGTCGGTCGGCACGAGAAGATTTGTATCGAGGCCCGCTTGTTTAGGCTTGATGACGATCATCTGCGACTCGGGTTTCCCGGCAGCGGCTGGCGAGATGGTCCAACGAACCGAGTCACCGATGTGCGGCTCGCCGACGATCTTCTCGCCGGGTTCGAGTTCGAGAACGCAGACCCGAAGCGGTGCGCAGACGATCGTGGGCAGTCCGGCACCGAAGGTGTAGAGAACGCGTCCGTCCTTGCCTGGCGCTGGCTCGTGCTTTTCGGTCATCCAACTCTTCCCCAAAGCGAGCGCGCCCTCGGCGGATTGCGAAATCGGAACGTCCTTGGGCGGCTCGGTCGCGACGACGGCTTCCACCTTCGCCGGGGCGGCAACGGGTGCTGGTGCTGCCTTCACCGGAGCGTCTTCTTGCAGCTTGTTGAGAATCTGTTCGAACGGATACTGCTTCGGATCGGGCATACCGGGCGGTGGTTGCCTCCGCACCGTCACCGGTGGTGGACTGACTGGCACCTGCGTTGGCTCCTGCGCCGATGCCGCGATCCCGGCGGCTAACAGAAAGGGAAAGAGTCTCATGACGGTCCTCCTTTACAAGACACGGCTCCAACTGGCCTGAGTAACGTAGATGCCGAGAGGGTTGACGCGGGCCAGCGCTTCGTCGGTGGGCGGATTCACCACGAGCGTGAACGCGCCCTTCCACCGCTGGGGCTCGCCGATCACCGTTCCGGCCATGCTTCGGGTCGTCTCAACCCACTCGACTTCGTAGGTCTTCTCCGACGACGGGAAGATCGCCTTCACTTCGACATCTACGGTTTGCTTCGTCGCCCGTTCGTGCGGTGGGTCCTTGCGGAAGTACTCGCTGATCGAGACTTGCGCTGGCGAGCCGGAGGCAATCATGGCGTACGTCCGGTCGATGGCTTTGCGCTGTGCGATGCCATCCATGGACACCAGACGCCAATCGGCGATCCAGGAGTTGAGCGCGGCGCGCTTGAGTCGATCATCCGCGATGGTGGCCTGTTCGGCTGGACCGCTGGCCACCGTGCGCCCGAGGCTGTCCACCGCCACAACGTAGGGCACGATGCGGGCTTGCTTCGAAATGATGATCATGCCGCCGACGGCCAAGAATGCAACAGCCGCCGTGACGAAGAACGCGGCTCGCCAGTTGCGGGCGCGGCTGATGAGATCGCCGTAACGCTCATCCCATTCCTTGCGAGCGGCGAGGTACGGATTGTGAACGGCAGCCTTTTCCTTCGTTTGTTCATCCGGCTTCGGGGACGCCTTGCGTTCTCGCCGTGGATTCCAGAGTGATGTCGTTGCCATGCGTTCTCATGCCTCCTTCTCTACTCGCCGCCATGAAGATTGAGTTGTGCCGGTCCGCCACCGCCCGCGCCATCCGGCGGCAGGGCTTGGCGCAGCCCTTGTGTGAAACGCCCGGAACGGTCGAGCGCCTGTTCGGCGATCTCGGCGGCGTTGGCGATCTTTTCCATCGAAGAGCCTGCATCGCCTTGCGGCGTTTGCGCGGGTGCCGCCGACATCGTGCTCGTGTTCTTCATGGGCGAGGTGATCGTTTGCGGACTTGTGATGGTCTGAGGACTCCCGAGCGAAGCGTTCTCGGATGGCAATGCCGGCGGTGATGGCTGATCCGGCGGCCTTGTGCCGAAGTGCCCGTAGACCACGTTCGACGGAGCGCTTGGCGGCTGGTCCGGTGTAGTGGTCATCGGCGATGAGCTCGTCATCGGTTCGCTGACTGTTCGAGGCTTTTGAATAGTCTGCGGCGACCCAAGCGCCGCATCGTTTGACGGACTCATCGCGGCGTCCGCGGCTGATCCTGCGGCGGTAGGTGCATGGGTTGCACCCACGCCGGACGACACGTTGCTGATCGAGTCCATGGCCCCGTGAGAGAAGGCGGTCGCATCGTTGGCGGAAGCGGCTGAAGATTCTAGAGTCGAAGATGCGCGAATGTCAGAACCTACGGCCAGCGGCGGCGCGGACTGTCGTTTTGCCTCTACAGGAGTTGCGACTCCGGGCGCAGAGCGAGGCGGAGAAACCTGCGCCGGTTCGCTTTGTGCGTTCGGGCTTGCCGGGTTCGCGGTGGTTGTCTGGGCGACGCTCGGACCAACCGCGTTTGCCCCACTTGGTGGAGTTGGTTGTGTGGAGGCCGGGGCCCGGTTCGCCTGCCCCTGGCTCGACTGCGCGGATGTCTGCGAGTTGTTGGTGGTGCTCGCAGGTGCAGGAGCGCCCGTTCCGCTGAGCGATGGCGGTTTCGGTTGCCCGCTTCCGCCACCCGCGCCAACGCCGCCATTCGCTGGTCCGCCGTTACCAGATCCTTTCCCGCCGGAGCCGTTGCCGCTATTGCCGCCACCGCCACCAGTTCCGGCCGCGCCGCTAGCTTGGCCGCCCGAAGCGGCGGACGACACCGAGGAGTTCCCCATCATGCCAGAGCTACCGGCACTGCCCGCGCCCATGCTCGCGGCCTGGTTGACCGTCATCGCACCGCCAGCCGCCGCGCTGCGAGCCGCGAGCAGCTTTACAGCGCCAGCACCAAGGGTTGCGACGGCGATACCGGCCTGCGCACCGGCGAGGCCGACAGCGGCGATGTCGCCGCCGGAGAAGTTGGGCGAACCACCGAGTAGTGACGCGGTGAACTTCGGGGCCTGCCAGCACAAGATGCTGAAGATGATTGCGCCGCCCATGATGTCGAGCGCTTCCATGATCGGCGAAGCCGCCGCAGCAGCCGACAGAGCTCGGGCCGACCACGCGGCGCTCAAGGTCATGCCCGCGCCGATGAGCATATAGAGCACCATCAGCTTCACTCCCACCGCGACGGCCAAAGCGATGTAGCGTTCCACGTACGGCGCGGTCCATCGCGAACCGCCGAAGCCCAAGAAGATGAAACCCGCTCCGACGACAACATAACTTTCAACAAGCGCCATGATGAAGTGAACGGAGACGATGACGAAGGCAAGGAATGTGAGCACCGCCGCCAACACCAAAGCCAACGCACTTGCAGGGTTGACGAAGAAACCCGCTGTACTGGCGGAGTCTCCTAGGGCCGCAGCCACATCCAGTCCACGCATGAATACGGCACCAGGAGAAAGTCCAACGCCTCCGATACCCGCGGCGTTCTGGCCAACAATCGCGAAGCTGTCGATGATTGCTGGAATCCACGCCGGGCCGTTCACCAGAAGCGCCATGAATGCGCCGACAAACATCATTCGACGGATGAGTGCTGCGGTCCAGCCTTGCAGGTCTGCCTTGTCCAGCACCAGAATGACCGCCGTCCACGCGAACTCAATGAGCGCGAGCAGGCCGAACAAACGATTGGCTGCGCCGCTTGCCGCCGCGAACCAGTTCGGCCTGAGGCCACGGAAGGTGTCGAGGAGATCGCCCGGCGTTTGACCGTACTGCGCCAACGCCGTCGCCGGCAAGATGAGCAGCGCGCCGAATGCCCAAATGGCAACACGAATCCTGTTGCGTACCCGGTACGCCATGACGAAGCCCTCACTGTTGGTTCGTTAGTACTTCCGGGGATCAGTTCCCAAGGGACGGTAGCTGGTCTGTCGGACAACAAGAGCGGCGGTGCAAACCCGCCCCTCGGCCCTGTCGTTCCAAGCCGCATCAGCGGCCTTCTTCAGCGGCTCACATTGCGCCCAGAGTTCGTCAGCGTATGCCGTCCCCCTCTTCTTCACCCATTGCGTTATGGATTCGAGCGAAGCCTTTTCGACCTCTCCCGCTCCATCGCGCTTGACCTTCTCGACAATGACGCTGGCAGGTTCTTTGTTGCATCCGGCTGCCAGCAGAGCCAGCGCAACAGTTGTAACGGTAAGGGTGCGCCTCATACCCATGAGGCTAGTACTTCCTTGGGTCCGGCGCAGCCACCACGCGGTTGAAAAACTTCTCGGTCGCTGCGGTGGCCGTCGCGTCCTTCTGGATCTGCGCGGCTTGGAATGCCTGCTTGCCTTGCAAGTCGGCGAGCATGATCTGACGAAGCTTCATCATCTGCTGGATCATGTGCTCGTTGATCTGGTTCGCGACCTGAATCGCCTTCAACCGCCCGTCGCTCGAAGTAGACATCGTGCGCAACTGACGGAGGATCGTCTCTTCGCTGGTCATCTGGCTGGCCTGAATGTTCGCGGCCTTCAGCGCACCCAGCGATGTATCAAGAGAGGTCTGCGCCCAGTCGCGATACTTCAGATACCAAGCATTGCCCGCATAGCCGTAGCCGGTGAAGCGGTTCCGGAATTCGGCGTCGAGGTTAGCCATCGAATAAGCGAGCGCACGGCCGTTTTGCACCACGGAATGCAAGTTGGCGATCTCCGCCATGATCGGGCCGAAGATCTGCATCGGCAACTCGGTGGCCTGCTTCGCCATGTCGGCCACCATGAGAATCTTCTGGCGCAACTCTTCGCCCTGCCGGATGTAGGTGGTAACGAGTTGGACGTTGTTCGCGAGTTGGGTCCATTCCGTGGCGAAGCCGCCCAGGACTCCCGCTTGCGCCGGAGGCGGCGTGAGGCTGGTGAGCAGGAGCGTGTAAGCGACGGTGCCGCTCAGCAAGCGTTTGGTATGTCTGGCGAGTCTCATGCGGATTGTCTCCTTTTCAGATTGAGGTCATGTTGTAGAAAAGCCGCCCAGTCGTCGAGTCCGCGCATGCGGAGCCATTGGACCGGCCAGGTCGCGCCGTATTGATCGATTGCGTCTTCGGCTAGTTGCCGCTCTTCGCGGCTGGAGATGCCGACGAACGAAAGGGCGACTCCGCCCAGACCGAGCGCAATCAAACGCCGGCCTATCGACGAGACGACATAGTATTGCCGCTTCGGGATCGAGTTCTGAACGATCTCGATCTCGCGTTCGTTCAGACCGATCGATTCGTAGAACTCTTTCGACGACGGGTTGCCCGCTTCCGCGTTGGGCAACAGCACCTTGGTCGGGCACGATTCGAGGACGACATCCTTGATCGGCGAGTTGAAGATATCCGAAAGATTCTGCGTCGCGAGTACGACTGCGCCGTTGAACTTGCGCAGCGTCTTCAGCCATTCGCGAATCCGCTCCCGAAAGAGCGGGTGACGCAGATAGACCCAGGCTTCATCGAGCGGTACCAGGGTGGGCGAGCCGTCGAGCCTCTTCTCGATGTGCCTAAAGAGATACAGCAGGACAGCGACGACAGCCTTCTCGCCCATGTTGAGCAGATGCTCGGTTTCAAAAGTCAGGAATCGCCCCGAGCCGAGCATATCCTCGCGGGCATCGAGCAGATGGCCCATCGGTCCGCCGAGCGTGTAGTATTGCAGCGCTTCGCGAACGCCCTCGTCCTGGACGTTGGCGACGAGTTCGGTCATGGTTCGCGTTGGTGAGGATTGCAGGAGCAGCACCGCCTCGCTGATCGCGTTGCGATGGCGGGGCGTCACCGTGAAGCCTTGCAGCAGGCAGAGCGCTTCGAGCCAATCGACCGCCCATGCCACATCCGAAGGCGTGTCGATTTCTCGCAACGGGCAGAACGCCCATTGCGTCTTTTCCCCGCCGATGTCATAGAAGTCGCCACCGGCCGCTTTGGTCAGGCACAGGAGCGAATAACCCTTGTCGAAAGCAAACACCTGGGCGTGCGGATAACGGAACCACTGCGCGGTGACGAGCCCAAGAAACGTACTCTTGCCCGCGCCGGGAGGACCGATCATGAGCGTGTGTCCCAAGTCCCCGACGTGAATATTGAAGCGGAACGGCGTAGCGCCGGAAGTCGCGGCATAAAGCAGGGGCGGTGCCGGTTGTCCGCCGGACTTCATCATCGGCGACGGGTTTTCCTTCATCCCCGCCCACACCGCTGTGATCGGCATCATGTCGGCGAGATTCAGCGTGTGGAGCATCACGCGGCGGACGTTACGATAGCCGTCGCCCGGCAGGCTACCGCGCCAGGCTTCGACGGCATTGATAGTCTCCAGGCGACAACCAAAGCCGAGGTTCTGCATCGTCTTGACGACTAGCGCTGCGCTCTCCTCGCATCGGGCCTCTCTTTGGTCGAATACCAGAACGCACGTGTTGTAGTAGCAGAAATGCACGTCACCCGAGGCGGCCACGCCCATCGCCTCCTCGGCGTCGGTGGCCATTTCTTGCGCGTATAGGTTGATCGGACCCGTCTCAGTTTTCATCAACTGGTCCTTCCAGCCGCGGATCTTGCCGCGCCACTTGCGGCGTTCTTTGTCGAGCAGCGCACGAGCCTCTTCGGGATCAAGTAGCAAAGCCCGGGTCTGCCAGCGGTACTCGATCGGTAAGGTGTCGAGCGCGCCAAGAATGCCAGGGAAACTCAATCGTGGGAAGCCGTCCAGGGCCACCACGCGCACATGTTTCGAGCCTATTCGCGGCGAGATGCCTGCGACAAAGTCCTGTGTGGCGAGAACGTCGTTCAGATACGCCGGAACACCTGGCAATGCGATGGGATGGTCGAGCGTTGTTAGGCAGCGGTGAACAAGGCGGAGCAGTTCGTCATGGGCCATCGGCCAGCCATGAGCGTCAACCGACTCGACCCGGCCCAGGCGTCGCACTTGAAAGAGCGAACTGAAGATGTCCTCGAAGCTCGCCACGCGGCCCTTGAAGTAGTCGAGTGACCGTTCGGCGCTCGACTTGAACTCGCGCTGCCCTTCGAACATCCATCCGCGGATCTTCTCTTCGGTTTGCTCTGGCGGCAGATACGTCAGCGTGAGGAAGTAGTCGGTTTCGAAGTGCGCATGGTCCGAGCGGAACTGCTGTTCCCGTTCGATATCGATGAGCCTTGTGATCGGATCGGGGAATGCGCCTTTGTCGGGATAGCCAGGCGAAGCAGACCGAATGGCATCTACTTGAACCAGCCAACCGCTTCCGAGCCGGAGAATCGAGTTCAGGCGCGCGCTCAAGGCCGCCATTTCAGCGTGGGTGGCGGACGCCATGTCGGGCCCGCGAAACGACCATCCGGCGAGCAGCGCCCCGTCCTGCAATAGAAGAACGCCGTCGTCGATGATCGAGTCGTACAGAAGTAGGTCGGCCAGTCCAGCGGCCTTGCGGCGATGTTCGATCACCATACGCTACCTCCACTTCCTTGGCGTCCCGACAGACGCGGCGTCGATTCCGGACTTTGCTGGGTAGAACGGCCGATACTTCACATGGCGCACATAGACGAGCCGCATCAGCGGATCGGCCTTGCCCATGCGTGACAGGACGGCGACCGCGAGAATCCATAACGCGATCCCGATGGCGAGCCCCCACCAGGTGACGAGAGCAAAGATGAGCATGGCCGCGAGCATCCCGCAGAGCAAAACCAGTTCGCGATCACAGCCCAGCAGGAGGTTGGGCCGGTTGCAGGATTGATGGATGACGATTTCGCGCGGTTTCTCCATGTCACACCTTCTTCCGATTGATCCAAAGCAGGAGGAACGCCGCCGCCATCATCGCCAGCCAGAACGTCAGCACCATCGAGGCGTATCGCCCGACTTGGTGGATGGTCTGGAAGACTTCCGGTAAGGGCACACGTTCCTCCTTCGTTTCAAACCACCAGCGCGCCGCCGACACCGAAGAGCGAAGTCATGAACCCCGCGCCGAGCACCAAGAACGCAATCGCCAGCACGGCCACACACGACCGGCGCGCGAACTCGCTCAACTCGCCGCCGAACACGAGCGTGCCACCAGCCACCATCAGCGCGATCAGCGAGATGGAAAGCGCCACGGGGCCGGTAAGCGAAGTGGCCACGCGGCTGAGCGGCGTCTCCCACGGCAGTCCGCCGCCACCACCGCCGCCCGCGAGCGCCACTTGGGCGGCAAGCAATACGAAAAGCAGGACCGTCATCGCGTGCCGCTTGCGACGGTCGAGGGTACAGACTTGAGTTGTCATCGAGCGCATCTCCTTTGCGATTGAGTTATACATACGTCACCAGGTACTTGCCGGTGGCGGCGTCGAACCCGGTGACTACCATCAGTTCGCGAACCTTGCGGCCCGCGGGAAGTTCGCCGTCTTCGTCGATGAAGACGACAAGATCGACGGCCTCAGCGATGAGCGATTGCTGCGGCGCGGCGGTCGCCTCGGCGACGAGGCTTTCGAGGCGCACGAGTCCGCTCAGGGCGTCGTTCGCGTGGACCGTCGCCACGCCGCCGGGATGGCCGGTGTTCCAGGCCTTGAGCATCACGTGCGCCTCGGCTCCGCGCACTTCGCCGACGATGATCCGTTTCGGCTTCAGGCGCATGCAGGCGCGCAGGCATTCAAGCATCGAGACCGACGCGAAGGCGCGCAGATCCACGTAGTTGTCCACCGGGCAGCGCAACTCCATGGTGTCTTCGATGGTGATGACCCGATCATTCGGATGGGTTGCCGCAATCGCGTCGAGGCAGGCGTTCACGAGCGTCGTCTTGCCGCTGCCAGTGGAGCCGACGATGAGAATGTTCTTGCGCTCGGCGATGGCCTTGCGCAGGATGTCGAGGTGCGAAACGCCTTCAAGTGTCGCGGCGAAGTTCTCGCGGCGGCGGGCGCGGTTGCGTGGATCGTCAATTCCGGTGAGGATGTTGGACTGCGCGTATTCGTTCAGTGAGAAGATCCGTCGGGGCCGCAACCGAATCGCAAAGGCCGGTTTCGGCACGACCGGAGGCAGCAGACCTTCAAAGCGGCTTCCATCAATCGGCAACTCGGTTTCGAGAATCGGCCGGTCATAGTTGACGACCGTGCCGCGCTGCGTGGCGATCGTGCCCATCGCCGCTTGCGCCTGCGTGGCGGATAGTTCGCCAATCTGCTTCCAGCCATCGCCTTGCCGATTCACCCACACCTTGCCATCCGGGTTGAGGCAGACATCCTCGGACCGATGATCCGCGAGTGCCGCCAGGACCTGCTCGCCCAGTTCACGACGGAGCTTTTCGTCCAGCCGCGATTGCTGTTGGTCTCGACCGGCGATCTGAATCGGCGCTTGATTGGCTGCCATGTGTGCCTCGCAGAAACTAGCTAGACGGTCCCGCCTAAGCAGTTTATAATTCCAATCAACCGGATCTGTCAAGGCCTTTTCT